>JBKQHJ010000211.1:0-111724 GCA_052148835.1 Bryobacteraceae bacterium
ACGCTGGTGTTGGACGTTGCCGACTTCAACGATCAAACCTGGCTGGACGCATCGGGCGATTATCATAGCGACGCGCTGCACGTGGTGGAGCGCTACACGCGCACGGGACCGAAGACCATCACGTATGAAGCCACCATTGACGATCCGAAAGTTTTTACGCGCTCCTGGAAGATTCGCGTGCCGCTCGAACTCGACGCCGAGAAGAACGCACGCTTGATGGAATACGAATGCCGATGAAAGTGCCGGTTTTAGCTATTGCCTGCATTGCGATCTGTAGCAGCGCGTGGGGTCAGAATATCTTCGGGGTCGGGGAGCGAGGGCCGAACAAGCCCGGACCGATCCAACGAACGGCCGACGGCAAGCCGAACCTCGAAGGCTTTTGGATCACGCAGTCAAATAGCGCGCCTTACGGCGTGGAGGAGCATGCTTCGCAGTTTGGAGCCTTCGGCGGCAAGAGCATTGTCGTTGATCCTCAGGACGGCAAGATTCCCTACCAAGGTTGGGCGCGCGCGAAGCAGCAGGATTTGCAGCTTCACCATATGTACGACGAGCCGGAAGCGCATTGCTCGCAATCGGGCGTGCCGCACCAGGTTTGGACGCAATTCGGATTTCAGATTCTGCAGCCGCGCGGATATGTCGTGATGCTGTGGGAGTTCATGCATGGAAACCGCATTATCGCGCTGGATGGGCGCCCGCACATCGATCCCAAGATCAAGCTGACGCAGGGCGATTCGATCGGGCATTGGGAAGGCGACACGCTGGTGATCGACACCACTAATCTCAACGACAAAACGTGGTTGGACGCCACAGGCAATTTTCATAGCGACGCCGAGCACGTGGTGGAGCGCTTCACGCCGGTGGATTCCGATACCATCGACTATCAAGCCACCATCGAAGATCCGCGAGTTTACTACCGCAAGTGGACCGTCGGTTTGCAGATTTGGCGCAATCCCGATCCGCATTACGAACAGATGGAGTTCGCCTGCCGGGAAGGAAACGTCGATCTGGAGCACTACACGGACAAAGGCAAGTAGCCGAGCCCGCGGCTATTTCCCCGCTAATCCCTGGGTGAGCTCGATGCGAGTTCCGACCGGATCGATGATGAAGGCGATTTTCAAACCGATGGCGGGCACGTCGCGATAAGCGAAATCGAACGTCATGCCGTCGGCGGTCAGCTTCTTGCAAAATGCATCCAAGTCCTTGATTTCAAATCCGATGTGATCCAGCGTGCGGCCTTTGGTGGGCGCGGGTGCGTCTTTCGCTTTCAGAAAATCGACCTCGCCGCCGGGAATTTTCGCCGCCGGCAGATTGCGGCGCGTGGTAGCTTCCGCTCCGAAGGTCTTGACGTACCAGGCTTGCAAAGCTGCCGGATCGGTGGTGGTGAGATGGATGTGATGGAAGACCACGGGGGCGTCAATGGAGGCATCCTCATTGAACTCCACGCGTATTTTGTCGGGGAAGGTCACCATGATCTGCTTGTTCTTCTCGATGTCGAACACGGTCGGGATGTTGGCCGCGGCCAGTTTGGCCTTGAGGCCGGCGTAATCCTTCACCAGGAAGCCGATGTGATTGGCGGTGGACCCCTCGGAGCCTTCGGTCGCGGTGGTCGACTTGGAGACGATGATAAAGATGCCGGGCAGCTTGACCAGACTCAACGGACCGTCCTTGGAAACCGTGGCGCCCAAAACATCCACCCAGACTTTGACCTGCGCCTCGGGATCGGGAACGGTGAGATGGATGTGTCCCATGGAGACACCCGCGTCATTGGGCGCGGCAAGTTGAGCAAATGAGAGCTGGGCGAACATTGTGGCGGCCGTGGCCGCGAGCAAACAGAGCCGTCGCATGCGCGTTATCGTATCACGATCCCGCAGGCTTGGACTTATCGAATAGCTTGTGGAGTTCGTCCTTTGCTTTCTCCAGAATGCGCTTCTGTTTAGCAGGCAGATTGTGGCCGGCGCGGTTAATGTAGAAGTTCAGCATCGACATTGCGGATTGGAGTGGCGAGCCTTTGCGGCGCTGGCTCGATTCGGCCGAATGCTTGAGCGAAGCGGCAATGCGCTTGGGATCGGACCAGGAAAAGACGCCCGCATCTAGGTCCAAAGCGTTGCTGGTTTCGGTGACATGTTGGGACCAACGTTTGGGCACGGCAAGTCTCCTCAACCATAAGACGCGCGGGACGCGTGATTTTTTCGGCCCTTGCCGCGAATAATAGGGTGAAGCATGACAACGCCCGGCCAGGAGCGGTTTCAAAGCCTGGTGGAGGAGCACAAGAAGATCCTCTACAAGGTCTGCCACTCCTATTGCAGGAACCCGGCTGACCGGGACGATCTGGCGCAGGAGATCATCGTCCAGCTTTGGCGATCATTCGGCGCATTCGACGAGCGGGTGCGGTTTTCTACCTGGATGTATCGCATCGCGCTCAATGTCGCGATCTCGTTTTATCGGCGGGAGAGCGTTCGGACGCGGCACGTCGTACCCGGGAGCGAGCATTTGCTCGAAGCGGCCGACGAAACGGGAAACCGGTCGGAGGAGGTCGAGCTGCTCTATCAGTGGATCGGGGAACTGGATCCTCTGAATAAGGCGCTGGTGATTCTTTACTTGGATGGGAACAACTATCGCGAGACCGCGGACATTTTAGGAATCAGCGAGACGAACGTCGCAACAAAGATCAGCCGCCTGAAGCAGGCCATGAGGCAGAAAAAGGAAGTACAACATGGAACTCGATGAACTCAAGGAGAAGTGGGCCGAGTATGATCGAAAGCTCGATGTGAGCATTCGACTGAATCAGCAATTGTTGCGGGAGACTTACGCCAGGCGGGCGCGATTTGCATTGTGGCGGTTGGCTGGGATGCTGGCGCTGGGGGCGATTGTGACGCTCCCAATCATCGGCGTGCTAGGCGGTTTCATCGCGAAAAACTGGGCGACGCCTAAGTTCGCTATCGCCGGGATGGTGCTCGACGCGGCGGCCATCGCGGCGCTAGCGGCGCTGATTGCGCAGATCGCACTCGCGCTGAGCATAAACTACAATCAACCAGTCGCCGTGATCCAGAAACGCCTGGAGACGCTGCGAAAGTTCCGCATCCGCTACGCGCAGGCGATCCTTCTGATCAGTCCGCTGCTCTGGGCCCCGATTTTCATGGTCGCGATGAAGGGGCTGCTGGGACTGGATGTATATCGTCTCTTCGGGCTCACCTGGATCGTAGTTAACGTCGCCTTCGGACTTGGCGTGTTGGCACTTGGCCTTTGGCTGGCCAGGCGATTTGGAGCGCGAATGGCCGGAACGACGTTTGGACAACGCTTCTTGCGAGACCTTGCGGGCTACAACCTGAACGCGGCGTCCCGATTTCTCGCCACGCTGGCGGAATTTGAAGACGAATCAGTTTAGCGGCGGAGGCTATTCTTCCCAGGAACGTTCCAGCATGCGTGAATATTCGCCCGAGGAATAAAGCTCGAAATGGAACTCGCGCGAGCTGAGCGGCGTGAAATCGCACTCGCTCTGCTTACCTTGGAAGATTTGGTCGGCGAAGCGGAAATAAGAGCGCACGAACTCGTCGGACAGCATTTCGCGCGGCGGTGCGGCGGCGAACAGGGTATACAGGCCCAGCGCGCGGCTGAAGATGGATTTGTAATCGGCGACGCCCCATTTGCGTAGCTTAGCTTGGACGCCGGTGGGCGGATCCTGGATCAGCAGTCCGGCGAAACTTTGGAAACAGATTCCACGGGGAAGAGCCTCCTGATTGCGCTCGGCGAACTCGATGCATTGTTCGATCCAGCGCGCCAGGTCCTTTCCAACATAGAAGAGCATGCGAAGTTCGGAGTAACGCCCATCCAGAAGGGCGCGGTCCAGGTCCTCGCGCGTCGCTTCGCCTTGAGGCAACAAGCCCTGTAGCTTAAGATTGGCCCGCGAGCTTTCCACCAGCTTGCCGGGGCCGCCGGCATCGGCGAAAGGATGCAGGATCAGGGGCGGAAGAGTCCTGACGATGCTTTGTGTCAAGGCCTGCGCGGTTCCGAAGGACGATTCAGGTGCCATGACCAGAGTATGCGGATTTACTTCCGCTCGGTCAGTAGTACCTTGGCTTCAATTGTTTGGGTCCCTCGGAGTACCTTGACAAGTACTTCCTGCCCAGGATGACTGGCCCGTAACGCGTACGTGAAATCGTACAGGTTTTGGATCGGTTTGCCGTCAAATTGGGTCAAAATGTCACCTGCTTTGAGACCAGCCTTGGCGGCGGGTGAACCCGGCCGCACGTCGGCGAACCTTACTCCATTGGGTAGTTCGGTGAAATCCGGGATACTGCCGAAATCGGGGCCGTATCCGCCGCCGGAACTGCGACCTGAGTGAGGGTTGGCGACCTCGCCCGGTGGCTGGGTCTCGGCGACACGGACAAACTGCGGGGGCGGCGAGCCGTCGATCAGGTGGTCGGTGACGTCGGCGACCAGATCCAGCAGCCGGACGGCATCGGGAGCGTCGATCTTGTCCCAGGTGTCGCTCGGCTTGTGATAGTCGGCGTGCAAGCCGGAGAAGAAGAACAGCGTGGGGATTTGCTTGGTGGTGAACGAAGTATGGTCGCTCGATCCGTAGCCCGCTTTTTCGCTGAGGTCGGCGTCGAAATCGTGCTTGGGACCGAGTTGCTGGAGAATCGGTGCGAATGTACTTCCGGTGCCGACGCCGCCAATATAAACCTTGCGGTCCCGAATGCGGCCGATCATATCCATATTGATCATGGCGACGTCGTCTTTGAGCGGCAGCAGGGGATGGTTAACGTAGTAGCTGGAGCCGAGCAGACCCAGCTCTTCGCCCGCGAAGGTCAAAAACAGAATGCCGCGCTGGTGTTTGGGCTGGTGCGAGAACCAGCGCGCCAGTTCGATGACGCCCGCGGTTCCCGAAGCGTTGTCGTCGGCGCCGGGATGCACGGTTCCGGCGAGCGAAGGCGCCATGGAGAACTGCTCGCCCAGGCCGAGATGATCGTAGTGCGCGCCGATCACAACATACTCGCTGGTCTCACCGGGCAGGTAGGCGGCGACGTTATGCACGGTCTTGATCTCGCGCCCGATATCGACGTTTAGGGTGATGTTTAGCTTCTCGGGCAAAACGAACGATTCCGGATGCAGGCTCTTGTCGATGTCACTCTCGACGCTTTCCAGGTTCTTGCCGTCCAGAGCCAGCCACTTGTTGACGATGTTCGCCTTCACTTGAACGAACTCGATGCCGGCATTGTCGGGGCCGGCGGTGGCGCCGAATTTCTCCAGCTCGTCTCCGTCGCCGGAATGCGCGCCGACATCGTTCACGAACAGTACCGCTTTAGCGCCGTGAATCTTGGCGTTCGATGCCTTGGCGAAAATCTGCGAGTGGGCGGTGTAAACTTTGCCTTCGAACACGCTCTTTTCGTCGAATTCCTGAGGTTCGTGGCGCAGGACGATGACAATCTTTCCTTTTACGTCCAGGCCCGCGTAATCGTCGTAATCGTATTCGGGTGCGGTGATGCCGAAGCCGGCGAAGACCACGCTGCCGGAAACGTCGCCAGCGGAGGAAAGGTTCAGCGGGATGAAGTCCCGCTCGAAACGCAGCGAATCTAACGTGGTCGAGCCATAAGCGAGGGCGTTCTTCTTGCCGAGGCGGGCGCTGGTGGTGACGTCAAAATCCTGGTAATAGCTGTCGCCGGAGGGCGGCTTCAAGTTCATGCCGCGGAACTGATCGCGAATGTAGGCCGCGGCCTTTTCCAGTTCCGGCGATCCAGTGGCGCGGCCGCGCATTTCCGGTGCAGCCAGGAACCTGATGATGCCGAGATATTCGTCGCTCGAGACGTTGGCCGCAAACAGCCCGGCGGTGAGTGTGAACAGGAGGATGAGTCTCTGACTTACGTTTCGGCGGCGCATTTATTTATCGAGCCTTATTTGTCGAGAGGCGACGGGATTTTAACTTCGCAGCACTTTTCGTCTGCTTTAGGAGCGGTGTTCTGCGCGGTCTTCTGATAGTTCAGCTCGCCGTTGATGATCTGTTCGATATTCTGCCAAGGATAATTGCCGATGAGGCGGCGGCCGTTGAGAAACACGGTAGGGGTGGCATCCACGTGCAGCGCGCGTCCTTCGGCAACGGAAGCATCCACTTCAGCCTCGGTAGCCTTGCTGTCGATGCAGCGGCCGAGTTGCAAAGCGTCGAGATCGGGGGCGGTCTTGGCGAAATCCATCACCTGATTCTTCAGGTTGTCCAAGGTGATTTCCACCTGGTGCTCGTAAATCCAGTCATGATATTTCCAGAAAGCCGTAGGACTTTCATGATAGATGCAGCGTCCCACCATGGCCGCGGATTTGGCCCAGGGATGGATCTGCTCCAAGGGGAAATCCTTGAAGACCACGTGAACCTGGCTGGGAAATTGCGTCGGGATGTTATCGCGCAACGTCTTGGCTTCCTCCCTGCAATTCGGGCATTCGAAATCGCCGAACTCGACGATGGTGACGGGCGCGATGTCGGGGCCGAAGGCGGGAGAGCCGCTGGTTTTCAGCTTGTCGAGATCGTCCTGAAAGGGATTTTTGTTAAGGCTGTAGACCACTCCGCGAACGATGTGCTGGCCATCCTTGGTGATGTAAAACGTTTCGTCCTGCGAGCGGCCCTGGTAGGTGAAATGAACGTCCACTTGCTGGAGGTCGGGCGCCGGAGCAGGCTTGGGGTCGTCGATGCTCACCTGTACCTCGGGAATCACCGCGAGAAGATGGCGAACGTAGGCTTCCAGATGGGGTTTGTCCAACGTGGACGCGGGCGCGGACTTGGGTTTATCCTGCGCGGGAAGCAGGGTCAGCAGTGACAGAAAGAGGGTGGCGACAAGGACAAGGCGCATAATTGATTGTAACGCGAGGATATCGGAAAAGTGATATTCGAGACGCTACGAACACATACATGTCGGATGGAACCAGGACCCAGAAACGGCGGCTGGCAACGGAATTCACTTCCGCGGCGGCCACTCGCGGAGAAGAGCCTGGGAGGATTCACGGTCGGTCTCCTCGAAGAGGAAATCAAGCTTGCCGGAGGAGCAGTCTCGATCCATCTGGTCGTCCCAACGCGCTTGCTGGCGCGCGCGGAACCACTGGACCAGGCGCTGGTATTCTTCCGGCGGCAAGGACTGAATGGCGGTCTCGATTTCCTCAACGCGATCCATAGTCGAAGTCTTTGCTATCCTCTATACTTTATTCGCCCCGCACGAGGTCTTCATAGTTCTCTCGCTTGCGGATCACTCGATAGCGATCGCCTTCCACCAGAATCTCGGGTGGGCGCGGACGCGCGTTGTAGTTTGACGCAGCCACAAAACCATAGGCTCCGGCGGTGCAGACCGCGAGCAGATCGCCCGGCATGACGTTCGGCATTTCGCGAGCGCGGGCCAGAAAATCGCCCGATTCGCACACCGGGCCGACGACGTCAGCGGTGATGGACGGGCCCTCATTTTTCCGCAACGGAACGATCTCGTGGTGCGATTGATACAGCGCGGGACGGATGAGGTCGTTCATGGCGGCGTCGACAATGATGAATTGCCGGTCGCCATTGCTTTTCCGATAGAGAACGCGCGTGAGCAGCACGCCCGCTTCGGCCACGATGGAGCGGCCCGGTTCGATCAGGATTTCGAGTCCGTGCCCGGCCGTGCGGCGGCACATGGCCTGAATGAATTCGCAGATCGACGGCGCTTTGTCGCCCGGTTTATAAGCGACGCCCAGACCGCCGCCCAGATCGAGCGTACGAATGGGCAGGCCGCGGGCACGCAAGCGCTCCACGAGCGCGACCATTTTGTCGAACACTTCAAGCATCGGCGCGATGTCGGTAATCTGCGAGCCGATGTGGCAACTGACGCCCTCGAGCACCAGGTTCTCAAGCGCTCGCGCGCGTTCATAAACCGCCTCCGCGCCCGCGATGTCGATGCCGAATTTGTGTTCGCGCAAGCCGGTGGAGATGTAGGGATGTGTGGCGGCGTCGACGTCCGGGTTCACGCGCAAGGCAACCCGGGCCTGGTGGCCTCGCCGGGCGGCCAGCGAATCGATGAGCGCGAGCTCGGGCTCGGATTCGCAGTTGAAACTTTTGATCTGATGTTCCAGCGCGTAGTCGATCTCTTGCGAGGTCTTACCGACGCCGGAAAAAATGATGGACGCGGGGTCCGCGCCGGCCTTCAACGCCCGAAACAATTCGCCGCCGGAGACGATGTCGAAGCCCGCGCCCGCCTCGGCCAGTAGCTTCAAAATCGAAAGGTTGCTGTTGGCCTTAACGGCGTAACAGACTTTGTGCGGAACGTCGCCGAAGGCCTGCTCGTAGGCTTGAAATCGATCCAGGATCGCGGCGCGAGAGTACACGTAACTGGGAGTGCCTTGGCGGCGCGCAATGTCAGCGAGCGGCACCTCGTCGAGGTATAGGGTTTGATCGCGATAGTTCATCATATTTGAGTACCGCTCCCTCACGGTCGCGGCTCGGTTGGGTCGCGGCTCGGCTGGGTCGCGGTTCAGTTAGTCACCTTGAGGACAACCAGCGTCTGGTCGTCATGAGTTGGCGCATCGGACTTGTAATGATCCAAGTCGGCCAGAATCTGATCGGCCAAAACCTCGGGCGGCTTGCTGCACAACTTTTGCAGTTTACGCGCCAGCCGGCTGCCCCCGTATTCCACTCCTTTCGGATTCGGCTGATCGGTGATTCCGTCCGAGTTCATCAGGATGACGTCGCCGGGCTGGGTGTCGAAAACCACTTCGTCGTACTCGCGGTTGTCGAGCAGGCCGGCGGGAACTCCCTCCACTTTGGGTTTGATGATAGTGCCTGCGCGGCAGATGATGGGCGGTTCGGCGCCGGCATTGGCCATGATGAATCGGCGATTCTTGCTTTCCCACACCAGCACCAGCAGCGCCACATATTGCGTTCCCACGATGCGCTCGCGCAGCACGCGGTTCAACAGCTTCAGCAATTCGGCCGGATCGCGCCGCCGATGCGCCAGCGTGCGAAGTAAGCCGCTCACCATCGCTCCATATAGAGCCGCCGCCGCGCCTTTTCCGCTGACGTCGCCGAAAAGGAACACGGTTTCACCCGAGCTGTGTTCGAAAAAATCGTAGACGTCGCCCGTGATTTCGCGCGCCGGACGATTCCGGATGGCGACTTCCAGCCCCTCGATTTCAGGCGCCTCGCGCGGCAGCATGACCAGCTGCACGTTGCGGGCGGCCTTCAGATCGCGGTCCATCCACTGCTCGCGTTGCGCGATTTCCTCGTAGAGGCGCGCGTTTTCTACTGAGCTGGCGATCTGAGGCGCCAGCAGCGCCAGCAGCCGCGAGTGGTCTTCGGTGAAGTAGCCCATGCGATCACTCTCCAGGTTCATCACGCCCACCACGCGATCCTGCACCATGAGCGGCACGGCGATTTCAGAGCGAATGTCGGGGTGCGATGCGATGTAGCGCTGGTCGGCCAATGTATCGGCGACGCGTACAATCTCGCGCGATTCGGCCGCCGCGCCGGTGATTCCTTTGCCGAGCGGGATGTTGTCGAGATTGACGCGCTCGTCGTAGCGTTCGCTGAAGCGGTGGCGCAGGACCTTGTGCTCGGCATCCAGAAGCAAGATACTGAACGCGTCGTAGGCTACCAGGGAGTGCGTGGTAATGGCGATCTTGCGCAACAGTTCGTCCAGATCGAGAATCGAGCTGAACTCTTGGGATAAATGCGCGAGCGTCTTCAGGGTCCGGTTCTGGCGGTCGACGCGCCGATAGAGCCGCGCATTGTCGATGGACACCGCCACGCGCGAGGCGATTAGTTGCAATAGAGCCCTATCCTGCTCGCGATAGGCGCCGAGATGCGTGGACTGCAGATCGATGACGCCCACCAGTTTGCCGCGCGCCAGCATGGGAACGGCGAGTTCGGATTGGACGGCGTCCAGAGCCGGGAGATAGCGCGGATCATGATGCACGTCGACCGCCATGACGGGCTGCCGGTTCGCGGCCGCAGTGCCGGTGATGCCTTCGCCGAGGGGGATCACCAGATTTCGCACCACCTCCTCGCGATGGCCGATGGAATAGCGGATGCTCAGCCCGCGCTGGCGCTCGCTATACAGCAGGATGGCGAACAGGTCGTAGCGAACGACGTCTTTCACGATAGCGGCGACGTTGGCCAAGATGCGGTCGAGATCGAGCGTGTCCGAGGTCGCGGCCGAAACCTCCAGGAGAAAGTCGAGCAGTTCGGCGCGTTCCTGAAAGCGAACCTTGGATTTACCGGTGGGCGCCGCCATGGTCAATTGCCGGACTCCGCTGCCCGGGCGGCCTGCACGATCTTGACGCCGGCGCTGGCGCCGATACGCGTGGCCCCGGCATCCAGCATCTTGAGCAGATCATCGAGCGTGCGGATTCCTCCGGACGCTTTCACGCCGACTCCTTCTGTGCCCACCATGGGTCCGACAGTGCGCCGCATCAGCTCCACGTCATGCACTGTCGCGCCGGAAGAACTAAATCCGGTGGATGTTTTGACGAAATCCGCGCCGGCGTCTTTCGCCAGCAGACACGCGGTGACCTTTTGATCGTCGGTGAGCAACGAGTTCTCGAGAATCACCTTGACGATGGCGCCCGCCCGATGGCACACGGCGGCCACTAGCGCGATCTCTTCCTCCACCGTTTCGCGCTCGTCGCCTCGCAGAGCGCCGATGTTTTGCACCATATCGATCTCTTGTGTGCCCGCGCGCAACGCCCCTTCGGTCTCGGCGACTTTCGCCTCGGTGGAAGTTGCACCGAGCGGAAATCCGACCACCGTACAGACCTTCACCTCGGAACCGGCGAGCTCGGCGGCGACCAGAGGAACCCAATACGCGTTGACACAAACACTGGCGAAATTGTTTTCGAGCGCTTCGCGGCAGAGCTGCAAGATGTCCGCACGCGTGGCCTCGGGGCGCAGCAGAGTGTGGTCGATGAGCCTGGCGATACTCGACGCAGAGTGCGACATAAGTGCAATAAAATCAGTGGCTTTGGAGACGAGCCCCGGAGTCTTTTATCATAGCACAGGCACCCGTATTTGGCTGTCGGCTCTTGGCCTGTGGCTTAATAGATTCCATGGACCTGCACGCGATCCGGATCGAGATTCCGTCCGACGGCAACATCATTGTCGGGCACAGCCATTTCATAAAAACGGTCGAGGATATTTATGAAGCGATCGTCAATACGGTGCCGCAAATGAAGTTTGGCATCGCGTTCAATGAGGCGTCAGGGGCGTGTCTGACGCGAGTGGACGGCAACGATGATGAGCTGAAAGCGATCGCGACCCGGAACGCGACGGCCATCGCGGCGGGGCATTTGTTCGTGGTCGCGCTGCGTGGCGGATTTCCCATCAACGTGAAGAATCGGATTCTCGAGACCCCGGAAGTTTGCACAATTTTTTGCGCGACGGCGAATCCGGTGGAAGTAATTGTCGCCGAGACCGAGCAGGGCAGGGGAGTGCTGGGCGTGATCGACGGCGCGTCGCCAAAGGGGGTTGAGACCGCGGCGGATGCGGAATGGCGACACGGGCTCCTGCGCCGGATTGGATATAAGAAATGACTGGACACAAGAAATGACGCGGCGATTCGCCGTCGCGCTGTTGGCTGTTTGGCCTTTGGCGGCGCAAGGCAGGTTCGAACAGTTCGATCGCGATCTGACACGCGCCGCTGCGGAGCTGCACATCTCGGACTTGCGAGCGGAGGTGAAGGAGTCGGGCCGGGTGGTGTGGAAGCGCGGTGCTGTTCTTGCGCCCGTTCGGGCTGTGTCCGTAGTGAGCCAGGACTTCGCGGGACAGCGCGTCGAATGGTGGTTCCAGGCCAATTGCCTGACGATGGAACTTGCGCCGAAGAGCCTGATTGTTTGCGCCAATTCGCAGCCGCTGGCTGAGGCGCCGCGCCTGGACGACGGAAATATCCTGCGCTCGTCTATCGCGCTGGCATTTCTGAAGGATGTTGTGGGACTGCAGGTTTCCGAGCGCGAGGAATGGATAGCTCACGCGTTCACGGAGCTTTATCTTGGAGAGCGCGATGCCAGCGCGGCACTGGTGCACCAGGCTCTGGACAAATTCCCGGAACTGGAATCCACGCCCGACGTTACGCTGCTCTACTTATTCTCCCAGCTGGATTTGCCGGAAACCGAAGCTTCGGCGACCGCCGTGATCAAAGAGCATCCTTCTTTACCGACGGCCTGGTTTTATTACGGGCAATATTTGGAAAAAAACAAACGTTATCGCGAAGCCGCGGCGTGCTTTGAAAAGATCACCAGGCACGATCCACCGTGGCACAATTGGACCGTGGCAGCCGCCCAGAAAGAACTGACCTATTTGAAGACCTATTGAATGGCGGACGTGCCGTTCACCCTCTCGGAGATTTCCCTCGCCGAGGGACGAGCCGGGCTACCGCTAGCCTGCGCCAGCCACTTCGACAGAGCTTTCGACGCGCACGACTCGGAGCAAATGTGTTCATAGCCTTCCAAATCGGCGAGTTGGCGGTCCCAGCGCACCAGACGGAATTGTTCGGCGTCCAGAGGCCGCAGCCACCAGTGATTGGTTTGGCCTTTTAGATTCAGGCAGTAGTCGCAGCGATATGGGCACTGAACTTTCATATCTCTATTACATCCTTCCAAAAGCAGTCTAAGACTTTCTCCTCGGCCCCCCTGATAGTTAGATTACGTCAGACTACCTGAGGTTACTACTGATAAATACCTTACTTCCCATTTGATTGCCCGGCAACGTACTGGAGGGCTAGCCGGTACTAGACCGCACTTTCGGCGATTTGTGACTGAGGAAATTCTTGAGTCGCGGATTGATCGGGAATGAACCAGTGCACGAGGATGTATCCGGCGATCGGCAACCAGGCGAAAGTGAGGCATACGGGTCCGAATCCATAGTGTTCGATGACGGACGCCAAGGGGCGCGAGACGAAGGATTGCATCACGCCATACGCGAACACCAGCGATGCCCCGCCGAATGCAGCGCGCCCCGCACCGTAAAGATCGATGGGCAGGGTGTAATGATTGACGCTCCAGGCGCACACCCAGAAGAAGCTGAACGACATGCCCGCGGTTGCCAGGCCCGGATTCGGAAGCCACGGCACAGCCAGGGTTGAGAGCGCGCAGAGAGTGGAGATCAGCGAAGCGCGTTTGCGCGCGGCCACCGGCGTTCGGCCGGCCCGAACCAATTGCCAGGAGATGGTGCCACCCAGCAGCGCGCCAAAGTAGCCCGCCAATGGCACCATCCAAGTGTAGTGCGAGGCTTCCGGCGGCGTCAGGTGGTGGACGCGGATTAAGAAGGTGGGCGCCCAGTTGGCCCACAAGCTGTACACGGTCATGCCGAGCATATTGGCGATCATCAACGTCCAAAGTTTGGGATCGCGCAGTAAACCGAAAGAATGCGTGGTCTGGCCACTATCGGGCTGAGCGACCGGCGCAATGGAGCGCGCGGTGGCGAGCCACATCGGAATCCAGGCCAGGCTCAACAATCCAGCGGCATAAAACGCCCAGTGCCAGGAGTAGCGATACGAAAAATACACCGCGAATGCGGGGGCGAGTCCGGCTCCCAGGCTAAGCCCGAGTTGGCTCATGGCTTGACCGACGGCTCGCTCGCTCGGCAGCAGATACAGGGCAACCGCTTTGGTGACGGCCGCGATTGCGCTGGCTTCCGATATTCCGAGCACAGCGCGCCAGACCAGAAGTTCGCGAACGCTGTGCGACGCGCCGGTTCCGAAGCTCGCGATGGCCCATAGCCCCACAGCCCAGGCCGCGCCGCGATTCAGCCCCACGCGGTCGACGAACCATCCGACGAAGAGCGCGCTTACGGCATAGGCGATGGAGAAGACCGAGAGCAGCAGCCCGTAATCGTCATAAGTGAACGGAAATTCGGGGCGCGCGCGCCAGATGTCGACCATGGTGGCGAGGATCTGGCGATCGAGATAGTTCAGGATTGAAGCGGAGATGAAAACGCTGATGGCAACCCAGCGGGCGGGGATGGGCGTTCTCACGTGGTGATTGTAGCAGTGGGTTCGTAAGCCGGAAAGCCGCTTTGGTAACATTGCTCAAAGCATCGAAAGAATGCCGCAGACCACGTGAGGAGCCGCTCGGGATGCTTTTCGACTCGATGAATTGGCCGCTTTTTCATAGCTGGGGGCTCGCTCATGGATCGTTCATCCTGGCTTGGCCTTTACTCGCGCTGCTAAGCTTTGGCGTGGCGCGTGCGATGCGCCATTTGAGCGAAAACTCAGAGGAGCCGTAGAGGTTCATGGTCAAGCCGGCAACCCGCTTGCTCACGCGCGGAAAACTGAGCCGCGACCGTCAGGGAGCCGGTTGCGGCGCAAGCTGCTTCAACTGCCCTTCCAGCAAATCCAGCACCCGCCCTGCGTCGTGCGCGCCATCGAGCGGAAGGCGCAACACGCCGGCCGGAGTGAACTGCGCGCCTTCGGTCGACGTCACCAGGCTCATCAAACGCGTGGGATCGATGTGCGCTTCCTTGTGGAACTTGACGTTGAGCGCGCCGGCGCGCCGGTCGATCGCCTCGATGCCCAGCTTTTGCGCGGCGCCCTTCAGCGCGGAGAATTTCAGCAGGTTGCGAATGGCCTCCGGTGCGGGTCCATAGCGGTCTGCGATTTCGGCCAAAATCTCCGCCGCCGCTTCGGGCGTACTGGCGTCGGCGATGCGTTTGTAGGCGCGCAGGCGCTGGTGCTCGTCGGAAATATATTCGGAGGGAATGCGAATATCGAGGCCGAGATTGAGCGTCGAATGCACTTGCAGGGGCGCTTCTTCGCCCTTCAGCTCGTGAACGGTTTCTTCGAGCAGCCGGATGTACATGTCAAAACCAACCGCGCCGATGTGGCCATGCTGCTCGCCGCCCAGGATGTTGCCGGCACCGCGCAGTTCCAGATCGAGCGCCGCAATTTTGAACCCCGCGCCGAGGTCGCTAAATTCCTTAAGCGCGGCCAGGCGCTTGCGCGCGATCTCGCTGAGCTCCGTGTCGGGTGGAATCAGGAGATACGCGTAAGCCCGCCGGTTCGACCGTCCCACGCGCCCGCGCAACTGATATAGCTCCGATAAACCATAACGCTCGGCATTTTCGATAATCATGGTGTTTGCTAGCGGAATATCGAGGCCATTTTCCGCAATAGTGGTGCAAACAAATACATCGTAGTCGTGCTGCATGAAGCCAAGGATCGCGGCTTCGAGCGCAGCTTCGCCCATCTGCCCGTGGCCCACGCCCACCCGAATATCCGGCAACAGTTCCTGAATGGCCGCCGCGCGCATATAAATGCTATCCACGCGATTGTGGATGAAATATACCTGGCCGCCGCGCGCGATTTCCTGCTCAATGGCGGTGCGAACCAACTCGTGGCCGTAATGCGCCACCACGGTGTGGATCGCCAGACGATCCTTGGGCGGCGTTTCGATCACCGACATGTCGCGCAACCCGGCCAGCGACATGTGCAGCGTGCGCGGAATCGGCGTCGCACTCATGGTGAGCACATCGACGTTGTGCTTGAGCTGCTTGATGCGTTCCTTGTGGCGAACGCCGAAGCGCTGCTCTTCATCGACAACCAGCAGCCCGAGATCGCGAAATATCACGTCCTTCGACAGGATGCGGTGCGTTCCGATGACGATATCCACTTTGCCTTCGGCCAGTCCATCGAGCACTTCAGCGATCTCTTTCTTATCGCGAAAGCGGCTGAGCATTTCGATGCGAACCGGGAAGGCTGCAAAACGGCGCTTGAATGTTTCGAAGTGCTGATAGGCGAGCACGGTGGTAGGCGCGAGCACAGCGGTTTGCTTGCCGTCGCCGAGTCCTTTGAACGCGGCCCGCATGGCGACTTCGGTCTTGCCGTAACCCACGTCGCCGCACAGCAGGCGATCCATCGGATGGGTGCTCTCCATGTCTTTCTTGATCTGTTTGATGGCCGAAAGCTGGTCCTTGGTCTCGGTGAACTCGAAGGCGTCTTCGAATTCGCGCTGCCAGTTGCTGTCGGGCGAATAGGAAAAACCTTCAGCCATGCGGCGCTGCGCGTAGAGCTTCAGCAGCTCGTCGGCCATGTCGCGCATTTTGGCTTTGACGCGGGTTTTAGTGCGTTCCCACGTCACGCCGCCGAGACGATCCAAACCCGGGGCAGCGCCTTCACCGGCGCCGCGATATTTCTGGATTAAATCCAGGCGCGCAAGCGGCACATAGAGCTTGGCATCGCCCGCATATTCGAGCAGCATGAAGTCGCCCTTGTTGTCGCCTTGCGCGATCTCACGGGTGCCCAGGAATCGGCCGATGCCGTGTGCTTCATGCACCACGTAGTCGCCGGGCTTCAAGTCCGCCATGTCGGCGGTGAAGGCCGCCAGTTGCGATTTGGTGGGGCCAGGCTTGGCAACCAAGTCCGACGAATCGAAAAGATCTTCGGAACCGAAAACGGCAATTTGCGCTTCCGGAAAGACCACGCCGCGCCGTACCAGTCCTTTAACTAAGTACGTGCTGGCGGCGGTGCCGGCGACGTAAGAACGCTCGGCGAGATAAGGACGCGTGGCGTCCGCCGGATCGAGGCCCAATTGGAAGGGAACCGCGTACTCCTGGAAAATGTCGGCCAGCCGCTCCAACTCGCCCGAAGATCGAGCGAAGAAGACCACGCGATAGCCGCGTTCCACCAGGTTGCGGGCTTCGGCGATCGCGGCCTGGATGTTGCCGTGAAAGGCCAGGCTGGGACGGCTCGCGGTTCCGGCTTCGCCGTTGGCGGTTGGCAATTGGCCATTCGCAAACACCTCTAGTTCACGGAGGGCGAGTTCCGCGTTTCCTTGCAGCGCCTCACGCAGTTCCGGCCATGTGTAAAAATTAGCATCCGGCGGGCAGGGAAATGGCTTATCGGGCTTCTCTTCTAAACGCTTCCACAGGCGTTCGGAGGCGCTGGCAGCTTGCTCAGGCTCGTCGATGACAACCACAGGATTCTCGGTGAGCGAAAACAGCGAGTGTTTGCGCGGACGCACCAGCGGCACCGCGAATTCCCAGCCCGGAAACGGATCGCCCGGGCTCGCGACCTCCATTTGCTCCGCCAATTCCAGAAACAATTCGCGCGATTTCGGATATTCGGCCAGCGGCAGCAGGCTGGCCTCCGAGATTTTCATCACGGACCGTTGGGTCTCGACATCGAATCGGCGAATCGATTCGATTAAGTCGCCAAAAAGTTCGATACGGATCGGCTTCACCGCCTCGGCCGGAAAAATGTCCAGGATGCCGCCACGGAGAGAATATTCGCCGACCATCTCCACCGGATCGCGCGGCTCATAGCCAATGCTCCGCAAGTGGGCCAGCAGATCTTCGAGCGGGATCTCTTCGCCGACGCGCAATGTAAGCGCGAGCTGGCGATAAAACTCCGCGGTTTCGGTACGCAGCAATGCCGAGGCCACGGGCGTGATCGTGATGCTGGTCTTGCGCGACGCCAACCGCCACAGTCCGGTGGCGCGCTGCTCGCTGATTTCGCTATGCGGCGACATCCGCTGCGCGGGGAGCACGTCCAGGGCGGGGATGGTTTGGGGACGCGGCAGATCGGACGTGACGAGAAGATCGAAAAACGTGTCCACCAGTTCGCCCAGCGTCTCGGCCTGTTTGTTGCCGTCCACCACCACGATGACGTTGCGCTCGGTGGCCTGCCACAGCAGGACGATGTACAACGCTTTGGCGGTGGTGGTGAGCCCAGCGAGCGATTGGCGCGCTTGCGGGTCGCGAATCAGCCGGCTGACCACTTCCTGAAAGGCAGGGTCGCGGCTGAGCGACTGGAACAGATCACGGATCGCAGGGTGTGTCACGAAGCGCTGAAGGACGAGTGGACGCTTCTATTTTACCGTGGCATGCGTATCGCCACTGGCGCGCGCCAGCACTTGTTCCAAAATGCCGGTGGTGGAATAGCCGGGCTCGAGCGGCAACGCGAGAACTTTGCCGCCCGCGGCTTCCACTTCTTCGCGACCGGCGATGAAATGCGTCCAGTCCGCGCCTTTAATCAGGAAGTCGGGCAGGACGGCGGCGATTAATTCGCGTGGGGTGTCTTCGTCGAAGAACATGACAGCGTCCACGGCGGCAAGCGCCATGGCCAGCTCGGCGCGCTGGTCTTCAGAAATGAGCGGCCGGGTGGGACCCTTCAAACGCTGGACGCTCGCGTCGGTGTTCAGCGCCAGGATCAAGACGTCGCCGAGCGACCGCGCGGCTTCGAGCAAACGGATGTGGCCCGGATGCAGAACATCGTAGCATCCGTTGGTGAAGACTACCTTCTTACCGGCGCGCTTCCAGCCGGCGCGCACCGCGATCAGTTGTTCTCGTGAATAGATTTGGCCCAAAGGTCTATTCTAGCGTCCGCGATCCCGGAGGCGCTACGCGCACGAATGCGCGTAGTCCACGGTCCGGGCCATTTTCATTGCGTTAACAGGATGGTCGCTGAGGCGATGGCCTTCTGATCCTCGATGGAAGTGCAAGGCGTGAGGGCATAGGTGCTCAGCGCGGCGGCTGGCGTTGCTTCGTACGGCGACTCAGTGAGAAAGCCGGTCCAGTTGGGCGGCGTGGTGGTTTGATCGACGACGGCGTGTTCTCCGCCGCTGAATCTGATGAGGTTTCTTGCCATGCACCGAGTGTAGGACCGGTCGCGAGGCTGCCTAGAGGTCGCTCGCGGAGGCGCGCGTGCCCGTTGCCAGCCAGCATAGGAGCACGGACTAGCAGAAACTATGTCTTAGCGTGGTTCACCTCAAAGCTCGCGGCGACCTGGCTGAACGCGTGACTCATTTACTTGCTAATCGTGGCAGCGGCCGGCGCGCTCTCGGCCCAAGTCTGGAAGACCTGAAGAATCGAAACCAGCTTTTCCGGATCGCCTTGGCCGCGAAACCGGTTGCGGGTTACCTCGCAGATCATCCAGTCGCGCTGGGACGCTTCACGCTCCACGGCCGGCATCGCGCGATTCTCAAGCGGCGTACCTTCCAGATCGATGGTCACCAACCAACCGGGGCTATCAAGCGACTCAATCGTAATGCCGAGCGAGCGCTCCCAATGTCCGTTGCACTGTGATTGATACCAGGCTTGCAGGAATTCGACGGGCTGCATGAACGGCCCCCATGTGGCCGGGCCGGAACAAACGACCCTGTACTTGTATTATTGGCGTCCGGCTGGCAAAAGCAAGAGCGGAGGGTACTAAGGGGCCTCCCGGCAAGAATCACTTCTGATAACGGATATTATGTCAAGTATCGAATCCGGGCCAAAAAGAAGGCCCGAACTCGCTGGGAGGCGCGTGCGCGGGCCTGAGGGAAGAAATCGAGAACGCGATGCTGCTAATTTCTAACGGTGGCCTCCACCACCGGTTTTTGCGCCACCGCTCGCGCGTGGGGCGCCACTAGAGCTTCTTGCGCCGCCAAAGCTGCGCGGCTGCGAATTGCTCGGCGTTTGTTGTGCGCCTCTTTGCTGAACGCCCCTTTGCTGAACTATGGGCGGGCTGATCCGAACCGCGCTGCCGTATGCTGGGCGGCTGGTGGCCGCGGATGACCCGTAACCGCGGCCGTAGGGCGAGGTTACGCCGCCGCTGGCACCGTGTATCGGTTCGCCAAAACGGCTCCATCCGTGCTCAGAAGATCCGCCCGCCCCGGATGTCCCGCCACCGAAGCCACGGGAGGTCGACTGGCTGAAATTGCCGCGCGACATCTGTTGCATTCCGCGCTGCTGTTGCTCGAAGCTCGCGTGCTGAACGCGCGGCGCCTGCATACGGCTGGCGAAACTTTGCGATCGCGCTTGCGGGAATCTTCCGCTCACCGCGCGATTGGAGAACCGCAGGCTCGATCGATCCGGCGCCACCGGCAATACGCCGTGTACCGCGCCAGCCGATTGGAGCTGCCCGCGATTCAGCGCCGTGATTCGTCCACCGCGCCCGAATCCGTCGGTGTTCACGCCAATCGCGCCGCCCGTCACGCGCGCGTTGCGGAACGAATTGTAGACGTTCACGTTGTTAACGATGGTGGTGTGGCCTCCCACGAAGCCGCCGCCGAATCCACCGTAGAAGCCGCGTCCCCACCAGGGATGGAATGCTTCAAACGGTGCCAGCGCCACCCAGCCCACTCCTCCAAAACCGAATCCCACTCCAATCCCCAGGCCTGGCCCAAAGCCGAAGAAGCCGACATATGCAGGCGCCCAATATGGAGAGGCAGCCACCGGCCCTGGATACCAGGCCCAACCGCCCGGGCCCCAGAACCAGCGCCCGTAATGATACGGCGCCCAGCCCCAGGGATCGTAGCTCACCCAGGTCCACCCATAGTAGTCTTCCCAAACCCACTGACCGTTTTGATACGGCGCCCAATCCGGACCAACCGTAGGCTGCCAAACCTGGCCGTAAGTCGGATCGTTCACCCAGCGTCCGTTCTGATCCAGATCCTCGCCGCCGGCGATGGCGGGACTCACGTGCTGATAGCTTTGCGAGCTCTGAAAATAGCGGTCGCGTTCCTCATTCCAGCGGTCGAAGGAGTCCGCGGGAGTTCCCTGCACCACCTGGAATTCAGGATCCGAGGCCGGCCCGCGCGCATCCATCGTCTGTCCCGCTTCCAGTTGCTCTCCGCCGCGCTGGCTGTCGATTTCGGCTTCTCCCGATCGCACCGTGATCTCGGATGTGCCGTCTTCATGCACGCTCACACGATAGGCGCCCGGCCGCATGGGACGGACCGCCACGCTCGGCGTGTCTACTTCCACTTGCGCCTGGCCGGCACGCAGCGTCCGAAACGTCACCGTCCCCGCGCCAACCTGAATTTGAAAGCTCCTGGTATCCATGGCCGCGAATCGAACGTCCGAGTTCGGACCAATTCGAAGCACATTGGCGGAGTCCAGTTCTACTTCCGCGCGCGAGGAGGCGCTGGTGAGCACCCGGTCGTCGGCCATGAGCGGCGCATTCAAGGCCCCGGCCACAGCTTCACCCGAATCGCCGCGCCGGACCGAGACGTCGCCACTCACTACGCTCAGCCGTGCTACCGCGCGCCCGGGTTCGTACTGGCCGTCGGGATCAGGATTATCCTGCGCGAGAGCCGGAGCAATCGTGAAGGCAGCAGTAGCTAGCAGCACCGCAGAAAGTACGCGCCTGATAGCCTCGCCGAACATTGACCCGCCAACCATTTCAGCTTCCAGGAGGCAATCCCGGGGCCAAGAGCTTACTGCTTACAAGTGAATGACTTGTGCGAATCCATGCGGCCGTTGGCCTGGCCGAAAACCACCAGCGGTGCTTGGGATCAGCCGCGTCGGAACTCAGCCAGGCGGCGTGGCTGGAGGTGAAGAAGGCCCGCCGGTCTCACCGATCCGCCTCGCTTTTGACTTGGTATGGCACATTGAATCGAGTTCTTTAGGTCCGACCGCGGGAAGAACCACCACTCATATCTCTCGTCAAAGAAACCAATCACTACCCATGCGGAGTTTGAACCAAGTTCGCGTTTTGGAACCACGTACGTGACTCCCACTGACCAGGGTAGTGGCGCATGTCGGTTAACTGTGCCTGCGACACAAAACCCCCACAGAACAGACCGTAGTAGCCTCCACTCCCAGCAGATATGCCGTGCAAATATGCTGCCTGTCCGGATTCAGAGAGTATAGAGTGTCAACACGGCTATCTACTCGGCCATTATGGTTTCGGTCCACCCAGATGGACGCAAAGATTGATTCGGGCGCGTGAACGCAGAACTCGATCGCGTTAACCAGCTCTGAGGCGCTCACCACCACGCCGCGAGCCTTGTATAGAACCTGGCCCTGGGACAGGCTTGTCAGAAACGCTAGGGACAACCCTAAGCGCCAGCAGCGCTTCATGATGCTCAATTCTTGACTGTCAGAGCGGTCGAATCAACGGCCTTTTTGCCGGTTATGCCCTCGAGGCCAGTAAGGACACCGCGATAGTCGTTCTTATCGCACTGCATCGCAAACCCACCTTTTTTCTCACCATCCACCCAGGTCAAACCGATGAAGTGCTTCTTGGATTTTGTAAGCGCCATCAAAGCTCCTACTCCAAGCGTGACAACTCCAATGCCGATGGCGGCTCCCACTCGCCGGTGAACATCCTGGCCGTAGCTAATCTCTGTCACCGATGCGGCAGGAATCGTGATGACGTCAGCCTTATCTTTCGTGAGCCGAATTTGGTTCGAATCGATGTAGAGTTTCAAGTTAATTCCGGCTTTTAGATCCGGGACAGATCCGCCATCGTACATAACCTTGTAGGCGTTGTCCTGGGCAGCGAGCATGATAATTGGCAGGCATCCACAGAGAATGATCGCGAGTATGCGCCTCATTGTGTCTATTTCTCCTTCGGATTAGTTGCTCAAGTATACACGAGTACCACGCTGGGAGAAACGACACAGAACGTCAAACATCCCAGAATCATTGCGATTTTCAACCAAAAGCGCCGCCAGGAGCTCGCAGTTTATCGCTCCCAGTGCCGGAATACTGCGGTATGACGCGGCATAGGCGGTTAACGCGAACGCTTCGCGCAAAACAAACCCACGATCCGCGACGGCTGCGCTCCTAATGCTGCCCGCACACCGATCTCGCTTGTAGCCAACAACGCCTCTTGTATCCTTGAGTCCGAATCCGTAAACTATAGTTAAGTTGTTTCCGTCAACTACAGTCAATAATTCCCTGCCCGAAGTGCATTCGAGCGTCCACACCGCTCAGCCGGCGCTGTGGCGGCGTATGCTTGCGTTCGCCGGTCCGGCCTACCTGGTAAGCGTCGGCTACATGGACCCTGGCAACTGGGCCACGGATCTGGAAGGCGGCGCGCGCTTCGGCTACCAGCTTCTATGGGTGCTGGTGCTGTCGAACCTGATGGCGATTCTGCTCCAGACCTTGAGCGCCCGCCTCGGCATCGTCAGCCAGCGCGACCTGGCCCAAGCCTGCCGCGAAACCTACCCGCGCCCGGTGTCCTACGCGCTGTGGGTGCTTTGCGAGATCGCGATCGCGGCTTGCGATCTGGCCGAGGTCCTGGGCGCAGCCATTGCCTTGAATCTCTTGTTCCACATTCCACTGCTCACCGGCGTGCTGCTGACGGCCGCGGACACGCTCCTGCTGCTGTGGTTCACGCGTCTCGGAATTCGAGTGATCGAGGCGTTTGTGCTCTCGCTCATCGCGATTATCGCCATCTGTTTCGGCATCGAGATTCTCTGGGCCGGGACGCCCATCCTCAGCGACGTCGCGCGTGGCGTCATCCCGCACATCTCAGTTCACAATCTCTACATCGCGATCGGAATCCTGGGCGCGACAGTGATGCCGCATAACCTGTACCTTCATTCCGCGCTGGTACAAACACGGCGTATCGGCAAGAGCGAACCGGAGAAGCGAACCGCTTGCCACTTCAATCTGCTCGACTCCACCATTGCCCTGAACGGCGCCCTGCTGGTGAATGCCGCGATCTTGATCCTGGCCGCGATGGTATTCTTCCGCCGCGGCATCATCGTTACCGAAATCCAGCAGGCCAGCCAGCTTCTTACCCCGCTGCTCGGAACAACTTTTGCCAGCATTATCTTCGGGGTGGCATTGCTATGTTCAGGTCAATCATCCACTCTGACCGGTACCATGGCCGGACAGATCGTCATGGAAGGCTTTCTTAACATTCGCATGCGCCCCTGGCTGCGCCGGTTGTTCACCCGAACCCTGGCCATCATCCCAGCCGCTTTAACAGTTTATCTAGCAGGTGAGAATGGGACATATAAGCTTCTGATTCTTAGCCAAGTTATCCTTAGCATGCAGTTGCCGTTTGCTGTCATACCCCTGATCCATTTCACCGACGACAAACAGCGCATGGGCGCCCTCGCGAATCGCGCTTGGGTTCGTTTTCTCGCCTGGCTGACGGCGGCGCTTATTTTGGTGCTCAATATCTGGCTGGCGACGATTTCGGTTCGCGACTGGGTCCGGGACGCCGGCTCGTGGCGATCCTGGTTGGAACTTGGACTCATCCCTATTCTCACCGGCTTGGCCTTCTTGCTGCTATGGGTTACCTTCCATCCGTTCCTTCCACGTTGGATGCGCGAATCTGGCCGGGCGCTGGCGCCGATTGAGCTTCCCGAGGCCGTCGCCGAGAACCTCCCCAGCCCCACCTACCGGAAAATCCTGGTTCCGCTCGATCACACCAGCCGCGATCGCGATGCCATCGCGCATGCCGCTGCCATGGCCAAGCAGCAAAACGCCAAGCTCTACCTGCTGCACGTGGAGGAGGGAGTCACCAGCCAGCTCTATGGGCCGCTTTCTTCGACGGCGGAGGTGGAGGCCGGCAATCAGTACCTTCAACAGATCATGCGCGACCTGGAGCAGCAGCAGATTCCGGTCGAGATGGTGGTTCGGCACGCCCGCACGCCCACCAAAGAGATCGTGCGGTACGCCAAGGAACTCATGCCGGATCTGGTTGTGATGGGGGCGCACGGACACAAGGGCTTGAAAGACATTGTGTTCGGGACTACAATTAATGCAGTCCGTCATAAATTGAAGGTGCCGTTGCTGATCGTCCGCGGGCTGAAGTAAGCCGGCCGACTGGCGAGCTAATATTCGGCAGGCGTTGTGTCGAAGGTATACACACTAGCCTAAGAGCACGCAAAGAACGCTATTGTTTTCATAGACCTGAATGGGAGATCCATTGGCTGAAGAGTTGCCTATAGGATAGCTTACGGATGATGCGCATACCGATCATCGCGGGCCTCGCTGCGTGTTGTGCGGCTTCTCTTGCCGGCTCCACGCTGCAGCGGCTCAGCCTCAACGACATGATCCAGAAGTCGACCGTGATCGTTCGCGGCACCATTCAACCGGGAACCTCGGCGGCATTGCGGGGCGCCCTGATCTACACCCACTATCAGGTGTCGGTGAAGACAACCTATAAGGGAACGCCAGGAGCTTCCATCGACGTAGCCGTTCCGGGTGGCGCGCTCAACGGGATCCAGCAGCCGGTAGCGGGAGCGCCCGCGCTGACAGCCGGCCAAGACTATGTAATGTTCCTGTGGACCAGCAAGAGCGGATTGACTCAGGTGATCGGATTGTCGCAAGGATTGTTCAACGTCACGACGAATGCACAGGGCCAGACCATCGTGTCGCGCGGCCCGGCCACCGCGACCATGCTCGATTCGTCGGGGAATGCCGTCCAGGACTCGAATCTTCAAATGCCGCTCGCACAGCTTGCGGGCAAGATTCAGGCGGTGCTCGCTGGAGGCAGCGGCCAATGAGTCGCGGTTGGGTAGTTCGCCTGATGGCGCTGGCGGCGGGAAGCTTTCTGCTCGCTAACACCGGCTCGGCGTACTACTACTTCACGTATTTCAACAGTTCCGCGTCGCCTTATACTCCCATCGTCGCGCGCTTCGATCTGAACACTCTCTCGAACAACACGGTTCCATTCTTTGTTTCGAGCGCCGGTCCGTCGGCGTTCGCTCCGGGCGACAGCTTCCCGGCGATGGTCAGCGAAATCACCGCCGCCGCGAATGTATGGAACGGCGTAAGTACGTCCAGCATACGGCTGGCCTACGGCGGCTTTTTTAATCCAGGGACAACGGAATCGGCGCCCGGAGTTCAGATCGAGTTCTCCGATGACATCCCGCCTGGATTGCTGGCGTATACCGTTCCCAGCGTGGTCGGCAATTTGGCGAACGGCTCCAGCGGTCCTTTTCTCCCCCTGTACCTGTCGCTGATTGAGCTTCCGAGCGACTACAGCAAGGTTGCTTATTTCAACGGGCCGAGCTACAGCGAAGAGTTTTTCATAACGCTGGTGCATGAATTCGGGCACAGCATGGGCCTGCAGCACACCTTGGCGTCGAGCGTGATGTCCACTATCGATACCAGCGCCTCCACCAAGGCGAGCCCATTGGGCGCCGACGACGTCGCGGGCATTTCCCTGCTCTACCCGTCCGCCAATTACCTTTCCTCGGTGGGCAGCATTTCGGGTATCGTCACCATGAACGGGACGGGCGTGAACCTGGCATCGGTAGTTGCGATCTCATCCAGCAGCCAGGCTGTTGCCACCCTGACCAATCCGGACGGTACGTATCAGATCAACGGGATTGCGCCGGGTTTGTATTACGTTTACGTACATCCACTGCCGCCGCCGGTGGAAGGCGAAGGCAGCCCGGACAACATTTTCCTGCCAAAGAATTCGGATGGCACTTATCTCGTACCGGACACTGGATTCGCTACGCAGTTTTATCCCGGCACGCTCGATTACCTCGACGCCGCGGTGATCCCGGTGACGGCCGGCGCGGTCTACCCACAACCATTGAATTTCAACGTGATCCCAGTGAGTTCGCCAGGCATCGCGACGGTTCGAACCTTCAGCTACGTTCAGAGCACTTACATCAGCGGCGCGCCGATTTTGCAGGGAATGAAGACTACCATTGCCGCTGGTGGCTCGAATAGCAGCGGTCTGCTTCAGCCGGATAACTCGCTTATGCCCGGTCTCAGCGTTGGCGCGATGGGATCGGTCGCTCAAGTTACGAATTTGAGGCCGTATCCAGCGGGCAATCCGTTTATTGCCGTGGATGTGACGCCCAGCTTCACGGCCGGACCCGGGCCAATGCATCTTCTGTTCAGCACGCCGGGAAATCTCTACGTGCGTCCTTCGGGATTTGCAGTGGTCCAAGCGCCTGCACCGGTGATCAGCGAAGTGAAGGCCACCGTGTCGAACGGCCAACCAGCCGTGGCAATTGCCGGCGGACAATTCTCAGCGAGCACGCAAATACTATTTGACGGCGTGCCGGCCACAATCCAAGTGCAGACTGGCAATTTGCTGATCGTGATCCCGCCACCGGCGCCGGCCGGCTACACGGCGGCGGTTGTGGCCTTCAATTCCGATGGGCAAAGCTCGCTATTCCTGAGTCCCACAGCCGCCACCTATACCTACGTGGCGCCTTCCGCATCGGCGACCCCAACCGGCCCTAGCGTGGTTGTGAGCCCGAGTGTGATCCCCGCTGGAGCCGCTGTGACGGTCGATGTGCAGGGATCCGATACGCATTTCAGCCAGGCTCTGACCACCGTCGGATTTGGCACCAGCGACGTGCTGGTGAACCAGATCAACGTGATCAGCTCCACGCATTTGACGGTCACCGTGACGCCCAACGTCACCATCAGCGCCGCGAACATTACCGTAACCACGGGCCTGGAAGTGATTTCACAAGCAGTGGGCTCGCAAATCACCACTACCAGTTCCCAGCAGCAATAAACTTGACAGTAAACTTGAAGCATGCGCTTCGCCTGCGCGCTTCTGATCGCGCCTGCCTTGCTGGCGCAGAACGCTGCGCTCGACCAAAAGATCTCTTCGGCTCTGGCCTCGAGCGGCGCGCCCAGCATCTCGGTGGCGGTGGTCCAAAATGGCGAGATCGCGTACGCCAAAGCTTTTGGCAAAGCCAACATCGCCGAGAACCAGTCCGCCGACGCGGCTACGCGCTACGCCATCGGATCGGTAAGCAAACAATTCACGGCGGCCGCACTGCTTCTTTTAGAAGAGCAAGGCAGAATTTCGCTCGACGATAAGGTCTCGAAGTTCCTTCCCGAGCTCACCCGAGCGAGCGAAGTGACCATTCGCGAACTGCTCTCGCATACCTCCGGTTACGAAGATTACGCGCCGCAGGACTACATGATTCCCGCCTGGACGCGCCCCATCGCGCCGCGCGAGATCCTGGATCAATGGGCCAAGAAGCCGCTGAATTTCGATCCCGGAACGCGCTGGCAATACAGCAACACCAACTACGTGATCGCGGGGCAGATCGTCGAGAGAGTGTCCGGCCAGACGCTGCTCGCGTTTCTGCGCGAGAAGATCTTTCAGCCGCTCGGCATGACGACGCCTGGCGACATCTCAGAGCATCAACCCGGCGATGCTTCCGCCTATACACGCTATGCGATCGGTCCTCCGCGTCCGGTGGTTCGCGAAGGGCCGGGCTGGATGTTCGCCGCGGGCGAGCTGGCGATGACGCCGTCCGATCTGGCCCGCTGGGACTTAGCTTTTCTTCAAAAGAGGATTCTTTCGGCGCCTTCTTATGAGGAGTTCACACACGAAGTGAAACTAAAAGACGGCAAGGATACCCACTACGCCCTCGGGCTGAGCCTGGGCGATTTGAACGGCACGCCGATGATCTCGCACAGCGGCGAAGTCTCAGGATTCCTGACGGAGAACGCGGTGTTTCCAACCAAAGGCGTCGCGGTGGTGGTGTGCTCGAACGAGGACGGAATCAATCTGATTGGTCCGCTGGCGCGGCAAATCGAGCAAATGGTGTTGGGCGGCGCGCCCGAGAAGGAACTGGCGCAGGTGCGAGGAATTCTCGAAGGATTGCGCGAGGGTCAAGTGGACCGCGCGATTTTCACTGCTGACGCGAACTCCTACTTTAACGAAATCGTGTTGAAGGACTACACTTCATCGCTCGGCGCCTTGGGCAAGTTGCTGGATCTCACGAAAACCAACGAGCAACAGCGCGGCGGAATGACGCACCGCACCTATCGCGCGCGGTATGAAAAGAAGACCGTATCGCTGAACGTCTATGTGACGCCCGACGGAAGCTACGAACAGTTCCTGGTCGAAGAAAGTCTCTAGCGACCTACTTGCTCTGGCTCAGTTTGCGGAAGTAATCGGCGACCGCGTCGGAGTAGCCCGGCGGCACGGTTTCCGAACCCGCGCTGCGCACCTGATCGGAGTTCTTATCGTCCAGCTTGCGGCGCACATCCAGTTCCAGGCGTTCCAGCTCCGGCAGCACTTCGTGACTCAGGCGGTTGGAAAGCTCGGCGTCGTTGCTCACAAAGCCGGGATTCAGAGCCCGCGACAGGTTCGAATAATCGCCCTGAATGTCCGGGTTTTGGCGGATGAAATCGCGCAGCTGATTCAGATCGCGGGCGGACTCGCGATAGGCCTGCTCGACGGACGCTGGTCCGTCGGCGCCGTAGCCCAAGCCCGGAGTCACCGGTCCGCCGCCTCCATAGGGCGCATACCCGTTGTTGGGGCCAGTTTGATTGCCGCCCTGTCCGGATTGCCCGCTCTGTCCCTGCTGTCCGTTTTGACTGGGCTGCCCGTTTTGGCCCGGCTGGCCGTTCTTGCCGGACTGCCCATTCTGGCCTTGCGATTGGCCCGGCTGCTGACCGCCCTGTTGTCCCGCCTGTTGTCCCTGTTGCGATTCCGGACCATTGCCGTTTTGATCGCCGCGCCGCAACGGATTTGATTCACGGCCTTGACCAGGTTGCCGGCCTTTGTCACCTTGATTTTGGGCGAGCTGCTGCATCCGGCTGCGCATGGCCTCCAGACGAGCTAGAGCATTCTCAAGATCGCTATTGTCGCCGCCGGGACCTTGCCCCGGTTTGCCGGCTTGCTGCTGATTGGCGGTCTGCGCCTGTTGGAGCTGATCGCGCAGAGTGTTGAGCCCCATGGCGACATTGTTCTCGCGCAACCAGGCCTGGGAGCCGTAGCCTCGCCGGATGAACTGGGAGTTCTGGCGCATGTGCATCTCCAGCTCATTTTGTTGCGCCTCGCCCAATGCTTCGCGCAATTTGGTCCCGACCGGATTCTGCGCACCCGCCATGCTGCGCGCGGTGTCCGAGATTCCCTGCTCGAGCTTCTTGAGCTGGTCGGCCATGGCGCTCTTTTCAGAGGCCAGACGCTCGGCGTCCTGCTGGTTCTGGAGTCCCTGCGAGCCGAAGCGCGAACTATCGCCCGCCGTCGATCCGATCATTTTTCGCAGCCGGTTTTGCGCATCGGCTTCCTGTTGCGCGAGCTGATTGGCCTGTTGCGCCAGATCGTCGAGCTGCTGGGACGCGTTCTGATGCTGCATCCCATTCAAGATGTCGCGAGCTTCCTGCAAATTGTCCGCTGCGCGCCGCTGGCCGGCGGCGGTTTGCTCGGGGCTGCCATTTTGCTGGCTCTCGGCGTTTTGCATATTCTCGGTGGCTTTTTTCAACCGGTCGAGAGCTTGCTGCAACTGTGGAGACGCGATGGAACCCACTCGGCCGGCGCTAGCCGCCGATTGCCCCGACTGTCCGGATTGCCCCGGCTGCCCCGATTGCTGGCCAGCCTGTTGTCCCTGTTGTCCTTGCTGTCCCTTTTGGCCTTGCTGCCCTTGCTGAGCGCTCTGCTGCTGTTGCGAATCGCCGCGTTGCAGCTGCTCCATCTGCTTCTGCAATTGCTCGGCTTCGCGCCGCAACATTTCCTGCTCCCAACGTTGGCGGAACGGCTGCTGCTGATCTTTGTTGGCGGCCAGCTCCTGCTGACGGCGAGCCAGTTCGGCGAGCTTCTGCAGCGCCTTATCGATCTCCTGGGCGCGGCTATCGGAAGCGGACTGCTGTCCAGTCTCGTACTGATTCTTTTCGCGATCGAGCTCGAGATCGGCCAGATTCGCAAGATCACGGCCCGCTCCGCCGGCCCCGCCTCCGCCGCCTTGCGTCCCGAAGGCGACCTGAATATCGCGGAAGGTAGCTTCGGCGCGCTGCGCTCCTTGCAGGGCCTTTTGCTCGGCCGGCATGGCGTCGTTCCACTTTTGAGCTTTGATCTTCTGCGCCGAATCGATCATGTTCTGCGACGCTTCGGTCATTTCCTTGGTGAAGCTTTGGAATTGCGGATTGGCGTCGGCCAGCTCGCGCGCCTTCATGCGATCGGCCAGTGATTTAGCCTGCGCGGCCAGCTTCTCCTCTTGCTCGGCCAGGAATTTAGCGTCGTCGGCTGCAACGGATGGGTCCTTGGAACCGTTCTTGTACTCGTTCCAAGTGGCCGCGATGATGTCCTTCTGCCGCTGCGAGATCTGCTGATCGTCGCCGCCACCGCCCATGCCGCCGCCACCGCCGCCGGATTGGGCCTGCGAATAGTTGCGTTCGAACGGTTCGGCCTGGATGAAGTAGATATCGGTCTTGGCGGTGTTGCGCGCGTTCTTGGCTTCGGCATAGATGCTGATCAGGTCGCCTGGCGCAAGCTTGTAATCCTCGAGCGCTAAAACATACTTGCCGTCGGCCGTTTTTGCGCCTTTTTGAGACAATAACTGCGCTGTCTTCTCGGGTCCGCCGTTGACGGAGTAATGCAGCGCCACTTCGTTCAGGCCGAAATCGTCGGAGGCGTTTACGGTGACGGTAACTTCTTCGACTGGATTGACGCGTGCGTCGCGGCCGGGGCGGTCAATTTTCACGCTCGGCGCACCGTACTTGCGCGCTTCGATGAAAAAGTCTTCGCTCAGGCGAACGTTCTCGCCTCGATCGATGGCGGCGATGTGATAGAGGCCGTCTTTATCCAGCGTAACCTTGGCGGTAACCCAGTTCCCGTCGCCAGATTTCAACTCGATCTGCCGGTCGTCGCCCAGCATCAGCACGCCCTTACTTAACGGGCGATCGGTAAGGATCGCAACCTCGGCCTCGGTTCCCTCGACGGCGCGCAAATCGCCGCCCGGATCTTCCACCGCGTCCTTCATTCCGGTCCACGACGGGTAATGATAGGTGACGCGGATTTTCTTGACGGCGGGGAGATCCACCACGCGCAGATTGTAGTGCTTCGATTCCACCGCGCCGGCCTGCACATAATACTCGACATCGTCGGGGAGGCTGCTGAACAGGAACTCGTAGGTGGAGGCGCCGGGCGACGGCTGCATGTCCACCTGCTCCCATTTCGACGCGCCGCGATATTGAGCGAACAACCGGATTTTGGGCGAATCGAAGCCAAAAAGCTGCGCGGTCACCAACTGATCGGCTTTGCGGCGCACGGTGCGATTCCCGGGGGTCACCGCGATGTCGTAGAAGGCGTGCTCGCCGGATTTGGGCGCACCGGCCCACAGCAAAGATGTTCCATAGCCCAGGTAGCCCGGACCCGCGGTGATCAGCCAAAGCAGAACGGCGACCGCGAGAGCGGCCGATGCCAGAAATCCGAAGATCGGTCCGTTCGAAGCCAGGCGTTCGGGCTCGCTCGATTGGGCGACGCGCATGGTGTCGGCGGCCAGCAGTTGCAGGAACGGATCGGACGCGTTGGGCCGTTCGGCCAAGGTGAGCAGGCGTTCCTGGAAATCGGGGAACTTCTGTTCAGCCTTGCGAGCGGCGTTGCGCCGATTCAGATTCAACAGCGGGATCACCAGGCCAAAAGCGATCGCCACGGCGACCGAAAGAAACAGAAGAATGCGGGCCCACAGCAGGCTGGCGGGAGAGAAGGCGTAGCGGTTGATGATCCAGACGAGAAGAACCGTGATCACCAAGGCTGAAACCGCGACCAGCGAAGTTCCCTTGGACACGGCCAGGAAACGCAGGCGCTTTTCCAACCGCTGAAAGTAAATATTCAGTTGGTCGAGAGCGTTCAAGCGACCTCCTTCTCCACCGAAAGATATCGGCTCGCAAGCACTGATTCAATTATCGCGGTTATCAGGACGAGTAGCAAAGCGTAGCGCCACAGGCTCCAGGGCCGGGCCTGGGTGGCGGAGGCTGGGTCGTCGGCGGACGGCGTGTCGGGCCCGCGGCCGGTGTTCTTCCACAAATCGAGCGTCTCTTGCGGGACCGGCGTGAGGTCGGATTCGCGGCGGTCGGCGTGCACCGCAACCAACTCTTCGCGGCCGTTGGCGCGGTGAATATCGTAAAAGCCTTCGCGCGTCACTTGGAACGTCTGGGCCGTGGTGGCGTCCTTCAGCGAAAGCGGATGCGAGCCATCGGGCTCGGTGACGTCAATGGCCGCGCCGCGCTCTTTGGCGGAACGCAACTCGATGTAGGAATCGACGGCCACGTTGGTGGAACGATCCTGCTGTCCACCCAGATAACGCGCGGTTTCCTCGACAAATGGAACGAAGGAATTGTGCTGCGGCAGGTCGTTGCCGATGTTGTCGAAGGTGGAAGTGAAGACAATCACGCGGCCTTCTCCGACCTGCTTTTCGAGCAACAGCGGCGCCTGGTTGGTGAGACGCGCCACCACGTGCGACTGGCCGGGATCGACCCGGATCACTTGATAGAACTTCACGCCATCCAGCTTGTTGGCACGGCGCAACGAGGGATGCTCGGCATCGGCCGCCGCCACGGTTTCAAAGCGCGAGTCGCTGCGCGCGGCGTAGGCGGAGCCCTGGATGGTCTCGTTCGAAACCGGAACATGGTTGAGCGCGGCCGAGAGCGGCCCGAGCGCGATCAATAGCGAGCCACCGCCCGCGACGTAGGCGCGCAAGCTGTTTTCGAAACCCGGAGGCATCGATCCGACGTCGGAAAGGACCACGAAGGCGTACTTCGATAACGATTGATTCGCGGCCTGCTCGACGGCCAGCGGTTCGAGCGTGAAGCCGGCTTCTGAAACCGACTCGAGGGCCGCGCGATAGAAAAGCTCGTCGCGATCCTGGCCTGCGGGATGCAGGAACAGCACCGGATGCGGGTCGGTTCGCTCGACGGCGAAATCGAACCGGTCGTCTTCGTGGAGCGAGTCGCCGGGATCAATCCGAATTTCAGCTTTGTGGAAACCGTGCGGCGAATCGAGCGAGAGAAACTCGACCGAGGCGCGGCCGTTGGCGGGAACATCCACGGACTTCGATTCAAGCACCTTGCCATCCAGGGCGAGCGATACGTTTCGCTTAGTGGCCGGCGTGTTGGCGCCCGCGATGACGGCCTGCACGCGGACCTTTTTCGGATCGTAGATCTTGGCCGGAGCGGTGACGCTCTCGACCATCCAGTTGGGATCTTTGGAATCGGCGACGGAATGAAATACGAGATTGGTATCGCTGCCCAGGCGCAGGTCGGCGAAAGCGGGCGGCATGGACGATTTCTGCAGATCGCTTGCGAAATGGACTTCGAGCGGAATTTTCGAGGTTTGCGAAATGGTCCGCAGAGCACGCGCCAGTTCGGCATAGGAGCTCCGCTCGTCGGAGGGCTGAATGCCCTGGATAGCGGCCTTGAGCTGATCGGCCTCTTCTACGGGTTGCGTGAGGAAATGCACGCGCGATCCGATGGCCAGCACTTGCCCGCGCTCGCCCGGATTCAGTTGCGATACCGCGTTCAAGGCCGCCTGTTTGGCGCGCGCCAGATGATCGTCGTAGCGCATGCTGAAGGAATTGTCGACCGCGATCACCAGCATTTTTCGGCCGCCCGCGGCCCCGCCGACCCGGCTGACGAACGGATTGGCGAAGGCGAGCGCGATGAGTAAAAGCAAAGCCACGCGCAGAGACAACAACAACAGGTAACGCAGGCGCCGGTGCTTGATGGAGCTTTGGGTTCGCTTTTCGAAGAACATCAGCGAACTGAAAGGATGCGGCGTGCTGCGATATTGGCGCAGAAGATGGATATAAAATGGCAGGCCGATGGCCACCGCGCCCGCCAAGAACCAAGGGGCGAGAAAACCCATTTAGACCGGCTCCCTTACGGTCGCGGCTCGGTAAGCAGCTACAAACTGTGAGCCGCTCGCGTGAGCAAGCGGTTTTTGGGACTTCACTCCTACATCCTCCCCTTTCGAATCAAAAAATATTCGCGCAGCGCGTCGTCGAGCGGCCGATCCGTGGGGAGTAGCTGATAGTCGATGCCGGAGGCGGCGGCTTTGGTTTTGAGCGCGGAGATATGCGCATCGATCTTGGCGCCGTATTCTTCCTTGGCGTATTCGGGAGAAACTTCGATGGCGTCTTCTGTTTCCATGTCCACCAGCAGCGACGGCTCTTTCAGTTTCGGACGGATCTCCTGTGGATCTAGGACGTGGAACAGGATCAGATCGTTGCCGCGATAGCGCAGCGGCTCGACGGTTTTAATCACGACTTCGGGTTGTTCGTAAAAGTCCGAAATTACGGCTACGATGCCGCGGCGGCGCAGGAATTGCTGAAAATGTATAAAGGGCTTAGCGAAATTTGTATGCGTTCCGGTTTGTGCCTTTTCGATGGCGTGGGCCACACGCATAAATTGGCCTTGGCGGGTGGACGGTTGGACATAGTTGCGCACTTCGTCGTCGAAGATAATGACGCCCGCGGCGTCGCGCTGTTGATTGGCCAGATAGGCGAGCGACACGGCCAGGTAACGCGAGTAATCCAGCTTGGTGATCTGGTGCGAGCTGTAACCCATGGACGCGCTGGTGTCGATCATGAGGGTTAGCTGCGAGTTGGTCTCGCCACGGTAGCGCTTGAGATACATCCGCTCAGTGCGCGCGAACACGTTCCAATCCACGTGGCGCAGGTCGTCGCCGGGGGAGTAGGCGCGATATTCGGCGAATTCCTGGCTAAAACCGAAGTCGGGCGAGCGGTGCAGCCCCGCGACAAAACCATCCACAACTGTTTTTGCGACCAAATCCAGGTGCGAGATCCCGGCCAACAGCGCCGGATCGATGAAACGGGTTGGAATTCGCGGTTGCATGACTAATTAGGCCGAGGATGAACGCAGATAAACGCCGATGAGAACCTGGCTATTACTTGGGTTCCGGCTTCCATTCCAGAAGGCGCTTCAGGATCGCGTCGGAATCCAGGCGCTCGGATTCAGCGTGGAAGTTCAGCAGAATGCGATGGCGCAGGATGGGCGCGGCCAGGGCTCGGATATCTTCATAAGAGACGTGATAGCGGCCACGCAAAAGAGCGCGCGCCTTGGAAGCGAGCACCACAAACTGCGCGGCGCGCACGCTAGCGCCGAAATTCACATAATTCTTGACGAAATCGGGGGCGCTGGCGTCATTGGGACGCGTAGCGCGGACGAGCTCCACGGCGTAACGGGCGACGGTATCGGCGATCGGAACCATGCGCACCAGCCTCTGGAAGTCGAGAATCTCGGCGGCATTCGTGACGGTGTCGGCCTCGGCGCGCGTGGTAGTGGTGGTCAGGTCCACCACCTTTACTTCGTCGTCGGCGGAAAGGTAATCGAGCACCGTGTTGAACAGGAAGCGGTCGAGCTGCGCTTCGGGCAGCGGGTAAGTGCCTTCCAGCTCGATGGGGTTCTGCGTCGCCAGAACGAAAAACGGCGCTTCAATTTTGTACTGATGCCCGCGCACCGTGCAAGAAAGCTCCTGCATGGCTTCCAGCAGCGCCGATTGCGTCTTAGGCGGCGTGCGGTTGATTTCGTCGGCCAGAAGGATATTGGAAAAGATCGGACCGGGTACGAAGGTCCAGGTGCGGCGGCCCGTGCCGGGCTCTTCTTCAATGATGTCGGTGCCGGTGATATCGGACGGCATCAGGTCGGGCGTGAACTGGATGCGCTTGAAGACCAGGCCGAGCGTCTGGGCGAGCGTCCGCACCAGCAGTGTCTTGGCCGTGCCGGGGAGACCGGTGATCAAACAGTGGCCGCCCACAAACAAAGAGATCATCACTTGTTCGATGACCTCGTCCTGTCCGACAATGATCTTGCGGACTTCGCGGAGGATGCCGCGCTGGACTTCCTGGAAACGGTCGACCCGCTCCTTTAATTCAGCCGAATCGTTGATCGCTATGCTTGTGGTGGACATGTTGGATTATTTCGCAATCTCTAATAGTAGTTTTTGAGCCGGCTTAAATCCGGGCGCGGCCTCCAGCGCCAGCAATACTTCGTCGCGAGCCTGGTCCAGCTGGTTGGCCCGGTGATAGGCCTCGGCCAACTGGTAATGCGACGTGGCTTGATCCAGCGGTTTGAGCGCGATCAACGCCTGATACTCGCGAATCGCACCCGGCAGGTTGTTTTGTGCGAGCCATAAATCGCCCAATCGTTTGTGCAACTCCTGATCCTCAGGATAAATGTAGTTTAGACGATCGAGCGCCGCGGCGGCTTTCTTGGGTTGGCCGGCTTCCTCTTCGAGCGTCGCCAGGCGCTCCACCAACATCGGGTCTCGCCCGCCCACCTCATTGTATTTTTCGAGCTGCTTGCGCTCGCCGTCTTTATCGTCCTTGGCCTTATAGGCGTTGGCCAGCAACTCGTAGACGCTGCCCACTTCGACGTAATCGGGGTACCAGTCGCGAATGGTGTTTCCGATTTGAATTACAGCGCCGTAATCCTTGTTGCGCTCGTCGGCCACCATCGTCTTCAACTTGTCACGCCATTCGTCAAAGTGGTCGGTAGTGATCTTGGTCTGCGCGTCCAGCCACGCCAGGAACTGCTTGTCAAAATCGGTGGTGGAAATGCCGAGATCTTTTTGAAAGACCTCCGGCGTGGACTCCAGCTTGGCGAAGGAATGGACCATTTCGAGCAGCTTCGAATAGCCCCATTTCTCGGCGATGAAGCTGCAGATTTTGCCGCCCTGGAAGTACGACACGATGACTTGGGACGGATAGCTGGGCCGGATGAATCCGCGATCAAGCTCGGCCACCGGCAGCAGGAGCTTTTTCTGAATGGCGTGGATCGCTTCAGGGTCCAGGCGGTCGCCCCAATCCGGCGCGGCAGCCGTTTCCTCGTAAACCGCGAGGCCCTCGGTGAACCAGCGCGGCACACGGCTGTCGGTGGCCTGCAGAATGTAGGCGTGGCTCATTTCATGCCGCAGGGTGCTGGCCCAATGGAAACTGCCGGGCGGGCGTCCGGAAGGACTGTCCATGGCGATGACGGTTTCAAACGTAACGCCCAATATCCCTCCGATACCCGGCATGCCGGTGGTGCGGACTTCGAAGTCCGGGTGATCGGGATAAGCTTCCACCTGCAAGGGGCCCTTCAACTTCATCTGGTATTTCTTTTCGTAGGCCGTCATGTTGCGCTCAATCTCGGATTGAAAATACGGGCGCAGCAGCTCCGCTTCCTTTTTGTCCAGGCGAAGAATGACGGTGGGTGTCTTAAAGGTGACGAAATCTTTGTATTTATCGAGAAGTCGCAGAGTATTTACTGTTTCGTAGCTCTTGTAGTTGGCGTTGTAGCACTCTTCGAGCTGCTGGCGAGCTTCTGCATCTTCCCCGAGACGCATCAGGTTGACGCCCAACTCCGCCCGCGCTTCCCACAATCGCGGATTCAATTCGAGCGCCTTGCGATATGCCGCGATGCCTTCTTCGTATCGCCGGTTGATGACGTAAAAATGTCCAGCAGTGGAGTACGCCTCGCCATCGGCGGGATTGACTTTGAGAATGCGCTCGATCCAAGGCGAGTCGTTTTTATCGTGCAGAAAGTCGATGGAAAGATGAATCGCCATCGCGTCCAGCGCTTCGCCGGAGATCGCGAGGGCTTTGTCGGCTTCCTTGGCGGCCAGCTCTTCGTTGTTGTCTTCCAGCGCCAGGAAGGCGAGCTGTTCGTGCGCCTCGTAAAGCTTCGGGTCTAAATCGGCGGCCTTCTGCGCGGACTCCACGGCGCCTTTGGTGAAGCCCTCCGTCTCCACTTGCGAGATTCCCAGGTACGCTTGCGCGTTATTCTTGTCGATTTTTAGTGCTTCTTCGAACAGGCCGTTCGCCTCGTCGGCGTTGAAGCGCTCTAAGAACAAGTGTCCCCAGCGGACGCGGTAATCGGCGTTCTTCGGGTACTGCTTGATCAGATCGCGGAACTGATCGTTGGCTTCCTGATAACGTTCGGTGCCCCAGAGTCCTTCGGCGCGAAGATAAGGATTGGAACTGGCGGCGAGTTTGCCGTAACAGGTCTGCGCCTCGGCCAGTTTGCCGTGGTGGCGAAGCGAGCGGCAGTCGTCTAGTGCTTGCGGCGTCTGCGCGACGAGCGGAACCGTGATCAAGAGTGCCGCGATCAACTTCATTACTTGTCGAGCTCCGCTTGTGTTTTCGCCAATTCGAGCAGCAGCGCCTGAAGCTGCTTTTTGTAATCATCCGTCCCCATGGCGGCCTTTTCGTATTTCAGCTTGTCGATCTGCTCTTCCAACTGGTCGCGCTTTTCGAGCAGCGCTTTTTTCTCGGGAGTTGCCGCCGCAACTTGGGCCGAGCCGATCCTCAGCAATGGAAACTGGGCGGCTTTAAGGCCTTCGCCATTCTCCGGCGATGGCTTGCGCTCTCCATCACCCTGGCCTGTGTCTTCCAACGTCGGATGCTCGGTGGCCAGCCGTTTCTGCGTTTCGTAGAACTGCGCGGTCTTGGTCTCGGCAAAAATGAATGCTTCCAGCGCGGAGACCGTCTCATTCTTGTCGGTGTCGGCGGCGGGATCGCGCAGGGCTTCGACCCAGAATCTGGCGAACACCGTGGCATTCTTTTCGTTGCCGCTCTTGGTGGCTGTGATCACCACGCGGTTGGCCTTTTCGAGCGCGGCACGCGATCCACCGCTCGCGCTGGTCATGTTCACCACCAACTGGCGCGTGCACGGAATGCGATCGAGCATGGCGCCCAATTCGACGCCCGAAATGTCGGGGCCGGGGACGTTGAACTTGTAATCGTAGCCATCGAAGCTGCCGTGGCCGATCAGCATCAGTACGAACGCATCGCCAGGCTTGGCTTCACGCGCCACTTGTGCCAGCGCGTTTTGGACGTTGGCCTTGGTGGCCTGCGGACCGTACAGAGTCGTGACTTTGGCATCGGAACTGGACCCGTGCAGCAGCTTATCGATCTCTTGGGCCTGCGATGCGAAGCGCTGCTCGTAGTCAGGCTCGCCACCGAGTCCGGCGACCGTTACGTAAAACGTCGCGGCGTGGAGCCCGGCCAAGGGCAAAAAGCTAAGAGCCAATAGCCGGTGTCTCACACCACACCCCATTTTCTGCGCAGCACCCACTCGGTGCAGCACAGCAGCAACACCACGAAGAACACGATCGGCATGTCCCACAGATCCCGCGTTTCGCGAACCGTAATGCCGGCGTCGGAATAGGAAATGTCCTCACCCAGCCGGCTTACCTCATTCGGACGATAATATTTTCCACCCGTCTGCGATGAGAGCTTTTCGAGCAGATCGCGGTTCTGCTCTAAGTGGAAGTTCTCGGCCACGCCGTCCTCGCGGCGGAACGTGATGACATTGCGTCCCAGCTCCTGCTGGCCGCGCGTGGCGGTGACTTCGGCCACGTACGACCCGGCGAGTCCCGCATCCCAGTCGGCCGAGTATACGCCCTGTTCGAGCGAATCGGGATGCAGATCGACCGTCTGCGCGCCGCCATCGGGACCCACAATGCGCGCCTGGACCTGTGCATCGCTGGTGGGTAGATAGGTGAGGTCGCGAACCTCCGCGCGCAGATGCACGCGTCCGTCGTCGTACAGCACCGGGCGAGTGACCGAGGTAACCACGCGAGTCGGCGTGTCGCTCACCAGCCAGCGCATCAGTTGCCGCCAGAATAATTCGTGGCTCATGTCCTGGACAGGCTGCAGCATTTGCCAACGCCAATCCCCGCCCGTAGCAAAAACGGCGGTGCGTCCACGGCCATATTTTTGCGTGATCAAAAGCGGAAGCTTGTGCCCCGACGCGTTCATTTCCGCCAGCACCAGCGCGCCCGGCTTGGGCTGTCCGGCCTCCTGAAAATCCATCAAGTACGGCAGCTTTTTCCAGCGCTCCACATTTGTGTCGGGATTATCCTCGATGCGCGTGATCAGGCTGTCGCGACCAGCGGGCGTCAATTCCGCCGTGGCGGGATCGCGATGAAACGTGTTCTTATGATCCGGCAGGCGCACCGGCAGCAGATCTGCAAACGGCTCCTTCTCGTAGCCGCCGTCGGCGAGCGATACCCGGCCGCCCAGGAACAGCAGACCGCCGCCGCGCCGGTCGACGAACTGCCGGATCAATTCCTGCTGCGCGGGCGTGAAGTAGTTTGCCTCGATGGTGCCCAGGATCAAGCCTTGAAAATCGAACAGGTCTTCCACCTTGGTTGGAAAGCCGTTCGCAAACAGCTCGGGATGGGATTGCTTTTCCGGGGCTTGCGTATAGGTTTTGTTCTGCGTGGTGCGGACGATCGTATAAAGAGAGATGTTCTTGTCGTCTTCGACTGCTCGCCGGATGAATTTGAAGTCCCAGCGCGGCTCGCCTTCCATGTACAGCACCTTCGGCGTGGCGTTGTCCACGTACAGGACGCGCGTCAGGGCGTTGTTATTCTTGTTCTCCTCTTCCGGTAGCGCGTCGATCGAGAATTGCAGGTTCTTCACTCCGGCGTCTCCGGCGTTAAACAGCACCGTCTCGCTCTGCGCGGCGCCGTCCCCTTTAAGAAGAATGTCGCGGGACGTCAAAATCTTTCCCGAATCCCGCATTACCAGGCGCGCTTTCTCGCCCTTCAGCCCCCACTGATGGAACGTGACCTGGGCTTCTAAACGAGATTTTGCCAGCGACCGCGCCGGCAGCTGCACGTCCGTCATCTCGATGTCGTGCGCCATGCGCTCCCGGCCGAAGCCCACCGTGTGGATGGGAATGCGCTGCCGCTTAATGTCGGAAATGGTGTCGAGATCGATTCCGCCGCTATTATCGGCGCCATCGCTCAACAGAACCACCGCGCCGATGGGCAGCGTGGCCGAATCCGCCAGCACTTCCTTCAGCCCTTCGCCGATGTGCGTGGCCGGCGCCGAGGCATTCAGCTTGTCCGGATTTTCGATGCGCTCCAGATGATCGCCCAGCCGGTAAAGGCGCACTTGAAATTTGCTCTTTAAGCTGTTGAGAAGGCCGCCCTTGAGCGTGGCTAGAACTTGTTCCTCCCGGGTGTGGCCATCCTCCCGGGTCGCCATGCTCTTGCTGTCGTCGATCACCACCGCGACGATGTTCTGCTGCGGGCGCAGCGTCGCGATGCTCAATGCCGGCTGCCACAACAAGAACAGCAGCAAGCAGACCAGCAGACTCTGGAGAATCCAGACCACCGCGGTGCGAGGACCGCGCATAGTCGGTGCGATGGCCCGGCGCCGCCGCCAGATCACCCAACCGAGAGCGACCGCGGCAGCGATCAGCAGGCCAATCAGAGTCCAGACAGGCCACTGGCCGAGAAGCACAAAATTGCCTTTGGCGAAAACCGTGGGCGGGTATTTGAAGAGAAACTCAAACATCGAATCGCGGCGATCTCAGCATATCACGCTACTATACGTTAGGTGCCCTGGCGAGCGGGTTCGGTTACAGGAATTTGACGCGGTTCGGAATCCAAAGGTCCCGCTGACAGTCGACTGCTGGCGTCATCGACGGTCGCCCCGGCTTCGGCGCCGTTGAAATTGCATCACGCCCCATTCGATTCCAAAGCTATGCCATTCACGCATGGGTATGATTCAATGGAGTTAACGCGGCATATTGGGCAAACGCATCAAATGGGCAATTGGGGTTTTAAATTTCGAAGAGACCTCCGGGCACTGAACCGCCGGGCGCGGGAGTGGCGCATGATCCTGCGCGGAGTCGCGTCCACCGATCACCCTGTGATGGCGCACATCATTCCCATCCGACGTTGCAATCTCTCCTGCACGTATTGCAACGAGTACGACGATTTCTCCAAGCCCGTATCATTTGAAACCATGGCCGAGAGGCTGGATCAACTGGCCCGGCTCGGCACCAACATCGTGACTTTCAGCGGCGGCGAACCGCTGTTGCATCCGGACCTCGACCGGCTGATCGCGCACGTGCGCAGCCGAGGGATGATCGCTGGAATGATCACCAACGGCTATCTGCTGACGCCGCAGCGTGTGAATCAATTGAACGATGCGGGCCTGGATCACATGCAGATCAGCATCGACAACGTGATGCCGGACGACGTGTCCAAGAAAAGCCTGAAGGTGCTGGACAAGAAGCTGCAGATTCTGTCCGAGTACGCGCTGTTTCACGTGAACATCAACTCGGTACTGGGCGGCGGGATTCACAATCCGGAAGACGCGCTGGTGGTGGGCAAACGGGCGCTGGAGCTGAGCTTCACTTCCACAGTCGGCATCATTCACGATGGCGACGGCCAGTTGCGGCCCATCGGCGAACGCGAGCGCAAGGTGTTTCTGGCGATGAAGAACTTCGAGAAGAAGAATTTCTCGCAGATCAATTACTACCAGGACGATATCGCGAATGGCCGTCCAAGCCACTGGCGATGCCGCGCCGGCAGCCGCTATTTGTATATCTGCGAAGACGGCCTGGTGCATTATTGCTCGCAGCAGCGCGGCTATCCGGCCAAGCCGCTGGCTGAGTACACGGTGGACGACATCCGCCGCGAATATTTGACCGAAAAGAGCTGCGCGCCCATGTGCACCATTTCCTGCGTCCGGCAGATTTCGTACTTCGATTTCTGGCGTGGTCCGCAAACCATCGCCAGCACGGCGCCGGAGCGGGAGCCGCTGGTGCAGATTCAATCCAGCGGAAACTGATCCAGCCGCGGATGAATGCGGATGAACGCAGAACCCGATACTTTTCGGCGGGCATGTGGATGGTCCTCGCGATCGCGCTCGCCAAGCTGCTTTTCCACTGGTATTTCAACAATCGCTACGGCTATTTTCGCGACGAGTTCGACTATATGTCCTGCGGCGATCACCTGGCCTGGGGCTATGTCGACCAGCCTCCGCTAATTCCCTTCTTGATCCGCGTCTGCCGCGCGGTGCTGGGCGACTCTCTCCGCAGCGCTCGCTTCATCCCGGCCCTGGCGTCGAGTCTTTTGGTAGTGCAAACGGCGCTTCTGGCTCGCGAATTCGGCGGGCGTGCATTCGCCCTGCTGCTGAGCGCGGTAGCAATCTTGATCGCGCCGCAGTACCTTTCCAACGCCAGCCTGTTAACCACCAATTGCCTGGAACCGAATTTGTGGATGGGATGCGCCTATTTCGCAATCCTCGCGATTAAACGCAATGACCCGCGATACTGGCTCTGGTTCGGCGTGCTCGCCGGCGTCGGCCTGGAGGAGAAATACTCGATCGCGTTGTTCATTTTCGGCATCGTGGTTGGCCTCGCGCTCACCGAGCAACGCCGCGTCCTTCTCAACAAATGGATCTGGCTGGGCGGTCTGGCGGCTTTCCTGATTTTCCTGCCCAACCTGCTCTGGAACGTGCACTACGATTGGCCATTCCTCCAGCTGATGCACAACATCAGGAAGGAAGGCCGCGATGTTGTGCTCGGGCCGGTCGATTACTTCGTTCAACAGACGATCCTGATCCACCCGTTCACCACGCCCATCTGGATCACTGGCCTGATCGCGTTCTTTGTGTCGCCGAAGCTGAAGCCCTACCGGCTGCTCGGATGGAGTTACCTGGTCTGCTACGCCGTCTTCTTCGCTCTCCACGGCAAGAATTATTACCTGGCTCCGATCTATCCCATGCTCCTGGCCGCAGGCGCCATCGTAATCGAAGCGGCGATCAGCCGTCCGCGCCTGAGTTGGCTGAAGCCCGCGATCATCGTGGTTCTGCTCGCAGCCGGAGCGTATTTGGCTCCAGTGGTTGTGCCCGTTTTGTCGCCAGACAGCTTTCTTGCATACGCGCGACGTTTGCCCTTCAAGCTGCCGGTGATGGAGCACGCGCACGCCAGAGCGGCCTTGCCGCAATGGTACGCGGACCAGTTCGGATGGGATGAGATTGTCGCCGAGACGGCCGTAGCTTACAACCAGCTCGACCCGTCCGAGCGGCGCGATTGCGGGATCTTCGCTCAGGATTACGGGCAAGCGGGCGCTATCGATTTCCTCGGACGCCGTTACGGCCTGCCTCGCGCTTTGAGCGGCCATCAGACCTGGTTTCTGTGGGGACCGCGCGGCTACTCCGGCAATTGCATGATCGTGCTTGATGACCGCAAAGAGGTCCTGGAGAAATACTGGGCGCAGGTGGAATACGTGGGGACTTCGGCCGATAATCCCTACGCTCTGGCGAAAGAGATTCCGGTATTTATCTGCAAGCGTTCCAAATTCGGCTCGCTGGCTGAGCTTTGGCCGAGATTGAAAAAGTGGCGCTAGTTCGTTTGCGGTTGGATCGTTCGCACATTATCGATGCAAATCCGGAAGCTCCACCGGTTTGCCGTGCGGCGTCTGGCGATAGGCGTCGGCCCATGCTTCCTTCCGTTCCAGCATGGCGGCCGGATTTGACAGCCCCTTTGCGACGATCAACCCTTCGAGCGCTGCTAGCCAATGTTCGTAGTAACGCGACCCATCGTCCGGGTCACCCCGATCCGCGGCGGACTTGAGTTCATCGGCCAGCGCCGCCGTCCATTCCTTCCAAGTGAAGTGGCCTTGTTCGGAAAGCCTGACCGCGAGCGCGAACGCCTGCGCTTGCCAGGGTTCGGCAAACACGGGGCCATCGTCTTCGTCCCGCGGCAAACGCAGGTCGCGCGGCAGACGGGGTAAGTTGAGATCAGGCGCGCTCAAGATAGTCGTCCCACATATCCAGATGAACACTGTCCTTGAGTGAGGCGTTCACGCCCCAAAGTTCGCGCGCGGCAAACCGAACTGAATAGACGTGCTGGCGCTTTTCGCCCTGGAAGTGCGCGTTCGTGTCGGGAAACAAGTAGACACCGTGATCGAGTGTAATGATGCCCAACTTGCCCCTGGCATAACGAGGGAGCCGCGTGTGCCCAGTCGGATTCATATTTCGCGCGCGAACGCGCTGGCCCACCTGAAACTGAGGCGGAACACCGGGATCGTGACTCGAAGGAATACCGCGATCAAAACGCCGAGCTGCTACTGCAGCGGTCAGGGCCGGGATCGCTTTCGCCGAGCCGGGATCCGGTGCGCCGGTTTCGAGTTCCTTCGGCGTGACCAGGCCGTGTTTCACCGCCAGCTGCTCGTTCACCCGCAGCCATCGCTCGTAATATGTCATGCGAAAGTAGTCGGCCGGCGGAAGCAATTCGATTTGATGACGCCACGCATCCAGATTCCATCTGCCAATGAACCGGAGCGACCGGTCCATCCCGTAGATGCGCCCCTCCCAGGGCGCGTGGAATACAGGCTCTTCCTTTTCGTGCTGAACTGGACCCATATCTTGCAGGCCCCCCACATCATGGACGCCGTTCATGCCTTTTCTCCTGGCGGCGGAACTTTAGACACACCCACCATCGCGTCCCTGGTGACCAATTTCGCCAGTTCCGCTTCGCTCAGATTCTCCGTACCCGCCGGACGTTCGGGAAGTACGATGTAGCGCAACTCCGCGGTGCTGTCCCAGACATGAACTTCGACGTCGTCGTCGAGTCGGGTACCGAACTCGCGCAAAACGCCGCGTGGGTCGATTACAGCACGCGAACGGTACGCGGTGGACTTATACCAGACCGGCGGCAATCCGAGTACGGCCCACGGGTAACACGAGCACAGCGTGCACACCACCAGGTTATGAATCTTCGGACCGTTTTCCACCACCAGCATATGTTCGCCCTGCCCGCTGGTGTAGCCTAGCTCCGCGATGGCCGATGGCGCATCCGTTAGTAAGCGCTGCCTGTAGGCAGAGTCCACCCAGGCGCGCGCCACCACCCGCGCTCCGTCACGCGGACCCACTTTGTTCTCAAACCGGTCGACCAGTAGATCGAGCGCCGCCGGATCCACCAAGCCCTTCTCCACCAGCAGCGATTCGAGCGCTTTCACCCGCAACGCGGGTTCGGATGGAACCGCTTGATGCTCATGCTCGTGATCTTGTCCGTGTGCCACGTTCTGTGCCGCTACAGCACCCGCCGCGGTGAGGAAAGTTCGCCTGGTTGCTTCCATCGAAATCTCCTTCCTCTGCGTGCGTAATCTTGCACGCGCCTTTTCGGTTACCGGCCAGCATAACATTCCGGCCGGCATCCGTCCCGGCGTTAGCTGAGTGCCTGATCCAAATCGGCGATGATGTCGTCCGCCGCCTCGATGCCCGCGCACAGCCGCACCAGGCCGTCTCCAATGCCCATCCGCTGGCGTTGCTTGGGCGCGATTTCACGATGCGACGCTATAGCGGGATACAACAGCAAGCTGTGAACGTCGGCGAGCGAAGTGCCGCGTACCACCAGCTTCAGCTTGTCCATAAAGCGGAACACGTCTTCCTTCGTCGCGTCCTTGATCTCGAACGGAACCAGTGCGCCGTAAAGGCCTTCGGGAAACAGTCGCCGAATCACCGCGGCATCCGGATGATTCGGATCGGCCGGGTAATGCACGCGCGCTACTCGTGGATGCGATTGCAACCAGCTCGCGATGCGGCAGGCATTGGCGCACTGTCGCTCCACGCGCAGCACAAAAGTCTTGATGCCGCGCATCGTCAGGAAACTTTCAAAGGGTCCGAGCACCGGGCCTAAAGTGCGCGACAGAGTTCGCACCACATCTACGTGCGCCTCATCGGTAACCACCACGCCGCCCAGAACATCGCCGTGCCCCGCCAGGAATTTCGTCAGGCTCTCAACCACCAGATTCGCGCCATGCTCCAGCGGGCGCACCAGCAGCGGAGACGCGAACGTGTTGTCCACGAGCAATGCCGCGCCAGCCGCGCGCGCCAGTTCCGCGATTCGATCCATATCGCCCACGCGCAGCAGCGGATTGGACATGGTCTCCATCACGATGCAGCCCGGCTTGGTTTCGCCGATCTTTTGTTCCACCGCCGCCAGATCGCAAATGTCGACGAAATCGACCGACACTCCCATCGGCTCCAATACCTGAGTCAGCAGCGTCGTCGTCGCGCCGTAGAGCGCGTTCGCGGCCAGCACGGACTTCCGCCGGTCGGTCAGCGCCGCGAGTAGCGCGACGTGAATCGCCATCATTCCCGACGAGCACACCTGCGCGCTCGCGCCCGACTCCAGTTCGGTTAACAATTCTTCCAGGCCCGTGCGCGTGGGATTGTCGTAACGGCCGTAGCAAAAGCCCGGCTCTTCGCGGCCCAGCACGCGGTCCAGCTTGGCGGTTTCTTCGTAGAGATACGTGGTCGCGGTATAGATGGGCGTCGACGAAGGAACAAAGGCCCCCGGTGCGTCTGGATTTCGCTTCCGGTCGCCCGCGTGTACAGCTTTAGTCTCCATTTTCATACGTACTTCCTTGGCTTATTTCCTCGGCTTACTTTCTTTTCCAGCGGGTTCCTTCTTTAGTGTCTTCCAGAATGATCCCGGCGTCGAGCAGGTCCTGGCGGATCTGATCGGACCGCGCGAAGTTGCGCGCTTTCTTGGCGGCATTGCGCTCTTGAATGAGCTCGTCCACGCGCCCGTCCGACAGCCCGCCCTCGGCCTTGGTCGGCTCCAGCACGGCGAAGATCCTGTCGAAACGCTCCAGAAGATCCAGCGCCGGCGCGGTATTTTCAGCGCGAAACTCGCCCGCGTCCATGGCCGTGTTGGCATCGCGGACGAACTCGAACAGCGCGGCCAGGGCCTCGGCGGTATTCAGATCGTCGTCGAGGCTTTCTTCGAATTGGCGGAGCGCCGCTTGGGTCCGCTCCAGAAGTTTTTCGTTTACACCGTCAGGATACTTGTCGGTCTCCAGGCGCAGCTTGAAATTGCGCAAGCGGTCGATGGCCGTAGCCGCGGCCTTCAACCCATCGAAGGTGAAGTTCAGCTTTTTGCGATACGGCACCGACGCCAGCAGATAGCGCACCACTTCAGGCTGGTAACCCTCGGCTTGCAAATCCCGCAGCGTATAAAAATTCCCAGCCGACTTCGCCATCTTCTGCGACTCAACATTTAGAAACTCCGAATGCAGCCAGAAGCGCGCGAACGGCTTCGACGTGATCGCTTCCGATTGCGCGATCTCGTTCTCGTGATGCGGAAAAATCAGATCGACGCCGCCAGCGTGAATATCGAGCGTTTCGCCCAGATACTTCATCGCCATCGCGGAGCACTCGATGTGCCAGCCCGGCCGCCCCGGACCGATCTCGCTATCCCAGAAAACTTCGCCGTCCTTGGGCGCTTTCCATAAGACAAAATCGCGCGCGTTTGCTTTGTCGTATTCGTCCACGTCCACGCGCGCCCCGGCCCGGATGCCGCTGAAATCGTTGTGCGATAGCTTGCCATATTCAGGAAACTTCGCGATCCGATAGTAAATGGATCCGTCGCTTTGATAGGTAAACCCGCGTTCAGCCAATCTCTCGATGGCGTCCACCATCTCCGGAATATGCTCGGTCGCCTTCACCATCAACTCCGGCTTTTGGAGGCGCAGCGCGGCCATGTCTTCGAGAAAAGCCTGCGTGTACTTCGAGGTGTATTCGGCGAGCGACTTATTTTCGGCCGCGGCGTTGCGAATAATCTTGTCGTCCACGTCGGTGATGTTCATCACGTGCTTCATCTGGTAGCCGCGATAAATCAGCCAACGCCGCAGAATGTCTTCGAAGGTGAACGTCCGCAGGTTACCGATATGCGCGTAGTTGTAGACCGTCGGGCCGCAGGTGTACATGCGGACCGTGTTGCCTTCGAGCGGCTGAAAAGGCTCCACTTGCTGAGTAAGAGTGTTGTAGAAACGGAGGGCCATGAAAATGTTCGAATTCTCATGGTACCCCGGACCAGGCGATTAACGATTTGGTCCACCCAAGGGAACGCTCGCGCAGGATCATGGCTCCCGGAAAGAGCGCGCGCAACTCGGAGGCTGAAAGCAATCGGATCGAATCCAAATAGTGATTGACGTAAAAATCGCGCTGCGCGGCATCGTAGTTGGTCGCGAGCCTCCATATCGAGAAACGCTTGAGGATCGCCGCTTGCCATGAGCGCGGAAGCCAATGCACGAATGGCGTCCATAAATGGTGCTCGATTGGAAAATATCGGTTCGGAGTCTGCACCCAGTATTTTTTGCCGACTCGCGCGATCTCGGCCGCGAACCGGGCCTGTTCCGCACGGCCGCCGACGTGCTCGATCACAGAATTGCTGAAGACGAGATCGAAGGATTGATCGGCGAACGGGAGCTTCGCTCCATCACCCAGAACAGCCGATTCGTTTGCGCCGATTTCGTACCGCGCCCGGGCCTGGTTAAGTAAGACGAGCCGCGGCATCACCGGCGCCAGTCGCCAGATCTCGACCGTGCCGCCGACGTCGAGCACCCGCATCTCGCGCGAAAGTCCCACGGTTTTCGCCAGCAGGGCCATGCGCCGCGCACGGAAGTGGCGCTGGAGGGGTTCGAAAGGCATCGGGGAAACTCTCAGCGTAGCGCAGGAGACTTGCCGCCTCCCGTTGGCGCGGAGAGGAATCGCGACGTGAGAGGATTACCATTAGGTCCAGCAACCATGCCCATGAAGAATCCACCCCATCCCGGCGATTTCATTCGGACTGAAATCATCGAACCCGCCGGTTTGTCCGTCACGTCGGCCGCGGCCGCGCTCCAGGTCTCTCGCCCCGCGCTGTCTAGCCTGCTCAACGGCAAGTCCGACCTTTCGGGCGAGATGGCGCTTCGTATTGAGAAGGCGTTCGGCCTGAAGATGGACACGTTGATGCGCATGCAAGCCTCTTATGACATCGCGCGGACGCGCAAACGCGAGAAGGAAATCCGCGTCCGCCGGATTCCTTCCGCCGTCCATCCGTAGTCTCGTTCAATGCCTCGGTCTGGCTTGCCTGAAGCGTAGTTTTCCCCTACTCCGAAGCCGTTGAAGTCAATTTCGCCCCGGAATTGCAAGCCAAGATCGATCAGTTGGTCAGTGAGACGGGCCGTCCGGTCGAAAAGCTGATTGAGGATGCCTTGGCGGGATACGTGGCCGACCTTGCGCAATCGCGCGAAATGCTCGACAGCCGTTATGACGACCTGAAAAGCGGTAGGGTGAAGCCCGCTGCGGGGGACGAGGTGCTCGCCCGACTGCGCAAGAAGAGTTCGGATCGGAGATCAGCGCTGGCTAGGTGACTGGATGTGGCTTCCACCCGGAAGAGGAAAGAACCCGTTGGTATGAGCGAAGCAGCCAACGAACGCGAATGCTCGCCCCGGAAAACAGGACTTTTAGCTATCAGTCATAAGATGATCCGCCTCAGGACGTGCTTGCCAGACTTCCAGAAGGGCTCGTGCACGACTAGGAAGCCTCGGGTACCGTAATAACCTGTCCACGAAGTCGTCAACCGCGCTCATCGCCGCCTTTAGAAAAGTTGCCAGCTCTAAATGGTATTCACGCACCCAGTTGAGAACCCGAAGATTCAGATCCACGATGTCGTTGTGCCATGCGGGGCAAGCGTTACCGCGGCTGTCCACGAAAACCGGGCTCGCCCTCTCGCTCGACCAGCGAAGCGAATCCAACCGTGCATCACGGTTCGGCGAAGTCGATTAATGTTACCGAATTCGTCCAGGATCTTTCCCACTTGGTTGTCGTCAACCCCATAGTAGCGGCTAATTCGCGAGCACTCTACCCTGACTAAGTCGCGCTTTTCGAGTATCCGAAGCTTCCCGACCCGGGTGGCTTCTTCCTCCTTGATCCGCTCGTCGGAGATCAACTGTCGAAGTCGCAGCGCGTCACTGCGCAGACAATCCTCAACGTAGCTGCACAGCAGGGTTAGCCTGCCGACCTCAGCCAAAAACAAATCGTCGGCACGGAGGATCTCAGCAACTATACGGTCGGCGTCGTTCTCCATTCCTTTAAGTCTTCCACAGTTGTACTAGCCTCATTCGGTTCGCGTTGGAGCCGGTCGGAACACCCGGAACACTCAGACACCGTTCGGCGGCTAGGCACATGCGCATCGCGACAGAGCAGACCTCGCTGATGTTGCTTACATTGAAATAGTGCGCTTCGAACTCCTCGCCACCTGCCCCTCCACCGGCGCCCGCGCCGGCCTGCTCCACACCGCGCACGGCGTCATCGAAACGCCGGTCTTCATGCCGGTCGGCACGCAGGCCACGGTTAAAGGCGTCATGCAGCGCGACCTCGCCGCTCCACTCCCCGACGGCCTGGACGCCCACATCATCCTCGCCAACACCTATCACCTGTTCTTGCGCCCAGGCCACGAAGTGATCCGCAAGCTCGGCGGACTGCACAAGTTCATGTCCTGGCCGCGCGCCATACTCACCGATTCCGGCGGCTTCCAGGTCTTCAGCTTGAGCGACCTGCGGAAGATCTCGGAAGAAGGCGTCCTTTTCCGCTCGCACCTGGACGGCGACGCGCATATGTTTACGCCGGAATCCACCGTCGACGTCCAGTTCGCCCTCGGCAGCGACATCATGATGCCGCTCGACGAATGCCTTGAATATCCCGCCAGCCACGAAGCGGCGAATCAAGCCATGCGCCGCACCGTGCGATGGGCACGTACGGCGTACCATCACTTCCAGCAGCGGACCGCCGATTCCGACCACTGCTCGGCTCTCTTCCCGATCGTCCAAGGCTCCATGTTCGCCGACCTTCGCCGCGACTGCGCCACCGAACTCGTCCAGCTTAACGCGCCCGGCTACGCTATCGGCGGCCTCTCCGTGGGCGAGCCGCGCTCGCTCAGCATGGAGATGACCGAAGCCACTACTCCCCTGCTCCCCGCCGACCGTCCGCGCTACGTCATGGGAGTCGGCATGCCCGAAGAACTCGCCGAATACGTGGCCCGCGGCGTCGACATGATGGATTGCGTCCTGCCATCGCGCAACGCCAGGAACGGCTGCCTCTTCACGGCTTCTGGACGAGTGATTATCAAGCAGGCTCGCTATCGCGACGATCCTGCCCCGCTCGACCCCAACTGCCAGTGCCTCACCTGCCGCACCTACTCGCGCGCCTATCTCCGCCACCTGTTCCAAGCCGGCGAAATGCTATTTTCCACCCTCGCCACTATCCATAATTTGAAGTACTACCTTGACATGATGCGCCAAATGCGGCAGTCTATACTACTTGGGAGATTTCGGGCTTTCTTGGACAGCGTCCGCAATTCGGTAGTAGAATCAGGTTAGATCATTCCGCCGCTGTACTCCTGGAATTCCATTTCCAATGGTGATTTGCTTGTGTGATACTCGGAAACGGAACTGCCGTCCGTAAACATGACACCACTCGCGCTCTTGATTCTGCAGACATCGCCGGGAGGCAGCTCCATCGGCACCTTGCTTCTTCCGCTCGCCCTGGTGGCCATCTTCTATCTGCTGGTCTTCATGCCCATGCAGCGCCAGAAGAAGCAGCAGCAGCAAATGTTAAAGACACTGGAAAACGGCAGCCAGGTGCTGACTACCGGCGGTATCATCGGGACCATTGTCAGCGTCAATCCCGACGACACGCTGATATTGCGCGTCAAGCCCGACAACCTGAAATTGCAGGTGGCGCGTAGCGCGGTGGCGAGCTTGATCACCGAAGAAAAGAAGGCCGACAAGTGAAACTGAACCCCGACCGGCGAGCAAAACTGAACCGCGACCGTGAGGAAGCGGCATAACTAACCAATATGACTAGCAGCACAAAAATTCGATTCGGCATCATCGTCGCCGTTATCCTGGTCTGCCTGTATGGCGTGATCGGCATTCCCAAATCCAAGGACGAGCTCGTCGCCAACTGGAAGAAGAACATCCGGCTGGGGCTCGATTTGAGCGGCGGCACGCAATTGGTGATGCAGGTTCAGCTTCAGGACGCCTTCAAGGCGGCCGCGGACAACGTGATCCAGGTGATGCGCGAGGAACTGCAAAAGGACGGCATCACCGCGTCGGGCGATATCACCCGCAACGATCCCACCACCCTGCAGGATGCCGATAAGATCGAGATCGACGTCAAAGGCATTCCGAGCAACAAGAGCGGCGCTTTCCGCAGCATCATCAACGATCAGTTTGCCGATTGGGTCCCTACCGCTCTCAACTCCACCGACTATAAGCTCACGCTGAAACCTAGTGCCGGTCAAAAGCTGAAGCAGGACACCATGACCCAAACCACCGCCACCATCGAGCGCAAGATCAATGGTCTGGGCCTGTCTGAATCCTCGGTGCAGCCCACCGGACGGAGCGACGCTGAAGCCGAACTGTTGATCCAGCTTCCGGGCGTCGACGATCCAGCGCACGTGAAACAAATTTTGCAGACTCAGGCCCAGCTCGAATGGGATGCTGTGGTGGACGGCCCCTTCAATTCGAAGGAAGAAGCGTACTCCAAAAAGGGTGGGATTCTCCCCTTGAACACCAAGCTGGTGCCTACCGCGTTACGCGACGGACAGCAGACCTGGTATCTGGTATCTCGCATCCCGGTGGTGCGCGGCACCGACATCCGCGACGCCAGCGCGGCCGCCGGAGAGCTGAACCGCTGGGAGACTAACTTCGTTCTCACCCAGCAAGCCGCCAAGAAGTTCGCTACCTATACTGAGGCCAACATCGGCATGCGCGCCGCCATCGTGGTGGATGGCATTGTGATTAGCGCGCCCACCATTCAAAGCAAGATTAGCGACACCGGCAGAATTACCGGCGCATCCAGCCAGGAGGAAGCGGCGGACCTGGCGTTGAACCTACGCGCCGGATCGCTGCCCGCCGCCCTCAACGTCGAAGAAGAGCGGACGGTGGGTCCCTCGCTCGGCGCCGACTCCATTCACGAAGGCTTCGCCGCCGGTATCGCGGGACTGGTGGCCGTGGTGGTTTTCATGCTCTTCTATTACCGCCGTTCGGGCATCAACGCGACTTTGGCCCTGGTTCTCAACGCGGTGATCTTAATCGCGGCGTTGGCTTATTTCGACGCCACTCTAACTCTGCCCGGCATCGCGGGCATCATTCTTACAATTGGTATGGCCGTGGACAGCAACGTTCTGATCTTTGAACGCATTCGCGAAGAGCTGCGCGCCGGCAAGGCCGTGGTGGCTGCCGTGGACGCGGGCTTTTCCAAAGCTTTCCTGACCATTATCGACACGCACGTGACCACCATGGTATCTTGTGCGTTTCTGTTCATATTTGGGACCGGGCCCGTAAAGGGCTTTGCGGTTACCTTGTTGATCGGGCTCTTCGCCAACCTGTTTACCGCCGTGTTTGTGTCCAGGACGATATTTGACGCTGAACTATCCGGCAAACGGCAGGTAGCAGCCCTCAGTATTTGAGGGACGAGCGTTTAGAATTTTTTACAGGCGGGAACTGTTTCCGCCAAGCTGGTGTCTAACTTAATCAGATGCTGGCGCTGCGACTGGTGACATGGAATTTTTCAAGCACAGCGATTTTGATTTTCTCGGCAAGAAATGGCCTTTCATCGGCCTTTCCCTTGTCCTCACGGTGGCCGGCCTTATCAGCTTGGCCGTCAAGGGCGGTCCCCGCTACGGCATCGACTTTCGGGGGGGAGCGCTGATCACCGTTAGTTTCGCCAATCGGCCTCCGGTGGATAAGGTTCGCGCCGCGCTATCCGGCAAGCTCCCCGTGGAAGTGCAGGAGGTCTCCGGCTACCCCGAGGACATCGTCGGTATCGATGCCCTGCAGGACGCCGCTTTGCAGTCTTCCCGCCAGACGGTAATCGAGAGCCTGGACGCCGCGTTCGGGCAGCCCGCCAATGGCAAGTACAACATCAACTCGGGCGGCGCCCAAGCGCTGGCCGATCATCTGCGCGATCCTCTGGCGGCTGCGGGCGTGCCGTTGTCGGATCCACAACTGCAGTCGCTCGTTTCCGGCATCATGGACTACCGGAAGCAGCACAACGGCTTGATCAAGAATCTCGATGAGCTGCGTTCGGTACCAGGAGTCACACCCCAGGTGCTCACCGTACTTAACTCACAGACCTACCCTGACTCGGTGGCCGTCGTTGGCACCGACGTGGTAGGGCCGAAGATCGGCGGAGAGTTGCAACGCAAGGCGATTCTCGCGGTCTTGTACGCTCTGGGTGGAATGCTGGTATACATCGCGTTTCGCTTCGAATGGATCTATGGCGCCGCCGCGGTGATCGCGGTGTTTCACGACACTATCATTACCATTGGTCTATTCTCGCTGTTCAATAAAGAGATCACTCTGACGGTAGTGGCCGCGTTGCTCACCTTGGTCGGTTACTCGATGAACGACACCATCGTGACCTTCGACCGCGTGCGAGAGAACCTCAAAATTCTACGTCGCGAGCAATTAGAGCCTCTCATCAACAAGAGCGTCAACCAGACCCTGAGCCGTACCGTGCTCACATCGGGACTGACATTACTGACGGCTCTGGCTCTGCTGATCTTCGGGGGCCAGGTACTAAACGGTTTCGCCTTCGCGCTAACCTGCGGCATCATCGTTGGTACTTATTCATCGGTTTTCGTTGCTAGTCCGATCCTGATCTTCTGGCATAATTTCCTGGAGGGTCGCAAGCGTGCCTCTCGCGGCGCTGTCGCGGTACCGCGCAAGGGACCCGATGCTCCGGTTCCCGCGGCCAAAGTATCGGCGCCGGCGGCCCAAAGTGGATCGGGAAAAGCCGCGCCGCCGAAGGATCGATCGGGCCGGGGGGCGGCCAAGGTGAAATAGGCAGCAAGAGTATGTATGATAATTTCTGCGCATCCGCGCAAGGCAACTTTGGGACGAGGTGAGGCATGTTTGAGCAAAGCTTTGTAAGCACCGGCAAGACCAACAAAACTTGGTCGGTGTTCCTGACTTTCGCGCTTCAGGTGATGGCCATCGGAATCGCCATTCTGATCCCGCTAATTTATACGGACACCCTGCCCCGCGCTCAGTTAACCAGTTTCCTGGTGGCGCCTCCGCCTCCGCCGCCTCCGCCGCCTCCTCCTCCCCCAGCGCCGCCCAAGGTCGTCAAGATCATTCCCCGTCAGTTCGACGCCGGCAAGCTGACCGCGCCGAAGACCATCCCCAAAGACATCGCCAATATTAAGGAAGAGGAACTGCCGCCTCCGTCCAGCTCCGGCGTAGTAGGTGGAGTGGTGGGTGGGGTTCCCGGTGGAGCACCCGGTGGCGTTCTCGGTGGAATCCTCGGTGGCGTGCCGAATGCGGCTCCTCCGCCGCCTCCGGTGAAAGAAGAAAAGAAAGCTGCCCCTTCGCGAATTCGCGTCGGCGGCCAGGTGCAACAGGCCAACCTGATCCGCAAGGTCACTCCCTTGTACCCGCCGTTGGCCAAGCAAGCCCGTATTCAAGGTGTCGTGCGTTTTACCGCCATTATCGGCAAGGACGGCACCATTCAGAATCTTCAATTGGTGAGCGGCCATCCGCTCCTGGTGGAAGCGGCTAAACAGGCCGTTTCGCAATGGCAGTACAAGCCGACGCTCCTTAACGGGGACCCGGTGGAAGTCGTCACCACGATTGAAGTTAATTTTACGTTGAGTCAATAGCAGAAGTTTAAATTCAACTCGCAGGAGAATCAGATGTTTCTACAATTACAAGTTTGGTCGTTCATGCTTTTGCAGGACCAATCTGTCAATTTCGACGTGGTCGGCATGTGGAACAACATGGGGTGGGCGGCCAAGCTGGTCGTGATCGTTCTCTTCTTCATGTCCGCATGGTCGATCGGAGTCATGATCGATCGCGCCATCGCTTATAACGGCGCTCGTAAGCAGTCGCGCCAGTTTGCCCCCGCCGTGGCGGGAGCGCTGCGCGAAGGCAAGCTGGATGAAGCGATCAAGATCGCCGACCGTTACAACAAGAGCCATTTGGCCAAGGTTGTCGTGGCTGGCTTGCAGGAGTTCCGGGCGCATCAGTTGAGCGCGGATATTCCAGGAGAAGACATTGAAGCGTCCAAGCGCGCCTTGGAGCGCTCGGAAGCCATCGTACACGCCGAACTGAAGCGTGGCGTCAGCGGCTTGGCGACCATCGGTTCCACGGCTCCGTTCGTGGGATTGTTCGGCACGGTGCTCGGCATCATTCACGCGTTCACCGGCATTTCAACGCAGAAGTCCACCGGTCTCGGCGCCGTGGCCGGCGGTATTTCGGAAGCCTTGGTCACTACCGCTATTGGTCTGTTCGTGGCCGTGCCCGCGGTTTGGGCGTTCAACTACTTCACCAACCGCATCGACGCCTTCGACGTGGAGATGGGCAACTCCAGCTCCGAGCTTTTGGATTATTTCCTGAAGCGCGTGCAGCGCGGCGCCACTGCGGCGAAGTAAGTAACTGAACCGCGACCGTGAGGGAGCGGATGTAAAGTAACTGTGAGTTGAATTCGGAACGGGGTGTGGACCCCAATGAAGTCCGCGCCCCCGAACCGAAAAGGAGTTTGGAAATGGAAAAGAAGACAGCGCCTCCTCCCGTAGCCGACATCAACGTGACGCCCATGGTGGACGTCATGCTGGTCCTGCTCATCATCTTCATGGTGATCACGCCCATGTTGACGCACGGCGTTTCGGTGGACCTGGTGAAGACCAAGAATCCCGTCACCATGCAAGCGGCCGACAAGGAAGACGCCATCCTGATTTCGATCACCCGCAACGGCGGCGTGTTCTTGAGTCCGGGCAATCTGAAGCTCAGCGGGGCCGATCAGCTGCCCGAAAAGGTTCGCGATCTGCTCACCAATCGGGTGGACAAAACGGTATACATTAAAGCCGATGCCCGAGCGCGCTATGAAGTGGTCGAGGACGTGGTGGATAATCTGCGCGCCGGCGGAGCGAGCGAGCTCGGTCTCATTACCGAGGAGCCTCACGAGTCCCACCGGGCCGCGGACAGTAAGTAGATAAAGTTTTAATATCAAGCGAGGTAACGAACTATGGCAATGGCAGTGGGCGGCCACAAGGGCGGGCCGAGATGCGACATCAACATGACGCCCATGATCGACATTCTGCTGGTGCTGCTGATCATCTTCATGGTGATCACGCCGCTGACGCCGCACGGGTTGGAAGCTTTGGCGCCCGAACCCCCGGATAAGAAGAATCAGCCGCCTCCCGATCAGGATCGTACCGTGGTGATTGTCATCGATAAAGACAAGAGCATGCACATCAACAACGAAGACACCGACATGGACAAGCTGGGTCCGCGCCTCGAGCAGATCTTTAAGACCCGGGCCGAGCGAGTGGTCTTCGTTAAGGGCGATCCCGACCTGGAGTTTCAGACCGTGGCTCGGGCCATCGATATCGCCAAGGGCGCGCAGATGGATAAAGTCGGTTTGATGACGCCGAAGCTGGAAGCAGGAAACTGAGCGATGCGGAACATACTTCTCGTAGCCGGCATCGGCGGGCTGATTCTCTTCACGACAAGTTGCGATAAACTCCGCTCGCGCGACGCCCTCAACCACGGCGTGCAGGCCTACAAGGGCGCCAAGTACTCGGAAGCCGTGGATTACTTCAAGACCGCGGTGCAGCTCGATCCGGAAAACACCATGCCTCGTCTGTACTTGGCCACCGCATACATGAGCCAGTATATTCCCGGCGCCACGTCGCCGGAGAACGTGCAGCTGGCCGATCAGGCGAAAGCGGAATTTGCCAAGGTCCTGGAGAAGAGTCCCACCGACACCACGGCTCTGGCTTCGCTCGCTTCGTTGGCCTATCAGCAGGCGCAGAGCATGCCGGACCTGGATCAGAAGCTCAAGAAGCTCGACGAAGCCAAGGAATGGTACCTCAAGTTGGTCGCGGCCGATCCCCAGAATAAGGAAGGCTATTACAGCCTCGCCGTCATTGATTGGGTGAAGTGGTACGCCGCCTGGCAGAGAGCGCGCCAGGACCTGGGTTTGAAGTCCGAAGAGCCCGGCCCGCTGAAGGACAAAAAGGTCAAGGCGGATTTGCAGACGCAGTATGGCGCCGTCGTCGACGACGGCATGAAGAATCTGCAGAAGGCGCTGGATATCGATCCGAACTACGACGATGCGATGGCCTACATGAACCTTCTCATTCGCGAAAAGGCCGACCTGGATGACACGCCCGAGCAGTATAAGACCGACGTCGACACCGCCGACAAGTGGGTCCAGAAGGCGCTCGATACCAAGAAGGCGAAAGCCGCCGCCGCCGCGAAAGCCGCGCAACAGGGCGGTATTACGCCGGAAGATTCAAAGTAAACAGAGCCGCGACCTACAGAGCCGCGACCTACCGAGCCGCGACCGTGAGGGAGCGGTCAAAGTAACCGGATCGGCTTTCCCGTTCTCTCCGTCACCTGCCCGATGCGATAAGCGTCGGGCATTTTCTTTTCAAATGCCGCCGCGTCGCGCTCCGGCAACGCGATCAGCAGGCCGCCCGACGTCTGTGGATCGTAAAGTAGATCCTCGAATTCCGAAGTTCCCTCCACGCAAGACGACGCAAATTCCCGATTGTTCTTGAGCCCGCCCGGGATCGCGCCGCGCCGTGCGTATTCCACCGCTCCGGGCAGAAATTGAAGCAGGCGCGGATCGATTTCAAGCGTCACTTTGCTCCCGAGCGCCATCTCGCGCGCGTGGCCGATCAGCCCAAAGCCGGTCACATCGGTGCAACCATGAACATCAAATTCGAGCATCGCTTCGCAGGCCGCGCGGTTGAGCTTCAGCATGGATTGAACGGCCGCTTCGACATCGGAATCCTTCGCGGTACCCTGCTTCAATGCCGTCGCAATCACGCCCGTTCCCAGGCGCTTGGTCAACAGCAGCGCATCGCCCGGCCGGGCCCCCGCGTTGGTCTTGATGCGATCCGGATGAATCAAGCCGGTAATGGCGTACCCGAACTTGATTTCCTCGTCCTTGACGCTGTGGCCCCCGAGCAGCGCGCAATCGGCTTCGTGAATCTTCTCCGCGCCGCCCTTCAGGACTTGGGCCAGCTCATCCAAATCGCCTTGAGCGGGCCACGTCAAAATCGAGAGCGCCGAGATCGGTTTGCCTCCCATCGCGTAGACGTCGCTCAATGCGTTGGCCGCGGCGATCGCGCCGAACGTGTAGGCGTCGTCGACGATCGGCGTGAAGAAATCCACCGTCTGAACCAAGGCACACTCCGGCGTTAGCTTGTACACGCCGGCATCGTCGGCGGTATCAAACCCGACCAGCACGTTTTCGTTCGCCCAGCGTGGGATCCGGGCGAGCACTTGGTCCAAAACCTTTGGACTCAGTTTCGACGCTCAACCGGCCGCGGAAGTTTGAGCGGTGAGATGGCCTTTGGTTGGGGGCACTATTTCAGAATACAGGGAATACCAGGGAGACAAGGAAGACGAGGAATACACTTATTCGCGTGCAGACACCAGCACGAAATTTTCAAGACCTGCTGGTCTGGCAGAAAGCGCACAAGCTCGTTTTGGCTGTGTATTCTCTAACATCTGGCTTTCCGAGGCAAGAAACCTATGGGCTGGCTCTTCAAATGCGGCGAGCGGCGGTTTCCGTTCCGGCCAATATCGCCGAGGGTTTCAAGCGCAGGGGACGAGCTGACAAGGCGCGATTTCTGAACATCGCCCAGGCATCTTTGGAGGAGTGCCGCTGTTTCCTGATCCTGACGCAAGACCTCGGGTATTCCGACACCCATGCAGTGTTGCTTTTGCTAGACGAAACGAGCCGCTTTCTCGACAACTACCTCCATTCCTTGTCTTCCTCGTCTCCCTCGTATTCCTCCCCTAAAACCGGTACAGCATGAAGTAAACGATGACCCCTGTCACACTCACATACATCCAAATCGGAAACGTCCACTTCGCGATGGCGCGATGCCGCTTCACGTCCATCTTCAGGCCGCGCCGCAGCGTGATGATGGCGAGCACCGGTGTGACCACGGCCAAAGGCGTGTGCGTGTCGAGGACCGCCAGGTAAATCGCGTGCCGCAAGCCCGTGTGCTGGTCGTACACAATGCCTGCCAACGCATGATGAACTAGATAGCTCGCAAGGAAAACCACCGATACGCCGAACGCCGTCAGCATCACGCGCTTATGCGCCTGGATGCGCTTCTGCCGGATCAGCGTATACCCGATCACCAGCAGTACGGCCGCGATGCCGTTCAACGTAGCGTTCAATGCCGGCAGCGAATGGATGTCCATCAGGTGCGATCCGAGGCCAGCGCGCGAATGTCCGAAATCACCTTGGGAATCGACGAGGCTTCGGACGTATCGTAGTAGCCGCGAATCCGTCCTTGGCGATCCACTAATACGAAGCGCGTGCTATGTTCGAGCGTCCCGTCGATGTTGCCCAGCTTGAATGCATCGCGATCCAGCATCTGTAGCGTCGGTATGGGACCGGTCAAGAAATACCACATGGAAGGCGAAGCTCCGTGGACTTTCGCATATGCTGCCAGCACGGGTGCCGTGTCATTGGCCGGATCGATGGTGAAAGAAACCAACCGCACGTCCGGCACCTGCTGGAGCGCGTCCTGCACCTCGCGCATCTGCGACGTCATGCGTGGGCACGGCCCCGGGCACGTTGTGTAGATGAAATCGGCCACCCAGATCTTGCCCGCCAGTTCCTGGCTGTGGAACGGCTGGCCGTTCTGCGCAACGAGATCGAATTGCGGAATATCCCCGTAGACTTCCAGCGGCGCGCGCCGGGTGCAAGCAGTGACGGCCGCTAGGAACGCGAGAACTACAAACAGCTTCATGCCGGGCGATCGAGCAACATCAGGCTGAACAGCATCGGCAGATAAACCACCGACGCCAACAATACACGCCGCGCCTGCTGCCGCGTGCGATCCGTGCGAATGCGCAGGCCATAGTACAGGAACGCCAGGCCGAGCGCGAGCGCGCCATACAAATAAATGTTTCCGGCCATCGCAAAGAACTTCGGCATCAGGCTAATGGGAATCAGCGCGATCGAATAGAGCAGAATGCGGCGCGCCGTGGACTTGCCATCCGGTTCCACCACCGGCAACATGCGAATGCCCGCCCGCGCGTAGTCGTCTTTGTACATCCAAGCGATGGCATAGAAATGCGGGAACTGCCACAAAAGCAGAATCGCGAACAGAACCCAGGCATCCCACGTCAATGTTCCGCTGGCGGCGGCGAACCCGATCAGCGGCGGCATCGCCCCCGGAATGGACCCGACGGTTGTTGAATGCGGCGAGCGCTGCTTCAGCGGCGTATAGACGAACAAGTAAGTGAGCAGCGTGATGAGCCCCAGCAGCGCGCAGAGCGGGTTCGCGCCGAACCACAGTTCTACGAACCCGGCCACTGAAATCGCGATCGCGAAGACTAGCGCCTTTCCTGCGTCCAGCCGTCCCGAAGGCAGCGGACGAGCCTGCGTGCGCCGCATCTTTGAATCCGCATCTCGCTCGTACCATTGATTCAGCGCAGCAGTCCCCGAAGCAATCAGCCCGGTCCCGATAATGGTGTGGAGCAGCGTCAGCCAGTGCCAGCCATTTTTCGCCCCAAAGAAGTAACCGACACCCGTGCTCATCAAGATAAGCCAGGTGATTCGCGGTTTCGTTAACGCGATGTAGTCCTTCATCAAATGGCGGGCTCGACCCACTAGGTTACCACAAGATCCTAGCGGTCCAGCAATATATTTTACGGTCTAAGCGCAATAACATGCGGTCGAGGCTACCCGCAGACTCGTGTTAAGCGGATCCTACTGAAGAGGGATTCGTGACGCTCGAAAATGCCTGCTCGGCTTCCGCTGCGCTCGAGAAACACGGCACCAGTTTGGCGACCCCAGTCATTTCCAGAAGCACCAGCACGCGCTCGGAAATGCCCACTGCCGCAAACTTCACGCCGATTCGCTGGGTGTGCGCCCAGTGGCTGAGCACAATGCCCAACCCTGCGGAATCCATGTACGGCACGCCCGAAAAATCGATGATGGTGCTCTTCAGATCGGGCTGGCGGACGGCGGTTTGAAAGTCGAACAACGTCGCGATAGTGAGGGGGCCGTTCAGGGTCAGAATGGTCACGTCGCTCGCGGACCCAGGCGTCCGCTGGATTTGGATTTGGTCCATGGGCAGCATTTTATACCCTACATATGACAGTGGCGTTACAGACAGTCTATCGCAATGTAAGGCTTCTTCACTCACGCCAGCCGCTGCCCGCAATGCGCGCAGAACTGCGTCCCCGCCTGCCACGCGCTCCCGCAGCTCGAACAAAAACGGCCCTGGGGTTGCGGCACCGGCGCCGTCCGGGCGTAGGATATCTGATCGACGCGCTCGGTGGAAACGGCCCATACCAAGGCGATGATCCAGCCGATGACGCTCCAGCCCAGGAAAAAATTGACCAGAAAAATTCCCACGAGATTTGTCTTCTGCCGCGTCGCCCCGATGATGGTCGGCAAGAAGTACAGCGCAATGCCTGCAAGAAAGAACGGAAAGTGAAACATGATCCTCTCCCTTTGTTCAGGGACTCGCGTCCTGTTTCTTCATACGAGTATACGCCTTCGACAGTTCCCTTCCTTCTCCTGTCGGCCCCTCACGCCGGACGCCGCAAACCTCGCTACAGTTGAAGCGTGACACCGGAATCGAGAGCATATTGTCCAACCATCTGATCAGCGAGAAGAGTCCCTACCTGCAGCAGCACGCCCACAATCCAGTCGACTGGTACCCATGGGGCGAGGCGGCCTTCGCGAAAGCGCGCGCCGAAGACAAGCCCATCTTTTTGTCGGTCGGCTATTCCACCTGCCACTGGTGCCACGTGATGGAGCGCGAGTCCTTCGAAAGCGACGACCTCGCCGCCATTCTCAATCGCTGGTTCGTGCCCGTGAAGGTGGATCGTGAGGAGCGCCCGGACGTCGATCGCGTCTACATGACCTTCGTGCAGGCCACCACCGGTTCGGGCGGCTGGCCGATGTCCGTGTTCTTGACGCCCGACCTGAAGCCATTCTTCGGCGGTACCTATTTTCCCCCGGATAATCGCTATGGCAGGCCGGGGTTCGGCGCGATTTTGCAGCGCATCGCCGAGGCGTGGAGCAAGGATCGTAGCCGCATCGAGCAGTCGAGCAAAGATGTCGTCACGCAGCTTGCCGATTACACCAGCGCGGGATCTCCCTCCATCGGCATGCCGGATTCGGCTGTGCTCGACTCCGCGTTTCAAACTTTTCGCCGCATGTACGATCGAGCCCACGGTGGATTCGGCAGTGCGCCCAAATTTCCGCGGCCGGTGGTGTTCAATTTTCTGCTGCGATATGGCGTGCGGGCGCAAAATGCCGAGGCAAAGCAGGAAGCGCTCGAAATGACGCTCGACACCTTGCGCGCCATGGCCAACGGCGGCATGCACGATCAATTGGGCGGCGGATTTCATCGCTATTCCGTCGACGAGCGCTGGTTTGTTCCGCATTTCGAGAAAATGCTGTACGATCAGGCGCAGCTTGCGATTTCTTATTTGGAAGCGTTTCAGATTACCCACGATCCCTTTTACGCGAAAATCGCCCGGAGCACCCTAGATTATGTGCTGCGTGACATGACCGCTCCCGAGGGCGGTTTCTATTCAGCCGAAGACGCCGATAGCGTCATCGATCCCGCGAATCCCAAGGAAAAGGGCGAAGGTGCCTTTTATGTCTGGAGCGCCGCCGAGTTGGAGCCTTATCTGAAGGTCGCGTCCGTGTATGGCGTTCGCCGCGATGGCAATGTCTCCGAAGACCCGCACGGCGAATTCACCGGCAAAAACATCCTGTATCTGCGCGAGTCGCTCGACGATGCGACTGAGGCCGAGCTAGGGCCCGTCAAAGCTGCCCTGCTTGCTCTCCGATCCAAACGCGTCCGGCCGCATCTGGACGACAAGATCCTGACCGCCTGGAACGGTCTCATGATTTCGGCGTTCGCCAAGGGCGCGCAGGTGTTGGACGACCCCCGGTATCTGGAAGCCGCGCAGCGTGCGGTCGGATTTATTCTGACGCGTATGTACGATGGCAGATCGGACATTTTGCTGCGGCGCTATCGCGAGGGCGACGCGGCCATCGCCGGGTTCCTGGACGATTACGCCTTCTTCATTGCCGCGCTCCTGGATCTTTATGAATCCGATTTCGACCCGAAGCATGTCGAAACCGCGCTGCGCCTGGCGGACAAAATGCGCGCGCTGTTTGAGGATCCGGCCGAAGGCGCCTTCTTCAGCACTGCGGCGGGCGACAACAACCTGGTGCTCCGCATGAAGGACGATTACGATGGCGCGGAGCCATCCGGAAACTCCGTGACGCTGCTCGATCTGCTCAGGCTCGCACACCTCACCGACCGCGCCGAGTATCGCGAATCAGCCGAGCGAACCCTGCGCGCGCTCGGATCGAAAATCTCACAACAACCCGTCGCCCTGCCCCAGATGTTGGTCGGGCTCGATTACTTCCTGGCTCCTCGGCGCGAAATCGTCATCGCGGGACCGCGCGATTCCGAGCAAACTCGCGAATTCCTACGCCACATCCGTTTGAGGTTCTTGCCCTACACCATTACCTTGCTCTCCGGCGCGACCTTCTTTCCCGCGGCGGCCCAAATGCTCGCCATCGACGGCCAAACCACCGCGTACGTCTGCGAAAACTACGTGTGCCAATTGCCAACCAGCCAACTCGCAAAGTTCGCCGAGCTGTTGCGAGGCGGCTTGGTACAATAGGTCGAAATTCAATCAAACATACTGAGGAGAATTCATGGAACGACCTGGAGCTACGACGATGCGAGGGAATCCGCTGACGCTGTTGGGTCCCGAACTGAAGGCCGGTGACAAGGCGCCCGATTTCAGCGCGGTGAATGACTCGCTTCAGCCGGTGAATCTGGAGGGCACTGGCAAGGCCGTACGCATCTTCAGCGTGGTCCCGTCGCTCGACACGCCGGTGTGCGATGCGCAGACCAAGCGCTTCAACGAAGAGGCCGCCAAGCTGCCGGGCGTCCAGATCTACACCATCAGCATGGATCTGCCGTTCGCTCAGAAGCGCTGGTGCGGCAATTACGGCGTGGACAAGATCAAGATGCTGTCCGATCACCGGTCCGGCTCGTTCGGCGAACACTATGGAACGCTGATCAAGGACATGCGCATCGAGAGCCGCGCGATCTTCGTGTTGGATAAAGACGACACCATCAGGCACGTCGAGTACGTGAAGGAAGTGGCCGACCATCCGAATTACGAGACGGCGTTAGCCGCGGCGCGCTCGCTCGCGAAATGACGCCGCCAAACTCGAACCCGGTGCCGGAGTAAATCCCACAGGTCCGTTTGCGTCGCGAAAGTAATCTCAGCGTTCTTCGACCGCCTTCATCACTGCGCGGAGCTCCTCATACTGGTCCGTGGCAATAAAGTTCACGCCGGCGGCCAGGGCCGCCTTCCAACGCGCGAGAACCGCCTCTCGCGTGCCGAAGTTATAACCTTCATCCCACCCATCTTTGCCGCCCGCTCGAAATCCATCCAAGGTATAAAACCGGATCCAGTATCCGAGGCGATGCGCATAATCCACCAGTGCGCGCAAGCGGCGATCGTCGGCCTCGCTCCATGCTTTGCCCGTCGCTCGGGCCTTCTTTTGACCGCCCTCTTCCACCAGGTACCAGGAATTATTCCACCAGCGTCGGTAGTTGGTCGGTGGATCGGTGAGAAGCTTTTCCGGCTGCAACGTCGCGGCTCGGTGAATCCGTTGCTTCATCGGGCCCGCCTCCACTTCCCGGGTATGCGCGGAACCGAATAGGCGGAGTCGCGCGCCCACTGGCACCTCGCTGAAAAATACCGCCTCCTGTTCGTCGGAATCCTCCGTGATCACCAGGATCGGCTTCGCTTCCAACGGCGAAAGCTGGCTAGGATCGGCGGTTTTGACAGCGGTTGTAATCCAGCCTTCGTATTCGCCAAGCAGAGTCCAAACCGCGTGCAGCAGCGGCGGCTCGGTACTCTGAAAATCGAAATGCAGAATGACGAGCGGCCAGTGCGCTTGATCGTTTTCCGCCAGAGCTTTCTCCACGATGGGCCGAACGCGCTCGAAGAAATAATCGCGCAGCGATGGTTCGGCTCCTGTTGTTTTCGGCGAGTGTGAAAGCACCACGCGACCCTCGCCGTTGTCGCCTGTGCTGTGCCACGCCAGGTCCTGTTCGATGCTGCTGGGAAACCCCGTCGCGAGCGCCCGATCGATACGGTCCGCCCAGCGGCCTTGGTACGGGTAACAATTATGGGCATCCAGAATCGGGCGATTGTGATTCAGAAAATCGAGCGATGGCGTTTGCGCGAACCCAAGTCCGAGTGTCCCAAGGAAGAGGGCAGCAACCTTCATCTCTTCTCTGGCGCCGGCGCCGAACCTGTGGCCGGATTGTACTTGGGATTTTCCGGATTCTCCGGATCGGCCGCGGTCTGCACCGGTTCCTCCGCTGGCGCCGGCTTCGCGCTGTCGATCCATGCGGTGTACGCCAGATCGCGCAGAAATTCGGCGCCTGCGGCGATACGTTTCAAGACCAGCTCCCGCGCTTCCGGGTCGTTCTTATTCTCAAACGCGTGCCGCAGATCCAGCCGATACACGTCCTCCACGTAATTGCGCGAATCGAGTGAATATTTCAATATGTCCCGCCATGGGTCTTCCAGATAACGCGCCTTTTTCGAGACGTACTGCAGCACATCCGGCTCCGTCGCGCCGATCAATTCCACGTAATCGTCCTCGAATCGGCCGTGAATGCTCGCATCGCGCGTGTGGCCCTTGGGATTGTCGCCCACCCAGCCATCGTGATGGATCGAATCATGCAGCGGCATGGAGGCGTCCGCCGCATAGTGGCCCAGCCAGCCCATGTAGAACGCAACATCGTTCGCCAGCATCTGTTTCAACTGCTCCCGATCCTGAAACAGCGGCGAGATCCCGGCGTACAACTTTGCGATATCGTAGCGGGCGTGCTGATTGGGATCCGAAGCTTCGCGATAGATCCGCATGCCCGCCTTCATTCGCTCATAGCCTTCCATGATCGAGTAAGCTTGCAGCCCGGTGTATCGGATATTTAGCCACTTCGCCCGGCCTGGATCGGACTTCGCAGTCCGCAGATATTCGTCGTACACACGCAGAATGAATTCCGTGCGCGACGGTGGCGGGTCCCCGACGAAGCTGAACGCTTCGGTATACCAGCCGTGATTAGGATCTTCCGAGATTCGCAGGAACGGTTCGCTAAAGCTACGCCACGTGTCCGGAATCACGCCCATGTGCCCTATATAAGCTTTCTGGGCTTTCAAGAACACGGGACCATTTGCGGGGATCGCCTCGACGGCGGCCAGGTTCGCGATGGTATGCCCGCGCATGCCCCAGGCGCCGAGGTTTTGGATTACCAACAAAGATATCGATAGCAGCGCGACGACTTTTGTTCTCATTTAGCTACCCTCATCAGAACGACAACCGAAGCGCGAACTGCATCACGCGGGGATCGCCCGCGAGTGAGGTGATCTGGCCCGCGGAGCCGTTACTGAAGTCGGCGCTCGGGTTCGCGAAAATCGGAGTGTTGAACAGGTTGAACGCCTCCCAGCGAAACTGAAGATTGGCATTCTCCCGGATCACAAAGTCCTTCATGAGCGAAAAATCGAAGACGTTGACATGCGGCCCCCGCAGGCTGTTGCGGCCCGAATTGCCGAACTGCCCCGGCTGCTGCAACTGGAAAGCATCCTTACCGGTCGGATCGAGGGCGTCGCAATATGGATTTTGCGAGGCATAGAACCAGCAGTTCACATTGCCGACGATTTGCGCCTTGCCAATCACGTTCGGCACCGCGGTATTCACAGGATCGCTCGCGCCATTGGGGTCCAGCGCAGTCGTCAGCGCGCTCCCCGACCATACGGTGAACGGAAGGCCGCTCGAGAAAGTGTATACGCCGGACGTTCTCCAGTTGCCGAGAACCTGGGCCGCCAAACCGTGTGAGAAAAGTTGATGCCCGCGTCCGGCGGGAAGTTCCCAGATGTAGCTCAATACCACGCGCTGCGGAGTATCGAAATCGCTGGGACCAGTCCACTGCGGACCGTACCCATTTTGCGCGTACGCATCGTTGCCCACCAGTTCTTCCGGTGCGTCATCGATACTGCGCGACCACGTGTACGCCAGTCGCAATTGCAGACCCTTGCTGAACCGCCGCGTCAGTGACGCCTCCAGTCCGTTGTAGTGTCCGTTGGCAATCGCGTTGTCGTATTCGATGTATCCGAAGTTCGGGTATGGCAGCACGCCATTCACCGGCATGTTCAGGTCGGAGAGCTCTTGCAGATGGATCGAGTGAGTCCCAACATAATTCAGCTCCGCGAGAAAGTTTCCAGGAAGTTCGCGCTGGATGCCGAAGCTCCACTGCTGTGTCATGGCATTGGGCATATTTGGATTCGCGGCCCTCAGGTGAGTGGTCTGCAGATCCAAATCCGCCGGATTGAGAAAGTTGGCCGGAAATCCGTCGCGCAGGAAGAACACCGGGGCGGTGGCGCCGGGTGCGACGGCAGGCGTGTTGTTCACCAAGCCCGGCGGGTTGAGCGCGAGCTCATCTTCGCTGCCCACCCTCTCAAACAAGGTGTAGAACAGGCCGAAGCCGGCGCGGATCACAGTTTTCGGATCCAGACTATAGGCGATCCCCACGCGCGGGCCCCAATCGTTCCAGTCCGGATTGATGAGCGACCTGCTCGCCAGCGACCCGCCGGTGGCCAGAGTCAGGCTGCCCGCGCCCGCCGGATTGAAATTGGCCAGTTGGTTCTTGCCTTCCAATGGGTAAGGCGCGAAGTCCCAGCGCAGGCCAAGATTCACCGTCAGTTTGCGCGTCACCTTCCAATCGTCCTGGGCATAGAGACCGAACATGCGGAGTCTCTGGTCGACGTCGAATACGTTCGTCAACTGCGCAGCCTGTACGTAGCCGAGCAGCCCGTCGGCATACGAGTTTCCCGTATTATTCGCGCACTCGCCCGCAACGTTCTGGCAAGTGAAGATGTTGTCGAAATACAGCGAGCCTCGCGTGCCCGGCTCGTCCATGAAGATGTTGCGAGTCCAATGAATATCGCCGCCAAACTTGAAGGAGTGCGTCCCAGCCAGCAGCGACACGCTGTCGATCAATTGGAACTGTTGCGGCGTTTGGAATTTCGGCAAAAAATCGGGCGACCCGATCAAAGCGCCCTCGGTGTCAAAGTAGGTCTGCGAGATGCCGCCCGCCACCGCCGGATTCTGCGGAACGCCTGGCACATATTGGTCCACCTGATTCAGTCCGAACGGATCCTGCTGGGCGTAGGAGTAATTGCGCTCATAGCCGAACCGAAACTCGTTGGTCAAGGTCGGGGTGAAGATGTGCGTGAACCCTAGGACGCCGCTGTGCGAGAGCAGCTTCTGGCGGCCCCAGGCCGAGGTGGGAGTGCCGTCCGCGATGCCGCCGAAGAATCCGGGAATAAAGCGCGCTCGATTTGAATAGGAATAACGGAAAAACACCAGGTCTTTATCGGTGGCGTTCCAATCCACGCGCCCGTCATAGTTGTCGTCGTTGTCATACGAGCTGCCGTTGCGCGTGTAGTTGTTATATTCACCAGGAATATTGGGCAACGGAAACAGGTTCATGATCTTGGTCATGTACGGATCGATCCGCGAAGCGGGAATCGTATTGTTGGGAAACGGCTGGCCCGTGGTCGGGTCGTAGATCGTAGGGTATGGAATTCCCAGCGCCGCGCTTTCCGCCGGACTAAAGTTGCCGAGGCGTTCGTTCGGGAGCGGAACCGTGGTGATTCTATTGATCGCCGTTTGAATGCGCGTTCCTTCGTAGTCGAAAAACCAGAAGAGCTTGTTCTTGATGATCGGACCGCCGATGTTGCCGCCAAACTGGTTCTGTATGTTTTCCGGCTTCGTGAGCCCGTTCTCATTCGAGAAGAAATCGTTCGCATCCAGGTCGCGATTGCGAAGATATTCGAACAACAGGCCATGCATCGCGTTGGTGCCGCCCTTGGTGACCACCGAAACGGCCGCGCCGGGCGCCCTGCCGAACTCCGCCGAGTAGGGATTGGTTATGATGCGGAACTCCTGGATCGTATCCACCGACGGCCGCGCTGTCGAATCGCTTAATTCCTGCACATTTTCCGACATGCTGTTGTTGTCGATGCCGTCCAGGATGAAATTGTTCTCCAGCGAATGGATACCGTGTACGTTGAAATCGCCGGTTCTTCCCGCGCTGGTAGCGCCGCTCTGTGCGGTGTACGGGCTCATTTCCACTCCCGGTGCTAGCCGCAGCAGGTCGTCCCAATTGCGCAGATAGAGCGGCGTTTGCTCCACGGTAATGGTGTCGAAGGTGCTGCCGATCATCGCGTCGTCCGGCGACAAGTACGAGGCGACGTTGGCCGAAACCGTCACCGTCTGAGCCGCCCCTGCCACGGCCAGCGTGAAATCCTGTCGAGTCTCACGGGCGGTTTCGATGCGGACCTGTTGGCTGGTCTGCGCGAATCCGGCGCGGTCGATCGTTACTTCGTATTCGCCGACCGGCAAGCTTGGAAAACGATAGTAGCCCGCGGCGTCGCTTACCGTCTGGCTGGTCACATTGGTCGCCGCGTGCCGGACCTTAACCGTGGCGTCGGGAACCACGGCTTGCGAATTGTCCGTAATCAATCCGCTGAGGCTCGATCCGCTGCCCTGCCCCAAGACTGCTGGCGGGACCACCAATACCGCAAGCAACACAGCCAGCGCCCCTAAGCGCTCACTTGTCGCGGCCGCCTTGCGTAAACACACTTCCACCCCAGCACTCCATGCCTTCATTTTTCATTTACCCCGTTTGTTGGTCTGCGCTACTTCGCCTGAGCAGATTAGCAAGCAAGTGTGGCAGCGCGATGACGGAAACTCTACAGTTGAATTTCGAGCGCCCGCTCGTATCCCGCGCATTCCAACACCGGCAGCCGCGGATACTTCGGATAACTGGGGTCTTCCTTAGATAGCTGGCACAGATAGAAGACCGACCCGCGGTCCGACGTCACCCGCCGCACATGCGCGCAAGTGGCACAAAGACCGGCAATTGCCGATTCCCGACTCACGCCCAAGAGTCTACCAGCATGCTTGCCGAGCCGCGATGCGTACCGAGCCGCGACCGTCAGGGAGTCGTGGCCTCTAAAGATCGGACGCAATCAAGCCGATAGTAGGACTGGATAAAGACTCATGGCTAGAGGCTCTCTGTTCATTCAACGCCCCGAAGATGCCCTCCGCCACGTCACCCTGCTGGCGAAAGGGCTGAAGAAGATCGCCCTCGCGGGCTGGGTCGGCGGTTCCAGCTGTGCCGTTTTGGCCTTACTCGTCGGCCATTATCTCGGCGTCCGCCAAACTGAATCGAACGCCATCCCGGGTTTTCGCGAGATGTCTGGCATCACACTTGTCATCTCGTTCATGGCTAGCGCGTTGCTCGTCTTTTCCAGCCTCTACTACGTCTCTGGATGGGGTCTGGATCATCAGAAGAACTGGGCTCGCTACTTCGCTACGGGGACTCTCCTCGCTAAAGTGCTGCTGTGCGTGTGGCTCGGACGCAGCTCCCTGGCGGCAATGATCCTTTTTCTCTTGATCGCAAGCTGGGATTTCTACGGTCTGTGGGTCCTCCTCTCGAAGGAAACAGCGCAACTCCTCAGCCCGCAGCAAACCAGCCTTCCGCAATCACAACAAGCTCCCGTCAAACCTGCTAATCTAGTCACTTAAAGCGCCGCCAAAAGCGCCCGCTCGAATGAGCGACAGCTTCATCCGAATGGGTTTTGACTCGGGCCTGCGATAGCATAAGGCCAGACCGTCCTTGGATGAACGCCAATATCAATTCGAGTGGGACGAGGACAAAGCAGCTGCCAACGCCTTCAAGCACGGAATCTCGTTCGAACTCGCATCAAGCATTTTCGCTGACCCTGGATTGCTTACAGTGCGGACCTGGAGCACGGCGCAATCGAAGAGCGGTGGTTTTCAATCGGCTTGGCGAGTGACGGCAAGATCCTTTCTATCGTCTATCTTTGGTCAGAGTCTGAGCCACCGATGACAAAAGTCCGACTGACTTCCGCACGCCGAGCAACGTCCAGCGAGATTTCTCAGTCTGGAATGAAACGATGACCAACCAACCACCCCAGGATGATGCCATGCCCGCCCAGGTAGACTTCACCAAAGGCGTTCGCGGACTCCATCACATCCCGCCGGAGGCGAAGGTCTTCCTTCCCGCTTCGATCGAGCGCAGCGTTTGGCAGTACTTCCACGCCAAAGCGCAGAAAAACGGCGTCGAGCTTGGGGACCTTCTTACGGACATCCTTAGGCGCGATATTGAAATCAATGAAGCCCTGAAGTAGCCTCCGTGCCCCTTCGTCGCAAACCTGCTAATCTAGTCACTTAAAGCGCCGCCAAAAGCGCCCTCGCGAATGCCCGCTCGAATGAGCGACAGCTTCATCCTGCAGACTTATCCGTTTCGTGAGGCCGACCTCGTCGTCAGCTTCTTTACGCGCGATCAGGGCAAGCTCAGGGGCGTGGCGCGGCGGGCCCGCCGGCCGAAAAGCAGTTTTGGGTCCGGCTTGGAACGACTGTCGCATGCGACGGTCTCGTATTATCAAAAGGAGAATCGCGAGCTGGTTAGCCTGAATTCCTGCGAACTGACGCAATCCCAGTTCGCTCTGGCGTCAAACTACGAATCGAGCGTCGCGCTCGATTATCTGGCGGAAATTACAGAGCAGTTGCTGCCACCCAACGAAACCAACGAACGCCATTTCCGCCTGCTGATCGCCGTGCTCGATTCTTTACATGCCGGCGGTAATGTCTGGGCCGCCGTGACGTACTTCCCATTGTGGTCCGTGCGGCTGGCCGGTTTGCTGCCGGACCTGCGCGTCAGCGCCGATTCGCGCGCCATCGTTGACGAGATGCTTTTAACACCTATCCAACAACTGACAGCGCGGCCCTGGACCAAAGAAACTGCCGCCGACGTGCGTCGTGCCCTCAACCGTTTGATCGAAGAGCAAGTGGAGCGGAAACTGCGAACTCCGGCAATCCTGGAGGCCCTGTGAGCCCGAACAAAGCCACCTTTCAAGAGACCATCCTGGCGCTCAAGCAATACTGGTCCGATCGCGGCTGCATCATTCAGGAGCCTTACGACGTCGAAGTCGGCGCGGGCACCATGGCGCCCGAAACATTTCTGCGGGTCCTCGGACCTCAACCCTACAAGGTGGCCTATGTGCAACCCAGTCGCCGCCCCGCCGACGGCCGTTACGGAGAAAATCCCAACCGCCTCTACAAGCACCACCAGTTGCAAGTGATCCTGAAGCCCGCGCCCGCCGACGTGATCGATCTATATCTCGGCAGCCTCCAAGCCATTGGCGTCGACTTGGCGAAGCACGACATCAAGTTTGAAGAGGATAACTGGGAAGCGCCGACGCTCGGCGCCTGGGGCATCGGCTGGCAAGTGATGCTGGACGGCCTTGAGATTTCGCAGTTCACTTACTTTCAACAATGTGGTGGCTTCGATTTGGATTTAATTCCAGCCGAGCTCACCTATGGCCTGGAGCGCATCGTCGCGTTCTTGCAGAATGTCGATAGCGTCTACGACATCGTATGGGCGCCCGGGTTCTTGTACCGCGACGTCCGCCTCAAAGATGAACAGCAATTTTCGAAGTACAACTTTGAACTCGCCGACGTCGACATGCTGTGGCAGCTCTTTGCGCTGCACGAGAAGGAATGCCAGCGGCTTACAAAAGTATCCGGGGTGACTCTGCCGGCTTACGATCAGGTCCTCAAGTGCTCGCACATATTTAATCTGCTCGACTCACGCGGTGCCATCAGCGTCACAGAACGCGTCGGCATCATCGGCCGCGTCCGCAAACTCGCGCTCGGCGTCGCAAAAGCCTGGATGGACGAGATCTCACCGAAAGCCGAGGCAGTCGCGTGAGCCTGCCGTTCGTCCTTGAAATTGGAACCGAAGAGATCCCCGACTGGATGATCGTGCCTGCATTGAATAACTTGCAGGATATGTTTCAGGGTCTACTCGATCAACAGGCGTTGGGCGGAAGGGTGGAGGAGATACATGCCACGCCCCGGCGACTTTTTTTGCGCGCGGCCGGATTGCTCGAACGGCAGGCCGATGTCGAAGAGTTGGTAATGGGTCCTGCGAAAGCGGCCGGAGCGGGTGCGGCTGCCGGGTTCGCCAAGAAAATGGGGACCACGCCCGACCAGCTGGGTACGACAACCACGCCCAAGGGCGAATACTTCAGTTTCAAAAAACGAACCCAAGGGCAGCCGACGGCGGCGGTCCTGTCGCGCGAGCTGCCTCAACTGATTCTGAAGATTCAGTGGCCTAAGACTATGGTTTGGAACGGGAAAGGCACCGAGCGCTTTATCCGTCCGATCCGCTGGCTGGTCGCGCTCCTCGGCGATCAGGTTGTTCCGTTCGAAATCGGCGGCGTGAAGTCAGGCAATACCACGGTCGGCCATCGCGTGCTCGGGCATCGGTCGATCCCTGTCACCGTCCACGATTTCAGCCAAAAGCTAATGGCCAACGGCGTGATTCTGTCGGCAGCGGAACGCCGCGCCAGAATCGAAGCGGGCATTTCGGCGTTGCGAATTAAGCCCGACCCAGACCTATTGCACACGCTGACGTACATCACGGAGTTCCCTACTCCCATTGTCGGCACCTTCGATCGCAGCTACCTCGACCTACCGCAAGAAGTGCTGGTCACCGTCATGCGGCATCATCAAAAATACTTGTCGGTAGAAGACGCCGATGGAAAACTCGCGCCCCACTTCATCGCGGTGATGAACACCGCCGCCGATCCCGACGGCCTGGTCCGCCATGGCAACGAAAAAGTCCTGCGCGCCCGCTTCAACGACGCCCGCTTCTTCTGGGACCAGGATCAAAAGAAGCCGCTAGCCGCGCGGCTCGAAGACCTCAAGAACGTTACCTTCCAAGCCAAGCTCGGCTCTTACTACGATAAAACCCAACGCCTGATCGATCTGGTGACGCAGCTCGGCGGCAACGAACGAGCCGCACTGTTGTGCAAGTGCGACCTCACCACCGACATGGTCAAAGAGTTCACCGATCTCCAAGGAATCGTCGGCGGTCTCTACGCGCGCGCCCAGGGTGAACCCGAAGAAGTCGCCCAGGCGATCTACGATCACTACAAGCCGCTCAGCATGGACGACAAGCTCCCCTCAACGCTCAACGGCCTCCTGCTCAGCCTTGCGGACAAATGGGATACGCTCACGGAATGCTTCAAAGTCGGGATGGCGCCCACCGGCTCACGCGACCCCTTCGGCCTTCGTCGTGCCGCGCAGGGCATCGTGCGGATCATCGTTGAAGGCGGCGTCAATTTTGACCTGCCGCAGGAGGGCGAATTGGCAAAATTCATGCGTGACCGCGTCGAAACTTACTTCCGCGACCACCACGGCTTTGCCTATGACGAAGTCCGTGCCTGCATGGCCGTCGGCTGGAACGATCTCCTCGATCTCTGGCGGCGCCTAAGACGCGTCCAGGCCGTCCGCCCGACACCCGATTTCGAACCCATCGCAGCCAGTTTCAAGCGCATCAAGAACATCTTGAAACAAGCCGCCTACTCCGACGGCGGTTCATACCGTGAGGAGCTGCTGGAACCGGGCCCCGAGCTCGCACTCCATCAGGAAATGTCGCGCACCAAGGATCTCCCCCTGGAGGAGCGCATCGGCCCGCTGCGGCCCAAAGTCGACCTCTTCTTCGACAAGGTGCTCGTCAACGCAACCGACTTGGAACTCCGGCGCAACCGTCTTGCGCTGCTCCACAACCTCCTGACCGAGTTTTCGGACGTAGCTGATTTCTCGGAAATCGTCACAGAAAGGCAATCATGAAAAAATACGTTTACGCATTTGGCGGCGGCGCCGCCGATGGCGACGGAAAAATGAAGGACGTTCTCGGTGGAAAAGGTGCTGGCCTGGCCGAGATGAGCCGCGCGGGAGTTCCCGTTCCGCCCGGTTTCACTATTTCCACCGAGGTCTGCAACATCTATTTTCAAAACAAGAATAGTGTGCCGAAAGAGATCAACGAAGAGATCTCACATGCGCTCGCCGACCTGGAATCGAAGATGGGCAAGAAGCTCGGCGATGCCTCCGATCCGCTGCTGGTCAGCGTGCGATCGGGCGCCAAGTTCTCCATGCCCGGCATGATGAACACCATTCTCAACCTGGGATTGAACGACAAGAGCGTCGCAGGCTTGGCCCAAAAGAGCGGCAACCCGCGTTTCGCCTACGATTCTTACCGGCGTTTTATCCAGATGTTCGGCGTAGTGGCGCTCGACATCGACATGCACAAGTTCGATCACATCTTCGACGAGCGCAAGAAAAAGGCCAAGGTCAAGCTCGATACCGACCTCTCGGCCGAAGATTTGAAGGCCATCATCGCCGACTACCAGAAGCTGGTGAAGAAGGAATCGGGAAAACCGTTTCCGCAGGACGCGCGCGAGCAACTCGCCATGTCGCGCGACGCTGTGTTCCGCTCCTGGTGGGGCAAGAACGCGGTCACCTATCGGCGCATGGAAAAGATTTCCGACGACATCGGCACGGCCGCCAATGTCCAGGCCATGGTGTTCGGCAATTTGGGCGAGACTTCCGGCACGGGCGTCGGCTTCACGCGCAATCCGGCCACGGGCGAAAAGGTTTTCTGGGGCGAATTCCTTTTGAATGCGCAGGGCGAAGACGTGGTTGCCGGCATTCGCACGCCCTTGCCCATTTCGGATTTGGAAAAAGTGATGCCCGACGCTTACCGCCAGCTTCGCGACATCACCAGCAGCCTCGAAAAGCACTATCGCGACATGCAGGATTTCGAGTTCACCATCGAGAATGGCAAGCTCTTCATGCTGCAAACGCGCAACGGCAAGCGAACCGGCGCGGCGGCGCTGCGCGTCGCGGTCGAAATGGTAAAGGAAGGTTTGATCGATAAGAAAGAAGCCGTGCTGCGCGTGGCCCCGCCCCAGCTCGACCAATTGCTGCATCCGCTCTTCGACCAGGCCTCGCTCAAGACGCTCACCAAGATCGCCAATGGCATCGATGCATCGCCCGGCGCTGCGGTCGGCCGAGCCGTTTTCACCGCCGACGAAGCCGTGGATCTCGCTGCAAAAGGACCAGTCGTTCTGATCCGCAAGGAAACCACGCCCGACGACATTCACGGCATGGAAGTAGCGGCAGGCGTCCTCACAGCGGTTGGTGGCAAGTCGAGCCATGCGGCCGTAGTCGCGCGCGGGATGGGTCTCCCCTGCGTGGTCGGCGCCGGCGCCCTGCATATCGAAGAGCACAAGAAACAGTTCACGGTGAAAGTCGGAACCAAGGACGTCGTCGTTAAAGAAGGCGACTGGATTTCGTTCGATGGAACCACGGCCGACGTTTACCTGGGCCAGGCGAAGACCAAAGAGCCGGATCCCAAGTCGCCGCTATTCGTCGAGTTTATGAAATGGGCCGATGTGTTTCGCGGTGATTTCGGTGTGCGCGCCAATGCCGATATTCCGCGTGACGCCATCGCCGCGCGCGAGTTCGGAGCCGAAGGCATCGGTCTTTGCCGCACCGAGCACATGTTCTTCGCGGCCGATCGTATTCCTCACATGCAGGCCATGATTCTGGCCGAAGACGAAAAAACGCGCGATAAAGCGCTGCAAAAACTGCTGCCAATGCAGCGCAAGGATTTCGCCGGATTATTCGAAGCCATGGACGGATATCCAGTGATTATACGAACGCTCGATCCGCCGCTACACGAATTCCTGCCCAAACGCGAAACCCTGATGGTGGATCTCGCGCTGCTCCCGCATGCCGGCGGCAAACAGAAGAAGAAGATGTCGGAAGATTACGGCATCCCGGTCGGCGAGCTGAAAAAGAAGCTGCCTGCGCTGCTCAAGCGCGTGGAGGATTTGCACGAATTCAATCCGATGCTCGGCTTCCGCGGCTGCCGGCTCGGCATCGTCCACACCGAAATCACCGAGATGCAGGCGCGCGCCATCTTCGAAGCCGCCGTGCAGGTGGCCAAGAAAGGCATCAAGGTAATTCCCGAAGTCATGATTCCGCTGGTTGGTTTCCAGCGCGAGCTCGCAATGCAAAAAGAAATCGTGGATCGTGTGGCGAAAGAAGTTCTGGAAAAGGCCGGCAGGAAAGACCTAAAATATTTAATCGGCACCATGATCGAGATCCCGCGCGGCGCGATTACGGCCGACCAGATCGCCGAGGTGGCCCAGTTCTTCAGCTTCGGCACCAACGACCTGACGCAGACCACGCTCGGAATGTCGCGCGACGACTACACCAAGTTTTCCAAAAAATATGAAGAACTGAAGATTTTCAAGGCCGATCCGTTCCAGACCATCGATCAGGAAGGCGTCGGCAAACTTATCGAGCAAGCCGTGAAGCTCGGCCGGAAAACCGACCCGAACCTGGAAATCGGAATCTGCGGCGAACATGGCGGCGATCCGTCGTCGGTTGAGTTCTGCTATCGGGTCGGCATGGACTACGTTTCCTGCTCACCCTATCGCGTGCCGATCGCGAGGCTTGCGGCGGCGCAAGCGGCCATCGCCGGCGCTGACAAATCCGAGGCCATGCGGACGGCTTAGCCGACTCCCTTACGGTCGCGGTTCAGTTTTGATCGGGAGGCTTCTCACCCGGCTTGTACAACGTGGGAGGCTTCCGGTCGCCGGCCTTGATCACTCCGGGTTTATCCTCCGGGCTTTTCTTGGTTTTCTTGTCTTCGTCGCTCGCCAGGGCCTTTCGATCCTGCTTCTCTTTTTTCTCCTGCGCCGCCAGTTCGCCGGTGCGCGTGTGCACGTCCTCTTCCGACAGCTCCTTGCTATCGGACGTCGTATCGATGGCGTTCTTCAAAACGAATTCATAGCGGGCCAAATCCTTGGGCGCGGAATCCTCGATTTTTTGCAGCGTGGCCAGCATCTCGGTCTCGGTCGAGGCCACTTCCTTCATCCCTAAATCGAGCGGCACCTTGCGAACCAGCGCGTCGTCGGACACCGTATCGATGGCCTCAATAATGTGCGTGTAATCTTCGAGCGTATCGTGAATCATGGCCGCGCGCCCGGGCTTTTCCTTGGCGAGGAACTGCTGCAAGACCGCGATCCGCTGGCGCGCGAACTCCAGGTACAACTTCAACCGCAGGTTCGGCTCCTGCGCATCGCGCACCCGATCGATTTCGTCCGGCGTCAGGAAATCGCGTTCCTGCGCCCAGCCGCAAGCAGCACATACCAACACAATCGCCAAATATCGCATGTGTCGTACCTCTATTTTCTCCGGCTCATGATATCGGACAGCAACTCGTCGTGAATGTCCGACACTGTTTTCAGCACAACGTCCACTCTAGGACGAAAATCGAAGCTCACTTCGTCGCGAAATCCACTCAATCTGCGCATCAGCGCGCTGACCTTTAGTTCGGCCTTCTTGTAATATCGGTTCTTGCGCGGGGCGCCGTGGGTTTGTTCGAGCGCCTCGTAGCAAAGCGTCACCGAATCGGCGACTTCCTGGATGGCCGCCTCTTCAGCGGTTTCGTTTCCGGCCTGGTAGGCCTGGCGCGCCGCATCGATTTTTTCGTCCGCGTTCATGAGCGCCAATTCGGACCTTCGATTCAGGTCCGGTTCCGCCTTCACGGAAGCGAGGTCGGCAAACGCCAGGAAGATGACGAGCGCAGGCGTCATTTGTTGCCGACTTCCTTCTGGAGCAACTTAATGCGCTGGCGGGCCTGCCATTCCTGGTTCGGATTTTCGCCCTGGCTCATGGTGAGGAAGCGCTGATAGCTTTCGAGTGCGGGCTTCAAATCGCGGATTTTATCCAAAACAATGGCACGCAGGAAAACGTGACCTGGTTTTTCGGCATGCAGCGCGGCGATGCGATCGAGCGCCGCGAGAGCGGGAGGGTAATTTTCCGCCATTACCAGGACGCCGGCCAATTCACTCCACGCTTGCTCGGAATCGGGCTTCAGCTTAGTTGCTCGCTCAAACTCCTCGGCGGCCTCGGGAAACTTGCGTTGATCGCGAATCAGCCGTCCGTGTAGCATACGGATGTCGAAATTGTCCGGATCGGAGGCAAGAATTTGTTCCACCACGGGCTGCGCTTTGTCCGGTTGTTTGTTCTTCAGGTAAGCTTCGGCTAAACCCGCGCGGTTCGCTTCAGTGGGCGATTTCGCGACCGCAATTTGAAAGCAAGGGACGGCCTCGGCCGCTTTGCCGGCTTTGAGCAGTAAGGTACCGAGCCGCTCTTGGGCACCCGGATTCTCTGGGAACTGCTGGTAGATCGCCATGGCTTGCTCAGGCTGCTTAGCCGTCTCGTACATAGTGGCTAACTCCAGCAGATCGTCGTGATAATTCGGGTTTAGGTCGGCCGCTTTGTGGAAATGAGCGGCGGCGTCCTCCAGCTTGTTCTGGCCGGCGAACGCGTGCGCGAGGCCCAGCTCAGCGTCCGGCGATTTTGGATCGAGATTCAACGCTGTTGTGAACTGCTGTTCGGCTTTGACGAAATCACCGGAACCCAAGAGCGCGGCGCCCAGGTAGTAATTTGGCCGGTACTCAGTGGCTTTTTGGCCGACGGCAGCAGCCAAATACGGCACTGCTTCGGCGGGCTGTTTTTCCCGCAAAAGCGAAATACCCAGATTCAGCTCAGCCTCGTAAAGGTCGGGCTTCAGCTCCAGCGTCTTCTTGTATTCCGGAATCGCTTCGGCGTTCTTGCCCATGAGACTGTAGGCGAGCGCGAGGTTGAAATGCAGGCTGTAGTCTTTTGGATCGGCCGCGATGGCTTTGTTGAAATCGTCCACCGCCGCGGGATACTGCTTGTCGTCGAGGGCCTGCATTCCCTTCTGGGAGAGGCCCTGTTCGGAGAAATTGGTTTGGAAGGCGAGGAACAAGGCCAGGGCAACGATTGGGGACATAAACGGCTTCTTCTATTTTCCCCCAGAAACAAGCCTCGCGATTCCGAAGGCGGCGGCCGCGGCCAGCCCGCCGATGAACGCGGTACGTAACGCGCCCGACGCCAGAGGCATTCCGGTGTAGTGCCCTTTCACCGCGCCAAAAATTGCGAGGGCCAAAATGGTGGCTACAACGGAGACCAGCAGCGCGGAATTGGCCGATGCCATGATCATATACGGCGCCAGCGGAATCAAGCCGCCCACGATGTAGGCGCCCGCTATGGTGCTGGCGCTTCGCACGGCGCGCTTGGGATCCGGCTCCTCGAGGCCCAACTCGAAGCGCATCATAAAATCGATCCACTGTTTCGGACGCTGGCGCAGCGAATCGACGATGGGGACAGCTTCGGCGTGCGTGAGCCCATAGGTTTCAAAGACCTCCAGGACCTCTTGCGCCTCCACTTCGGGCAACTCTTCCACCTCGCGCTGTTCACGCTTCAACTCGCTCGCGTAATGATCGGCGTCATTCCGGGCCGCGAGATATCCGCCCAGGCCCATGGCAATGGATCCGGCCGCGATTTCGGCCAAGCCCGCGATAACGATGATGCGCGTGGTGGTGTCGGCGCCCGACAATCCGGCGGCCAGCGCGAAGGGCACGGTGAGGCCGTCCGCCATTCCAATTACTACGTCGCGTACGAATTCGGAAGCCGTGAAGTGCGATTCAACGTGCGGCGTTTGCGGCATATTCTTTCAAGTATCGCCCAGTGTAGGAATTTCGAGCCGCTGCAATCTGTTCGGGAGTTCCTTGAGCGACGATATGGCCGCCGCGGTCGCCGCCTTCGGGTCCCAGATCGATTACCCAATCGGCGCTACGAATGACGTCCAGGTTGTGTTCGATGATCAGAATGCTGGCGCCGTTTTCGATGAGCCGCTGAAACGCCGCGAGCAACTTGGCTATGTCGTCGAAATGGAGACCGGTGGTGGGCTCGTCGAAGATAAAGAGAGTCCCCTGGCAGGTGGATTGCGCCAGATGCGATGCCAGTTTGACGCGCTGCGCCTCGCCGCCGCTCAGCGTGGTAGCGGATTGCCCCAGACGCAAGTAGCCGAGTCCCACGTCGGCCAGAACTTTCAGGCGATTGACCAGGCGTTTGTGTTCCGAGAAGAACGACAGCGCTTCCTTGACGGTTAATTGCAGCACTTCATGGATATTCAAGCCCTTATAGCGAATATCGAGAATGGCGCTTTTGAAGCGGGTGCCTTTGCATTCTTCGCACAGCAGTTCCACGTCGGCCAAAAACTGCATTTCGACGGTCACCGTTCCGTCGCCCTGGCAATTTTCGCAGCGGCCGCCGGGAATATTGAACGAAAAATGGCCGCCGTTGTAACCGCGCTTCCTGGCTTCGGGCGTGGACGCGAAGATTTCGCGGATGAGATCGAAGGCTTTGATATAGGTGACGGGATTGGAGCGCGGCGTGCGGCCGATGGGAGACTGATCGACCAGCACCACCTCGCGCACCAGTTCGGCGCGTTCCACGCGCCGGCAGGTGATTTTCTCGGCCTTCAGGTCCTGATCTTCATTGAAGCCTTCGGGCGCGGCCTGACGCAAGCGCTGCGTGAGCGTTTGAAAAATGACATCGTGCACGAGTGTCGATTTCCCGGAACCGGAAACGCCCGTGACCGCGACCATCATATTCAGGGGAATTTCCACGTCGATGGCTTTGAGATTGTGCGCGCGGGCGCCGAAGAATTTCACGGTGCGGCGCCGATCCACCTCGCGGCGCTCGCCGACGCTCTCGGCATGCAGGTCGCCCCTTAGGTAGCGAGAGGTGAGCGAGGTCGCGCCGTTGCCGACGATCTTGCGATAGGAGCCTTCAAAGACAACCTGTCCGCCGAGTTCGCCGGCGCCGGGTCCCATGTCGATGATGTGATCGGCGGCGCGCATGACGTCGGCGTCGTGTTCCACAACCACAATGGTGTTGCCGAGATCGCGCAGCTCTTCCAAGATGCGAATGAGACGGCCGGTATCGCGGGAATGCAGTCCGATGGAGGGCTCATCCAGCACGTAGCAGGCGCCCACCAGGCGCGATCCCAGGCAGGTAGCAAGCTGGATGCGCTGCGCTTCCCCGCCCGAAAGCGTGGACGACAGCCGATCGAGCGTCAAATAGTCGAGTCCGACGTCGTTGAGAAATTTCAGGCGCTGTCGAATTTCGACCAAGATCTTGTCGGCGATTTGCAATTCTTCGGGCGATAATTCGAGCGATTGAAAAAACTCGTAGGCCTGCTCGATGTTCAGCTTTACGATATCGGCGATGGTTTTGCCCGCGATCCGTACGTTGAGAGCGTCGCGGCGCAGCCGGGAACCGTTGCAGTCCGGGCAGTTGGCGTAGCCTCGATAGCGGCTGAGGAAGACGCGAACATGGACCTTATACTTCTTGGCCTCCACTTCGGCGAAAAAGTCCTGAATCGTTTTCCCGATGATGGCCAGCTCTTCGGGTCGAAGATCACCGTAGGGGACGTTCCATCGCACCTGGCCGCGCAGTGCCTTCTTGTAATGCGCCTGGTTCCATTCGTACTGCGGTTTGGTCCAAGGAGCGACGGCGCCCTCATCGAGCGAGAGGCCAGGGTTGGGGATCACGAGATCCATGTCGTAATCGATGGTGTTTCCGAAGCCCTGGCAGCGCGGGCAGGCGCCCATCGGATTGTTGAAGCTGAACAGGCTGGGCTCCGGCGTCACCAGCTCGATGCCGCAACGCTTACAGGCAAATTTCTCACTGAAACGCAGGGTAGCGGGCGGCGGATTTTGCGGCGTGGCTTCCGCCAGTGAACTCGCGCCCAACGGACTCGCCTCGGGGCGGCTAATTGCTGTAGTTTGTCTTTCATTGGTTGGCGCACTCGGCGGCCTGTGCGCTTCAAAGATCACTTCGCCGGCTTCGCGATAGCAGATCTCGACGGTGTCGACGATGCGTTGGTGCAGATCGGGCGAGATGACGAAGCGGTCGGCCAGGATGAACACCGGCTGGGCGAAATCGATATCGAGGAGCGATTCGGGCGTGGAGAATTCGAAGACGCGGCCGTTCTGATAGAGGCGGTTGAAGCCTTGCTTGCGCAACTCGAAGAGGTGATCGCGCAGGGCGGCCGTTCCGCCCCCGGCGCGCACGGGAAACAGGGCGTACCAGCGCGAGCCTTGGGGTTGCTCGAGCATAATCTTGGCGACTTGATCCACGGTGTCGCGCTGCACGAAGTCGCCGCACTTGGGGCAGTAGGTTCGGCCGGCGCGGGCGTACAGCAGGCGCAGATAATCGTAAATCTCGGTGGACGTGGCGACCGTCGAGCGCGGATTGCGCGTGGTGTTTTTCTGGCGGATGGCGATGGGCGGCGCGATGCCTGAGATCTCATCCACGTCGGGCTTCTCCATGCGCTCCAGGAACTGGCGGGCGTAGGCCGAGAGCGACTCGACGTAGCGGCGCTGGCCCTCAGCGTAGACGGTGTCGAACACGAGCGACGACTTGCCGGAGCCCGAGACGCCGGTGACGACGGTCAAGACATTGTGCGGGATGGCGAGCGAGACGTTCTTGAGATTGTGGACGCGCGCTCCACGGATGAGGATGGATTCTTCCAATAGACGCCTCGGGGGATGCTTCGGGAGAGGACGGGCGGGCCGCCTTCTTGTTTGATTATCCCAGAAACGTCAAGAGACGGTTTCTTTACGAAGGTACAAGGAGCGCGATAATGAACTATGCCGTTTCCCAGCGGATACGTTCATCAGGGCCAACTAGATGCGATCGTTAAGGAGGCGAGGGCGCTCTTAGGGCCCGAGGTGATGCATCTGACCTACAGGATAGGTCCCGATTCCACGGACGTGCCCTCCATCTTCTTTCGAATCCTGCTCGCGGACACTGCTGTTCGCGAGAACACGATAGTAGGCGTGACTCGTCGAATCGCGGAAGTTCTTCTCGCATCGGTGCGCCCGGTAGAAGATTGGGGCTTGCGTCCCTACTTCAACTATAGGAGCAAGTCCGAACAGGATCGTCATAAAGATCCTGAGTTTGAGTAGATGGCGTACCACGACGATCTTCTTGCCCATGCCTTAGATCTCGTCCACACCTCTCCGCCGACCCAGCTTAGCCTTCGCCGCGCCGTTTCGGCCGCATACTATGCGGTGTTCCATTTTCTGATCTTTGAAGCAACTTCGAACTGGGGAAATGATTCCTTGCGTACCGCATTGGGAAGAGCATACGACCATGGCACCATGAAAGCTGCTTCCGAGCGAATCTTGAATCCGAAGAAGTTTCCTTTTGCCGGGGAAGACGCAACCGTTGTAAGAACCCTTCGCTTTGTCGCTCGAACCTTCATTCAACTTCAGGAAAATCGGCATTTTGCTGATTACAATCTCATCAAGGATCTGGATCCCACTGAGGCACTGACGCAAGTAAAATCCGCCGAAGAAATCTTCAATACCTGGCCTTCGATTCGGGGGCAACAAATCGCGCAAGCATATCTGGTGTCGCTCCTGGTTAAACGCATCTAGTCTCCTGTCCCAGTGGTTCGTGACATAAGTCAGTGCGATTGGGCGGCGGTAGTGCGCTGAGCGTAACGAGCAATGCTGGCCAGGATCTGATCGGCCGTCTTGGTCCAGACGAACGGCGTTGGATCTTCATTGTGGACGTCGATGTATTCACGAATGGCGGATTCCAGTTCCTTCACGCTGCGAAACACGCCACGGCGAATCCTTTTGTTGGTGAGCTCTGCGAACCAGCGTTCGACTAGGTTGATCCAGGAACCGTAGGTGGGGGTGAAGTGGACGTGGAAGCGCGGACGTTTCGCGAACCATTTCCGGATGAGGGCCGTTTTGTGGGTGCTGTAGTTGTCCACGATGAGATGAACGTCGAGTCTGGCGGGCACGTGATCCTCGATCAAGTCCAGGAACCGACGAAACTCCACGGAGCGATGACGGTGGTGCAATTGGCCGATCACGCGGCTGGTCTTCAGGTCCAGCGCCGCGAACAACGAAGTTGTTCCGTTGCGTTTGTAGTCGTGCGTGCCGCGCTCCACTTGCCCCGGCTGTAATGGCAGTAGCGGTTGCGTACGGTCGAGCGCCTGAATCTGGCTCTTCTCATCCACGCACAATACCAACGCGTGATCGGGCGGGTTCATATACAAGCCCACAATGTCGCGCACCTTTTCGATCAGCAAGGGGTCCGGGGATAGTTTGAAGGTGTCGGTCCGATGTGGCTGCAGGCCGAAGGCGCGCCAAATCCGGCTGATCGTCATCCGGCTGAGTCCGGTCGCCTTCGCTAACCCACGTGTGGACCAGTGCGTCTCTCCGCGCGGCGTGCTTTCCAAGGTCTGAATGACGACTTGCTCAATTTCGGCATCGCCTACTTTGCGCGGCGCTCCAGGCCGTGGCTCGTCGTAGAGTCCTTCCAGGCGAGCTTTCAAAAATCGCCCGCGCCACTTGCCCACCATGCCTAACGAGCAGCGCAGTTTCCGGGCTACACTTTGATTGCTTTGCCCCTCGGCACAGGCCAGCACCACCCGCGCACGCCTCGCCAAAAGGGGCTGGCTCCGCGCACGATGCGCCAGCGATTCCAGTTGCTCGCGCTCTTCCTCAGTCAGTATCAATGGCTGCTTGGGTCGCCCGGTGCGCATCTAAGATCTCCCTAAATCTTAGACGAATCGCGCCCTGACTTCGTTTACTTATTTCTGGGACAGGAGACTAGGCCCTATTGGATGAAGTCGCGGATGTAACGGTTCACAAGGGCGGGCTTTTCGTGGATGACCCAGTGCGTGCCGTCGGGGATGCGCTGGACGGTCAGGTTCGGGACGAATTGGTCCAGACCGTCCAGGTTGCCGGTGAAGAGCGCGTGGTCTTGCTCGCCCCAGATGACCAGGGTCGGGACCTTGACGATCTGGCTTGCGGGATCGGGTGCGGAAGCGGCCACGGGGGTTGAGTTATCAGGCGGACCGATCTTTGCGGCGCGATAGTAATTCAAGCCGCCGGTCAAGGCGCCGGGCTGCGACCAGGCCGCGATGTACGCTTCTTTATCCGCATCAGTGAATACGCCCGATTTCAATCCATCACCCAGCACGGCGTTCACCAGCGCCGCGTAATTGTTCGCTGAGAGAATCTGTTCGGCTTGTGGGCCGCGGAACATCAGCATGTATTGGCTGGCCCTTTGCTGCGCGGGATTGCTCGACAGTTCGCGCGCAAACACGGCCAGATGCGGGGCGTTGACGATCACTAGTTTCTCGAGGTACTCGGGGTGGGCGATGGCGAAACTCCAGGCGACGACGCCGCCCCAATCGTGGCCAACGAGGACGAATTTCTTATAGCCCAGATGCTCGGCCAGCGCGCGGACGTCTGCCACCAGGTTCTGCATCTGGTAGGCATCCACGCCGGGGGGCTTTTCTGAAAGGTTGTAGCCGCGCATGTCGGGCGCCACGGCGCGATGGTCGGCGGCGAACTCGGGCAATTGGTTCTTCCACTCGTACCAAAACTCGGGAAACCCGTGCAGGAAGATAATCAGCGGTCCTTCGCCCGCCATGACATAGTGCAGGCGGACTCCATTCACGCCGGCATATTGGTGTTTCATCTTCAAACGGTAAGCTGCGCTGGTGGCGAAGTCAAACAAAAAAACTCCAGAAGCCACCGAGAAGGAATGGCGACTTCTGGAGTAACCCCAAAAGATTAGTGCGGGTCAGACAGCCTGTCGATGCGCCTGTTCGGATTTAGGTTGACTATTCCGCTTGGTTTCGCGCATGCGTTCGGTGGCGGAAGCGATCGCGTCGGCCAACGGTTGATTTTCAACTTGGACCCCGCCCCAACTGAACAAAATGGAGCAGGCGCCGATGCCGCGCAGTTGATAGTCCCAAAGGCGCTCGGAAATATGGTTCAAGCGGCGCTGCGACTGCGCGCCTTGCTCGCCTGGGCACACCATCAAGAACTCGTCGTAAGCAGTGCGGCAGCAATAATCTTTGGCTCTGAGCAAACCGGCAATGTAGCCTCCCACCGACTGCATTAAGCCCCGGCCGTGCCACATGCTGCTATCGCTATCATTGATGCCGATGGAAACCACTAAACCTGTGAAGCGCTGTTCGCTTTCCAGCCATTTTTCGAGCACTGGCTGCTGGATCATGCCGCTCAGCTGGATGTCCGAAGACGGAATCGAACCGTTATCCTGGATCATTTGGTAGCTCGCGTCTATGGTATTTGCCGAGCCGAGGATATTTGCCGAGCCGAGCGGAGGCGGCCGCTTATCGATCGGTTGCGGATCGCCTGGTTGCGGATCGCCCTCCGCCGATGAAAGCAGATTCCGCTTGGGCTGACTCGAAATCAGCCGCTCCCAGAGCGCGGCGTCAATGGTGATGGGCGGAAGGGCAAACGCTGGAAGACTGATCGCCAAGGGCTGAGTTTCCGTCGAGCCGGATGACGCCGAAGGAGAGGGCGGCGTCATCTGGACGGTAACGGTCTCGGTTTCGATCCGGTGCTCGACGGGCGGACGGGAAGCGGTGGCAACCGCCACCAAGGGTTCCAGCGGCCGTTCGGTAGCCAGCTTTTTCGCCGCTGCGTAATCGATGGGCGTGGGCTCGAATATTCTGGTGGACTGCTGTGGACGCGGCGATTTGGCAGTCTTGCTTCTTTGTTGCTGCTGGCTCGCGCGCACCGGCTGGCGATGTTTCTTCAGGTAGTCGAAGAACACGACCACCGCCGTCGCGGTGAGAATGACCACCACGGTAAGTGTCGTTTGGAGGTCGAATATTTCCATGACGACTCGATTTTAGAGAGCGGGGGCATGGCTCGAAATAGACTGGCGGGTTCAAATTCGGAGGGTACGAGGGCAGAAGTACCAGATAGGCCGAGGGTACTAAGAAGTTCAGCGAAATGGGCTGGGCGGGAGGAGACTACGGAATCGGCCAGTGGTTATTGTTTTGCGATTTGCGGCTGGGCTGGGGTCCGGGCCCATCGCTCGATTGCGCGCGCGGCATAGCATTGCGGAAATCGATTTCGGCGGTGCTGAATTCGAGAGGCCGGTCGAGGACCATCTCCATGGTGGTTCCTTTGGCGAGGATGGCATCGGGTCCGCGGGTGAGCAGCACGCCGATCAACCCAGCCGTGGCTCCAGCGGCAGCGCCGAGGCCAGCGCCCATGCCCGCGTGTCCGGCGGCCGCTCCAGCGAGCCCACCGATGGTTGCGCCGATTCCCGCACCTTCTCCGATCGTTTTGGCGTCGCCCCCTTTGTCGCCCTCGCCTTTGATCTTGCCTTCGGATTTGTCCAGCGTTTCCGGGGCGCGGCCATCCAGGCTGCCCATGCGAGCGCGGAAATCGCGTGTGACGCCATTGGGCAAGGTCAGAGAATCGAAGCGGACGTACAGCTCGCCGCGGCCTTTCACGCGGCCTGGACGCTTCACCTCGGTGACGGTGCCGGCGACATAGCTTCCAGGAGGAATCACCACGTGCCCGTTGACGAGAATGGGAAACACGCTTTCCAGATACACGCGCTCACCAGGGACAGCCGTCTTGGTGCTGACGCTGTTGATCATGCTGAGGGGGACGCGGGTGCCGACCGCTACGACAAACTCGTCGGGATTAGTGGACGCGGGCCGTGGCAGCGGAGCATTCGGAGCAGGCGCCGAGGTTTGAGTAGGCGGCGTCGCCGTGGAGGTCTCTGAAGCCGGCGCGGGGGCTGGAGCGGGCCCAGGTTCCTGCGCGGCGAGACTGTATGCGGCGGCGAACACTACCAGCGTTGATCGAAGGTACATCGGAAGTCTCCCTCTGAAATGAAACGCGGGCTCGTCTTTATTGTAAACGCGCTCCGCGCTCGATTGTAAACCCACTGCGCTATCAGCGGGTTTCGGCGACGCTGCGAGGGGATCGGGCGGCCTTCGGCTTGGCGGCTCTGGCTGGCACTTTGCCTTTTCGAGCGGCGGCGGGCGCCAGAAGCTCCAGCGGGCCGGATGCCAGGAAGAAAATGAGCAGTGCGGCGGGCCAGAGTTGCAGCAGAAACCGCTCGAAGGATGTGGTGATTTCGAGCGGCAGGTAAGGCACCGATAGAATATCCACCAGCAATTGCGTGGCGAGCGTGAGAGGCAGAGCGATGACGGCGGTAGCCAGTGAGGCGCGGTCGCGCGAATCAACCTTAAGGCGCACCAGGTACGCATAGAGCGCAAGCAGCAGAACGATCGGGATGAGGAAGCGGCCGAAACTAATGAGCACGAACACCAACCCCTCCAGCGTAGTGATCCAACGGCCCGGGTCGGCAAGATTCTTCAGGATGGTTGACGCCGGCATTGAGATGAGTTCGCCCGGCGGTGCGACGCGCAGCTTGAAGATGACGACTACGGCTATGGGCGCGGCCAGTCCGGCCAGCAAGCGAAGGAACTGGGGGACAATGGCGGCCCGCTCGCGCCATCGGAACAGTGCAAAGGCGCGACCGATGAGGAGCGCAACCACGAAGATCACACCTTCGTTTCGGGTCCAAGCGGCGAATCCGGCGAGCAATCCGGCCAGCACGCTGAAGCGCAGGTCCTCGGGATGCCGGTCCTGCAGGCAAAGCAGCGCCAGGGAGGACAGGATGTAGAAGCTGAGAGGGACGTCGCCATAGAGAGCGGCGCTGAGGGCGATAAAGCTGGCGGATCCGAGCAACAGCGTCCCAGCAATTAAGGCCTGCGTCTTGCCTCGCAGGACGGCGAGCGTGCTGGTCAATACCCCCGCTGTTCCAAGAGCAAAGAGGAAAGCAATGGCGATGGGCGCGGCGGTAGACTCCTGGGCGGCCAACTTCCAGCACAGCGCGACGAGTCCCGGCAATAACAGCGGATAATCGGGATGGGTCCAGGCGAGATCGCGCGAGAAAGCGGTGCGCCAGAATGGGCCCGATCGCACTAAGAATCGCGCCCTTAAATTCCAGATAGACCAGGCGCCTTCCTCGCCGTGCGGAGTATAGGCCACCGTACCGAGGAACATAATGACGGCCAGGGCGGCCGCGAGCACGAAAAAGGCGATCAAATAACCAGGAACAGGTGGACCTTCGGCGCTATCAAATTGCGTTCCTCGTCGCTTGGTAAGTAAGCCCAGCGCCAAGGCGCACACAACGGCAGCGCCCAGAGCGCTGGCGAGCACGGTAACGTTCGGCCCGGCGAGCAGCAATGCCAGAAAATACACACACGATGCGATGCCCGCGCCCGTTCCGATGGCCAGCGAGAGCAGCAGAACGTTGTGCAGCGACCAGCCGAGCGGCCGTGGAAACATCCAACGAACCAGGCCGAACCCGGCTAGCCAAATCGCCGCCAGACAGAGCAATATCATCGCGGAGCCCGCTTGCATAACGCGATGCCATTGCCCAAATCCTTATAGGGAACCAGATGATTGGCGCGGAGCAATCGCGGGTCCAATTGTTTCGCGTGATAATTCACGATGACCAGGTTCTCGTCGACCGTAGGCTTAATGATCGCGGGCGCGAGTGTGTATTGGGTGAGATGGAACTCGAACAAGCCGCTGGGATCGTTGGGCCGGGCATCGGAAGCGTAGCCGAAGACGGTGTTCGGTTCGGTCTTGGGAAAATCGTGGAAGCGGTTCTCGAACTGCTCCACACCGAAGGTAGGCGCCCGGTGAGTGGCGAGTCCCAAGACATCCAGGAGGAACCAAAAACTGGAGCCCAGGGCGACGGCCATGAGCGACAAAACTACGAATTTATGACGACCCAAGCCGATCAGTTTAACATTACGGGCAAGTGGACTTGAGGGACACTCAGGACGCCGTCCACTTGGACGCGAATCTCCGGATTGGCCTTGGTGGACTGGGGCAGCGTCACGTTGATCTGATACAAACCGGCGAATCCCGGGGCTTGGCCGGCGTAGTAGATAGCGCTTGGATCGACGGCCGCACCATCGAGCAGCACGGACGGATTCGCACCGGCCACCAGGGGCCAAGCAGCGGTGGGCACCTGGACCGGCGGGTCCTCTTTCGGGGCCTTGGTTTGGCCTAGCCCGGCGGCCCAGAGCACTACGATGTCGCCCGGCTTGGCAGGCGACGATGGCGTGAGTACGGACCCGTCGGCCAGCGTCGCAACGGCGTTTTGGGCGTCGAGTTGAAACAGACCGGGCGCCGCGGCACCCAGCGTTAATTGAATGATGGGTCCGTGCGAGGTGTCTACATCGACGGAAAACGTTGCCGGCCCGGGCAGCAGATACGGAGGAACTAAGAAGTTGATTTGCCCCGGCGAAGCATAGAATAAAGGCACGGGGTAATTGTCGATGAGGACGGTAGTGTCGCTCGCGCCAAGCCAGACGGGAAGAACGCCGCCGCTAATGTCATTCTGGCTGATGGTTGCGGTGCTATAGGCCAGGTTTGTGCCGTAGACCGTTGCGATGGAGTTGGGAGCAAGCGCGCCGGATTGATTGTCGGCGGCGTTAACAATACTTTCCGCCGAGTAAAAAGGCGCCTCTCGAGGCTTTGGTTTCTCAGCCCCGAGCAGGCACCAGAGTGAAAGGAAAAGGACCATTGGAATACGAACCGATGGCATCGCCCCAATAGTTCGCAGCCGAAGCGGAAACTCTCAGTAAGATCGCGGGCGTCAATATCGGGGCACGCGGTCGTCGATTTCCAAACTCCAGCGGTCGATGCCGCCCGCCATGCTCTGGCACGCGCCGACACCCTGTTCGCGCAGCCAGTGGACGACGTTCAAGCTGCGCACGCCGTGATGGCAGAACACGATGAGCGGGGTTTCATCGGCCTGGGCGTCCAAACGCGATAGTTCAGCCGGCACTGTTCGCATCGGAATCAACTCGGCGCCGCCGATGCTCGCGAGCTGGAATTCGTTCGGCTCACGAACGTCGATGAGCGCGAGTTTCTGGCCGGCCTGGAGGCGGCGATGGACCTCGAGCGGCGTGATTTCGAATGGTAGTGGTGTCTCGGCCAAGTCTTAAGTGTGACCTATTTGATTGGCTTTACAAATCGCTGGCTCGGGCGGGACGGATTCGGGTCGAGCGTCATGCGGAAATCATGCGTTCCGGTCTTGTCGACAAACTCCATTAGCACATTGTTGCCGACACCTTCGATAAATCGATAGGTCCAATCGACATAGGGGAGCGTGTGAGGGCCGTTAGGTGGGTCGCGGTCCTCAGGACGGTTGTAAGCGCCCGGGGAAGAATGATCGTCGATCTCGTCGGGTGGGCCGAAGACAATATAGATGCGCCCCCGGTCGGTCTTCCAACCGGCCGTGCCCGTCGCGGTGGGAAAACGAAGATTGGCTTGCGCGATGCGCCGGTAGTGCTCTTCCTTAAATTCGTTTTCGGGAGTGCCGGGAGTGGGATCGCGGCGCAACCAGAACTGCTTAATGAACTCTTCGTGTTCCTCATTCGTTTCAAGGTTCTGGAACGCGGCGCGCTCCTCGGGCGTGATGATGTAGGCGCGGTGAGGCCGACAGCGGCGGTAATGATGAGAATTCCAGCGGAGACGAAGGGCGTCAGAGCGGAACTGGGACCCTCCATGGGTACGAGCAGACGGCGAATTCGCTTCACAATATTTCCTCCTGTAGCGGCCAAAGCGGTTTCAGGAGCGTCCCAGCGGCATTGTTCTAAGGTGGCCAGCGCCAAGGCGTATTGGTGCGCGTCGCCGCTCAAGGCAACGGCCAGATCGTCGCAGCAATGTTCGCGCTCGGTGCGGATGACGCCAGAGATCCACCACACCACCGGGTGATAAAACAAGAGTCCCTCAATCGAGGTTTGCAGCATGTTGACGAGATAGTCGTAGCGGCGGATGTGCGCCAGTTCATGCAGCAGGATGGATTCAATTTGGTTGGCAGGCAAGCCGGTCAACAGTCCGACGGGCACAAGAATTACCGGACGCAGGTATCCGATGACGACGGGAACGCCGGTCAGGCAGGATTCGAGTAGCGCGACGGGTGGCGAGAGGCGCAGGCGGCGGGCTAGCGAATTCAAGCGTTCCTGCCAAAAGTCTGGAGCGGAGCACACGCCGGTCCGGCGCAAACGCCGCGTCAAGGTCCAGCTAGCCAGATGGCGGAGATAGAAGAGCGCGACGCCAATGATCCAGAAAGGAACCAGCCACGGAAGAAGGTCCGCAATACGGCGCAATGGCGCTTGGGGAGTAGCGGCCACGTCGACCGGATCGTTCCAGCGAAGCGGGATGGGATTGCGAACCAGGGCTTGGCCTGGATGACGGGGCACGAACCAAAACAACGTGACGGCGAAGGACACCAGGATGGCGCACATCGCAAGACAGGCGGCCGTGTATCGCGCACGGGGAGAGCGAACGATCGCCAGCGTGGCCGCGAGCACGATCGCGATGATGGCTCCCTCCCAAAGAGAATGAAACAGCGCCCAACCGGCAGCGGTTGCGAGCGGAGACTCCAACCAAGTTTCCAGGACGATCATTTGGCCTCCTTTTCGTATTCATCCAAAATCTTTCGCAATTCCGCGAGCTCTTGTTTGGATGCTTTGCGAGACGAGAGGGCGCCCATGAGCAAGTTTTTCGCCGAGCCGCCGAAGGCGCGCTGCAACAGGTCGCCCGCCAGGCGTTGTTGTGTCCATTCGCGCGGCTGCGCGGCCTCATAAACGTGCGCGCGCTGCTTCTCGTTTCGCCGAACCAGGCCCTTCTCGGCCATGATCTGCATGAACTTCAGCACAGTGCTGTACTGCGCCGGTTTCCGTTTATTGATGTTTTCGTGAACGTCGCGGACCGTGCTGGGGCCGCGGCTCCAGAGAACGGTGAGGATTTCGAGTTCGGCGTCGGTGGGACGGGGTGGTTGTCCTGCCATATACGAAGACATTACTACGAAGTCGTTACTATGTCAACGGCAAAGTTGGCGGTCGCGAGGTGAAGACCAGGGTATGTCACGGCTTATTCCCAGCGAAACACTTTCGCCGACAGCGCGGTACAAATGGCGAAGACAACCACTAGCGCCGCCACGTCGCCCCAGTGCGCCGACCACGGTTCACCTTTCCAGATCCCCTGCAGGAGCGATGTCGCGTAGGTCAATGGCAACAAATGCGCCACGATTTGGAGCGCGCGGGGCAGCGCTTGGAGCGGCACGAACAGTCCGCAGAGGGCGAGCATCGGATACAGGATGGCCGCACCGATCGGTTGGGCGAAGCGCGCCGTGGGCACGATGCTCGCGATCAGAAAGCCGATCGACAGAATGCTCCAGGTACTGATGAGCAGGGCCAGCGCAAATCCGAATATAGGCGCATCGATTTTGCTCGGGAAATAGCGCTTGCCTGCCAGCAACAGCAAGGCCGTGGTGACGGCGGTGAACGCCAGTTTGACCAGCACGTGCGCGGTGAGGATGGTGTGCGGGCGGAGCGGCGTGGCACGGAGCCGCTTGAGGATACCGCCTTCACGGTAAATCGACATGATGGTCACCAGCGACAGCACTCCACTGAGCGGGATCAGCACCGCGGCGAACACGGGGAGCGCGGAGCGTAGGAATCCACTGGCCGCGAAGGGAGGCGGCACGCGGCCACCCAGGAATCGGCCGATAACCACGAATACAACGACGGGAAAAAGAATCGATCCAAACGCGCCGAGCGGCTCGCGCAGGAAGATCTTGATCTCGAGCCAGGTTAGTTTCCAGAGTCCGCGCAGCATGCTGATGTCTCTCCTAGTCGCGAATGGAATGGCCGGTTAGCTTAAGAAAAACGTCCTCGAGGTTTGGCAGCACGGTACGGAAGTCCGTCACCCGGATTCGATTCTCGGACAGGCATCGGATCACTTCGGTCACGAAGTCGTCGCCCTGCCCTTGAATGGTGAAACGGGAGTCTTGACGCGTCACCGTCTCTACCAATGGGATGGCGCGCAGGTGTTCTTCGGCCAGCGCATCTTCGGTGGTCAGCACGACCGTTCGCGTGGGGCAATGGCGCGCGACTAATTCTTCCGGCTTGCCGATGTCGATGATCTTGCCGTGCTCGATGATGGCTACGCGGTCGCACAAGCGCTCGGCCTCCTCCATCAGATGAGTGGTAATCAGGACCGTCTTGCCGCGTTCGCGGATGCCGCGCACCAGTTCCCAGATGGCGCGCCGCGACTGCGGGTCCAGCCCGGTGGTCAATTCATCCAGAAATACGACTTCCGGGTCGTTGATCAACGCCAGAGCGATGAAGAGCCGCTGCTTTTGTCCGCCCGAGAGGGTCATGAACCAGGCATTCCGTTTGCCCGCGAGGCCGAGCTGCTCGAGCAGCCGGTCGCCGTCCACCGCACGGGTGTAGAGCGAGGCCCAGAGATCCACCGCCTCCCACACCTTGATTCGCTTCTGTAGCTGGGCCTGTTGGAGCTGGACGCCGATTCGATTTTGCAGTTGATAAACGTCACGGAAGGGATCCAGGCCGAGGATCGAGATGACGCCGCAGTCCGGCCGGCGCACGCCTTCGACACACTCCATGGTGGTTGTTTTTCCCGCGCCGTTGGGGCCGATCAATCCGAAGATTTCGCCTTCTCCGACTTCAAACGAAACGTCGGAGACGGCAACCGTGGCCCCGTAGGTTTTGCGGATGCCGGAAACTTGGATGACTGGACGAGGAAACCCGGAGACGCCCATGAATGCCCACCGACCATGGTAAGGGGTCCAGCAGGAGATAATAGTCGGACATAGAATCGGTGAAATGGGAAAAATCCTTCGCAGAACGAGATTTGCGGTGGTGGCAGGGATGGCGCTGGGGATCCTGCCGCTGGCCGCGCAGACCTATCGCGCGCCGCGTGGACCCGGCGGAAAGCCCGACCTGAATGGAATCTGGCAGGCGCTGAACGAGGCCAATTACGATATCGAGGGTCACGATGCGCGTCCGGCCATGGCGCTTCGACCCGGGCCCTATGGTACGGTGCCGGCGGCGCAAGTGCTGGCGTTAGGGGCTGTGGGAGCGGTGCCGCCCGGACTGGGCGTGGTGGAAGGCGGCGAACTCCCCTATAAACCCGAGGCGCTCGCCAAGAAAAAACAGAACCAACAGGATTGGTTGAACCGGGATCCGGAGATCAAATGCTATCTGCCCGGCGTGCCGCGCGCCACCTACATGCCCTACCCGTTCCAAATTTTGCAGAGTGCGAGCGCGCTCACGTTCGTCTATGAGTACGCTGGCGCGGTGCGGAACATCTTTCTCAAAGATCCAGGGCCGGCTCCGACCGATTCATGGATGGGCCAGTCCGTCGGGCACTGGGAGGGCGACACGCTGGTGATCGACGTCACCGGCATGAACGATCAAAGCTGGTTCGACCGCGCCGGAAATTTCCATAGCGACAAGCTGCATGTGGTGGAGCGCTACAAGCGCACCAGTCCGGATGTGATCTCCTACGAGGCAACCATCGAAGATCCGGATGTGTTTACGCGACCTTGGAAGATGAGCATGGCGCTCTATCGCCGCCAGGAAAAGAACGCGCAGCTTCTGGATTTTAAGTGCGTGGAGTTCGTGGAAGAACTGCTGTATGGCCAGTATCGGAAGCATCCACTTGGCAAATAATCGGGAGGCGTAGATATGCGGAATCGACTTATCGCGACGACGGGCGCTCTGGTAATGGCGCTGGCATCGCTCTCTTTAACGGCTCCGCCGACGGCTGCTCAGGCGGGCGCGGCAAAGACGGCTCTGCCTCGCACGGCGGACGGGCATCCCGACTTGCAGGGCACCTACGACCTAGGCATGATGACGCCGCTCGAGAGGTTGCCCGGGGATCCGCCGTTTCTGACCAAAGAAAAAGCCGAGGCTTTGGAGAAAGCGGAAATCGCGCGCCGGGCCAAAGACAACGTGCCCGAGAGTGCCGATCGCCCCGCGCCACCGGTGGGCGGCGACAAGACGGCGCCAAAATCGTTCTTTGAACTTCTGGAGAAGGTCGGAGGCGGCGACGTGGGCGGCTACAATCGTTTCTGGCTGAAACAAGGCTCGGCATACACGGTGGTGGATGGGCAGATTCGAACGTCCATCGTGGTGGATCCGCCGGACGGTCACGTGCCTCCTTATAATGCGGCCGCGCGCAAACGCCTGGCGACGGCACAGGCGACGCCGACCTCGGATGCGCGGGAGAACCAGGATCCGACCGCCGAACCGCCCGGCGCCTTCGATAACCCGGAGCAGCGTCCCCTCGGCGAGCGCTGCCTGCTCGGATTCGGTTCTACTTCGGGTCCTCCGGCGCTGCCGGACTATTTCTACAACGATCTGCATCAGATTGTGCAAACGCCGGACTCGATCATGATCCTGACCGAGATGGTCCACGACGCGCGCATCGTGCGGATGAACGCGCAGCATCTTCCCCAGAACATTCGCCGCTGGATGGGCGATTCGGTGGGGCATTGGGAGGGGGACACGCTGGTGATCGACACGACGAATTTCAACAGCAAGACGCGATTTCGTGAGTCAACAGAGAACCTGCACGTGGTGGAACGGCTGACGCGCATGGACGACAAAACGCTGCTGTATCGCTTCACCGTGGAAGACCCCGAGACGTGGGATCGTCCTTGGACCGGTGAGTACACCTGGCCAGCGACGAGCAAACCGATTTACGAATACGCCTGCCACGAAGGCAACTACGCGCTAGGGGATATTTTGCGGGGAGCGCGGCGGCACGAGGCGGAGGCGGCGAAGGCGAAGAAGTAACGCGACAACGCATGAGCGAAACGAAAATTCGGGCTGATTGGGACGAACAGAGAGTACAGCGAGTGCTCCTCGGTCTGCTCCTCATAATGGGCGAATGCTTTGGCGGAGGCTGAGGCGGGGACTCGGTCCTCAGAAACGGTGATGAATGTCCGTCATGAACTCGTACCGAAAGTCCGGGAGCTGATCGCGAAGAGGAAAGGCTAGCCTCTTAATACGGAGCGACCTGTAGGAGCTTTTCAGTTCTTGAAGCACTCAGAAGCCGCCGTCGAGAGTTTCCGACTCATTGTGGAAGGTTCTCAAGGGCGAAGGATTGTGGAATCTAAGCAGCTCACCTCAAGTCCGCTCAAGCTACAACCGAAGTAAAGTGGGAAGGTGGGCGGAACGATCGCGAGCGTGGGTCAGCGGCTGCTCAAGAAATTCTTTGAAAAACTCGCTGAAGCCGCAGTAGAATAAGGATATTCGGCGAAAAGTGGCGCGGTCTGTCTCTACTGCACCGCGCCAGAATCAGAGGAGGAGAAGGTAGATGACTCACGCTTCTCTGTGTAAGGAGACGTACGAAACGGTGTCGAGGTTGCAAACCCCGAAATTTCGCGGTGCATGGGTTTCCGCACTCATTATTTTATTGATTCCGGCATCTGCAAGCATCGTCTTAGCGCAGTCGCCCATCGAACCGGCGTCCTTGCCGAATGCGACCGCCGGCGTGGCGTATTCGGTGAATATTCAGGACACCGGCGCTCCGTCGAATTTCCAGGTCACATGGGGTATTGTTGCCGGAAGCCTGCCGCCTGGCTTGGCGCTGAATACCGGTTCGACAACCGCCATCACTACCATCAGCGGCACGCCGACAGAAGCGGGCCAATATTCGTTTGAGGTTGAAGATGAGTACAATGCTTCGGCGCAAACCGTAAACATGCAGAACTACACGATCACGGTGGGCGCCTCCTGCACCCCGAAGGTTACTCCTGCCTCGCCGTTGCCGCAGGGAGAGGTGAGCGCTCCATATTCAGTCCAATTCCAAACATCCAACTGCCCCGGGTTGAACTTCACGTTCTCAGCGCTACCTGTGAGCCCGTTTAATTCGAATGCCTTGCCCCCAGGTCTCAGCCTAAGCCGGAGCGGTGCCATGTCGGGCAGGCCCACCACCGCTGGAGCTTACAATTTCACGCTCGATGTAACGGACCAATACAAAGACGAAACACAGATCCAGTACGCGCTCACCATCAACCAGGCGCCCAGCATCACCACGCAGTCACCCTTACCAAATGGGCCCGTCGGCGTTCCCTATTCTCAACAGATCGTCGCTACCAATGGAGTTCCGCCCTACGTCTTTTCGATGAATAACAATCCGCCCGGGATCAGCATCACACAGGGCGGCGTGTTGAATGGCACTCCCACGACGGCCGGAACGTACAATTTCAACATTGCTGTGACCGACAGTCTGGGCGGCCAGACCGTAGTGCCGTTTCAAGTGACATTTGCCACGGTAGTCTCGCAACTTCAGGTGACCCCTCTGAGCCTCACTTTCAATGCCAACCTCAACGGCAATCCGCCGCCGACACAAGCCATCTCAGTGGTGCCGGCGACCGGCGCGACGCCGCCGGTGAACTATCACGTTGTCATTGATAATGGGCAAAACGGACAAAACAATACCGTCGCGCCACCGTGGATTACTGTGACGCCAGCGAGCGGCTCCGCTCCCGTCGGCCTGGTGGTGAGCGTGAATCAGGGCAACATGGCCGCGGGGAGCTATCCGGCGCGCATTCGGGTGTTGGATGGCAACAATCTCGCCACCGACGTCGCTGTTACACTCAACGTCGCCAGTGCGGCTCAGCAATTGACGGTGGCTCCAGCGATATTGAATTTCACGGCCCGCTCCGCGAATCCCGGCAATCTGATCGAGGAGCTGACGGTATCGAATAGCGGCGCGGGAACGCTCGCCTTCACGACGGGGGTAGTCGGCAAGAGCTCCTGGATCTCGAGCGTCACGGCCAGTTCCAACAGCACTACGTCCAACACGCCGGTCTTCATCCAGGTTCAAGTGAACACCAATGGACTGGCGGTGGGCGCCTATAACGATGCGATTCTGGTCTCCTCGTCGGCCGGCAACGTTCAAATACCCGTCTCCTTGTTTGTCGCGGCCAGCGGTCCCATCCTGGGCGTCGATACCACGGGCGTCCTGTTCCAGGCCATCGACGGCGGCGGATCCACGACCACGCAAATCGTCAAAGTGCTCAATCTGGGCGATCCCAGTTCCACCGTGAATTGGAACGCGAGCATCGTCAGCGGCTCCAACTGGCTCAGCTTGGTTAGCGCGAGCGGAACAGCCACCAGCAGCGCGCAGGGCAATCTCACGTTGGGGCTTGCTCCCAATGCCACCGAGCTCGCGGCCGGCCCCTATTATGCGATCGTGAAAATCACCGATTCTAATTCGCTGAATTCGCCGCAATATGTTACGGCGGTCTTCAATCTGGAGCCGGCCACTGCGGCTCCGGCACCCAATCTCGCTCCGGCGGGCCTGTTCTTCACCGCTATTGCCGGCTCAACAACTGCGCCACCGTCTCAACAAGTGCAGGTGAACACCAGCAGTTCGTCTTCTGTGACCTTCACCGCCACCGCTTCGACGTCCGATAGCGGGGCGCTTGGTAGCAGTAGCTGGCTGAGCGTGACTCCTGCTTCGGGCAATGTAAGCGGGCAGTCGGCCGGCTCCCTCGCGGTTTCGGTAAATCCAACCGGGTTAGCTGCGGGCATCTATTCGGGCAATGTCAACGTTTCCATCGGTGCGTTGCTCCAGTCCGCCAACGTGACCTTCGTGGTCTCGTCGGTGGGATCTACGAACGCGGTTCTATCATCGATCGGACCATCGATCGGGCGCTTGCACCCGCGCGCGTCCAGTTGCGCCGCAACCAAACTTGCGATTACCGAGACCAGCCTGCCCAATAATTTCGAGGTACCCGCCGGATGGCCCGCTACGTTGATCGTCCAGCTCAACGACGACTGCGCCTCGCCGGCCACCACCGGCAATGTGATCGCAAGCTTCTCGAATGGCGACGCGCCGCTCAGCTTAGTCGGCGACAACCTCGGGAATTACTCCACCACCTGGCAGCCCGGCAACGTCAATTCCAACATGGTGATCACCCTCAACGGCACCTCCGGCAGCCTGCAACCAGCCACGGCGAAGCTATACGGAGGGATCGCTCCGAACTCGACGCCGCCGCCTACGCTCGTTACCGGCGGTACGGTCAACAATTTCAATCCCGTGTCTGGCGCTGGTTTGTCGCCGGGAACGATCGTGCAAGTTTACGGCACCGGCCTGGCTGCTTCGTCGGGGATTACCGATGAAGTCCCCTGGCCCCCCTCCTTCAACAACTCCTTCGCGCTGATCGGGGCCACGCAAGCTCCGCTGTATTACCTGAGCCCGCACCAGCTCGACATCTTGATCCCCAACGACGCAACGGTCACGCAACAAACTCCCATCGTCCTCAGCGTCAACAACGCGCTCACGCTGCCTCTGATGCTCAACCTTGTTCCGGCTGCTCCAGGCGTGTTGTCCTACGACGATGGTCTTTCGGCAACCAGCCCGCAGAATGGCGCGCACATCAAGGCGCAGCATTCGGCTGATGGCTCACTCGTCAGCAGCACCAGTCCCGCCAAGCCTGGCGAGTATCTGGTGATGTATCTGGTGGGGATGGGGGCCACCAACCCCAGCGTGGCTTCCGGCTTTGTTTCACCCGGTCCGCCCGGACTCGCGCAGGTCACCGTTCAGCCCACCGTCACGGTGGACTCGCAGCCTTCCACTGTCGCCTTCGCAGGACTTACGCCTACTTTCATCGGGCTCTATCAGATCGATTTCCAAGTGCCGACGGGCGCGAAATCCGGCGAATTGGAAGTGGATGTCACGCAAAATGGCGTGGCGGCGAACCCGACTTTATTGCCGGTTTCGAACTAATGTGCGACTATTTAGTCATTAAATCTGGACGGCCGGTACGGCTCTAACAAGCTGACTTGGGCGCCATCCAAGATCTCGAGCGCCGCGTATTGTCCGATCAACGGCGCCAGCGTCACGCCGCTGTGCATGGCCGCGACATAGAGGTTCGGGCAGCGCTCGGAAAATCCGATGGCCGGATACTCGTCCGCCGGCATCACGCGATGTCCCACCGTCACGCGTTCCACGGCCACGCCGCGGATCCCAGGCAGCACCCGCGCGGCCTCCCGCAAGATCCGCTGGCCATTATCGTCCGCATCCGGCGCGACGGCAACCGCGGTGCCAATGCCCGCCACCACTTGCCCTCCCACCACGACGCGCCCATCCAATTTCTGCTTGCAATGCACGCCCGGCGCCAGCACCACGCGGTCGATCAGCTTGGGTTGCGGCCGCGTGTGCACCAGCACGCCCAGCGATTCCTTCAGCGGGACGTTCACCCCCGCCATCTTCGCCAGCCGCTCGGTACCGACGCCTGTGGCGAGCACCACGACATCGGCGTCAATGGAACTATCGCCGGCACGGATCGCGGTCACACGCCCGCCTTTCAGCGTGAAGGCGTCGGCCTCGAATGGATATCGCACTTCCCCGCCCAACTCGCGCACCTGGCGCAGCAGCGCCTTCAACGCATCCAGCGGATCCACCGCTCCCTCGAACTCGGAATGGCAAGCCGCGCTGAAGTCGCCGTGCGCGACATTCGGCAACAGCCGCCGGAATTCATCTTCCTCGATCAAATGCGTGGCATAACCCCACTCCTGGTGCCGCCGCACGTTATCGCGCAAATCGTCCCTGGTTTTATTCGATGCGCCATCGGCGCCCGTCCAGGCTACACTTCCGCCCCACTGCACTTTCAACTCGCCGCCCAGCTCGATTTCCAGCCGCCTCCAGCCGGCCAGGCCCAGTTGATTCAAATCGAAGTACGCACGGGGACGCTTGGAAAATGTCGCGTTGATCCATCCGAACGATTTCTCGGTGGCTCCGGATCCCGGCCGAACGGCATCCACAATCACAACCTTCGCGCCGCGCTTCACCAGGTGGTACGCGATGGACGCGCCGGTAATTCCCGCGCCCACTACGACGATGCGATTTTCGTCCATCCTACGATTGGTAACACATCGGCGCGCGTGCAAAGTTTTTACGGCCTTGTTACTTTGCCTGTCGATCGAGACACTCAGGAGGATTATTCTTCACCATCGGCACGATTCAGATCCTGAACCCCAGCGCGCAAACCCCACCGCGCACGCCCCACCGAGCATGATGAATGCTAAAATTGAGTTCGGTCCGAATGGAACGAGCCGGTAAGGCCCTCGCCAAACTCAAACTTTCCGCAGCCATCTCACCCGAGCAACTGGCCTTCGCCGCATGGCCGGCCGCGGTGGGCGAACGCATCGCCGCGCACGCCTGGCCGAAAGCTCTGGTGCGTGGATCCCTGTGGCTGGAGGCCGAAGACGCGGTGTGGCAGCAGCAGCTGTTTCACTTGCGCTTTGATATCTTGGCCAAACTGAGCGAGTTGCTCGGAAGCGGGATGGTCACCGATCTGGAATTTCGCGTCGCTAGCGCCGCGCCCCGCCGCCCGCCCCAAACCGCGAGAAGTCACAGTGAGACCCTCTCGCCTGACGACGCCGACCGTATCAAAGATCCCGTCCTGCGCATCGTATATAAGCAGGCGCGCGACGTAGCGATGAGAAAAGACGCAGCGATGAGAAAAGCCGCGGCTAAGAAGGCGACCGCGTGAAAATTTCCGAGTCCGAGGTGCGCTACGTTGCCGACCTCGCGAACTTGAAGCTCGCCGAGTCCGAGATCGCGCGTCTGGCAAAAGACATGGACGAGATCCTCACGCACATGGATGCGCTCAATGAGATCGACACGTCCGGTGTGGAACCGATGGCGCAGGTGCTTTATCAAAGTGAGGAAACGGCCACTCTGCGGGCCGATCAGCCGATTCCATGTATCGGCAACGAGGCAGCGCTTGCCAATGCGCCGCTGGCCGGCGCCGGGTATTACAAAGTTCCGAAGGTCATTGAAAGATGAAGAAAGACCGATGAGCCAGCCCGCCGTTGCGTCGCTGACGATCGAGCAGGTGCAGGCGGGTTTGGCCGCGCGTAAATTCAGCGCCGTCGAATTGGCCGAGTCGGTTCTCGAATTCGCGCAAGCCGAGAATCCGAAGACGAACGCGTATCTTCACTTTTGCCCGGAGCGCGCCTTGGCCGCGGCCGAACGGGTGGACAAGAAACTCGCCGCGGGCGAAGACGTGGGAGCGTTGGCTGGCGTGCCGCTGGCTGTCAAGGACGTCATCGTTACGGAAGGCGTGCGGACCACCTGCGGATCGCGTCTTCTGGAAAAATACATCCCACCGTACAACGCGACCGCTGTCGCGCGATTGGAACAAGCCGGCGCCATCATCATTGGAAAAACAAATTGCGACGAATTCGCCATGGGCTCTTCGAACGAAAATTCCGCGTTCGGGCCGGTGCGCAATCCCACGGCGCTCGATCGCGTGCCCGGAGGTTCGAGCGGTGGGTCGGCTGCGGCGGTGGCGCAGGGAACGGCGGTCGCGGCGCTTGGCTCCGACACCGGCGGGTCGGTTCGACAGCCTGCTTCGTTCTGTGGAGTGGTGGGAGTGACGCCGACCTATGGCCGGGTGTCGCGCTATGGATTAGTCGCCTTCGCCAGTTCGCTCGATCACATCGGGCCGTTCGGCCGCACGGTTCGTGACGCGGCATTGCTGCTTGAGACCATGGCGGGCCGCGACGATTGCGACGCAACCTCCGCCTTCGCGCCCGTGCCCAGCTATAGCGCGCAGCTGGATGGCAAGGTGGCCGGCATGAAGATCGGCCTGCCACGCGAATATTTCGACGGCCTCCCGAGCGAAACGGGCGATCTGATTCATCAGGCCATCGGTATTTTGAAAAAGCTCGGCTGCGAAGTACGCGACATCAGCCTTCCTGCCACCAAGTACGCGGTGCCTTGCTACTACATCATCGCGACCGCGGAAGCGAGTTCGAATCTCGCGCGCTATGACGGCGTGCGTTATACCACTCGCGCGAACGAGGACACGCTTAGCGGCATGTATCGCGCCACGCGAGGGGAAGGCTTCGGCGCCGAATGCAAACGCCGCATCATGCTCGGCACGTATGTGCTGAGCCACGGCTACTACGACGCGTATTATTTGAAGGCGCAAAAAGTGCGCGCATTAATTGCCCGTGATTTCGAGAAAGCGTTTTCTGAAGTAGACGCGATTGTTACACCGGTCTCGCCGTCGCCGGCGTTTAAAATCGGCGAAAAAGTTGACGACCCGCTCGAAATGTATCTTTCCGATATTTACACTATCACCGGCGATCTGGCCGGTATTCCTTGCATGAGCGTACCCTGCGGCAAGACCTCCGAAGGCCTGCCAGTCGGCATGCAGATACTCACCCGCCATTTTGACGAAACAGGCATGTTTCGCCTGGCGGACGCTTTTGAAAAAGCTGGCGGGTTCGCCGGCGCAAGTTGAAAATCGAGAGGAGAAAAACTAATGGCATTTACCGTTCCCCCGCTGCCTTACGCATTTGACGCGCTGGAGCCTTATATCGACGCCAAGACCATGGAGATTCATCATGACAAACACCATGGGGCGTACGTCACGAATCTAAATAAGGCGCTTGAATCCGCGCCCGACTTGCAGAACAAGACCGTCGAGGAGTTGCTCGCGAATAACTGCTCCATCGTGCCCGAAAACATCCGGACCGCGGTGCGCAACAATGGCGGCGGACATATCAACCACTCCATGTTTTGGCAGATCCTCGCGCCCAGCGCCGGGGGCAGCCCGTCCGGCAACGTCGTAAGCGCGATTAATTCAGCCTTCGGCAGCTTCGATACGTTCAAGGAAAAATTCGGCGCAGCGGCCACTGGACGTTTCGGTTCCGGTTGGGCCTGGCTCATCAAGAAAGGTTCGGCGGTCGAGATCATTTCCACCGCCAATCAGGACAGCCCCATGATGGAAGGCCATTTCCCGATTATGGGCCTGGATGTCTGGGAGCATGCCTATTATCTGAAGTACCAAAACCGCCGGCCCGAATATATCGCGGCGTGGTGGAGCGTGGTGAACTGGCCGGAGATTGAGAAGCGCTTCAATTCAGGGAAATAGTCGCACGCGACTACGGCTATTGCGGAACTCGGGCCCAGAGCAGTGCTGGACTGCATCGGCCCGGTTCCCTTTGTCCCGTCAGCAAGACGGTGAACTGCTGTGCGACCATCTCCCGCAATAGCGGTTCCAGGTCGGTCAGCTCGGATTCCGCCACGATCTCGCGTTTATTAGCCCTATCGAGCATCACTGTTGGCCATCCGTAACAGGTGGTTCCGTCGGAAAGTTGAATCCGGTTCTTTCCGATCTCGTCGCACGGATCTTTCCAATCCTTCTGAAATGCGCCATGGATTGTTTTTCGCGGCCCTGTACTTGCGCTACAAAAGCCAACCCAAGGATCGTCCACGCCGCACGAAGCAGCCGACGCTCAAAACCGCGAAAAGTTTGTTTGCGGCGCTGCTGGCTTGGATGGCCATTAGCTATTCGCTGCGGCACACGCTCGCCAAGATGGACGGGGCCGATATCTGTTGCATTACAAGGTATGATGCTGTCAAGACCCACTGTGCTGGTTGGTGGGCGATTCTAGAATCCTGGCGCGGCTTAAAATTGACGTTCCACTTGCGGTAACATGCAATTTCCATGGAGTGTGTCCTAGAGCTTCGCGGCGTTTCGAAGCACTATCCATCGCACCACGCCGTCAACGGTGTGTCGTTGAACCTCGGGCGCGGCGAGTTCTTCTCGCTGCTCGGCCCCTCGGGCTGCGGCAAGACCACCACGTTGCGCCTGGTGGCAGGATTTGAGGAGCCGACCCAGGGCGAGATCCTCCTCAACGGCGCGAGCATCCAGCATTTGAAACCGTATCAGCGGAACGTCAGCACGGTTTTTCAAAACTACGCGCTGTTCCCGCATCTCACGGTGCGCGACAACGTGGAATTCGGTTTGCGCCGCCGCTCCGGCAACCACATTGGCAACCGCGTGCGCGACGTGTTGGATCTGGTTCAGCTCGCAGGCAAAGAATCGCGCCGGCCAGGGCAGCTTTCGGGCGGCGAACGCCAACGGGTCGCATTGGCGCGCTCACTTGTTTTGGAACCCGATGTTCTGCTGCTGGATGAACCACTCTCGGCGCTCGATCCCAACCTCCGGAAACAGGTTCGGGCGGAACTGAAAGCCATTCAGCGCCGCGTGGGCATCACGTTCCTTTTCGTCACGCACGATCAGGAAGAGGCGCTGTCGCTCTCCGACCGGTTGGGCGTGATGAACAAGGGGCGCCTGGAACAAGTCGGCACACCGGAAGAAATTTATCTGAAGCCGAGCACGCGATTCGTGGCGTCGTTCCTCGGTGCGGTCAATTGGATCGGCGATGTCGGTGTGCGCCCGGAAGCCATGCGCATCGCGCGCGAACCTTCGCGCAACGGACACCGCTCGCGCCCCGCGACCATCGTTCATTCCACGTTTCTCGGCAATTGCGTCCATATCGATACGCGGCTGTCGGATGGCGAACCTGCCGTTGTCGAGATCTCGCGGCTCGGTGAAACATTCGCGCCCGGCGAGCAAGTCCACCTGTGGTGGGACCCGGCTGACGAGCTGCGCTTCGAATGAACCGCCTGCGCGCCTGGTTTCTGGCTCCCACCTGGGCCTTCGTAATCACGCTGTTTCTGGCTCCGCTGGCCATCATTCTCGGCTACAGCCTCTTGACGCGGGGCGTCTACGGCGGCATCACCTCGCCCTTTACGGCGGAAAGCTATCAGCGACTGGTGGATCCAATATACCTGAGCATTTTGTGGCGCTCGTTCTGGATTGCTGGTGCGTCCACGGCGCTCTGTTTGCTGCTCGGCTTCCCGCTCGCTTTGTTTATCTCGCGCGCCGAACGCCACAAGAACTTCTATCTCGGACTGGTGATGTTGCCCTTTTGGACCAGTTTTCTGGTGCGCACCTACGCGTGGATGTTCCTGCTGCGCGACACCGGGCTCCTCAACACGGTGCTTCTGAAGCTCGGCTTGGTCCACGGCCCTCTGCCGCTACTTTATAACGACGGCGCTGTGATTCTCGGGCTGGTCTATGGCTACCTGCCGTTCACTGTTTTGCCGCTCTATGCGACCCTGGAGCGGCTGGACCGCACGCTGCTCGAAGCCGCTGCCGATCTGGGTGCCAAGCCCTGGGCCGCACTCTCGCGCGTCACCGTTCCGCTGTCAGCTCCCGGAATTCGCGCGGGGGCCATTCTGGTTTTCATTCCCTGCCTGGGAGCCTATCTTACGCCCGATCTGCTGGGAGGCGGAAAGTCCGTAATGATCGGCAACTTAATCCAAAATCAATTCACCACGGCGCGTGACTGGCCATTCGGCTCGGCGGTGTCGCTGGTGCTGATGGCGATCGTGATGGTTCTGCTGTTTGTGATCGCGCGGGGCGAAGGCGAAGGTTTGCTGTGAAACCTCGTGGAGCCGGCCTTGCCATTTACGCCATCGGCGCCTATCTGTTTCTCCATCTGCCTCTGCTCATCCTTTCGATCTTCAGCTTTAATTCCTCGCGCTTCACGGTTTGGGAGGGCTTCTCGCTGCATTGGTACTCGGCTGCGTTAGAAGACACGCAGCTCACCGAATCCGCGCTGAACAGCCTGATCATCGCCGTAGTGGCCACGATTGTTTCTACAGTTGTCGGCACGCTGTGCGCCTACGGACTCTGGAAGCGCAATTCGCGGCCTCTGGCGGGATCGCTTTACCTGTCGCTGGTTACGCCGGAAATCGTGACCGGCATTTCGCTGCTGGCGTTCTATCAATGGATTTTTCGCTTCCTGCGGGTTCAGCTCGGCATGCACACGGTGATTCTGGCGCACATCTCGTTTTCGATCGCCTATGTGACGATTGTTGTGATCGCGCGCCTTCGTACGGTGGACGCCACGCTCGAAGAGGCTGCCCTCGATCTGGGGGCCAACGAATGGCAGGCTTTTCGCTACGTTACGCTGCCGGCGATTCTGCCGGGCGTCGTGGCGGCGGCGTTGCTCGCTTTCACCGTTTCGTTTGACGACTACGTGATTACCAGCCTGGTGGCCGGCGTCAATTCCGAAACCCTGCCGATGGTGATTTACGCTATCGCGCGGCGCGGAGTGAATCCGGTGGTAAACGCGATCTCGGCGCTCATCGTGGTGGGGTTTGGGTCGCTGGTGCTGATTTCGGAAAAGCTGCGGAGCGCATGAATCGCCGTCATTTTTTCTTCGGAGCTCTCGCGCCGTCCGTTCTGGGCGCCTGCTCGCGCGATCGTCGTCCGCGCCTGAACGTGTTCAACTGGTCGGCCTACATCGCGCCCGATACGGTGCCCAAGTTCGAATCCGAGTTTGGCGTCCGCGTGCGCTACGGTATCTACGAAAGCAACGAGGAGATGTTGGCGCGCGTGATGGGCGGAAATTCCGGCTGGGACATTGTTTTTCCGACGGACTATATCGTGAAGCCACTGCTGGCGAATGGACTGGTGGCGCCCATTCATCGCGAGCTGTTGCCCAACCTGGTGCAACTGGAGCCGCGATTCCAGCACCCCGACTGGGATCCCAATCTTAATTGGTCCGTCCCTTACATGGTGGTTGCCGCCGGCATCGCTTATAACCGCAAGCTGGATCCGCCGCCCAAGTCCTGGGCCGACATGTGGGACCCACGGTTGCGCGGCCGCATGACTATGCTGGACGATCCCTTTGACACCATGGGCGCTGCTTTGAAAAAACTCGGATTCTCGGTCAACGCCAGCGATCCGGTGCAACTGGAGCGTGCGCGTGCCGAGGCCATCCGCCAGAAGCCGCTACTGAGGGCTTATCTGAATGCCGAAGCACGCGATCAGTTGGTGAGCGGCGACGTATTGGCCGCGCATATGTGGAACACCACGGCGCAACAGGCCATGGACTCTTCGCCGAATGTGGGCTTTGTCTATCCAGCCGAAGGCTACGCCGTCTATCCGGACGCGACCGTGATCCTGCGCGAGAGCAAGCGCCCGGAGCTGGCGCATCAGTTCATCAATTTTCTTCTGCGGCCCGATATTGCAGCGGCCAACGCGCTGGCGGCTCGGACCACAACCACCAATCGCGGGGCAAGGCTGATTCTGCCGGCGGAGTTTCGCGACAATCCGACGCTATATCCGGCTCCCGATGTCGTGGCTCGAGGCGAGTGGGCCAAGACGCTGGATCCGTCGACACAGCGGCTGCGCGATCAGATCTGGACCGAGATCAAGGCGGCGTGAGGCGCACGATTCGCGTATACTACTAGGTCGCAACCGGTGAAGAAATTTCCGGCTCGATAAAGGA
>JBKQHJ010000212.1:0-6967 GCA_052148835.1 Bryobacteraceae bacterium
GCTCGCGCTCTTCCTCAGTCAGTATCAATGGCTGCTTGGGTCGCCCGGTGCGCATCTAAGATCTCCCTAAATCTTAGACGAATCGCGCCCTGACTTCGTTTACTTATTTCTGGGACAGGAGACTAGCTTCGAGCTCGATCTTATCGTTCAACAGCGGCAGCACATAAGGATTCCCACCTTCTCCGGTCACCCATCCGCCGTCCACAAGTTGCCGGTGAACCAACGAGCACACACTCTGAACGATGTCCACCTGACGCTCGATGACCTGAACGGAAACGAGCTCTTCCAACATCTTCACGTACGGTTGTGCCTCCGGCCGTTTGCGAAACTCGAACGCGAGCCATTTCCAATAGGGGGTGAAGTCACGGCTCATCAACAGCACGATGCGCATCACGCCGGTCACGAATTCACCCAGGCACATCGCGATCGCGATGGGATCGCGCCGGCGAGCCATGCGCTGAACAAAATTGTATTCACCGTGGTGCCAGACACGAAAGCATTCCTCCGCCAGCCGGGTGCGCAGCATTTCGTGCGGATACTCATGAAGAGCCGACCGCCACTTGCTCAGTTCACCGCTGCCATCCATCCAGATCTCACCATGGCGAAGAAAATACAGTATGGACTCCAGGCTCGTCGGCGGCCAATCTTCAGCGGCCAACGGAAATCGCGCAAGCTTGAGATGTTTTCGAAACCATTGGGGCACGCTGTGGACTTGTACGCTTTTGTCTCCAGCCCCGTCCAGTCGATATCCCTTCCACGGATTGGGCGCCACTTCATTCATCGCTCGCGATACTTCCTCGCCGAACGCTGCGTAGTCGGCCGCGGCAAGAAACAGGTCGAACTGAGGCCCCCAGTTGTGATCGCGCGAAATCTCATCATCGCCGCCGAGAACGTCGGAACCCGATAACCGGCCGGCTGCGACTCTGTCGGCGAGCTCGGGAAATTGGGCGGTCAAGAATGGGCGTGCCCAGGAAAAGAAAAAGTCGCGGGCTATTTCCAAGCCTTTCATCGATGAATCTCGCCTAGCCCTTGGCCAGCTCGTCTTGCCGCGCGCGCACCTCGGCTTGAGCTTCGCGGTGGATGTCGCCCATCTTCGAACCGGAAGCAATCAGGGCGATGAAGCCGACAATCAGCAGCGGAACCGTAAGCACGGCCCAAAGAATAAATGCGAAGCGCCGCGCGATGGCTCCCTGCACGCCGAATAACGTAAGAACCAGCGTGCAGACAACCTGAAAGAGCCCGATGTTGCCGGGAGCTTGCGGCAGCACCGAACCTAGCCGCAGCAATACCATGAGCGCGCCGGCCTGCGCCCAAGAGACATTATCGAACCCATACGCCTGCATGATGGCGTAAATCGGAATGATCTGCACCAGCAGATAAGGGATGCTGGCCCCGGCCGAGAAATATAAGTATCGCGAGTGGCCGATGCGATGGAGATCTTCGATGAATACGTGCGCCCAAGAGAACAAGCGCGCGTCCAGCAGCGTATCCAGCGTCTGCTCCCGCCAAAACATTGCGACGGCCAGCAGCGCCGCGCCCAGGACGATGAGGATGGCAAGCGAGATGCTTCCGTCGGTCATGATCCCGATGGCACGAGTGTGGCGCTGGCTGAGCGGGAAATGGCGGAGGTAGCGCAGAGAAAGAAACAGACCGGCAATGAGCAAGACACCATCGAAAATGCGCTCGATCAGGGCCGAAGCCAGCGTCACCGAGATGGGAATCTTGCTCCAGCGAGCCAGCAGGAAGCAGCGGATCAGCTCACCCGCGTGCAGCGGGAGCACTTCATTGGCAAACAAGCCGACGAAGATGGCGCCTACCGGCGACCAGAAAGACGACGGGCCCACCGGCAGAAGCACGAGGCTCCAGCGCCAGCCCTGCACAACATAGACCAGGACGTCGGCGATGGCGGCCACCGTGACCCAGCGCCAGTCGAGTTCGCGGATATCCTCCCACAGCTCGGTCCAGCTCACGCCGTTTACCCACCACAACAGGCAACCGACGGAGACCACCAAGGTGACAATCATGATCACGCGGGAGGTGCGCTTGGATTCCGGCGAGGGAGGCGACATGGGGCCCGACAAGGTACCTATGATCCATGATACCTGCGCGAGTATGAAAGCGGCGTGAAAGGCCTATCGCAAGTAGAAGAGGCTGAGCCGCGGCAGGCCGGCGGACTCCAGCAATTGCCGCTCCAGGTATTGCTTTTCGAGCATAGCGAGCTGGGGCGCGGTCATTTTTCCACGATAGGGACGAAGCTGGAGATCCAGTTCGCGGCGGGCGCGCAGGATATCTTCGCCGGTTTGGCGCGAGCGGGCCAGCGCGATCATCTGGTCTTCAAGCGCGGTGAGGCGTTGTTCCAGATCCTCCAGATCGTGAAAGAGCGCCTCGGCTTCCGACGCCAGGCGATCGACGGCGGCGGCGATCTCATCGAAGCCCGGTTGTTTGCGAATTTGTCCGGCGTTGTCGGCCAGGTAAGTTTCGAGAGAGGCGAGCGTGAACGGCGCGGCGGATTCCTTGTGGCCGCGAGCAGGCGCGACCCCAGCCATGGCCTGCGCCTCAGCTAATACGGCTTGCGCGCAATACGCCACGGAGTTCACGTTTTGGCCGCGCTTCTTCTTGGTTCGCCATTTTTCAAATGCCGCGTCGATGCCGCGCAACGCCGCTTCCAAGGGCACACCCGCATTCTTCCAGGTTTCCACTAGCGCCCAATCGAGCGGCGACATCAGAAACAGACCCGTTCCGCGCGCTTTCTGAAAACGCTCTTCCACTTCGGTGAAATAGTTGAAGTAGTTGGAAGGCCAGGCGGAGTCTACTTCCTGCGGTGTCATTTTTTACGATGTCACTTTTTGCGATTTTTGCGCCAAATGATTTCCAGGCCTTCGAGCGTCAGATCTTCGTTGATCTCTTGAATAGTACGCGCCGCGCGAGCGATCAACTGCGCCTGCCCGCCGGTGGCGATCACTTTGGTGGAGCTGCCGAGCTCGGCCACCACGCGCCCGACGATTCCATCGATCAAGCCGGCGAACCCGTAGTACAGGCCGGATTGAATGCTGTTCACCGTGTTTTTGCCGATCAGGTGCTCGGGCTCGCGCAGATCCACCATGGGCAGCCGCGCGGTCTTGGCGAAAAGCCCGGTGATGGACATGCCGATGCCGGGGCAGATCATGCCGCCCAGGTACTCGGCATTGGCGGAAACAATATCAAAGTTAATTGTCGTACCGAGATCCACCACCACCGAAGGGCCACCGTAACGATGGAACGCGGCCACGCCGTTCACCACACGATCCGCGCCCACTTCGCGCGGGTTGTCGTAAAGCACCTTCAATCCGATGTCGGTGTCCGGCGTTACGAAAAGCGGCGTGGTATGAAAATAGCGCTGCGACATGGCATGCAGCGGGGCATCGAGGGTGGGCACGACACTGGCGATGATGATGCCGTCGACGCGCGCCAAATCGAGGGAGGCAAGCGCAAACAGATTGCGCATCAGCACGCCCCACTCGTCGGCGGTCTGCTCGTGAATGGTGCGAAGCCGCCAGCGGTTCATCAGCTTGGTTTCTTCGAAAGCGCCGATGGTGATGTTGCTGTTGCCCGCGTCCAGAGCTAAGAGCATGGGCGCACTCCTCCCGCGACGATCTGGTGATCGCGGCCGTCGTCACCGCGAAGCAACAAGAAACCGGAGTCGGCGAGACCGATTGTGGTACCGCGTAGCATGAAGCCATCCTGATCCACGCACACGCGGCGGCCGGATACGTAGCTCGATGCGCGAGAAAACATTTCGAGTATCGGCGCGCGACCGTCGTTTTCAAGCAGCGCGCAATAGCGGTCGATGGCTGGGAGCAACTCCAGGAGCAATCGTTCGCGCGAATGGGTGCGTCCACTCGCAATGCCCACCGAGGTCGCGATGCGCAACGAAGTCGCGATGGCGCTCAGTTCTTCGGGGAACCGGGAATGATTCACATTCATACCGATGCCTGCAATGATAGCTGAGCCTTCGAGCCGGGTCAGGATGCCGGCACACTTCTTGGATTGAATCAGCACGTCGTTGGGCCAGCGCAAATCGCATGCGAGGTCCGTGGCTTTGAGGATCGCCTCAGTCACGGCTAGGCCAAGCGCGAGTGTGACTACCGGCAATGTTGTTGGGGTGAATTGCCGGCGCAAAATAATAGACACGTACAGGCCCGAGCCGGGCTCGGAATGCCACGAGCGTCCATGCCGGCCTTGTCCGGCGGTTTGTTCTTCGGCGCCGATTACGGTGCCGGATGGGGCGCCCGCGGCAGCCAAGCGGGCGGCTTCGGTCATCGTGGAATCAATACGCTCGTGCCACTCGATGCGGCGACCGGGGAGTTGCGAGCGCAGCCACTCACAGTCCATCGAAAGTATCGCGGTTTTTCTGAATCTGCGCGATATAGTCCGCGCGCTTGGTGCGTAATTCTTCGACGATGTGAGGCGGAGCTCCGTTCAAGAACTTCTCGCTGCCAAGCTGGCCATCAATTTTCAGAATCAACTTTTGCAGCTTGTCGGTGTCCTTGAGCAGCCGGTCGCGCAACGCCTCATGATCCACTTCAGGGAGCTGCAAGGAAAGGTCGAAGTGCTGTGTCGAACGAACCGCGCCGCTCAGCACAGGCGCCGCTCCGGTGCGCACCTCGAGCTTCACTTTGCCGAGACGTTCGAGCACGGGCAATTCAACGCTCGACGCTCCATTGCGACAGTACAGTACGCCGGCCAGCTCCATTTTGTCGTCGACACCGTTATCGGCCTTTAGCTTTCGCGCCGCGGTGACCATATCCTGGAGCAAGCCCATTTCGCGTTCAGCGGTTTCGTCTTCCACGCCAGTGAGGGGATATCGCGCCAACGCGATGGATGTGTCTTGTCCAAAACGATGCCACAGCTCTTCGGTGATGAACGGCAGTATCGGATGCTGCAAGCGGAGATACGCGCTGAAGACAGCAAGTAAATTGCGCCAGTCGTTTGTTAATCCGGATCCGGCCGACAGGCGAAGCTTCTTAATTTCGAGATACCAGTCGCAGAAATCGTGCCAGAAAAATTGCCACAACTCCTCGGCCACTTCGTGATAACGATGCTGCTCCAGGTCGCGATTCACTTTTTCCGCGGTGCGGCCAAGGCGGCTGAAAATCCAGCGATCCTCCAATGTCTCAAGCTGGCCGGGCTCGGGCAGGGAAGGCTTAATACCCGAGCTTTCCATGTTCATCAGCAACAGCCGCGCCGCGTTCCAAAGTTTGTTGCAGAACTGGCGCGCCGAATTGAGCTTGTCTTCGTTGTAGGTGATGTCGGTGCCCGGCGCCGCGGCCATCAGAAGCCAGAGTCGGCAAGCGTCGGTTCCATACTTGTCGTTGATGTCGAGCGGGTCCACCACGTTGCCCTTGGTCTTCGACATCTTCTTGCGCTCCGGATCGCGCACCAGGCCGTGCATATGCACCTGGCGGAACGGAACGTCGCCGGTGAGTTCGATCCCCATCATCATCATGCGCGCCACCCAGAAGAACAGGATGTCGAAGCCGGTGATCATCAAGCTGGTCGGATAGTAGGCGCGCAGATCTTCGGTCTCCGCCGGCCAGCCCAGCGTGGAGAACGGCCAGAGGCTGGAACTAAACCAGGTGTCGAGCACATCGGGATCTTGCGTAAGTTCGGTCGACTGGCAATGGCTACAAGCGGCTGGCGCTTCGCGAGCCACGGTAATCTTCTTGCAGTGGCCACAATGCCACGCCGGAATGCGATGGCCCCACCAGAGCTGGCGCGAGATGCACCAATCCCGGATATTGTCCATCCAATTGAAGAATGTTTTATTCCAATTATCTGGAATAAACTGGATGCGGCCTTCGTTCACCGCAGCCATGGCTTTGTCGGCCAGCGGTTTCGTTTTAACGAACCACTGCGTGGAGATGAGGGGCTCTACAATGGCGCTGCAGCGGTCGCATTTGCTGAGCGCCAGTGCGTAGGGTTCCACCTTTTCCAGCAGGCCCAGTTTTTCGAGATCGGCAACGATGCGCTTGCGAGCTTCAAAGCGATCTAGACCGGCGTAGGGGCCGGCTTCGGCGGTCATGTGCGCGTCCTCGCCGATTACCTTGATTTGCGGGAGATCGTGGCGCTTCCCGGCTTCCAGATCGTTCGGATCGTGCGCAGGCGTCACTTTCACCACGCCGGTGCCAAACTGCGGATCGGCGATCTCATCGAAGATCACCGGAATCGGACGATTCATCAGCGGCAGAGTGACGGTTTGTCCAGCGAGATCCTGGTAGCGCGGATCGCTCGGATTCACGGCCACCGCGGTATCGCCGAGCATGGTCTCGGGCCGCGTAGTGGCGACGATCAAATATCGGGAGCTGTTATTTACCGGATAGCGAATGTGCCACAGGTTGCCCTGCGTGTCGTCGTGCTTCACTTCCAGATCCGAGAGAGCGGTGGCGCAGCGCGGGCACCAGTTCACCATGTAGGTTCCGCGATAGATGAGGCCGCGCTCGTACAATCGGACGAAGGCTTCCAGCACCGCGCGCGAAAGATCCGGATTCAGCGTGAAGCGCTCGCGGCTCCAATCGCAGCTATCGCCGATGCGCTTCATCTGCGACGTGATGCGGTTGCCGTATTTCTCTTTCCACTCCCAGACGCGGCGCACGAATTCTTGGCGGCCGATCTGGCGCCGTGCGATGCCCTCGGCGGCCAGGCTGCGTTCCACCAGCATCTGCGTCGCGATGCCGGCGTGATCGGTACCCGGAAGGAACAGCGTGTTGTCGCCGCGCATGCGATGCCAGCGCGTGGCGGTGTCGATCACAGTGTGGTCGAGCATGTGGCCGATGTGCAGCGATCCAGTGACATTGGGCGGCGGCACCACCAGCGAAAAGCGCGGGCCCGGCGCGTGTGGATCGGCGTGAAAAATGCCGGACTCCACCCACCATTCGGCCCAACGTGGCTCGAAACGCTGCGGCTCGTATGTCTTTTCCAATTCCATGGG
>JBKQHJ010000213.1:0-3346 GCA_052148835.1 Bryobacteraceae bacterium
ATTCTTGACGATCTTGACCGCGTCCCTGGCTCTCTTGCACACCTTAGTCTGTACCTCGGCGTGAAACAAACCGCGCGCGAGCTCGGACTCACCGGCACGAATCTCTGGATTTACCCCTCCGAAGATCACGACGCGAACTTCGCCCGCTTTGTCCAGGATCCTTCCGCGCCGTTCCCCGTGCTTTATATCTCGTTTCCTTCGGCCAAAGACCCGGAGTTCGAGCGCAAGCATCCCGGTCGCGCCACGCTCGAAGCTGTGGTTTTCGCGCCCTACGAATGGTTCGCGCGCTGGGAAGACTCGCGCTGGAAACACCGCGCCGCCGAGTATGACGCATTCAAAGAAACGCTGGCCGCTCGCATCCAGCGCGAAGTGGAACGCCATGTTCCCGCCATCGCCGGCAAAATCGATCATGCGGAACTGGCCACGCCGCTCACCACCCGCCACTTCATGAACTATCAGCATGGCGAGGCGTATGGGCTTGCGGCCACGCCGGAGCGTTTCCGCCTGCGCTCGCTTACGCCCCATACCTCTGTCCGAAACCTGTATCTCACCGGCCAGGACGTCGCCTCGCTCGGCGTCGCAGGCGCTCTCTTTGGCGGCGTCATGACGGCGTCGGCAGTGCTGGGTCGCAATCTCATGTCGGCCGTGACGAAGCCCATGCTGAAAACCGCGCTAGCTGTTTAGATACAATTTGGCCCTGGGGGTCAAACTCAAAGACCGAATCGCGTGGTGGGCAGCCTTGCTGATCGTAGGCGCCTTCTATTTCTGGATCATCGGCATCGGCGCGGAACCAAACCGGTTCGCCTGGAACAGTGGATTAGATAAATACTACGGTCTGCCGAGCCCTGCCATTGCAAGAGGAAGCTGGGACGTCAACGGATACTACGACCTGCTGGGCCGCGCATTCGCCGGCGGGCATCTTTATTTGCCGGTAAAGCCTCAGCCCGAACTGCTCGCACTCGAGAATCCTCAGGATAATAGCGTCAATGGACCGTACAAGCTTCTGGATACGGTGCTATACAAGCAGCGCTATTATCTCTATCACGGCGCTGCGCCCGCGCTGCTGTTGTTCGCGCCCTGGTATCTGCTCACGCATCACGATCTACCGGAAAACTTCGCCGCGTTTCTGTTTGCGCTCGGCGGCTACGTCTTTTTGTCGCTGTTGTTCCTGCGGATACTCGCGTTTGTTCCCGGTCGCATCCCAGTCGCCCTCTTGGCACTCTGTTTGCTCGCGCTTGGAATTGGTCAATCGGTTCCATTTTTGTTGCACCGCGTGAAGGTCTATGAGGTGGCCATCGGGTGCGGATACTTTTGTGTGAGCGCGGGCTTCTATTTTCTCTTCCAATCGCTGACGTCGTCGCGCCGGCGGGCGCTATGGCTAGCGCTTTCTGGACTCTGCTTCGGCTTGGCGATCGGCTGCCGTCCGCATCTGGGTCTGGCAGCGGTGGCCGCGTTTGTTTTTGTTCTTCTGGTGCGCTTCCATCGAAAAGAAGTTCTGGCTTTCGCCGTTCCCGTCATTGCATGCGGCCTGGCGATCGCAGCCTATAACTTCGCAAGATTCGGTGATCCATTGGAGTTTGGGCTGCACTACCAACTCGCCGACACGCCGTATCAGAACATTCGCCTGTCGGCGGTCAACGTGGTTCCCGGTCTTTATTACCTGCTGCTCTGTCCGCCCGATTTTGTTCCGGAGTTTCCGTTTGTCCGGCTCGCGTGGCGCGAACCGTTCGACTCATTGACGAACACGCTGCCGTCGCGCTACTTCCTGGAACCCACGGGCGGCCTGCTCGGCCTCTGTCCTATCGCGCTCATTGCCATTCTCACGCCCCTTTGCCGCAAGCGATTCGGCGGCGACGGTGCGGTGTTTGCGTTTATTGCGACCATGCTCGCATTTGCAGAGGGCTGCATTTTGTTTGTCGCCGCCACCGGCCTAACCTCCCAGCGGTTCGAAGTCGATTTCCAGCCGTTCCTGGTTTTTGTCGCGTGCGTGGTTGCCTGCGAACTTCTCGGACACCTTCAAAATCGGACCCGCGGGTTGGCCACCGCGGCGCTCGTCCTGCTCCTCGTATACACCATTGGCGCGAATGCCGCTCTGGCCTTGCAGGGCCCCTACGATCAGTTCGTTCAGGCTAGCCCCAGCGCGTACGTCAGGCTCGCACACTGGTTCAGCCCCTGGCGGCAGTTTCGAATCGTCGAGAATCCCGCTCTGCGTTTGCAGGCTTCGTTTGAGTTTTCCTCTCCTTGTAAGCCCGAACGGGAACCGCTGATATCCAGCGGCGAATTCGGGTCTCGCTATCTGCTCTCGGATGAATGTTCCGGGGACGGCCGCTTAAGGCTCGTTTCAGAGACCTCTGTTCAATCGTCCGAACGACAATCGGTGGAGGTGCCCTACGATCCGGGATTCAACCTCATCGGACTCGACTTCACTCCCGCCGATCGCATCATGACCGTAACCTGGAACGGCCGCGTGGTGCTGCGACAACGTCTGCGCTTCTTAATCACCGCGCCCTCGCAGATCCATTTCGGTTGGGACCCCACGTGGGGAAACAAAACAACGTTTCCCCGCAAGATTGTTGTGTATCAGCGTACGCTGGTCAATTCCCGATAGATAGCGAAAGCGTCTGTGTCCCCGCCGTTCCGCCTAGAGTGAACGTCAACGGTGTGGTATCGCTGGCCGGGATGTCCGGGACCACAACATTGATCTGGTAGAGTCCCACGAACGAGGGAGTCAAGCCCGCGTAGGCCACCTGCGCGGACTGCCCGCCAATCGAGATATCCAAGGAAGTGTTTAGCGAGGTCAGGCCCTGCGCAATTACCCCCGCGGGACTGTCCGGCGTAACCGTGCCAAACCCGATGCCGTATAGGATGATCGTATCTCCCGGAACCGCGCGCTTGGACGCTACGCTTGCAATTGACGCCGGCGGCAAATCATAAAATCCGTCCGAAAACTGCGCTACGGCGTATTGTGTGTTGTTGATTTTGAATGCCGGCGGCGCCAATAGCCCCGCCTCCGTCAGATTTACTTGGATAGAAAACGGAGCGCTGGCTCCCGCGGCGGTGGTCACAATCACCGGCTGTGGTCCGGAGGCGACGTTGGACGGAACCTGCACATCCACTTGTGCCGGACTTATGTAAAAGACGAACGCCGATTGCCCGCCAACCGTGACCGTCGTTTGTGCCAGTTCGATGGGCGCATTGTTACCTTGAAAATTCGCGCTGCCCCATTCCTGAGTGGTTGACGCGAGATTCTGCCCGTAGATCTCGATCCAAGTTGCAGGTGCGATGGAGGTGAACCCTCCGTAGTCGCTCGCCGAAATCACGGTCTGGATGACCGGTGTTAAGTTGA
>JBKQHJ010000214.1:0-2839 GCA_052148835.1 Bryobacteraceae bacterium
CTGCGAACCAACGCGGCACTAGAACTATGCCGTGGCCGAAGTCGGGGACGTAGCCTTCCTCCATCCCGGCTCCACATTTCGGGCATTTCTTGTCGCCCATTTTCTGATGCTCCGATACCCACCGCCGCAGCTCCCCCGACGCTCAAGTGTTGTCGCTACAAACTTCGATTTGTCCGACGACGCGGCCTCGCACTCGGTCAAGAACCTCGGCGAGGGACCATCCGGCCCTCGCCGACGTGAGGCGCTTTCAGACCCCATATTCGTTGCGTGAAGCCAAAAAGGAGCCAAAGGCGAAAAGCGAGCTCGACCAAGTTTTTGATGGACAGGCTGGCGGGCCACGCCGGATAGCGATGATCACTACGTTTTGGCCGTAGCCCTACCATAGAACTCGCCGCATAACTCGCTATCAGCTTGCGGCAAGGAGCAAGGAAGACTCCGGGGCATCCTCAACCGCCTCGTCATCCTCGCCTTCTTCTGGGATATTGCCGCTATAGGCTGCTTTGCCCATCGCCTGTTCAATGAGACCCAGCAGGCGTTTCTGCCGATCTTCCATGAACGCCTCGAACTTGTCGGCACGGAGAAGGGCGGGGTCGATCAGGTGCGATTGCAAATAGGTGTCCAGCTTCTCGCGGGTGATTGGCGGCGTGGAGCTGTTTCCGCTTTCCAGCTTCGCCAAATATTCGCTTGGCGCAACGCCACCGATGATCCTGTTGGTGCGATACGACAGCGGAGTCTTGTTGATGATGGAATCGAATACGGCAGGCTTGATGCCCTGCGTCTTGCACCAGTCCTGCGGGAAAATGTGGTGAATATCCACGTTCTCCCCGAAAAACACCGTATGGTCGAACTTTTGGCCTGACCGGAAATCCTGCGCACCTTCCTTCATCAGCAGGGCGTTCATGCCCTTATAAGCCGCTGAAAGCCGCATCCGCATGGTCTTCAGGCGGTCGGAGCGGAAGATGGTTTCGCTGACCGTCGAAGGCTCAGGGCCGCCGCCGCTTAGCCAGCCAGGCACTTCCATGAAATCCTTGGCGATGCGCGTTTCGACGGCAGAACCGTAAAGCTCGCCAAACACGCCGTTCCAATACCACTGGACCAGTTTTGCCCGGTTGGCTTCATGCTCCCAAGCATCACCAATGTCGGCAAGGATCGCTGCCAGCGGCACAATCTGCGACTGATAGGGCAGATCGAAAATGCGATAGATGTGGAGCATGTGCAGGAACTTGGCGGCTTGCACGAAACCACGTTCCACCTGCGCCTCATATTGTTTGTAGGCCTCCAGCGGAAGATCAAGCAGGGCTTGCCGGTTGCCCGACACCGCAGGCAATTCTTTGCCTCCCTTGCCCGTCTGTTCGGCGGCACGTCGCCGGTCGCGGGTGAAGAAGAGCGATATGGCTTGCAAGAAATCGGTGTTGCCGACACCGGCCAGAATACCGGCATCGGAATCCGCTGGGCGCAGGGTATCCGCGAGCCGCCGGTGGCGGCCCTTAATACCTCCATCGCCATACCAGTCCTTGCGCAGTTCATGGCCGGAGGCGGCATACATAGCCGTGACCAGCTCAAAGGCATCGAGCGGCTTGCCACCCGTGTTCACCTTCTCGAACACCACGCAGACCGCTTCCTTGGAGGTCGAGCGATCGAGCGCGATCACCGGCACCCGATACATCTTGAAGTTTTCCAGCACTTCTTTCTTGAAAGTACGGAACTGCTCGCGGACCGCCTTGTGCTCGTCACCTGACCAGTGGTCGTTGAACCCGTCCTGCCATGTGTCCCAATCGAATACCTGGCTGACGGGGAACATCAGCGCGGCGTATTCCCTTTCGGCCGTGGAAAGATCGAGAGTGACTTCGCGCCCGAAATCCGTGCGCTCCATGCGATCTTCAGGTACGCCGATCACGGCTTCCTCGCGGTCCGCCGTCTCGTCAATCGCCTTGGCAATGTCGAGATAGAACCAGCGTTTCACGCGCTTCTTCTTCGGCGTGACGGTTTCCACGACCTTGCCGCGCAACGTCACCTGATAGAGCGAAGTCATGCGCTGCTGACCATCGAGCAGAAGGGATTGCGGCGCTGTCTGGCGGGCTTCAGCAGGTGCGCCCTCGACAGGGCGGGGTTTGAAATTGACCGGCCCGCCGGTGTCCAGCGACATGAGTGCGCCGACTGGGAAGGCACGCGAAATCGAGGCGATCAGGCTCTTGATCCGATCTTCGTCCCAGACCCAGCTCCGCTGAAAATCCGGCAACTGGATGATGCCCCGATGGCACTCATCAAGCAGTCGGTGAAGGTCGATAGGATTAGTCTGGAAGGTTGACCCTGCCATGTCTCTGCACCCCCTTAGCCTCAGTTGCCTCCTTTCCGGCGTCATCCGCTCGTCGAGAAAGGCGCTCAAATTCCTCCACGGAAACAACCACCACCACGCCGCGCCCGTGCTTTTCGATCAGCACCGGCTCTGCACGCGCGGTATCGATCATCAAGCCGAAGCCGTTCTTCGCCTCGCGCGCCGACATGGTTTTCATGGCGCCATCCCGCCGCATTTTCGTTGCGCCATTTAGGACGAAGTAGCTCTTTTGGGCAACGGTGACGCTGGTGGTCGGAGCAGCTCCGATTACGAGGGCAAGATAAAAGGCCGCACATTGCGGCTCGGGACGGTCGTTTGTTTTCAATGGCTTGAAAGCCGATCCCGCAATGTGTGCCGTTTTCCATCAATGTGCATGGAGCCCGGAAGGGATGGTTCTGATAGAAAATTCAATGAGATGACCGCAATGTGCGTCCCGCCGCGAGTTCTCCCGGATGCGTTGCTAAACCGAATTCCGCTTCCCCTTGCAGAGCGCCTCATAATGAG
>JBKQHJ010000215.1:0-19563 GCA_052148835.1 Bryobacteraceae bacterium
GCTCGCGCTCTTCCTCAGTCAGTATCAATGGCTGCTTGGGTCGCCCGGTGCGCATCTAAGATCTCCCTAAATCTTAGACGAATCGCGCCCTGACTTCGTTTACTTATTTCTGGGACAGGAGACTAGCGTGCGTTCGACACAGGGCAAGTCTACATCCATTTCACGATAGGTGGAGGACTGAAACCCGGGATCATTCTAAAACCCATCTGAAGGGGCGCCTTCCTCGGGCGGCATCGCCAGGAGACTTTTGCCGGTCTCGGCTCCCTGCGGAAAATTAGCACTGTCAGTGGACGGAATCGAGCCCTCGCCGAAACCGGTCAGAATGGTTGTGCTCAGCCTTACTAAGTGTCTCAAACCAATCCGCGATCTCCAGAAAACCTTCCTCGCGAGCGGCGGCTGCCATGCCTGGGTAGAGCTTGGTGTACTCAAGTGTTTCTCCTGCGATCGCGGCTTCCAGGTTGGCTAGGGTTGTGCCAATTGGCAACCCAGTGGCCGGATCGCCCACTTTGCGCAGGTGGTCCAGGTGCCCATACGCATGGCCCGATTCGCCTTCCGCTGTGTCCCGAAAGAGGCCGGCGATGTCGGGAAAGCCCTCGATGTCCGCCTGCCTGGCGAAGTACAGATATCGCCGGTTCGCCTGTGCCTCATTGGCGAAGGCCGTTTTCAAGTTCTCATGAGTTTTGCTCCCTTTTAGGGTTGCCATGCTGTGCTCCTTTACGACGTGCTCGTTTACGATTGCATCTCCCGATCTCGCGCGACATAGCTTTGCTGGATCAATTTCGCTACCAATGCAGTCCAGCCTTGGTGGCTGGCGCCCAGGCCTCGTCCGTCTTGGCCGTGGAAGTATTCGAAGAAGAGCAGGCAATCACGCCAGTGTGGATCGCTCTGGAACTTTTCCATCGTCCCGAAGACCGGGCGTCGGCCTCGCTCGTCGCGGCGGAAGAGCCGGGTCAACCTGCGCTGCAGCTCCAGGCTCACCTGCCACAAGTCCATGCGCACGCCAGAGCCGGCCGGGCACTCAACCCGAACATCGCCGCCGAAGAAGTAATGGAACTTTTGAAGCGCCTCGATGATCAGAAAGTTGATCGGGAACCAAACCGGACCCCGCCAATTCGAATTGCCGCCAAATAGGCCAGTTTGCGACTCCGCGGGCTGATAATCGATTCTATGTTCAATGTGGTCCAGCCGCAGGATGAAGGGATGGTCCCGATGGTAACGGGAAAGCGAACGGATGCCATAGGGCGAAAGAAACTCAGATTCATCCAACATGAGGGCCAGCACGCTCTGCAGCCGATCCCGGCTCACCAGCGAAAAGAATCTTCGGATGTTCGTGGGTGTCGTGACCGTTTCAACGTGGTCTCCAAACTCCGGCAGATTGTCGATGAAATATTGCATCCTGCGCTTGAAGCCGGGCAACGTGTCGATCAGCTCGGAGTCTAATATTTCGACGGCGAAGAGCGGAATTAACCCCACCAGCGAGCGCACGCGCATCGGGGAGGATGCGCCATTCGGCCGATGCAGCACGTCATAGTACCAACGATCCTTGCGGTCCCACAGCTCAATTCCTTGTCCGGCGATGTTGTTCATGGCCCGTGAAATGTAGACAAAGTGTTCCAGAAACTTCGAAGCCACGTCTTCGTAGGCGGGATTCTCCTTGGACAACTCCAACGCGATGGTCATCATGTTGAGGCAATACATGCCCATCCAACTGGTGGCATCGGACTGTTCGATCACGCCCCCCTTGGGCAGGATGCCGCTCCGATCCAGAACACCCACGTTGTCGAGGCCAAGAAATCCGCCTTGAAAAATGTTGTTGCCTTCGGAATCCTTGCGGTTCACCCACCAAGTGAAGTTCAGCAGGAGCTTGTGAAAGGCGCGTTCCAAAAAGCCGCGGTCCCGGCGGCCCGAGTCCTTCTCCTCGATCTTGTAAACCCGCCACACGGCCCATGCGTGAACCGGCGGATTCACATCGGAGAAGTTCCACTCGTAAGCAGGCAGCTGTCCGTTTGGATGCATGTACCATTCGCGAAGCAACAGAAGAAGCTGCTCCTTGGCGAACGCCGGATCGATCAGCGCCAGCGGGATACAATGGAACGCCAGGTCCCACGCCGCATACCAAGGGTATTCCCACTTGTCCGGCATAGAAATGACATCCGCGTTGTTCACATGCGTCCAGCCGCTGTTGCGGCCGCGCAGGCGCTGGCGGGGCGGTTCCGCTCCTGCCGGATCACCTCGCAGCCAACGCCGGACATTGTAGTTGTAAAATTGCTTGCTCCAGAGCAGGGCGGCAAAGGCCTGGCGCTGGATCAACCGCTCGTCCATATCCAGATCCTTGGGCGCGTTCGCTTCGTAGAATTCGTCAGCCTCACGGCGACGCTGTCGAAGCACCTGGTCGAACGAATCGCCGAAAGGTCCAGATTCAAAATTCGAAGAAAGTCGCAGGTCAACTTCGGCGCTCTGCCCTGCGCCGACATGGAGCCGGTAACGAGTGGCTGTTTTTGTCCCGAAGAGTTCGGGGTTCACGGCGTTCTTCTTGCCAGATACGATGTAGTCGTTGATCCCGTCCTTTACATAGGGGCCGTGGTTTGCGGCTCCAAATAGGCGGACGAAGTTGGTCTCGTTTTCGGTAAACAGGACCTCGGGACTGCCCTGGCACAAGAGCCAGCGGTCAACCATGTCGTAGTGACTCACGCGAATGGCGCGCCAGGCAGGAGCCGCAGGACCGGCCTCCAGCCGAGGCTTGCGCGCGTCCAAGCCCCACGACCATGTATTGCGAAACCAGATCTGTGGCAAAAGCTCCAGGCTGGCGGATTGCCCGCTCCGATTGAACACCGTAATCCGAATGAGGATATCTTCGGGCGCCGCTTTGGCGTACTCTACGAAAACATCAAAATACCGGTCGCCGTCGAATGCGCCGGTATCGAGCAGTTCATATTCCGGCTGGCTTCGGTTGCGGCGCCCGTTCTCTTCAATCAACTTCGTATAGGGAAACGCGCGTTGAGGATACTTGTACAGATACTTCATATACGAGTGCGTTGGGGTTGAGTCCAAATAGAAGCAGTATTCTTTCACATCCTCGCCGTGCTTCCCCTCATTTCCGGTCAGCCCGAACAGACGTTCCTTGAGAATGGGATCCTGGCCGTTCCACAAAGCCACCGCGAAGCAGACAAGCTGGCGGCGGTCACAGATGCCGCCAAGGCCGTCTTCGCCCCACCGGTACGCACGCGAGCGAGCGTGGTCGTGGGGAAAGTACTCCCAGGCCGTACCGTAAGGTGAGTAATCTTCGCGCACCGTTCCCCAGGCGCGCTCGCTAAGATAAGGCCCCCATAGCTTCCAGGGCACCCGCCGCTCTTGCGCCTCCACCAGCCGTACTTGCTCCGCCGTCATGGGACTCGGCATAAGAAGTGCAATCGCCGGTCCAGAAAAACATTCCGGGAGTCTGGGAAGCAGGAGAGCATAGGAGCGCTCGCAGGGTGACATGCACCACTTCTGCGCGAAAGGGCGCAAGCGGACCGAGTGGCGCGCGGCCGCGCGATGGATAGAATTTCATGAAGCAGCAGCGCGCCTTTCACCAATCGGTCTGATAGCGTCGGCCCCTCGACCAACCCCATCACAACGGCGCGGGCGTTGGTGCCAATGTTCTCCAGGCCGTGAATAATGGCGATGTTGGGATGGTTCAACGGCGCCAGCGCTTTGGCTTCGCGCTCAAATCGTGCGAGACGCTCCGGGTCCTGAGCGAGCGCAGCGGGCAAAACCTTGATCGCAACTTCGCGATCGAGTTTCGTGTCTTTCGCGCGATACACCTCGCCAATGCCACCCGTGCGAATGGGCGCAAGGATTTCGTAAGGACCGAGTTTGGCGCCCGCAGAGAGCGGCATATGCTTGATTCAGCTAAGTTTAGCCGATCAACGCGTGGGTTGTGCCTGGATAACGCGCCATCTCGTACATCGATCCAGCAAAGCGCCTGACTTGAGCTCCGCGCTCGGCGGAGCTAATGTTCAGGTGGCTGATAATGTCCCATATCAGGCGACTAAAGCAGGGCCGCGCCTAGTGGCGGGATGCACAACGGGATAGCCGATGGGCCGAAGCTGTGCCGTGCTGTGTTAGGATGAATGTTTTTCAGTGGGACAGTGGCTGGTTAGTGCCGCAACGCCGTATGACATCAACTCGCAAAAGCTGGCTCTTCCCCCTACTTTTGGTTTGTTTCTCGCTGCCTGGCGCGGCGCAGCCGGTTCCTTTGCAGAACGGCCGTCAGGTCGAGCTGGCGAATCCACAAGAGGCGTGGTGGTTCTACCGGCCCGAGCGCGTCGAAACCGAAAAACCCGAGGAGCTCCTGGAGGCCCTCGGAATCAAAAAAGGGGACGTGGTCGCGGATGTTGGCGCAGGACCAGGGTTCTTTTCGCTCCGTGCTGCCCAGCACGTGGGACCGACGGGGAAGGTTTTCGCGGTGGATGTCCAGCAGGACATGATTGATGGGCTGCAACGGATGGCCCACAAATCCGGTTTGGAAAATATCGTTCCGATCCTTGGATCTCCAGATGATCCCAGGCTTCCCGCAAACAGCGTTGACGCGGTCCTGATCATCATTTCGTATCATGAATTTTCTCATCCCGCCGAGATGATGCATCACATCTACACAGCGATGAAACAGGACGCGCACATGCTGATCGTCGAATATAAGGCTGAAGATACGAACTCACACGTATCTCCGGCCCACAAAATGAGAGCGACGGATATCCTAAGGGAAATTTCAGGCTTTGGTTTCATGCTAGATAAAGTCATCGACACGATTCCCACACAGCATGTTTTTGTTTTCAAGAAAGACAATCGGCTCAATTAAAGAGGGAGGTTCCTTATGTCGAAGCGATTCGCGATTACAGCCTGCATGGCTGTTTTATCTTCGGTTTTACCGGCGATAGCGCAGGACGCCGAAGTCGGAAAGGAATATCAGATCACGATCGAGTCTGAACAAGACAATCAATACACGGGCCCGTACGGAGAGGCTAAAATCGGTTCAATCTTCGTCCTCGTCCCTAACGCCAAAAAGGCCGAGAAGTACAAGGTAAAAATCACGGATATAAAGCCGAACCAATACACCAACAATAAGCAGGCTTCTTGCACCTTCGAGCAAATTGGCGGAGACCGAAAGGGCAACTGCCTGGGTGCGCCCTAAACTCTGCGTGTGCGAATCCGAGGGCCGATTCCAGCTAACGATTGACGGTACCTGCGTACGCATACCCGATCCCGCTTGCCGTGACCGAGACGCGTCACGCTGACGGGTATCGGGAACTCCGTACGGAATCAGGGGAGTAGGGCCCTCTTTGATGTGGTGCTCGAAGAGGTCCTTTTTCCTCGGCGGTTCCTTCTCGCCGCGCAGCGACGATCGACCCAATCGCCCTCCGCCACGATGGGCGCCAATGACTATTTCGACTTTTGGGCGAACAACGGTCTGAAAACGAGGCAGCCTGTTACGCCCGATGAGCGGGCGGCCATGGATCGCTGCGAAACTGAATCCGAACGGGCGCACAATCTGGTCAGCGGAGCGCAGCAGAATAGCCGACGATAATGCGCGACATCAGGCGGAAGTTCACGGTCAACTTCCGAGGACGGGCTCGTTGCAAAGCCCAATCTCCGGATGGCGCGTGATACGGGATTTGACCGTACAGAGACTACAACTTCATTGCTGCGGTGGTAGAGTGAGTCTCAATGCCCCGGTGCCGCTCGTGCTCCGCCGAGATTCCAGAGCTCAGCCGCTTTTTTCAGTCGTGTGGCGCTAGGCTCGGCTCGGCATCCTCGGCACGCACCGTAGCGATGCCGCCTCCCAGCACGTCGGTTCCCTCCGCCTCCCTTGACGAAGGCCGATTCCCTCCCGGCATGGTGCTGGCCGATCGCTACCGTATCATCGGACTCATCGGCCAGGGCGGGATGGGCGAGGTGTACCGCGCAAGCGATCTGAAGCTGGGCCAGCCGGTGGCGCTGGTGTTCCTGCCAGCAGCCACGGCGGAGAACCCGCAACTGCTCGCCCGCTTCCACGCCGAAGTGCGCATCGCGCGCCAGGTATCGCACCCCAACGTCTGCCGCGTTTACGATATCGGCGAGGTGGGCGGGTCCACGTTTCTTTCGATGGAGTACGTGGATGGCGAGGATCTCAGCTCTCTGTTGCGCCGCATCGGACGCCTGCCTGGCGACAAAGCGATCGAGATCGCGCGCAAGTTGTGTGCGGGGCTCGCCGCCGCTCACGACAAGGGCCTACTGCATCGCGACCTGAAACCAGCCAACGTCATGATCGATGGGCGGGGTCAGGTGTTGATTACGGATTTTGGACTCGCGGCGTTCGCCGGACAGATAGAAGACGGACAGGTTCGCGACGGCACTCCCGCCTACATGGCGCCGGAGCAGTTGGCCGGGAAGGAAGTTTCAGTCCGCAGCGATGTTTACGCACTCGGGCTAGTGCTGCATGAGATGTTCACCGGCAAGCGGGCCTTCGAAGACGGCTCCAAGCGCACTACGCCCACCAACGTGACTTCTCTGGCGAAAGACATTGATCCTCTTGTCGAGCGCGTGATTCTGCGATGTCTGGATCTGGAGCCGCTAATCGCCCGACATCGGCGCTGGCGGTGGCTGCGGCGTTGCCAGGTGGCGATCCGCTGGCCGCCGCCTTAGCTGCTGGCGAAACCCCCACACCGGGCATGGTGGCTGCGTCCGGAGACACCGAAGGCGTTTCGGTGCGCACCGCCGGCATATGTTTGGCATGGATTCTCGTGGGATTGGTGGCGGCGGTGATCCTGGACGCGAAGGCCAATGTGCTCCAGCAGACCCCCTTCCCCAACTCACCCGAGATCCTGGCGCAGAAAGCGCGCGAGATGATCCAGAGCTTGGGCTACGCTGCCGCTCCCGCCGATCGCGTTTACAAATTTAGTAATGACGGCGCCTACCAGGCGTACGCGGAGAAGCAAGCGAACCCTGCGGCGTATCGGGATCAGTTGGCCAGGGGCCAGCCGCCGCTGATCCAGTTCTGGTATCGGCAGAGCCCGCGACCGCTGGTGGCGACCGGTACCGGCGGAGGGGTTACTCCCGATGATCTGGCGCCCGTCGTCTCCGGGATGATTCGCATAGATCTCGACCCACAGGGCCGTTTGCTTCACCTCGACGCCGTGCCTCCGCAATTGGAGGAAAACCTCTCGCCGCCCACCTCCCCCTTGACTGGAAATGACTGGAAGACTCTGCTCGCAGCGGCGGGCTTGGACATGACCCGTTTCAGTCCCGCAGAGCCGCAGTGGATCTCGCTCGCCCCCTTCGATGCGCGAGCGGCATGGACAGGAACCTATGCGAGCGCTCCCGAGATTCCGATGCGGATTGAAGCAGCGTCCTGGCGCGGGAAGCCGGTGTTCTTCCGCGTCATTGGGCCCTGGTCCAAGGCCGAACGAATGCAGCAGCCCGCGGATGTCCCGACCGCCTTTCTGGTGGTGGTCCTTGGTGGGTACCCACTGATCGCTTTTCTGGCCTGGCGCAACTACCGGGCGAAACGGGGCGACATCCGCGGAGCGAACCGGGTGGCGGCCTTCGTCTTCGCCTTAGCCTGGCTCAGTCTCCTGTTGCAGGCCCACCATGTTGCCGCGGCGGACGAAATGGGCGTCATTTTTGGCACGTTGATCGCCGTGGTCACCGTGATCCCTGCCACGTTCGTATGGGCGTCTTACCTTGCATTCGAGCCCTATGTCAGAAGGCGCTGGCCGCAGAGCATGATCACCTGGAGTCGCGTGCTCAGCGGCGGACGGCGGCGAGGCGTCCATTTATTGTTCCAGCAGCAAGAAGACGAGATTCAAGATGAATTCGGTATCGTGTCACAACCGTCTTGTTGAAAGACAATCGCGGCTCCGAGCAATACCAGCATATGAATTCGTCAATGGAGTGCCGATAGCCCCGCTGCGATTCAGGCGAACGCAGACTGTTCAGGACGGCAGTCTTGGAGTGGTCGAGGTCAGGAAGTCGGAGCTTCGTCCGGGGCAAGGCTTTTTTCTTAGGATGTGCATTTTGGCGTCTCGTCAATGGGCAGCGGCCTCCCTGCCGCCAACCACAAGATCGCCACGTCACCGTTCAAATGGAAGGGTAGCGCGTGCTCCAGGCGCAACCCAGAATAAGCCTGGCTCAGTCGACTAAATACCGCTTTTTATCCAGAAAGGTTTCAGTACGATGACAACCTCGGTGCGTGTGTGCTCTTACATTGGACTTTCTTCAACAAAAGTATGGTCTGTCTGCATCGGAAGGCGTGGTGTTGTGGTATAACTTAGACCCTTAGAAACGCTATCCGTTCAGGAGGAAGATATGCTCCATCGAAATGCCAATCTCGCCGCCGCTTTGTCATTAGCGCTTTTCGCGCTGTCCCAAATTGCAGCGGGAGCGACTCTCTGCGTAAGCAATCACCCGAGTCCCGGTTGTCCCTATGCGACCATCGGCGCCGCCGTGGCGGCAGCCAAAACCAACGATGTCATCCAGGTGTCCCGAGGTACATACCACGAGGATGTGGTTATCGGGATACCTTTATCGCTTATAGGCGCTCCCTACGGCAACACCATTATCGACGCCACCGGAATGAGCAACGGCATTTACGTGAATGGTATTGACCACGCGGGTCTCGCCGGCGTCGTTGTGTCCGGCTTCACGGTGCAGAACGCGAATTTCGAGGGCATTCTACTGACCAACGTCTCCCAGGTCACGATCACTAACAATCAGGTCCTGCACAACGATCTCAGTTTGAATATCAGCACACCCGCGTGCCCTGGCCAGCCCGCCTTTGAGACCCTGGAGGGAGACGACTGCGGCGAGGGAATTCATCTCAGCGGCGTCGACCATTCAATCATCTCGAATAACGTTGTCGAGAATAATGCTGGCGGAATTCTGATGAGCGATGACACCGGCGCCACGCATGACGACCTGATTCTTGGGAACACGGTTCAGAACAATCCGTTCGATTGCGGGATCACGCTCGCTTCCCATCCGCTTGCTGGCTCAGGTTTCACAGCAGCCGCGGGAGTGTATCACAATACGATCACCGGCAACACGTCACAGCATAACGGATATCAAGTGCCTGGAGCGGGCGCGGGCGTGGGCATCTTCGCTCCCTTCCCTTTTTCAAAGAATTATGGAAACGTCGTTGTGAATAACGTTCTGACTGATAACGGCATCCCCGGCGTGGCGATGCACGCGCATGCACCGGGCGCGACGATTGCGGACAATATGATCGCCGGCAACCGGATCTCCGGTAATGGCGCGGATACCGAAGATACGGCGACTCCCGGACCGACGGGGATTAATGTGTCTGGCGGCGACAACGGAATGGGCGTCCCCCTGGCGGTGATCACAGGCACCGTGATTGCCGGCAACGTGATCCAGCAGGAAACGGATGGCGTGGTAGCGAAGACCGACGCGGTGGTCTTGGCCAGCCTGAACGATTTCATTAACGTGAAGACCGGTGTCGATAATCTCGACGGCGGGTCGGTTGACGCCATGCTCAACTGGTGGGGTTGCCCCGGGGGGCCAACAAGCCCGGCGTGCGCGGGTATCAGCGGCGTAAATATCCTTTACCTGCCGTTTCTGAATACGCCCTTGCTGAATATACCCTTGCTGAATATACCGTTCTAAACCCGGCGTAGCTCTCTCCGCTGGCACTGCGCGCGGGCGTTTCACTTCGGCAACGCGCCCGCGCGCACATCCTCCCTCAAACGTAAGGCGTATCCGAGGAGCGACGCGATAAACTTTCTTGGCGGTTAAGTTCGCGAAGCAACTCCAACCGGTTCCGGGCTGCCTTCGCCTTGCGAAAGCCGTGGATGCCTATGAGAGCAAGCACAATTACGGCGAGTGCGGCCAAGATGTCGCCAATAGTTATCCTCATAGATATTGGGGAGGAACGCTGCCATACGCTCCTTCACTGGGCAATTATACCCGACTGGACACCTTAGCAAATCGATCCCCGAGTGCGTCGTTGAAACGTTCGGGCCTTGTAGAAAGATGCCGTGGAGAAGATCAGGAAGAAGCTCGGCCGGAGTCCAACTGGACGCCACATCCCGAACCCTTGTTCAACCTGAGGTTCGACGGAAGGCACTCGACTTTCGTGTGAGTCATCGCCACTCGCATGGTGCTCGAACCGTCAATGATCCGCCGGTGAGTTTCCGGCTGAAGGTCACCAGCCCGAACGAAGGCCTGTTGTTGCGTGACGGTAACGAGAGAGAAAAAACTCGCGTCTCACGCAATAGATAGCGGCCGAACCCCACCACAGTTGGCCATGGATCGATCCTATGTAAGTCGTCGCTGCGCCGTAGTGTTGACCGAACAATCTCAACTCCTGCTTTGTCCCCTATGTGGACAGTGAGAATGTGGCTGGGGCCGGATTCCCGATGTACGTATCCCCGTTATTGGCGCCGTCTGCGGAATGTATCCTGGCGTCCCTGTGAGCCTCCGCGTTATCGTTATTCGGAAGCGAAACTTATGGCCATAGACGATCTGACCAAGCCTGATATCCCTGAACCCGAATCACACTGGGGGAAAGCCACTTCAAATCCAGAGGAGGAAATTTTCCTGGAAGGTCCCCATGGACGTGGTTTTGAACTCGGACGAGCTTTCCGGATCTTTCGCGAATTGATCCACGGCTTTCGCTCCCTCCACTTCGTAGGCCCGTGCGTTACCGTGTTCGGGTCGGCTCGCTTCCCGTCGACACACCCCTACTATGCCCTCACACGCGAACTGGGAGCAATAATCGCGCAGGCGAAATTCACGGTCATGACCGGTGGCGGACCAGGTTTGATGGAAGCGGCCAACCGAGGGGCGAAAGAAGCCAACGGCGTCTCGATCGGCTGTAACATTGTCCTTCCTCAGGAGCAAAAACCAAATCGCTATCTCGACAAGTGGGTGGAGTTTCGGTATTTCTTCGTGCGGAAGTTGATGCTCGTGAAATACTCTTACGGGTTCGTCGCGGCTCCCGGGGGCTTTGGCACCCTCGATGAGCTGTTTGAAGTCGCAACTCTGATCCAAACTGGAAAGATCAAGAACTTTCCCGTTGTACTGCTGGGCGTCGAATACTGGTCGCCTCTGTTGGAGTTCCTTCGGGAATCACTCTTGATGAAGGCGGCCATCGACCCGCAAGATCTCGATCAAATGGTCGTGACGGACTCGCCGTCGGAAGCAGTGTCTTTCATTCAGAGATGCGCGACTGAGCGCTTTGGGTTGCGATATGTTCGCAGGCGCCCGCTCAAGCTGCTGTTTGAGCGGGGTGTCTAGCTTGATTCTCCAAGCGTTCCTCGCAACGACCGAATCACTCGCTAGCTGAGTCCGCAGATTCGCAGGGTTCTGTCGGGATGCTTCATGAACCAGGCACAGTGTAAGCCGCACTCTCCGAAAGGACCGAGCCACTTTCGGGGTTTGCGCGTCACCCGGCACAAAGCGAGAGAGCGGCTAGGCAGTGAGAAAGCCACTTCTACGAGAACCGCCTATACGGCCACGATAAGATCGCTCGGATCGGGAGCTGGAGTCACGGGAACGCAAGGTGTCTGAGGTCGAGCGATGGATACTGGGATGGCAGGGATCGAAACGAGAGGTGACCATGCAGAATCGCGCAAGCAGAAAGCGCTCCGTTGTCAAAGCCATCACATATCGCGGCATCATCGTCTGCCTCGATTTCCTGGTGATCTACCTGCTGACGGGCAAGGTGACGACGGCGGCAGCTTTTATGATTGTTAGCAACATCTACACCACCGTTGCCTATTTTTTGCACGAGCGCGTGTGGGCCGGCATCCAGTGGGGCCTGGAGTCGCAGAAAGGAATTTGATACTGCATCTATGAGATGGAGGACTAGGGCGATTGCAGTTGATACCAACTGGCCGCAACGTTCGCCGGCAAGAACACGTCGTAGTGTCGGCCCGATTAATCTCAAGTCCCGCATAGTTCCCAAACCGGCAAGTGAGAAGTTTTTGCCCGGGCTGAATTGTCAATGAACGCATCGCGCGTTAATCAGGATCTGAGGATGCTTGCGGGTTCGATTGGTCAATACCCATGCCCTGTGTGGGTCAGCGACGACGTGGCGTCCGGTCGACCTACCGGAGAGAGCGAAGATAGAGAAGGAAAGTCGGCGATCCGTAGGGGCTATAATCAAACACTTGCTGGGTCCTCGATGTCTGTTTCCTTGGTTGAATTATTTGAAGCCCAGGCGGATCGAAGTCCCGACCGCATCGCGGTAAAGTACGGACTCGACCACCTCACGTTCGGCGAGCTGAACGACCGATCCAATCGACTGGCTCGGACGTTGCTCGCGTCCGGCGTGAACCAGGGCGACATTGTCGATGTTTGTCTGGACCGGTCGCCAAGCTACGTGGTTGCAATACTCGCAGTACTCAAAGCCGGCTGTGCGTTTCTGCCGCTCGACCCGCGTTATCCGCGCGCCCGTCTGGACTTCATGATCCGGGATTCCGGGACCCAGGCGCTCGTCACCGAGAGTCAATTTGAAAGCCGGTTTGACAGTCTGCCGCCGAATATCGTTCTGCTAGATGAGGAGAGGAAGACAGTGGGGGGCGAAAGCCCGGACAATCCTAGGATTGCAGTCCAGCCGGATAGTCCAGCGTACGCCGTCTATACGTCTGGTTCCACGGGAAAACCGAAAGGAGTCCTGTGTCCGCAAGCCGGCTTATTGAACCGCTTGACGTGGATGTGGGAACAATTTCCGTACCAACCGGATGAGATCTCGTGCCAGATCATTGCTCTCAGCTTTGTGGACTCGATCTACGAGATCTTCTGCCCCCTTTTGCATGGCGTCGAAATCATTATTCTTCCGAACGAAATCGTGCGCGGCTCTCCAGTGGAGTTGATGCGTGCGCTCGATCGACACGCCATCACACGCATCATCACAGTACCATCCGTGCTTTCCTATTGGTTACCTGCCATCGCCTCGCTCAGTCCGGTGGCGTTTCCTCTTAAGTATTGCTTTGTCAGCGGTGAGGTGCTGTTGGGCCCATTGGCCGGCCGCTTCCGCGAGACTCTTCCGAACGCTCGCCTCATTAACTTTTACGGCGCCTCGGAACTTTCACATCATGCTACCTGGTTTGAAGTGACAGGTTCACTCGATCAATCCATCGAAAAATCAGTACCGATTGGCCGCCCCATCGCGAATACGCAGGCGTACGTTCTTGATTCGGAGATGCAGCCGGTTTGGCCTGGCACACCGGGCGAACTCTATATGGGCGGGAGCGGACTGGCCCGCGGATATTTGAACTTACCCGAGCTAACCGCCCTGCGTTTTGTGCAGAATCCCTTCGAGGCTGGGTCGAGACTTTTCAAGACCGGCGATCTGTGCCGTGCGCTTCCCTGCGGGAACCTGGAACATCTGGGACGAATGGACCAACAGGTAAAGATTCGCGGCTGCCGGATCGAACCGGCCGAAGTGGAAGCAGCTCTGAAGATGCATACCGGCGTCCGGGAGGCCATCGTGGGCGGCCGCGAGAACGAGCGAGGAGAGCAGCAGTTGGTGGCGTGGGTCGTCCCGCACCAAGCGGGATTCGTGGCTTCCACTGAGCTGCGGCGCTTCCTGGAGCAGAGCCTGCCCGATTACTCCGTGCCGTCTCAGTTTGTATTTCTTTCGGCCTTCCCGCGTCTCCCGAATAACAAAGTGAATCGCCGTGAATTGCCTGAGCCGGGACGTTTTCTCTGGGACCGGAAGGCGTTAGGCGGAACGCCACGGGAGGGACTGGAGCAGAGTCTCGCAGCGATCTGGGAACAGTTGCTAGATGCGAGGCCGCTGGGCCTGGAGGACGATTTTTTTGAACTGGGGGGGCACTCTTTGCTGGCTGCCCGAATGATCGCCATGATCGCTGACCAACTGGGTTCGGCTGTTCCAATGGCGCTGTTCATGGAATCGCCGACCATCGCTCAGCTCGTTCGTATGGTGGAAGGAGAGACTTTTTCCGCATATCCGCGATACATCGTGCCGATCCAGCCGCTAGGTTCGAGAGTGCCTTTCTTCTGTTTTGGAGCCGGCGTAGCTTTCCGCCAGATTGCGCGACGGCTAGGCTTGGACCAGCCGTTCTTCGGGGTCAGCCTGGATTCGAGGGACCTGCAGTGGTTGACTCCGGGAACCACCTTAACGGAAATTGTTCGGAGAATGCTCGAATCGGTTCGCACGTTTCAGCCGTCCGGTCCATATTGCCTCGGTGGGCATTCGATGTACGGACTCTTCGCATACGAAGCAGCATGCCAGCTTCAGGCAGAGGGCCAAGAGGTAGCCTTGATCATCATGCTGGATACATTCCTGCCGGCTGTTGCGCGGGATCGCTGCTCAATTTGGACCCGGCTCGGCGCGCACACTTCGGCTCTATGGGAGCGCGCTTCCGAGCGAGATTTCGGAGCGACTTCGCGCCACATAGCGAATCTCGTTCCGCTGGGCTGGTCCTTTGCAAGACGGATGGTCAAGAAGACTAGGCGCGCCAGTCGTTCTGAGCCTTTGCAGGAAGGTGTGGATGCCGAGCCTCAGGAACTCGCTGCCCTGCTTGCTGCAGCGGAACGAGCTTATATTCCTCGGCCCTATCGTGGCCGGATCACGCTGATGGAAGCCACCAGTCAGGTCCTGGGGCGCGCAGCCGGCGCGAGGTTCGGGTGGAAGGATCTATGTGAAGGGGCACTGGATATACGGACCGTGCCAGGCGATCATAACTCAATCCTTACTCTGCCAGACCTGGACAGTCTCGTCCGAGAGATTTCGGGTTGTCTCGAAAACCATGGGCGCAGCACGGTGAATGTTGAAAAATTGAACGCTTGAACCTCGTCCCAGGTCCTAGTTTGTCTTCGATAGGGCAAGCGGGAGTCTCTGGCGGGGACTGAATTCCTCAGTGTACGTATCGCGCGTAATCCGCTCCGCCGGATCCGATCGTTATGGTCAAGGCTCGCGGATCTGCGCGAGGTCGACAAGGAGCGCCTCCAACATTGGACATTTGCACGGGCTGCCGCCGACCCCAGGCCAGACTGGACCAAATGTCGATGTCGCCAGGGTATTGACTACGTAGTTGCGGATCGTGCCTTTGGCTATGCTAAATGTGAGAGAAACACTAACGTAAGAGACTGTCCGGTTCGGATGAGAATTGAGAATTGGTCAGATCACTTCTCGATTCTCGAGTCTCATCCCGCAAGGAGACGCGCCAATGCAACGACTGCTTCCATTACTAATCAGCACGGTACTTCTCAGCGCGCAGGCGCCGCCGGATAGCACCGCCTATTCTGTCGCGTACGTCGATATCCTACCGGCATCCAGCACCGCTGCGATCACTGCTATCAAGCAGTACAGGGATGCAAGCCGGAAAGACGACGGATTTCAGCGGATCGAGTTCTTCGAGCAGGTGGGACGGCCCGCACACTTCTGCATCCTTGAAACGTGGGCCAACAGCAGAGACCTTGATACCCATGCCGCATCGGCGAATGCCAAGGACTTCCGAAATAAGATCGACCCGATGAGGCTGAGCGATTACGACCAGCGGCCTTACAAGACTCTGTCGTTGGGCACCGCTCACAATGACAGAAGCAGCCGCAGCATATTCGTAATCACACACGTCGATATCGGCGGCCAAGGCACAAACGCCGCGGACCTCCTTCGCAAGCTGGCCGAAGCCAGCCGGAAAGAAGAAGGCAATCTCCGGTTCGATATCTTACAGCACGCGATGCGTGCGAATCATTTCACGGTTATCGAAGAATGGCAGGCCGCGAGAACAGTCGAGACGCATGCAGCTGCGACTCACACGAGGGAATACCGGAACAGCCTTGGGCCGATCCTCGGCAGCCCTCTGGACGAACGTCTTTATAAAATCGTGGAGTAAAACCCATTCAATACGGCACCTTGTTTCTAGCCAGGATCGAAATTGAGGGCAAAGATCAAGAACTAGACGACTGAGTGCCGGCACCGTCACGGACTTAGGGGTGCTGCTCTGAGGGCAAGCCGGGAGCCCTCGATGGCAGGACGGCTGGGCTGCATCTGCGCCGCTTGCCTCTAAACACATCAGTTGTAAGCTTCAACTGACCGCGCTGCGGACCACGGTCCTCTGATGCCGATTGAGGGAATGATCAATGTACATTCACGCCGTTTCTAAGGGCTCCGAGTAGATTGTCGGAAACCCTTCCAGAATAACCACTCAGGGATTCGGCTCTATGCCGATGCGGTCGTTGACGGCGGATGAAATTCGTTGGGTGCAGCCGAGGTAGCGCTCGGTCGTCTGTACCAAGACGTGGCCGAGGAGAAATTGGATCTGCTCCAGCTCGCCGCCAGCGGCACGACAGAGGCGAGCGCAACTCCGCCGGAGATCGTGCGGCGCGAGTTTGCTCACGCCAATTTTGGCCGCGAACTCCTTGACGACGTGCCAGACGAGCTCTCCGTCACTCTTTCGCCCCAAACCCTGCCAGCGCTACTCACGCGGCGGAAGAGGCTGCCACTGGTAATTCCAGCAGATTTCATCCAGTCGCCCAGGAGACCGCGCACCCAATCGGGGACGAGGACGGTCCGAACGTGACCAGCCTTCCCGCGCAGGTCCACGATTGCCCAATGCCCTTCACGCTGCTGGAGGTGATCGACTGTCAGAGCAGCAAGTTCGTGACGCCGAAGTCCGCAAGCCAGAAGGACGGCAAGTAAGGCCCGATCTCGTTTGCCCTTGATCCGGTCGCGATCTGGTGCCTGCCAGAGAGCTTGGCTTTGGTCGGCCGTTAACCAGTTGCCAAGCCTCACTCCGAGCTTCTTAACGCCTTTAGCTCGCCGTATTCCGGCTGCCAAGTCTGCGCTGAGCAGCCCGCAATCCGCAGCTTCGTATGCGAGACGCCGGACTGCTCCGAGTCGAAGATTGATGGTGCCTGGGGCGAGGTTGCGAGACTCCAAATGCATCCGGTACCGGACAACCACGGTCTTGCTGAACGACAACCGCGGCTCCGAGCAATACCAATCCACGAACCTGGCGCGTGACATTCCTAATCGTTGGTCTTCCGGGTTTCGTCGATCGCATGCCGGTAACCCCGCTGAGCGTCGGGACAAGAAAGACTGTTGAGGACGGCGGACTTTGCGACCTCGAGGTCCGGCAGTCGGAGGATCGTCTTGGGAGTACGAAGCTTCCCGTTGCTTCGAGTCTTATGCTTCATGACCAGTGGCCTCCAATCGCCACTAGCCTTCAATCGACAGGTCATTAACCCGCTCGGTCCGTGTAGCGCGTCACCCGGAGTGGTGCAACGAGAACGCCGTTTCTGGAGAACTTCGCAGTCGATGACCACGGGATGCTGTTGGCCGTTGCTACCTGTGCGTCCACCGCGCGATGGAGCTTTCTTCGTGCGCTCACCTGTCGGCGTGAACGGCGCAACTTTACAAGAAAATACCCCGGAGGCGAGTTGTAGGTTGGTCTTTCGCTGTGACGTCTCGCCTATTTTTTCAGTCCCGCGGCCCAGTTGAGGACGACGGTAACGGGCGCGGACTCTCCCTCGCTGGCCTCGGAATTTGTGGTCGTCAGGAAGCGCTTCCCGTCCGCCGTACATCGTAGGAAAAGAGGGCGAGTCTCGGGATTGATGGCGTAGACGCCTACCCTCCTTCTGCTTGCGTACTTTGAGGGCGCGGAAGCGCGCTAGTTAATTCCTTGGAGTCGCTTGGCTTCCTCTTGGTGTTCAAAGCCTACCATCAGATCGTCAGCGTACCGGAAGACAATGACGATCGAGAAGTTCGCATTTCCTTCAGCAAGTGACGTCCAGTGCAGGGACAGGCGACGGTTGGATCCTTCAATGCGCATTGTTCCGGGAACCGATTGCGCAGCTTTGCTTTACGAAAGAAAAAGCCCCCGGCCTGCGCCGGGGGCTCTTGTTCATATAGCAGGGTTCAGCTTACCGGTTGACCTGGAGGCTGGCTCCGCCACTTGGGCCGCTGTCAGGGCCGCTGCCAAGGACGTCACCGCTGGAGACAAGCTTGACCCAAAGCGAACCGTCGCCTTTGTAGTACGAGGTGGCACTGGCCTTGCGAAGTGCATCCAGGCTGCTCTGCTCCGTACCCGACGCTGCAGTGGTGAATCCCGGCAGCTGGAAGATCACCCACGAGCCGCTATCCAGTTCCTTCACGTTGAGGGACAGGGATGGCCTTTCGGTGGTCACCTTGATCTCGGTACCCGCTCGTACGTTGGTTTCTCCGGTGACGTGAAAATCCTTGCCGTTGCGGCTGAGAACGACTGGCGGCCCCGCAGGTGCAGCGGCGCCCAGGACCCCGTTTCTGGGGCCAACGAGACCACCGAGGCCACCCCTGCCAGCGCCAGGACCGCCAGCTACCGCAGCGCCGCCTCCACCGCCGGGACCGGCGCCTGCGCCACGACCGCCACGACCACCACCGCCGGCGGGAGGGCCAACCGTCATACGCCCGACGTCGCCCTTGCACACGGCTGCGTTCCAGGTGGGCTTGATCTCGCAGGCATCGTCGATTGCGATTCCGTCGTTTGCGTCGTTGATGAGAATGTAGGAATTGGGGACACCGCTGACCGAGCCGTCCTTGTCGTTGAATACCGAAGTCTGGTAGCTCCCATTGCCGTAATCATCGTTGCTCCACTTAAACTCCATAGGCGGGAAATACACCGGCTTGGCGTTGATGAATTTCGCGCGCTGTACGGTGTTGTTGGAGCTCATTCCGAAGCTGGTATACAGCAGGTAAGAGATCGCTCCCGTCTTGCGGGTGGCGTTGTCCTGGAAATTCACGAAGGTGACATTGTCCAGTTCATGACGGTAGTCGTAGAACTCGTAGCCGCGGATCGGGAAATCCGCGAGTTCGGGCTCCGGCAAGCTGCGGCCGTAAGCCATTTCCGCCGGCGTCCTGGGGTTGCCGATGTTCTCGGTTTCGCCCACGAACAGCGAGTCAACCACCCGTGACGTAAAGGCGGAACGACCGAAGTTGCCGGACGCATGCGTGTAGCCAACTGCGTTGTCGGCCAGCTTCAAGTTCTTGAACAGGTCCATCTCACCGCGGGTCCACATTCCGTTATTCCGGTTCTTGTAGCCGGTGAAATCCTCGATGACCGTTTCCACGATGGGGCTGTTCGCGTCAGCGGGATTGGCAAGGGCAATATGCCCGCCGACGGCGAAATGGCCATCGGGCCTGGGGCCGCGGTCGAACATGAAACCGTCAAAGTTCGAATGGGCGGTGTTGCCCTTGAACTCCCGCACCGGGGTTCGACGCGGCCAGGTCTTCGCACTGATCTCCGTGCCTTCGAACTTACCCGTCGGATGCTCCGGCAGGGCGAACCAGAAACCCGTCGCATCGGACCCCGCGGCCACGTTGTCCCGGTAAATATTGTCCGGATTGGTGATCCAAAAAGTCGACGCCGTGTTGTCGGAAGGGATCAGGATATCCTTGGCGTTCTGGCCGGCCGTATCGAAGTTCTTGCCGCCCTCCGATCCGAACGGGCCGAGGTTTGTCGGGACGCACGGCGCGTCCGGATGACACTTGGTGAGGATCCCCAGGTTGTGCACGAACTGGTTGCCGTGCTCCACGGCATCCTCCAGGAAGAAGCAGTGACCAATGTTGTTGTAGGT
>JBKQHJ010000216.1:0-3294 GCA_052148835.1 Bryobacteraceae bacterium
TGGACGGGCGCGAAGTGCGGTGGGTTTGGTTCCTCGACACGGACGCGGGGGTGGTGAAGACCTACGATCCCGAGGCAGGCGGCGAGCACGAAGACATGCGGCAATTTCCGTTGATTGTCTCCAGCGACTCGTGGATCCTTCGCGGTAAAGTGGAAGTGGTGCGCAAGTAGCGCGCCGGGCCATGCAGGACTACCGCATAATCCGCACCAACGGCAACCTCTACGATCTGGAGACCGCGACCAGGGAGGCGATCAAGGATGGCTGGCAAATCCATGGCCAGCCGTTCCGCTCAGAGTCCTCGCGCGAGTGGTGCCAGGCGGCAACACGGGCGAACGGTGACAGAGAACTGCGGTTGAGGGAGCAAGGGCGTGGTAAGACAAGGCAAGGAGAATAGTATGGACACGCAAGGGTGCCCCCCCGAGAGCGCTACAGGGAGGTCCAGCGCCACGCTTGGGCTGCCCGGAAGCGTCCATCCGCACGGCACGGCCAGTTTCTCACGCGCGCTGATCGCGCTATGCTGGCCCCATGGCCGCACGCAAGTTCCCTCGCACTAAAGCCGACGCGGCTGTCCTTACGGACCCCGCCGATTGGCAAAGCGCCTGGCTCGGCCGCACCCTCTGGCGGAAACAGCGGGATATCCTCCGTAGCGTCCTCACTCATCAGCAGACCGCGGTGGCCGGTTGCCATGGCTCCGGCAAAACCTTTGCAGCCTCCGGGCTACCCCTGTATTGGTTGACGCGCTGGCAAAAACGGGACGCCTCCGGGCGACTCAAGTCCGACGGCAAAATCTTCAACACCGCCCCGACGATGCGCCAAGTAAAACTGCTCTGGGAGGAAGTCGCACTCGCTCGCCGATCGAGCCGCCAGCTCCAATGGATGCCGGAGCCGTACACCTTCGGTCTCAAGATCGATGAGGGCAACTATGGATTGGGTGCCAGCTCTAGCCGCGGCGTGAACCTTTCCGGTTTCCACTCCGGCCACGTGCTCATCATCGCCGATGAGTGCCCCGGCATCCCCAGTGACATCTGGGCCGCCATCGAAGGCATTCGCTCATCCGGGTACGTGCGCGTGCTCAAGCTCGGCAACCCGATCATGCCGCTGGGCGACTTTTTCGACGCCTTCCACAAAGATCGCCCTATCCATAATTGCATCAATATCTCGGCTTTCGACACGCCCAACTTCATCGACGAGACTGCCGGGCATGAGACTGCCGGGTGCCCGATCACCATCGAAGATCTGCTCACGATGTCAGATGAGCGCCTGGATTACGCCCCCTACCCGACGCTGATCCAGCGCCGCTGGGTCAAGGAGCGCTACCTGACCTGGGGCCCGAATCATCCCTCCTACGCCTCGCGCGTGCTAGGAAAGTTCCCCCAGCAATCCGCGGATGCCGTCTTCCAGCTCGAATGGCTGGCGGAAGCGAACCGAGACCCAACCGAGGCGGAAGTCCGCAGGGCTATTGAAGCCGGCGTCCCCCTCCAGGTCGGTATCGACGTGGCCGCTGAAGGAAAAGACGAGACCGCCGCCTGCGCGCGAACCATCGGCGGCATCATCGTCGGCCAAGTCGCCACCGCGGACCCCCATCCGCTGCCCATTATTATGCGCTGGCTCGGTAACCTCCGCCTGTCGCTCCCCTACAGCCTCGGCCCCGGCAATATCGAGACCGTGGTGTGCGATACCGTCGGCGTCGGATATGGCTTCGCCGAGAGCCTGACGGAGGCTGGGTTTCCCGTGTTCAGCTTCAAAGCCGATGCAGTGCCAATGGACCGCGTGGAATACGCCAACACCAAAGCGGAGGCGGCCTTCCGCACGTCAGACTACTTCAGAAAAGGCGCCGTCTCCGGCCTGTCCGACATCGAGACAGTGGCTCAACTTTCCACGATCCTACACCGCCCCGTCGGACGCGGTCAAAGCGAGATCGTCTCCAAAAAAGATATGGCCCGGCTGCATGGCGTCCGGCGCTCCCCAGACCGCGCCGAAGCGCTGTGTATGGCGTTCACTCGCATCCTGCCGCAGTTCGCACATGTCGAGGAAAACTGGCACCGCGTGAGCATCAGCCCGATATAACCCCTGAGCCTGGCGCTGTGCTACCATACCCCCAGCAACAACCACGCGTTGTCCGGCGGTTGAATCTCGGGGCGGAGGCTGCCGCCGGACCTTACCGGAGGGGGCCATGCACGGGAGGAGGCCATCGATGTTCGATTGGCGCGCCGTCTTCACCGAAGCGCTGGCGTCTTACACCCTCGCCGTGGAGGCCGAATGCTTGCTGGGTCCCAAGGCAGATCCATTTGACGTGATCCAACAGGCCCACCGGCTCCAAAATATGTTCATGGCCCAAGTCGAGCACCGCGCTAAACTGGAGGCTAAGCTCGCGCGGCCAGACGCCCCATAACCCCGGCGCGCTGCCGCATAAACCATGGACTACTCCGCCACCCTCTCCGTCCGCCGCGCCTCCGGCGAGCCGGTAACTACAATCGACTTCTCCTTCGCTGACCCCGGCCCCACTCATGACGCCAGACCCGGGCATGAGGTTAGCCCCGCCGCCCCCGCGGCCCACGCCGACATCATCCGCACCCTCGAACGCGTGGGCGCATTTCTTCAGGGCTGCATCAACGCCGACCTGGCCAATGCCGCGGCGCGGACAGAACCGTGAGCCCGCCAGCCGGTATCCCCCTGTTCTGCCCTGATCCCGCCTTCCACGGCATCCATCGCGCCGCACGTGTGTGCTGCGTTGCCCTCCGGTTCGAACGAAAGGGCATACTACCGCAACTCCGTGCGGCGCGAAAAAGACCGTGCCGGCGCGGTATGTACTTAGTACGGCGCGGTATGTACTTAGTATCGTGCCCAACGCGGCGCGCAAGCCTACACCTCGCGCTCCGGCCACATCCCACTCTCCAGCCGCTCTAACTCCGCAACCGGCCGCCCCGTCGCGATCAACTCCTTCCGGATGCCCTGCGCCGCCGCCCGCAGTAGCGAGGCGTGCTCGAACAGATGATAATACCGATCACGCCAAACCACCGCGTCCACCTGCGCTTCCTTGAGCTGGGCCGTCAGCTCCAACACCCGGCTGTGCAACTCGCCCCGGAAGCCCGCGCCGGCGTCTATATTCTTTTCTCTCAGCCGATAATGGCCGTCCAGGACTTTCACGGCAAACCCACCGCCGGTAGCGCCTAAGAGGGCCACCACCATATCCGCGGTGAGCCAGGGCATAACCTATCGTACACGGGTACCTAGGGATCTGGTACTTTAGATCCCCACGCACTGCTTGCGCCGCCTGGCGGACGTTTGTACAGC
>JBKQHJ010000217.1:0-3610 GCA_052148835.1 Bryobacteraceae bacterium
CGAACTTCCAGGAGGAGCCAGACCGAATCTGTCCCACGGCCGGCAAGGAAGCGAATAGGATCAGCCAAGCGATGCGTTGCATTGGTATCACTCGCATGAGATCCGAATATTAACGCGCGGAGTAAACTGAAAGCAATGAAAAGACGCGAATTCGGCCCTGCGCTGGCCGCATTAACCACCAGCGCCGCGTTGGCGCCCAAAATCGCCGCCGCGGAAAACGCTGCGGGCAGCATCACCGATGTGCAGGGAATAAAGGTGGGCCACTTTACCGCATCCCAGAGGCCGACAGGTTGCACCGTCCTGCTGTTCGAAAAGGGTGCGACAGCGGGCGTGGATGTGCGCGGCGCGGCGCCCGGCACGCGCGAGACGGATCTGCTGAATCCAATCAACACCGTTCAGCAGGTGCACGCGATTATGCTTGCGGGCGGCAGCGCGTTTGGATTAGACGCGGCGTCGGGCGCGATGCGATATCTCGACGAACGCCGCATCGGTTTCGCTGTCGGAGATATCGTGGTGCCGATCGTGCCCGCGGCGATTCTTTATGACTTGGAGATTGGCGATTCGAAGATTCGCCCGACTGCCGACTCGGGATACAAAGCCTGCCAAGCCGCAACGTCCGAGCGAGTAGTGGAAGGCAACGTGGGCGCGGGCGCCGGCGCATCCATCGGCAAAATGTTTGGTATGAAGCAGGCCATGAAGTCGGGCCTCGGGAGCGCGAGTGTTCGCGTGGGCAACACTGGCATCGTGGTGGGCGCCATCGTGGCCGTGAACGCAGTCGGCGATGTGCGGGATCCGAGCTCGGGGAAAATTATCGCCGGCGCGCGCAAGCCGGATGGATCGGGATTCATGGATTCGATGGCCCGCATTCGCGAAGGCTACAGCGTGCGTCTCGAACCGGCCAGAAACACGACCATTGGCGTGGTGGCGACGAACGTCGCGCTCGACAAAGCGCAAGCGACTAAAGTCGCGCAGATGGCCCACGATGGACTCGCGCGCACCATCAATCCAGTGCATTCCCCGAGCGACGGCGACACGATTTTTGCAGTGGCGACAGGTGCGGTCGCAATGCCGTCGAATCACGGCGCGATCGGCGCTTTGGCGGCGGAGGTAATGGCGCAAGCGGTGCTCCGCGCGGTGATGAGCGCGCACGGAATCCCCAGCTTACCCAGTTACTCCGACTTACGCGCCAAAGCCTAGCGGCGCCGATCCTACATCAGATTCCAGTTACTCCTGCACGTTCCAAATGTCGAGTTGGTTCTGGTTGTCGTTCACGGCTGCGAAGCGGATGTTATCGTCAAAGCCTGTAATGGCCAGTCCGAAAGCCGCGCCCGGCGCGCCCGGGTCTACTTGATATTGCGCCACAAATTTGCCGAATTGTGTAAACTCAACTAGCTCGTTCGGCGTACCGCCCGCGAACACTGCGTCTCCATTCGCGGTAATCAGATTGCCATTGGGGGCCAGCGCTAATCCAAGCGGACCGTGCAGGTGCGTGCTGTCCTGATATGCTAGCACGCCTTTGTTGGTGTCCTTGTTGGTGAAGGCGGCGAATGGAATCGCGAAGATCGCATTGTCGTCCGTGGACGCCACATAGAGTAAGTCGGTAAATGGGTTATAAGCCAGACCCGTTGGCCCCACCACAACCGCCGCGGAGTTAGGGGCGAACGCGTAGCCATGCGCGATTTGGGTGGCGCTAAGAACATGGAACTTACCATCTCCTACAAAGACGTTCAGACGGGTAACCGTTCCGTTTAGAACATTGGAAACGAAAATCTGGGCGAAGCTACCCAGATCGTTAACCGTTAAGTCCCATGGGCCATCCAACAACATCGAGTTTTCGAGCGTGGCTACGAGGTGTCCGAAGCGATCGATCACCAGCAGCGAACCCTGCTCGGCCGTGCCGGTGGGCGCGGGAACGTTTCCTACCAAGACAAATCCAGCGCGCAGAACACCAAGCGCCGTCGTGAGTCCTAGGCCATTCTGTCCCTGGAAGAACACGGAGACCTTACCACCGGGCGCGACGCTGACAATCGTGGTTCCAGTCCCCTGCACGCCGCTGCTGCTGTTGAAATTCGAAACCAGGATGTCACCGGGCTCAAGCAGGCCGCCATCGCGAAACCCGCCAGGTACGAAAGCGACGCCATAGGGGTTGCCATCGCCGTTGGATGGAACAGTGGACACGATTCGTTCCGGACTGGCGGGAAGCTGCGCCAAAATGGACCCATTATTGCGATCATCGTTAGCAAACGCGGGCGTGACCACTACAGCCGTGAGCGCTACAGCGGCGAGCGCGAGAGTCGGGGCAATTCGAGTTGTGAGGGTCATAGCACACCATCTTTCAATGGTGGGATGCTACCGATGGTTGCGGCCTTGTGAATTCTTTGTAAAACCGCGTGCTATTCGAGGAGCGTGAAACCGTACAATGTATCGCCGGCGCCCACCACCACGTATTGGCGTCCGTCGAGTTCGTAAGTCATCGGACCGTTACTTACGGTACTGACAAGATGCGCATGCCACAGAATCTTGCCGCTGGCCGCGTCATACACGATGAAATTCCCGCTGGGATCGCCCGTGAATAACAGCTTACCCGCGGTAGTTAGAATACCGATGGACGGACCCCCGCGCGTATAATCGTGTGTCCAACGGATCTGGCCCGTGCGGTAATCGATGGCCTTGAGCGCGAGCGTGGAGTAAACGCCGGAGTCGCGTCCACCGTAGCCTTCCGGCTTATCGCCGGTATCGGTCAAATAGAAAAGGCTGTACGACGACACAGCATTGACGTAGAACAACCCAGTCTCCGGATCGAAACTGGGTGACGGCCAATTTGCCGCGCCGCCCAGAGCCGGTATCACCAGTGTGCCGTCGGGTTTCGGCTCTTTCTCCGGATTGCCGAGAGGCTGGCCCTTCGCATCCAGTCCCTTCGACCAGTTGATATCGATGAAAGGCTTCGAAAGAATGTTCTTGCCGTTCGTGCGGTCGAGCACGAAGAAGTAGCCGTTGCGGCTCGATTGCGCGAGCAGCTTGCGTGGGTGGCCGTCGATTTCGCCGTCAATCAACACCGGTGTTTCCGCGGCGTCCCAATCGTGAGTGTCGTGCGGAGACGCCTGAAAATACCAAGCCAATTTACCGGTGTCCGGATTCAAGGCCACGATGGAACAGGTCCATAAGTTATCGCCTTTTCGCCCTTGGCCCGCCATGACAGGATTCGGGTTGCCCGTGCCCAGGTAATAAAGATTAAGCTCGGGATCGTAAGTACCCGGCACCCAAGTCATGCCGCCACCGTGCTCCATAGCTTCCGGATTGGGCCAAGTTTCGGCGCCGGGCTCGCCCTTACGCGGCGTGCTATTCCAGCGCCATTGTAATTGGCCGGTTTCAGGATCGCGCGATTCCAGATACCCCGGAACATCCAGCGAATCCCCGCCCACGCCGACGATAATGTGATTGCGAATAACAATGGGCGCGGGCGTTGAGAAATACTCCTGCTTCACATCGGCGATTTCAACATGCCAGCGTTCGGTGCCATCTTTGGCGTTGAGCGAAATGAGGTAATTGTCGGGAGTCTCGAAGTACAGCCAGCTTCCATACATCCCGAAGCCGCGGCTTCCAATGTGAA
>JBKQHJ010000218.1:0-64873 GCA_052148835.1 Bryobacteraceae bacterium
GTTAATCGGCGGCTCCAAAAGCTGCCCAGACCGCTTGAACTGAGCATGGAAAAAACAATCACCGTTAGTGCATACGTAGGATGGCCCAGAAAGAGTACAAACTTTTGAATTAAGGCGACTTGGATTAATATGTAGCCTGCCCCGATACAAACAAAGTACAGCAGGAATCCGCGCACGCCTTTATCGGCGGGCAACCGCTCGCCTAATAACAAGGGAGGACACGCCAGCACGATGAGAATGGCGAGCACGCTAATCCCCACTACTTCAAACAACAAAGGCAACGCGCGATTGATCTTATAATCCGCCGAAAGTCCGCCCGGCTTCAGAAAATTCAAAATATCGCGGGGCTGAACGGTGTAAAAGAAAAACGGCCGGTCGTCGTCCACGGGTGTAACGTTATAGCGATAGTTCCGCCAAAATGTTTTCGGATCGGCGCTTCTGAGCAGCGCTCCAAACTCGTTGGATGGCGCGTCGCCGGGAACATAGAGCGCGCGCAGATTGGTTTGGCTAACGGCGGCCTTCAGCGCGGCGATGTCCGAGTCACCTAGCGCCTGTCGAAAGATCAACACCGTATCCAATGCGCCGAATCCATTGATATTCTGCGCTCGATCGCGCAGCACCACAACGTGCCGCCAAGCGTCGGGTTCACCGATTTCGCCGAGCGCCTGGATGGCGAGCGAAAGCAATCGCAAACTCTCGCGCGGCGGCTCGAATCCCCAGCGCGTGAATACCATCAATCCATCGCCGGTCAAATGATTAAGATAATCGCGGAATGCGTCGGTGGTGTACAGATTATTTTCGGAAAGCGCGAACGCTCCAGCGGCCGTGGATGCCCACGTGTCCACCAAGGTGGCCTGCAACACTTGATATTTTTCTTGACTCCGGCGGACAAAACTGCGGCCGTCCTCCACGAAAAGGTGCACCTCAGGCCGGAAATACAGATCATGGCTCAAGGCGGGAAAGCGCTGCTGCATAATGGTGCGGGCGATAATCGGGTTGATCTCCACCGCGGTGACGTCTTTGCTGCCGCCGGTGAGCGATCGCGCGACGTCCCATCCGCCCCCCGGACCAATCACCAGCGTTTTCGCGCCGGGCCGCAGCATGTACGGAAATCCGGGACCTTCGTGTAAAAGATTGGCCCGCTCCTGTTCGGTCAAATGTTCGAGGTCGAATTTGGGAATGCCGGTGGAAGCGTCCGCGTCGATAACGATCTCAGGGTCGCTCGAATCGGGATTTAACAACGCAATACGCGAGATCGGATTCCATCGTACAAAAGATTCCTGTTGGAGCCGATGTCCCTTGGCGTAGCGGACATCGATGAGGTGGCTTTTGCCGTTAAAAGCCATCAGCGCCACAAATACCAGCGCGAATGTAACAGCAGTCACACGGCCCCGCGGAGAGCCGGCGAGGTTGTACCAGATGGCCGCCGAGACAGCCAGCAAAACCGAAACCGCGATCACGGTATTCGGTCCGCCAAAGTAATTCAAAAATGGGACCAAAACAAGGCAGCCGGCGGAGGCGCCGAGCAAATCGAAAAAATAGACGCGATCCACGTGCTGGATGGCCTCCGCGACGGCGATGGAGACCACCGCGCCAGAGAAGAAGAACGGCAGGGCGCTGGCGAAATAAACGCCGGCCAAGGTCAGATTGCCGAGTTCTCCGGCGCGCGTCAGAATGTAGACCAGAGATGCCACAACCGCCAGACTATTCAGCACGGCCAGGACGCCCAACTGGTGAAAGACGTTGGCGCGGCGGCTGACAACGACGTAGGAAAACAGTCCGCCGGCTCCCAGCCCGAACAGGGCAATCGATATCGCAAGAAACGCAAAATGGTAATAGAAGACCACCGAGAATATGCGCGTGAGCGAGAGCTCCAGTATGAGCGTGGCCAGCGTGGTGAACGCGACGCCCAGATAGAGCTGGGGCCACTTGGTCTTGGCGGATTCAGCGGATGAACTTACGCGGGGCAATATTTAATGTTAAAGGATCGTGTGCCGACGCCGCAGGAAAACAGCCGACAGGCGCGTGAATAGCAGCGGGGCCTGCCGGCCGATCCTTCTTCCCTTAATCTGAGACGAAGCGCGGGCGGAGCCGGTTGCGCCGAGAGCGACCTACATCATCGCAAGAGGGGGCGCCGGTTCATCGGGGCTGCCCGCCTTGGAGAGCGGCAACTGTACCAGCAGAAAGCCGAGCAAAAGAATCACGAGCACGCCGATCAGATAGGACGGATGCTCGAAGACTTTGGGCAGAGGCCGGAAGAAGCGGATGGTAGCAGTGACCAGGCCCATGAGAGCCTCGCCTGCGATCAGCCCGGAAGCGGTGAGAATACCCACGTTTTCCACGCGCGCCGATTGCGCTTCGTTGAAGCCCGCCCGTTTGCGCATCGAATCCGTCACCCAGCGAATCACGCCGCCGATGAAAATGGCGAAAGTGGTGTTGATCGGCAGGTACATGCCGACGGCCACCAGCATGGGGCTCTTGACGCGTCCCATGATCATGACGGCGCCAAACAGTACGCCGACTACGACGAGCGGCCAAGGCATATCATGTCCGACGATGCCTTGCGCGAGCGTGGCCATCAGGCCGGCCTGCGGCGCCGACAACTTCGGATCGCCGAATCCGATTCCGCCGCTCTTGATGTTGGCCGCTTGCAGAATGTACAGAGGGAAGTACATCGCGGCGCTCGCCACCACCACGGCGATCAATTCCGCCATCTGAATCCGGCGCGGCGTTCCGCCCAGGATGTAGCCGACCTTGAAGTCCTGCAGGAGTTCGCCCGCCACGGCGGAGGAAACGCAGGCCACCGCCGCAACCCCCAGCACCACCGCCACGCCGCCCGGTCCGGAAACGCCCAGCGATACCATCAGCAGCGCCGCAATGATCAATGTAGTGAGGGTCAAACCAGAGATTGGATTGTTGGTGGAACCGATGGTGCCCACCAGGTAGCCCGATACGGCAGCGAAGAAAAACGCGATCACCAGCATCACCAACGCCGCGACGACTCCGCCCACTACTTGATGCGATAAATAGATGTATAGCGCGATCATGCAGGCAAACATCACGCCGATGAGGCCGAACACCACCTTCGAACTCATATACTGTTCGGTGCGGATGGTTTCTTGCGGATTGGCGGTGGCGCCCAAATCGGAAACCGCGCGCTTCAGCCCGTCAAACAGGCCCTTGCGCATGCGGAAAAGCGTGTAAGCGGCGCCGGTCATCATGCCGCCCACCGCGATGGGACGCACGATGTAACGCCAAACGTTGTTGATCAAGTCGAGCCAGGAATCGTCGGGCGCGCCGGCGGGCAGGAAATTTTTCAGTTGCGGGCCCAGGAAGAAGATCAGCAAAGGAATCAAAAAACCCCAGGCCAGAACGCCGCCCGCGAAGTTGAGCGAGGCGAGCTCCGGTCCGATAATGTAGCCGACGCCGATGTACGCGGGACTGACAGTGGGCCCGGAAGCGAGTGTGACACCCCCGGCGCTCAACGCTTGCTGCGGCGATCCTAACTTCACGCTGCTTTTGCCGAGCTGCCCGACTCGCAGGATGAAATTCTTGTCGTTGGAGAAGAACTGGAATTCAGCGAGGAACTGGATCAGCGCGCCGAGCCCCAGGTTGTAGAACAAATACTTCGCCGCTTCCGCACCGCGCCGGCCCGCCTTGTGAATTTCCGACGCAGCCACCGATTCGGGGAACGGCAAGTCGGGATCCTCCACCATGACGCGGCGGACCAGGGAGACGAACAGCACGCCCATGATGCTGCCGACGATCATCAGCGCGGTGGATTTCCAATAGGCGTCCTTGGGCGCGAAGGAGGGCCAGGCACCCGAGATCAAAAACGCGGGGAGCGTGAAGACGGCGCCAGCCGCGACGGATTCGCCGATCGACCCCGCGGTTCGCGCGATGTTCTCTTCGAGCACCGACCCGTTCACCGTGCGCAATACCGCCATGCCGATCACCGCGGCCGGATACGTGGCGGCAATGGTGATGCCGGCGCGCAATCCCAGGTAGGCGTTCGCGGCACCCAGGATCACCGTCATTACCAGCCCGAGGAGCATGGCGCGCAGAGTGAACTCGCGCATCTGGACGTTCTGCGGGACAAAGGGAACGTGGCGTGGTTGTCCGGTCATTGATTTTTCGTTACAGGATCACAATAATAGCAGGTGGCCGAAGGGAAAGCGCATGGAGCCAACGCACTAATTAACCGTGACGGTGACGGCGCTGGGGCTGCTAAAACCGCCCACCGTTACGACGATTTGATCGTAAGTCGCAGCCAGGGTATCGGCGGGTAGCACTACATTGATCTGCAGAACTCCGGCCACCAGTCCGGGAGCGGCGCCCGCATAGAGGACCTGAGCAGTTTCACCGTTGATAGTCACCGACACCGGAAGATTCGGCGTGGGATAAGGCGCGCTGGTGAGAAAGCCGTCGGTGCTGGCGGGCGTGGTTACTCCAGCACCGGTAGCGAAGAGAGCCACCACCGAGCCGGGGGAGGCCGGGTTATTCGGCGAGTTGACGCTGCCGTCTTGATTGAGGATCGCTCCCTGCCCTCCACCATTGCTAGTCACAGAAAATACGGCCGGTGATGCCGCTTGAACAGGCACGGTGGTGGACGCGGTGGACTGCCCTTGATACATGACCTGAACTTGAGCGGTGGTTCCACTAATATTGAACGGCACCACGGTGTTGATCTGCGTGGGCGAAGCGAATAGGATCGGCGCCGCTACGCCGCCAACGAGAACCTGCGTGTTCTCAAGCGTATTGGCCACGACATCGCTTATGACGTTGCCCTGTATTTCCGCGGAAGGCCCAAGATTAGCGCCGAAAATAGTTACTAATTCACCGGGCGACACCGCGCCGGGCAGGAAGCTCGCGCTATTAACGACGGCGGAAATGGCCGTGCTGGCAGCCGCCTGTGGGCTACCCAAGCTCCCATACACCACCACGGCGTTGGAAAAGGTTGGGACATAGACGCAGCCATTCACCACCATTGGCGGAGTAAATTTCGTCAACGTGCCGGGCTGATCGCGGGTGCCATTCAAGTCGCTGGTCCACAATACGTTAGCGAGATTGGTGGCATCCAGCGCATACAGAGTAGCAGGGTCGCTCGCGACATTCGAATTGCCGGTAGTCATCCAAACGATGCCGCTCTGTCCGCCGTTCGCTGAAAGAGAAACACCCGCATTAAAATCGGCATTCGGCGGCGCAAATTCGGAAAGAAGCGTCGAATTAATTTGATTATTCTGGATCTGAAACGCTTTTAGTGCGCCCGCAGGGTCGTATTCGTAAAGCACCGGGCCATTGGGCGCATTACTCCATAGCGCCATATCAAACAGGCCCCAGGTATTGACCTGGATTCCTTGGACTGAAGCAGTGACGTCGGAGCCCAGGTGTCCCATCGAGTCGTAATTCGCCAGGTAAAGCATCCCGGCTTTACCGCCGAAGAGCAAAAAATGGACACCAGGGATTAATATTGCACCGGCTGACCCCAGGTCCCAATCCTGGACGTTGAGATTGCTCCATTCCTGGGGAGTGTACCAGTCGAGCAGCGAAAGATCGGCGCCGGAAAGATGGAGCAACGATTCGCCGAAGTTGGCCGTGCCGTCCCAGTCGCCATTAGCGGTTACCGCGATGACATTCCCGTCGCCATCGATGGTGGGGGCCCGCCCGGACTGCCAAAACGACCCTTGGCGGCCGTTTGGAGCGCTATTGAAAACAGCTTTTTGGTGCAGTGTGGATGGGTCATATTCCATCATCCAACCCTGATAGTTGCCGGTATCGGCGTGGGATCCGAATCCGATATAGAGGTTCCCGTTGGCCAACATCAGGCCCGGCCTCTGTAATTGCCAAAAGGCATTAAAAGTGATTGTGCCGTTATTACTGCCTGCGCCGGTTCCTGGCACGGTTGCCGTAATCTCCACCGGCCCGCCGAACATCTCGTCCCCATCGACGAGCGACAGTGCGTGCAGCTGAAATAATGGCGTACTGAAAGCTCCTGGCGGGAGCGTATCAGCCACCACGTACAGCACCTGATTGGCGGCGTCAATCGCCGGCGTACCCAAGATTCCGATCTCCGGCAGAATGTCCGTGAAATTATAAAGGCCGATCGGAACCGAGGCGCCGAGGTTCACCTGCCAAAGCGGCGTTGCGGACTGCGGCGTATCGGCATTGAAAGCGTAAACGCTGTTGTGCATCGTGGCGGTATAAAGAACGTTATAGCTGGCTCCGCCGATGGAGACGCCCGCTACATAGAGCGGCTGCGCGTACACTTGGCCGTCAACAGGGTAAGTGCCGATCTTCCCAAACGAGTTCCAGTTCATCCGCGGCGTGAGGCTGGTCTCCTGCAAATTGGCGCCGGTTTGATGGGTGTCGTAATTCACGTTCAGGACATTCACCTGTGCGGACACGGGCGAGACAAGCGATACAAAAGTCAGTGCGATGAAGGTGAGTAGGGGCCAGGCGGAACTAAACGCCTTCTGGAAGCAAAGTTGTACGAGTCGAGGTCGGATAGTCAACAGTCCATTCTGCTTCGCGACTGACCGTCGCGAGCTGGTATTTGATTGTAAAACGATTGTGACATAAAAGCTTCGGCCAGTTACGATTTTTTACAGCGCGAGTGGAATCGGAAGTTACTAGCTCTGCCCAGACAGACTATGGATCGCTTGGAGGCGCTCCCAGAGCGCCGCTAGCCGGTCTAGCCGGAGAGCGTTCGGTCCGTCGGACAGCGCCCTTTCCGGGGCTTCGTGAACTTCCACGAACACGCCATCGACACCGGCAGCCACCGCGGCGCGCGCCAGCGTGGGAATGAACTGGGGCTGTCCGCCGGACGAATCGCCGAGACCACCCGGAATTTGCACACTATGCGTGGCATCGAAAACAACCGGCCACCCAAACTCACGCATGATCTGCAGTCCGCGCATGTCGACAACCAGATTGTTATAGCCGAACGTGGAACCGCGTTCCGTCAGCAGAATATTGTTGTTGCCGGTGGACGCCACTTTATCGGCGGCGTGGCGAATGTCGTAGGGCGAGACAAATTGCCCCTTCTTGATATTCACCGCGCGGCCGGTGCGCCCGGCGGCGATCAGTAGATCGGTCTGACGGCAAAGGAACGCGGGGATTTGCAAAACGTCGACGGCTTCGGCCGCGGATTCAGCCTGCGATGGCTCGTGAATATCGGTGAGAACAGCGTAACCGTCGCGCCGCAAGTCGGCCAGTATTTTGAGGCCTTCTTTGGGGCCGGGGCCGCGATAGGAAGTCCCGCTGCTTCGATTGGCTTTGTCGAAGGAAGCTTTGAAAATGAAATCGCCGGCGATCTTGCGGATTTCCCCGGCGAGAAAGCGCACGTGCTCCTCGCTTTCGATGACACAGGGGCCGGCGATCAACGCCAGCGGCCGACCACGCCCAATAGGAGGAAGGTGGCTCAATCGGCGTGGGTGAACTGCTCGGAGCGAACGCGCTGAGCGGGCTTGGTGCGGCTCTTGCGATGCTTATGCGCCGCGGCGATGAACGCGGAGAACAGCGGATGCGGCTCCAGCGGCTTGGATTTAAATTCCGGATGAAATTGGCAGCCCAGGAACCAGGGATGATCGGGAACTTCGCAAATTTCCACGTACACCGAATCCGGGGTTTGGCCAGCGATGCGCAATCCACCGGCCGTCAGGACCTGCTCATACTCGCGGTTGAATTCGTAGCGATGCCGGTGACGCTCGCTGATCTCGGGCTTGCCATAGGCCTGGCGCGCGAAGCTGCCTTCGGCCAGCAGGCACGGGTACGCGCCCAAACGCATGGTACCGCCGAGTTCGTCGACGCCCTTCAACTCGCGCAATTTGTAAATCACGCGATCGGGCGCCGCAGGATCGAATTCGGTGGAGTTGGCGTGCTCGAGTCCGCAGACATTCCTGGCAAACTCGATCACCATGGTTTGCATTCCCAAACAAATGCCGAAATACGGCACCTTGCCTTCGCGCGCATATCGAATAGCCGCGATCATGCCTTCCACGCCGCGGCGGCCAAATCCGCCCGGCACCAGGATTCCATCGTATTGTTCCAACTCGCGGGCGCAATCCGGCCAGCGCATGTTGTCCGACTCGATCCAATGAATATTCACCTTCAGCCGATGCGCCAGCGCGCCATGCAGCAGGGCTTCCTTCAGGCTCTTGTACGAATCCTCGTACTCGACATACTTGCCGACCAGACCGATGTCGACCTGGTCTTCCGGATTCTGCATCCGCTCCAGCATGCCCGTCCAGCGGCTCAAATCGCGCGGCTTGGCGTCCATGCGCAGGATTCGAAGAATGATTTCGTCAACACCTTGTTCGGCGAACACCAGGGGGACTTCATACACCGAGTTCACGTCGCTGGCAGTGATGACTGCCTCCACATCCACGTCGCAGAACAGCGCGATTTTTTCCTTCATGTCGTGCGGCAGCGCTCGCTCGGATCGGCAGAGCAGCATGTCGGGTTGAATACCCAACGCCCGCAGCTCCTTCACGCTATGCTGGGTGGGCTTCGTCTTTAGCTCCTGAGCCGCCGCGATCCAGGGGACCAACGTGACGTGCACGAACGCGGTGTTGTCACGGCCCATCTCATGCCGCAGCTGGCGGATGGCTTCGAGAAACGGCAGCGATTCGATATCGCCCACCGTGCCGCCAACCTCGACGATTACCACGTCCACGTCGGCCGCGACTTTACGCGCCGCCGCCTTGATCTCGTTCGTGACGTGCGGAATCACCTGCACGGTCTTGCCGAGATAATCGCCGCGCCGTTCGCGATGGATGATCTGCTCGTAAATCCGGCCCGAAGTGAGATTATTGCTCTGCGTGAGGTGGGCGTGGGTGAAGCGCTCGTAATGTCCCAGGTCGAGATCGGTCTCGGCGCCATCGTCGGTCACGAAAACTTCGCCGTGCTGGAAGGGGCTCATGGTGCCCGGATCGACGTTTAGATATGGATCGAACTTCTGCAGCGACACGCGCAGGCCGCGGCTTTCGAGCAAACATCCGATGGAAGCCGCCGCAATGCCTTTTCCGAGCGATGAAACCACGCCGCCGGTGACGAAAATGTATTTGGCCATGTCGATTCCCCTCAGTGCATTTTCATTGGTTCAGGCTTAATGCTTCAAACAGGGTCGACACACGCTCCAAATCCTCCGGCGTGTCGACCCCTAACGATTCGTACTCAGTTTCCACCATGCGGACGCGATAACCATTCTCGATCGCCCGCAATTGCTCCAGCCGCTCAATCCGCTCGAGGGGACCCACCGGCAGACCGGAGTAGGCGAGCAGAAAATCGCGGCGGTAAACATACAGACCCAAATGCTTATAGTGAACCCCGCCGCCTTCGCGCGCAAACGGAATCGGACAGCGGGAGAAGTAAATCGCGTCGCCAGAAAGATTCGTCACCACTTTGACGACGTTCGGATCGGCGATCTCGCGCGGATCTTCGATGACCTTCATGAGCGACGACATCGGAACATCCGGATCGTCCAGCAGAGCCACGGCCGCTGCGTCGATCGCCGCGGGATCGATTAAAGGCTCGTCGCCCTGGATGTTCACGATCACCGAAGCATGGTCCGCTGAAGCTGCTTCAGCCACGCGATCGGTTCCCGAAAGATGATCGGCGCGCGTCATTTGCGCTTGAGCGCCGAAGGCACGTGCCGCTTTATGAATTCGCTCGTCGTCGGTCGCTATGATCAGCTTGGAAAGGTAGCGCGCCTGGCTGGCCCGCTCCCAAACATGCTGGAGCATAGGTTTACCGGCGATGGTGGCGAGGGCTTTTCCGGGGAAACGAGAGGAGGCAAACCGGGCTGGTATTACGCCCAGAATTCTCGTTGGCACAATCGATCATAGCACAGAGCGGCTCTAGCGCATAGGGCTCCTGGCGACCTGGTAAACCGCAGATAAAGGCAGATGGATGGCGATCGTCAGGGCTTTCCGAATTCCAAGACGCGATGTTCTTCCCGTGAGAACATAAGGATTTTCTCGAAATCAGATCGGAACGTCCACGAGTCAATGTCCTTCGGAACGCAAATATACGCGGCACGGGGAAAAGGGTCCACGACCATCAGTAGCCACGTCCCAAGCGGCATCGATTCGTATTGCGTCAGCTTCTGGCTTTTCGCTTCAACATTATTCTTAACAGTTTGGTATAGCAGCTCCTGTGGCCGATCATTTTCGCTCGCCTCGATCCACTCTGCCCGTCCGGCAAGAGAGGGCCGAATATTGATCTGCTGAAAACCAGTCCGGGCGTCGACTCCGAACTTGTATGGTTTCCCGTTGACGGGAACATGTGGCGCTTCGCGAAAAACGAATTCAGCCAACTGTTTCGCCGCCAACTTCCATTCAGATAGGTTGATCTCGGAAGAGAAGAAGGTTTCTACCGTCACGGGCGGACCACCTTTTCCCTCATAACTCCTCTTCGCTTCGCTAACGATGCGATGTCGGAGTCCACGTTCGTGCATTGGTTGTCGCAGTTCGCCTGGTGAGGCGTCTTGGTAGAACCTCGTGATCTCAACGCCGAGGAGCCCCCTTGATGTTTGGATTCTAAAATCCGGTTTTTCGCCGCAGTATACTTCGCCAGCGGGAATCATGAGACTTGCGGTCCGCGCCATTTCCAGATATTTCAGCTCAACTTCCTTTTTAGCTAGAGCTGGCATGTTAATGCTTCCGCAAACCTGAGGGTACCATCCCGGAACGCATCGGAACAAGGAGCGCAAGAATGTTTCAGGCAGCGCCGAGGCACTTTAGGAAAGTACGACTGCGTGCGGCTTACTCGAATCGCCGGACCTTGCCCATCATCGGAGGCGCTGGCGCCATTTTTCCGGGTCGCGGGAGGTGTGAAACACCGCATAAACCGTTACCGCCGCGTCTGCATACTCGTAGAAGACGGCAAATGGAAAGCGCCGGATCAGAGCGCGTCGATATGTCTCGTAAACGAGAGTGTAGATCTGGGGTTGACGGCGGATGCTTTCCAGGCATGCATCCACCGAAGTCAAGAACTCTTCGCCTAGGCCAACCCTTCGGGCCTCATACCAGGCATAAGCCTCTGCCAAATCGAATTCGACCTCTGGCGCGAGAATCAGCTCAGCGGCCATGAGGCCGTCGAACTCGTTGCTTCACTTCGTCCCAGGAAAGTCCCGAAGCCGGGTCTTTTGCCAGGTTCGTCTTTCTGCGCGCTAACTCCTGCTTCTGCCATTCATGGACCGGCACAACGTCCGGCGTGCCCGCGAGGTCGTCCCAAAGATCCTCCACGAGTTGAAGCTTCTCGGACGGGCTAAGGTCGAAGATTGACTGTCCTGACGGATTCATTCCAGGCTCCAGTGCTCATTGTCTCAGAGTCCGGAAGTCAGTTGGCAGTCAGTGTTGCTTCGGCAACTCTTGGATCAGGGGATGCTTTTCGCGTCGGGCGAGGAACGGCCGGGCAAAGTCGACCGGGGGCGGACACGGCATCCCAGAAGCGAACGTCGAGAGGCTCGGCGGACCGCACCAAATCAACGAGGTTCCACGGCGATGGAATTGCCAAAATGAAGTCCATCTGATCCTACCCGGAACAGTATTTCAGGACTTGCGTTACGCAGGCCGCATGTTGACTCGCAATCTGGGATTCACTTGCGTGGCGGTGCTGGCGTTGGGGCTCGGCATCGGAGTCAACACCGCGGTGTTCACCGGCTATAAGGCGATGGTCGCGCGACCGCTGGATGCTCGCGCTCCCGGCGAGATGGTCAATATCGCGCTGATGCGCAACTCGAGCGCCGGCGATCCCGAATTCAGCTATCCGGACTACGTGGCGTATCGGGATTCGGCCCATTCCTTCAGCGGGCTGATCGCTTATAGCCCCGAACATATGACGCTGCAAGACACTGGCGGCGTAATTAGCCAGCGCGACTCAGCGGCTGGTTCGTTGTTCGGAAAGCTAGCGCTGATACCTTCCCGCGCGGGGAAAACGGAGTTCGCCAGCGTTTATGTGGTCTCCGAAAACTATTTTCAGGTTCTGGGCGTCGGGGCCGCGCGCGGCCGCTCGTTTGATGCGTTCGCTGGAGCTCCGGGCGCTCGTGAACTTGTGGTCTCGCCCTCGGTTCTGATCAGCGAGAATTATTGGCAGAGCCGGTATGCGGGCGACCCGGCGGTGCTGGGAAAATCCATCCGCCTGAATGGCGCCGCGGTAACCGTGGCCGGAATTGCGCCGCGCGACTTTGTCGGAACGAACATCGCCACGCCCGATTTCTGGCTTCCGGTGAGCCTGGAGCCGCTGGTTCACGCCGACCCCAATTGGCTGGGCGACCGGGATGCCCAGCGCTACCGAATTTTTGGCCGTCTGGCTCCCGGCGTCAGCATGCGGCAGGCGCAGGCCGAGATAACATTGCTGAGCGATCGCGTTCGCAAGCTGCACGATCCACAATCGGAGGCGGCGAAACTAGCGACCGCCATGGTCTGGCCGGGATCACCGTTCCCTCTTCCGATCAAGTCTTACGGCGCGCTGAACCTGGCGATTCTACTCATCATGCTGGCGGCGGCGATGCTGCTGGCGGTGGCGTGCGCTAATGTGGGCAGCCTGCAACTGGCTCGCGCGAGGTCCCGTCAGAACGAACTCCGAATGCGCCTGTCGCTGGGAGCGAGCCGGCGACGCTTGATCCGTCAATTGCTGACGGAGAGCGCTCTCTTGGGCTTGCTGGCGGGAGCGGTAGCGCTGCTGTTCACGTGGGCGCTTCTGAAAATCGCGGCGACGTTCCTCGCCGAAGGACTGCCCGCCGAATATGGCTCTCTGATTTTCCACGTGACCCCGGATCTTGGAATCTTTTCGTATGTATTCGCGATTTCCTTGATGGCCGGCATCCTGTTCGGACTGGCTCCGGCAGTAGAAAGCTCGCGCTCCGCGCTCTCGCTCGGCGAGAGATCCAGCACCTCGCCGGTTCAAAACCGCCGGATTCAAGACTTTCTCATCGCAGCGCAGGCGGCTCTCTCGCTGGTGCTCATGATCGCCGGGAGCATGTTGATTCACAGCGCCATTCACTCACTTCAGCTAGACCCGGGCTACGACAGCAAACACGTCGTCGATCTCGATTTACAATTTCCCGAGAGATACACCGCAGCCCGCAAGCTGGCAGTCGTACGGGAGCTTCGTACGCGGCTGGCTCGGTTGCCGGGAGTGGCGCAAGTGACCAGCGTTCGTCCGCCGCTCGATGACCTGCTTCGGACCGCGGCCATTTCGGTGGATGCGAGTTTGCACAGCGCGGGCGCGCAGGCGATTCTCTGCTACAACTACGTGGAGCCAAACTATTTTGAGACTCTTGGCATTCCAATGTTGCTGGGCCGCACGTTTCAGCAGAACGGCGGTGAAGCTGAGCACGACGTCATTGTTAGCGAATCAGCCGCCAAACAGCTCTTTGGCGGTCAAAATCCTCTTGGACGAAGTATCCGTCTGGGCATTACCGACGAACGCGTCCACAATCGGATTCAACTTTCCATTGAACTTTCCCACGATGCGGCGACTGGGCTGGCCTACCGAGTGGTCGGAGTGGCCAGGGACACCCGTGGAGCTGAGTTCGACGGCAGCGACTCGAAGCGCGTCTATCTGCGACTGGCGGACGAGCGGCTCGCGGATCGCCCGATTCTCATCAGGACCCAGTCCGATCCGGGCCAGGTGATCGGAGCAATCGACCCGCTCATCTCCTCCATCGATCCCGACCTGGCGGCGTCCAGTTTCACTTTGGATGCAATCCTTCGCCGCGCGCCGCCGTTTATCACCGCGAGCCTTGCCGCTGCGATCGCATCCACTCTTGGCGGGCTCGGGCTGCTGCTGGCTTCCATGGGAATCTACGGCACGGTCAGCTATATCGTGCTGTCGCGTACGCGTGAAGTTGGCATCCGCATGGCCATCGGCGCTCAAAAGCGCGATATTCTCAGGCTGATCCTGGGCGAAAGCACGCGACCCGTGATGGCGGGATTAGCCGCCGGAATGATTCTCGCAGTGGGAGCCTCCGAACTTTTGCGCGGCGTGCTTTACGGACTCAATGCCGTGGATGGCATCGCCTTTGTGGGCGTCTCTCTTCTGTTCCTGGCGATCGCGCTTCTGGCGGCCTATCCACCGGCACGGCGAGCGATGCGCGTGGATCCGAGCGTCGCGTTGAGATACGAGTGACGGAGCAAATCAAAAGCGTCTAGTTTTCCGATGGACCTTTCAGCGTGGCCAATCACCTAAGTTGCGGATGTACCACTAGTCTGATATTGTACTAGTATGCCAACTGCGGATCATATCTCTCTCCCGCCCGTCATTTTCCACGTTCTGCTTTCTCTAGGCGAAGGCGAACGTCATGGCTACGCTCTGAAGCGTGAAATCGCTCAACGGACCGGTGGGAAGCTAAAGGTCGGTCCCGGAGTGTTGTACGGTGCCATCAACAAAATGCTGGAGCTCGGGCTCATCGAAGAATCGGACGAACGGCCCGACCCGCACCTGGACGACGAGCGCCGCCGGTATTACCGAATCACCACCCGGGGCCGACAAGCGGCACGTGCGGAAGCCACGCGCATGCGCGAACTCGTGGATCTCGCGGCGGCGACGTTCGGAAGGGCCAAACATGCTTAGGATCTACCGCTGGCTATTACGCCTCTATCCCGCCGCGTTCCACGACGAGTACGCCGGCCCCATGGAACGGGCCTTTCGGGACGAACTCGCTGAAGCACCGAATGTGTTCGCTATGGTCTGGTTGTGGATGCGTCTGCTCTTCGACCTGGCCATCTCGGCACCTTCGCAGATCGCAAAGGAAACCTGGCGAGACAGCAAGCACGCGCTGAGGCTCTGGGCCAAACGTCCCTGGCAAACCGGATTCGCCGTCTTTGCGCTGGCGGTGGCGATCGGCGCGAACACCGGGGTATTCAGCATGGTGAATGCACTCCTGCTGCGCTCACTGCCATTCCGTGATCCGGATCGCCTGGTGCTGCTCCGAACGGCGATGCTCCCGCATGATAGCGGAGCCCAATTTGATCAATGGCGCCAGAGCTCCAAGTACCTTGAAGACGCCGCTTTATCGGCGCAGAAGGATGCAAATCTCGGTGATTCCGATCACATGATACGAATCCACGCAGCCCAAACATCCTGGAATTTCTTTTCTCTTCTCGGTGTACGGCCGCACATCGGGCGCGAGTTCCTCCCCGGCGACACTGATGACGTTCTAATTTCCTACGGGCTTTGGCAGGAACTCTATGGAGGCAGCGAGCGCGCGCTCGGGAAGGCCGTTTTCCTGGACGGACAGCCACTGCGAATTGTCGGCGTCATGCCACCTGATTTCGACTATCCAAACAAGTCCGTTGCCTGGAAATCCGCAACCCTCACCCGCGGCAATAACGGCTGGGACACAATTGGCCGCCTCAAGCGTGGCATCTCTTGGCCAGAGGCACGGGGCGAGTACGAAGCAGAGGTTGCGGCCCGGTCGCCCGTGCATCGCAAAGAATCGCCCATGCGCGGTTGGCAGGCTGGAATGTTTCCCCTGCGCGACGCCCTCGCCGGCCCCGTAAAAACTGCCTCTTTGCTACTGCTCTCCGCGGTTCTATTGATTCTTCTGATTGCCTGTGCCAATCTCGCCAACCTGATGCTTGCGCGCACGGCCGACAGGCAGCAGGAATTCTCAGTGAGGTCCGCCCTGGGAGCGAGTCGAGCGCGCCTCACGCAGCAGTTGATGACAGAGTGCTTGCTGTTGGCCTTTCTGTCCGCCGGGTTCGGCGTCATCGTTGCTCTTGGAGCCACTTCTGTCTTGGCGAAGGCAGAACCGGGCCCGTTGCACTCGCAAACCTATTCGATACTGGACGGCCGGGTACTTGTTTTCATGCTCACAATCTCCATCGTGAGTGCGTTATTCGTCGGATTACTGCCGGCTCTCACTATCGGCCGCACGCATTTCTTCGCTGCCCGCGGCTCGATCGGATTGCGTGGTTCCCGTTTGGTCCGCGAGGTTCTCGTTACCGCTCAGATCGTATTGACCGTCGTTCTGCTGACCTCCTCGGTCTCAGTTGGACGCGCCTTTTCACACTTGATGCAGATGGACCGCGGCTTCAAAGTGGACGGGGTGGTGACCGCCAGTGTGTCTCTAGATGGCACGCGTCACACGCCCCCGGTTGCGCGCCTCGCTTACTTCAACGAAGTGGTGGATCGGCTCCGACATCTTCCCGGAGTTCGCACCGCAAGTGCGACGGACTTCCTTCCGCTATACTCCAAAGCGTTTATTGGCGGCCCCTTTTCACTGGACGGCCACCCTTCGCCTCCGGGTACCGGGACCGATCTGGTTCCCATCATGTCCGATTACTTCGCGACCATGGGCGGCCAGCTCCTGTACGGGCGAGAGTTTACCGATGCTGAGGTGCAAAACGACGCGAATATCGCGATAGTCAACGACGTCTTCGCGAAAATGTTTCTGGGAACTACGGACGCCGTAGGGCACCTCGAAACGATTGGCGATCGGCCCAGAAAGATCATCGGCGTGGTCAAGCGTATCGACTTCATGGAACGCTATCTCATCAACTTCGGCGATATCGATCCACCCGAAACCTTCATTCCCGCGCACTCGCCTGGTCATTTTGACTCGACCTTTGTAGTGCATGTTTCGGGACGTCCGGAAGACCACCTGACCATAATCCGACAAGCCGTTCAGTTAGTTGATCGGGGCGTTCCGGTTTTCTCAGTGGAGTCCATGCAGCAGCGGCTCGACGAGGCTTTCGCACGGCCGAAGTTCTACCGAACTGCGTTAATCTTCTTCGCGAGCTTTGCCTTGCTGCTTGCCGTTCTGGGAATCTACGCGGTCGTGTCGTACGCCGTCACGCAACGCACTCATGAAATGGGGGTGCGGTTGGCGCTCGGAACAACGTCGGCCCGTCTCCGTACGATGCTTCTCGGGCAAGGACTCGTGAGCGTGCTTTGCGGAACCCTCGGGGGCGTCCTCGCCGCAGTTCTCGCCGGGAGGCTACTCGAAAGCCTGGTTGAGGGCGCGAGCGCTCTGAGTCCTGCGACCTACTTCCTCGCGGTTCCGTCGATTTGTCTTATCGCGGCTCTCAGCATCTGGACCGCAACACGCCGCATCACCGGGCTCGACGTCATGGAAATTCTTCGCGCCGAATAGTCTCATCCTGACGCACTACCACTCCCTCGATCTCACCAAACAGCCGTTACTGCGGCAGCGCGCAGGTGAAGTTCGCCGCGTCGTCGGTGCTGCCAGTTCCTTTATATTTTGCGACCTTGGGATAAACGCACAGCGGGCGAGTGCGATCGACGGTTCCGGACCGGTCGGCGTGCGAGGCGATCATCGTTTCCGGCGCCTTGCCTTGCTCCACCCACTGCTGGATAGCGGTCATTTTGTCGAAATCGTTGGGGCCTTCGCCGCCTCCGCAATGACCCATGCCAGGAACCATGAACAGCCGGACGTCGTTGGATGCCATGGCTTCGCCGCCGAGATTCTTGACCACGCTCTCGTAGTACTGGACGCTGTTGAGCGGCGCAATCGCCTGGTCGCTCCAGCCGTGATACATCAGGAGCTTCCCGTTGTGGGCGAAAAATGCCCGGAGATTCGGATCGGTGGCATCGATCAAATTGGCGTAGGTCTTCTCGATTAGCGTGACGTCCGTGTCCAGGTTCATGGTGTGCCAGTCCCACTGCGGATTCTTATAGACCACGTAGGTGAAACTGTCGGTTGCCACCGATGCCGCTTGCTGACCTGCGAGCAGGTTCCAGCCTAATTCGCTGCCGGGTTCGAAGCTCGGGAAAATTTCCTGGCCGCTGGAGTTCTTGGGGCCGGCATAAATGGCCTGGACCGCAGCCACTTGCGCGGGCTTCAAACAAGTGGGCTGATCCTCGCCCTTACACTCGATGGTCTTGGGGTCGAAATGGCAGCGCGTGGGATCGTTGAGAAGGCCGTCCTTGACGCCGTCCTGCGCGTCGCATGCGGCGACCACGGCTTTGTGCAAAACCGCCAGCTTTTCGGGCGGGAGATAGCTGTCGGGGGTCTTATTCATTTGCTGCGCTACCCAAACGGACCAGACATGCAGATGCGTCTGGTAATTGGCGGGTGCGCCGGCAACGATTCCGTCGTAGTCCACCGGAAACTTCTGCGCTTCTTTCAAAGCCTGACGGCCGCCGGTGGAGCAGCCGTTCCAATAGGAATAGCGCGGAGCGGTGCCGTAGAAATTCTGGATGATGACCTTGGACGCCACGGTCATCTCATGCACGGCGCGATAGGCGAAGTCGGTGAGCTTTTCCGGATGCCCCATCGCGAAGCTGGCGCTGCCGCCCTGATGGCCCGTGTCGGTTCCGGCGGTGGCGAATCCCCGTTTTAGGCCTTCAGCGAGCGCGGCATAACCCATGGTCCCGTTCCAACCGCCGTTGCCAATAGCTTGAAAATCGTTGTTCCAACCAGAGACGGGAAGCCAGACTTCGACTTTGATGTCGGAGTCGCTGGACGGCGTCAAGGTGGCCATTACGCGGCAGAAGGGCGGCAGGCTTTTGAAGAGCGCCAGATTCGGCCCAAAAGGTCCGGGCGCGGGCGGGGGCGTAAAGGCTCCCGCGGCAACGCTCTCGGCCGATGTAATGGCGATATTGGGTAGGCTGAGCTTGGAAAGGGTCTCGCAGGTGGATCCGCCCGTGGGCGCGGCCAGCAAGGAAGCTGCGGGAATTAGAAGCAGCGCGGTAACTGAGAATTTCAGCATGGACAATCTCCTAAGAGCGTCACCTTCAGCAATTGCACATCATCAATTGCACACCGGCAATTGTACATCGGCGCTTCAAGCCAGCGCGGGCATGTTATTCTGAGATCGCAGCTGTTCAATCAGCCCAGTACCGCTCATGCGCTTTCGCGTTACCCTCGCCTTCTGTTTCGTGGCGATCCTCTCAGCCTGGGGCGTGCTCCGGGCGCAGAAGCCGTTCAAAGAATATCCGGCCATCGAATACAACAATTTCCCGATACCGCCGGATTCGAATGAAAAGCACGAGTGGGTGCGGGCGCGGCTCCGCTATCCGGACATCTTTGGATATCCCGATAATCCACGCCTGATCAATCGCGATGGCAGCCCTTTCCCCGGCTACTGGACGATGGACTATCCGCGGTCGGATCGCCATTTGCTGGCCGGAATCCGGCGGCTGACGCGCATCGACACGCGATCGGCCGAGCAAGTGGTGACGCTAGATGGCAGCGACGACGTATTCAACTGGCCCGTACTCTACGGAGTTGAGGTAGGGCATTGGAATTTGCGGGAACAGGACGCGCTGCAGTTGCGCGAGTATTTGATGCGCGGCGGATTCTTCATGTGCGACGATTTTCACGGCACCGAGCCTTATCACGGAGTGAGAGAGTGGGACACTTTCCTGGCCAGCATAAGCAGAGTGCTTCCGAACCGCCAGATCGAAGATATACCGGATAACGATCCGATTTTTCACACTTTATTCGACCTGCAGGATCGCTTCCAGGTGCCTGGCGCGCAGTTCCTGGAGAGCGGCCTAACTTATGAAGACGGCGAGACGGGGAAGGTACCCCACTGGCGCTGCATTCGCGACGACAAAGGGCGCATCATCGTAGCGATCTGTCACAACATGGATTTGGGCGATGCGTGGGAACACGCCGACAATCCGGAATATCCGGAAAAGTATTCGTCGCTGGCGTATCGGATTGCGGCGAATTATTTTGTCTACGACCTGACTCACTGACCACTTGCTGACGCGCGTGGTTCAGAAGCCGGTGGGGCGAATCCAGAAGCTTTCGGTCCAGGTGGCGCCGGCTGCGATGCTCTGAAGATTCTTGAAAACGCCCGCGTGGGCCAGGTTGAAGCCGTCGGTCAGGCCGGTCATTGGCTCAAAGCACACGACGTCGGGCGCAGGCGGCGCATAGACGATCGCGATGGGGAATTTTGGCCCGAACCGCACGGAGATTTTCCGGCCATCCGCTTCCAGCACAAACTCTCCCGCGTGATCGACGCCTCCGAACACGTCGTCGAACTGGCGTCCAACGAGCGGTGTGGGATCGGGGAAATCGACAGGGTTCGATTCGCCGGTCGGGATCAGTTTCGCCGAAAGCGTGAAGTGCTCACGCACCGGCAAGTGGATCTGCCACCGGTCGCGTGGGGTTTCGGGAATCTGATACCAGGGATGAAAACCGACCACTAGCGGCATCGAATCCGTGGAATGGTTCTCGATGGTGGTGCGAACTTCGAGAACGCCGCCGTAGAGCCGGTGTGTGATGCGAATGGTGTGGGCGAACGGGAATTGCGCCATCCATTCCGGATGCCGCCAGAATTCGAGCACGCTTGAGACCTCGGCGGCGTGCTCGTCTGCGTGAAGGCGCTCGATGTGCCAGGCGGAAGCGTACAACAAGAGCCCGTGAATCGGCAGACCGTTCGGGTCGCGCCGGATTTCAACGGCGTCGGGGTTGAGCAGGTAGCGTTTGCCGTTCGCCCAATACGCGTCGGCGTCGAGACGATTGGCCCAGGGCGCGAGCAACGGAATTCCGGCCTGCGAAGGCTTCTGCTTCCATTCGGAAAGCTTGGGCGGCGACATGAGGATTGGATTGCCACGAACGCGCATGTCGTAAGCGATGTTGCCGATGGGCGGGCAGATGGATACGTCGATCGCGTGGGCGGGGTCCGAGAGGCGAATGGTCTCGATGGAGTCGACCGTTACTCGTTGCGCGGAACAGGTTTCAGCCAAGGTGATCCCTTAGAGAAAGATCGTGCCTTCGAAAAAGCGCACGGCCTTCCCGCTGATGGTGACGCGCTCGCCGCGATCTTCGCACGATAGCTCTCCGCCGCGCGGAGAAGCTTGATAGGCGCGCAAAGTTTTCTTGCCCAGGCGTTCGGACCAGTACGGAATCAGCGAGCAATGGGACGAACCCGTGACCGGATCTTCAGGCACGCCCTTGGCCGGAGCGAAGAAGCGCGAGACGAAATCGAATTCGCCCTTCGTGACGCCAGGCGCGGTGGCGATCACGGCAAAACGGTCGATGTTCATCAGGGCAGCCATGTCGGGCTTTAGCGCGCGCAGCTCGTCTTCCGAACCGTACACCACGAAATAATCGCGCGCCGCGAGCACCGCTTCCGGCTTGCCGCCCATGGCCGGCACAAGTTCGGGACAAACCTCGATGCCTCGCGCGGGCGGACGCGATGGAAAATCGAGCGAATAGAGATCGTCGTCGCGCGTTACGGTGAGTGTTCCGCTCTTGGTTTCAAACGAAACCGAGCGCTCGCCGGGCGTGAAGTCGTTGAGAATTACCGATGCTGTCGCAAGGGTGGCGTGCCCGCACAGTTCGACTTCAACGGCCGGGGTGAACCAGCGCAGCTTATAACCCTTGCCATTCTTGACGAAGAACGCGGTCTCGGCGAGATTATTTTCCGCGGCGATAGCCTGCATTTGGGCTTCGGGCAGCCAGGTCTCGAGCGGGCAAACAGCGGCCGGATTGCCGGTAAACACACGTCCGGCGAAAGCGTCCACCTGGTACATCGGAATCTTCAAAGCGCTCATGACTCGATCCCCAATTCCCTGCCCTGCGTAAAGCTGGGGCGGTGACGCTTCGACACCAGATCGCGATTCTCGATCAGCGCCGACACCAGAATCGGCATGGCGATGGTGGAATCGGAATGGCACGTCACCATGGAAGCGTCTTTGGCGATCTTACCCCAACTCTGCGCTTCTTCGAAAGTGCAGCCGGAAAGCCCGCCCCAGTGCGGCGCATCGGTAACGCACTGAATGGCGTACTTGTGGCCCGTGACGCCGGTGTTCATGATGATAGCCGTCACTTCGGTCTGCTGCACGAAATTCTTGGGCGTGCCGCCACCGAAATAGATGACGCCGGTCGATTCCGATTCCGCAACGATACGCGCGGTCTCGACAACGTCGCCGATCACGTCGAAGGTAAAGCGATTGCCGCTCTCATAGCGATTGGCCGCAATGCCGATGCCGATGGAACTGTCGGCGATGGCGGGGCAATAGAGCGGGATGCCGGCTTTGGCGGCCGCCGATACGATTCCGTCTTCCTGGCAATGCTTGCCGAGTTCAAGACCCAGCAAGTAGAGGAATTCGCGCGTGGTGTACGGCCGCGATTGATCGAGCGCCGCCGCGAAGCGTCCAATCCACTGATCGTGCTGGCGAAACTTTTCTTCATCGGCCAGCACGTCGTACATGCGATCCACCAGATTCTCGGCCAGCAGGACGTCGTCGATGGAGGGCGATCCCTGGTAATGGAAATTCCCCAGCGTCTCGTGCAAGTCGTGAAAGAAATTCGCGCCGGTGGAGACCAGGCAGTCGATGAGCCGGTGTTCGATCATGCGAACCACCAGGCGGCGCATGCCGGCCGGAACCATGGCGCCCGACATCCCCATCATGATGGTGCAGCGATCGCCCAGCATACGCTTCCAGACCTCAAACGCCAACCCGAGCTGTTTGCCCTGGAACGCCGTGCCCTGCATGCGAGTCAGGATTTCGCTGGCGCTGGTTGCGCCCTCGGGCTCGAAGGGGCGGGTGGGCGTCGAAAGCAGACGGGACTTGGCTTCCTGTGGGGTAACCTGGGAGACGTCGCCGTGCGCGCCGTCTTGGAGATGCTGCTCGGGCATCGACTGGGTATGCGTGTGTTTCATCTTTCTCTAGTGTAAAGGGGAAGCGCCTCGATGAATATGAAAAAGAAGTTACGGCGGCGCTTAGTGAACGAAGGGCGGGCGGTTCTTTTCGTTCAGGACCAGCTCATCGAAGATGGCAAGCACCTGCTTGCGATATTGGTAAACGCGCCGCAGCGCGTCGCGGAATCCAGTTTCGTAACGCTGGCGATTCAACCACTTATCGAGCACCGGTTTCGGCACGTCGATATCCCGGCGCAAGGTCTCCGCGGAATGGCCGCGCAGGAAAAGCCCATAGAACATAGCGGCCTCACGCTGCGGCGCCAGTGGATCCAGATCGTCCCGCGGTGACATACTCAAGTTCATCATCGACAAAAAAGCCAGTATAAACAGGGCAGATGATGGAAGCAAGGGCTTTAATACGATCCGCCGCTAGGATTTTACCGGGCTCAAGTACGATTTTATCAGAGGGCTCGAAATACGCCAACCAGTGACGGAAGTTATGGTTTGTCTTTTCAGGCGAGAGAACCGGTGGACGGGAGGATCGCCGGGCCTGATACCTCCTTGGATGGTTTTATCGGATCGAAGCGGGGTTTCAAGATTCCGTGGGAAGGGTCCACAATGTAAAGAACATGCCAGATCCCAAGACGAACCGCGGGCTGACCGTTTGGTTCACCGGTCTCAGTTCCGCGGGTAAAAGCACCATCAGCCAAGCCCTATACCAGGCGCTCGAAGGCCGCGGCCACCGATTGGAATGGCTGGACGGCGACGCCGTGCGCCAGCATCTGTCGAAAGACCTGGGCTTCAGCGCGGCGGATCGCAACGAAAATATCCGGCGCATCGGAGAGCTGGCCGCGCGGTTCACCGAGGCCGGCGCCATCGTGCTGGTATCCGCCATTTCGCCTTATCGCGCGGCCCGCGAGGAGGTACGGCGGCGGATTGGAGATTTCCTGGAAGTTTGGGTTCACGCGCCACTCGAAATTTGCGAAAGCCGCGACATCAAGGGCATATACCGCCGGGCCCGCTCCGGGGAGCTGCTGCACGTCACCGGCATTGACGACCCTTATGAAGATCCGCTCGCGCCCGACGTGGAATGCCGCACCGATTGCGAGACCCTGGACCAAAGCGTGGCCAAGGTACTGGAGGCGGTGGAAAGCTGGCTCACCAGGCGTTGAGGCCGTTCCTCAGGGCAGTTGATGGACCAGTAAAGGATAAACGGCGCGCGCAAATTCCGACGCCGTTCGGGTAGCGCTTTCATCGCCGCCAGGCTGGTCTTCGACTACAATGCGCACCAGTGCCGTATCGGTCCGGTGGTCTCGAAGCGCGCCGGCCAGGAGCCAGAACTTGGAAGCCCACTCACCCGAAATTGCGCGGCGGGCGGTTTGATACCAATATAAAACCACGGCCCGGTCACTACGGCTGGCGACCACATATCGATTTACAGTAATGGCCCCGGCGGCCGTGGCAATGGTTAATTCGCCGGTGGCCGCAGGCGTCCATCCGGACGCAGGCAAACACACCTTCGGTGAGTGAGGCTGGCTGGCGCCGGCGCGCTGGGATTGGAACCACGCCACCAGGAATCCAACCGATTCGGCGCCATGGATATAAGTTCGGCTCAGCAATTGGTCGGCGCGCAGTGTGTTGACCACGTCAGAGTCGATAGGGTCCTCGCGCAATTCCGTCCAGTCGCTGAGGGCCGCCGGGAATTGCGCGAGGGCTGGTGACGCTGGTGGACGCTCGGCGCCGGCGCTCCAGTAAACCAGCACTCCCTGCCCGGCCAAGAACACGGGAACCAAAATCCTCGCCCATTCGGTCGTCATCGTATGCGGCGAACTTAAGTATAGCGGGCCTGAGCTCGACTTGGAATGAGTTAAGCGCCATGCGCGAATCCGCCGCCAGCGGGTTTGCCAGCGGTCCAAACGACTACCTGCGTTCTTCTTCTCGCTTGTGCTCTTCCACTCGCTCACGACCGGTGCGCGCGGCCTGCCGCTCGCGTTCCGAGCGTTCCTGTAGTTCGTGCCGCTCCGCGGGTCGCGGGCCTGTGTAGCGGGGTACGGCAGCGTAAGGGTGAACGTAGGTCCCGCGATTCACCCAGGTGCGGTTCCAACGGGCATTGTTGATGAATACCTGGTGCCCGCCCCACACAAAATGGCTGGCGCCCCAACCCCAGGGCGCAAATGCCGCGCCGATCGAGATTCCGAAGCGGAAGCTGATGGCTCCTCCCACAAAGAAGCCGGGCCGCGGAGGCGCAAAGACAATCAACGGATTGTAATAAGGAACCACGATGAACGCTGGATTGGCTGGCAAAATCTCGATGTACGGACCGGCGTTGACGATAACCTGCGGATTGGTTCGCAGGTACCCGTAATCGTAGGCCTTGTGGCGCTCGCGTTGCACCGCGTCCATCAGCTCCGGTTGCTGGGCGAGGAAGGCGTTGCCGAGTTCGCTGGTCCAGGACATATCCGACGCCATCATGTCCAGTACGGAAGGAAACGGAAGTAGAGCTTGCACACTTGGATCCCACGGCAGATGGTCGTCGGAAATGGCCCGCGCCAGGGCATCGCCGGTCAGGTAGTGGTGCTGGTCCGCCCATCGAGCGGCGTCGGGAATTTGATCGGGAAACGTCGCGCCGGCGAAAATCTGCGACAACAGTGGATCGGGATAAAGCGCCACCCGAGATACCAGCCGGTCCAGCTCCTGGGGCGGATAAGCCGGCGGCGGTGGCGGCGCTTGACCCAAGACGGCGGGCGTAAAAGCCACCATCGCGAGGGTCGCCAACGTAACAGACAATGCCGCGCCCGTCCTGTGCGAGCGCGAGGGTCGGTTGAATCGCATCACATCGATCTCCTGTTCCACTGCTTTTTGCACTACTTTCTTTAGCGTGGGACGAGGCAGGAGATCGTCCAGTTACTAAGTCGAACCGGGGTTACAGATTAAAACTCCTTGAGGTCTAGCGGTGGAAATTGCCAACCGGCATTCTTCGTTGACGTTGCAGCCGGCTCAGCGGCGTTGGTTTTGACAGTGACGGATCGCAGCCTCTCAAGAATTGCCGCCACATAATCTACCGTTTCCGGAATTGGAGGCACGGTTCCTTCGCGATCCACGCGCCCAGAGCCCGCATTGTACGCGCCCAGCGCGAGCGCAGGATCGTTTTTGTAACGTTCCAGAAGCGATTTCAGCAACTTGGTCCCAGCCTCCACGTTTTGCCGGGGATCGAACGGATCGTCAACATCGTACTCCTCGGCCGTAGCAGGCATGAGTTGCATCAAGCCCTGCGCGCCTCTAGCCGAGAGTGCGCAGGGCCGTCCAGCCGATTCCTGGTCAATCACCGCTCGCACCAATTGTGCGTCCACTGCATTTTTTTGAGCCGCTTCCTCGATCAGCGCTTCCAGCTTGCCGCCAGGCAGAGGATCGCAATCTGGCTCCGCCTCGTCCACCGCTGCGAACGGAGTAGTGAAAAACGAAGAGTGGACTGTCGAGGCCGTGACTACCGCCGATGCTTGCTTTTGAACCGTGGCGCGCTGCCGGGCGATCGCGGGCGCCATGGCCGCTTTAACCGACGCTTCAAAGTCCGCGGGAGGCTGAGCAACCAGCACAGCCCCCGTAAACAGAACGCCCACGGAGACGCGCGCGAGCTTACCGCTCATGTTTAGACTCCGATGGAACCAGCCGGTGGATTCTTCGAATTGTAGGCCGCGAGCGTCCCCATGGCGGGAAGTCCGGGAGCGTCCTCCACCGGATTCTGGAGCGCGGACGGAACCCAGGTGTAGCCATCCGCTTCGCGCATGCTGGTGACGATGGACGGGTCCCAGCCCCACACCATGATTGGTACGTCGATGGAATAGCCTTCGTTTGCCAATTGGCTCGCCAGGGCGGCGCGTTGATCGGGGTTTTGCATGGTCCGTAACGCTTGAACAGCAGCCGGCTGTTCGGCCCAATATGCGTTGTCGAATGCTTCCTGTGCGGAAACCGGCGCGGCGCCGGCGTTGGTGGTCGACTGGGGAGCGGAGGCAGCGGAAGCCGGTTGGGAAGTCCCGCCGAACAAAGCAGCCAGGCCGCTCACCACGGGCGTCTGGGAACTGGTGTCGGTGGTGGATGAAGATTCACCGGTGGACGCGGAACTGCCGGCTGCCGAACTGGAGGATGAGGCCGGCCGGGTCAACTTGTCCGAGCCTGCCGATTCCCGGCTTAACGTCTCGCCGCGGATGGACGCCCGCGATGTGGCATCCTCGTTGGCGCGCGTAACCGCGACTTTCGCCTCGCTCGGATGGAGAGCCGACTTTTGCCGAGTTGACGATACCGCATCGGAAAGAACGCCGTGGAAACCCTCCAAAGTGGACTCGCGCGGCGGCGCGCTGGTTTTTTGTCCGGCGGCAGAAGAACTGCTTTCAGACGGGAACAGGCTATTCAGGTGATGAATCATGGTTGGGACCTCCTTAGTCTCATGAAACTGCTCTGGCGCCCATCAATCGATAAATGTAGGCGAGGATCTCGGCTACGGCGCGATAGAGATGGGGCGGGACATGTTGTCCCACGTCAACGGATTTGTACAATGCCTGTGCCAAGGGCGGATTTTCGATCAGCGGCACTTCGAACTCCAGCGCCCGGGCGCGAATGCGCAGGGCAAGATAATTCTTTCCTTTTGCGACCACCAGCGGCGCGGCCATGGTGTCATGCTGGTAGCGGATCGCGACGGCGTAGTGGGTGGGGTTCACCACCACGGCGGTGGCGGTCTTCACTTCGTCCATCATGCGGCGGCGGCGAACGTCGCGCTGCAAGCGCCGGATGCGCATCTTGGTTTGCGGATTCCCTTCGGCTTCCTTGGCCTCGTCGCGGATATCCTGTTTGCTCATGCGCATTTGCTTGGAGAACTTGCGCTTTTGACGGAAGAAATCGACGAAGCCGAATAACAGAAAAAGAGCGGCTGCTTTCCACAGCAAGTCCATGCACAGGCTACGCAGCGTCTCCAATCCCACGGAGAAACTGGCGAGCGGGATGGTGAGCAGGCGCTCGCCGCTCTTGGTGACGATCCAGTAAAGCGTGGCCGCAAAGACAGCCACCAGCGCGACGGCCTGTATGGCCGACACCAGTCCTTTGGAGGGCAGCGATTTCAGCTTCTGCAAGACATCGAAGTTGGAAGTCTTGGGGATCATGCGCTCGAGGCTGAAGGAGAAGCCGGTGGAACTGAGTTGAAACGCTAACGCGGTAATCAGCAGGATGCTGCTCGAGTAGAGCAAAGGCGAAAGCCCGCGCGAGAGTGCCTCATGCAAAATCCCGATGAGTGCGGTGGGCCCCAGATCGCCTCGAAAGGCCTCCAGAAACAATCCTCGGGTTACTTCCTTCAAGCTCGCCAACATGGCCGGACCGGTCTGCGCGATCAATATCACGAAGACTGTGAATTGCAGTCCGCTGACAAAATCGTGCGATGAGGCAAATTGGCCCTCCCGGCGCGCTTTGATCAGCCGCCGCGGTGTTGCCTGTTCCGTCTTTTCGCCTGAGGGATTCATTCCGCTATTTTCAGATCAGATGCACTGCGTCAAAGTCCTAGTAGCCGGCCAAGCGCGGTGAAAACCGACGCGCCGAGTTGCTCATACAGCTTGGGAATGAGCAGAACCAAGAAACTCAAGGCCGCCAGGGCCGCCGCCATCTTCGCGGGAAAAGCCAGGGCGATAAGTTGCAATTGAGCGTTGAGATGTCCCAACAGTCCGATGGACAGGTCAATTAGGAATAGCAGCGTCATCACGGGAAGTGCCAAATGAACGCCCGTGGAAAAGATGCTGGAGCCGAGCGCCATCAGCCCTTCGACACTCGATCGCAAAGGCATAAAAGCGCCGGGGGGATGGGTTTCCAGACTGCGCGCCAGAATGTTTAACATCTCGCGATCGAATCCCATGGCGAAGAACAGCAGGCCGGCCGTCAATTGCGCTAACTGTTGAAGAACGGTGGAGTCGGCCTCGGTATTGGGGTCGATAGTGGAAGCATAAGCAAATCCCGCCTGGGTACTGATGGCCTGCGCGGCGAAAAGAACGGCTTCGATGAGGAACGCGACGGCCAGTCCGGTAGCCACGCCAATCGCGGCTTCGGCAATCATCCAACCAGCTACCTGCAACATGCTTTGCGGCAGGGGATCGAGCGCCGGCCAGCGCGAATACATTCCGAAAGTCAGAACCATGGCCAGCGTGATCTTGGCCGCGCTGGGTCCGGCTTCGAGACCGGGCAACGGCAGGAACACGAATACCCCGGAAATACGGGCCAAAACCAGCAGAAACCCGTACAAAACCGAGGCCGGAATGGCGGGACTAACATGCATAAGAGCTACCGTGCATAGCGCGACAGGTCGCCAAATACTCCGATCGAATAGGCCGAAAGCTGCTTCAACATCCACGGCATCAGAAGCAGGAAGCCGAACAGAAACGCCGCCAGCCGGGGAATGGTGCTGAACGCGGAATCTTGCATGGACGTCGCGATCTGGATGATGTTGACTACGATGCCGACAGCGAAGCCGATGACCAGTAGGGGGGCGCACAGCAGCACCGTGGTCCAAAGCGCTTGACTGATGATGTGGACAGCGGTTTCAGGAGTCATGAGGTCCTCAATAAAAAGTTTTTAGAAGCGAGCCGATCACTAGGTTCCAGCCGTCCACCAGGACGAACAATAGAATCTTGAACGGCGCCGAGATCATCACAGGCGGCAACTGCACCATGCCGACCGAAAGCGTAATCGAAGCCACCGCCAGATCGATGATCAGGAATGGCAGATACAGAACAGCCCCAATTTGGAAGCCGGCTTTCAGCTCCGAGAGAATGTACGCCGGAATCAGAACCTTCAAATCGAGATCGGCCGAATTGCGCGGCGGAGTTGACTTGGTCATCTCCACGCAGGTCTGAATATCCTTCTCGCGTGCGAATTTCAAAAGGAAATTCTTGAGAGGCTTGGCGCCTTCCTCAAAGCCTTGCTCCCAAGAGACCTGACCGCTTTCCACTGGTTCCCAACCACGGTGATAGATGTCCATGACCACCGGCTGCATAACTAGAAACGCAAGAAACATCGCCAAGCCCACCAGCACCTGGTTGGAAGGAGCCGACTGTGTTCCGAGCGCCTGCCGCAGAAAGTGCAGCACGATGACAATGCGTAGAAATGGACTCACCGACATCACCACGGCCGGCAAGAGCGTCAGCAACGTCAATAAAATGACGATTTGTGTTGGCGTGCTGAGCGTAAGCCCGCCTTTGGGATTCGCCGAACCGAAAACCGGAATGGCAGCGTCGGTAGGCGCGGCCACGGCGGCCGCCGCAAAGAACAAGAACAGGAAAACGGAGCGGAATTTGATCATTGGCTGGATCGAAGCAGATCTCGCGAAAGAGAAGAAGGCGCGTCGGGCAAGGCTTTTTCAAGAGTGCCCGGCGCATCGAGCAGCGTACAAGATGAAGGCGCGGTGGCGATGAGCACCGTCCGGTCCGAAACACGGACCAAATGCAGGGCGTGCTGCGCCGTCAGCGGAACGCGCTCCAGTACTTCTAAGCGCCGCCCGCTTCCGCCTCTGCGCGTAGCTATGCTGAATGCCGCTAGTCCGCGCCTCTTAGCAAACCAAAGCAAGCCACCTAGAAGCCCAAAGACCACCAGCACCATGCCGATTTGTTCAGTTAGTTGCATTTCCTCCGCCGCTTTTCTGCAGCATCTTCTGTACTCGAACCGAGACCGTGTCCTCAATGACGATCACTTCGGCTTCAGCCACCTTCACATTGCTGGCAAACAGAGGGAACGGCGTGCCGGCTGGATGATCCGTCCGCAACACCGATCCCTCTTGCAGTTGAAAGATCTCTCCGATAGTCATCGAGAGCGTCCCTAACTCGAGTTCCACGACGAACGGCAACTCACCGAAACGCTGTAACACGTCGGAGGCGTTCATGGCTATGTCTGCAAGTTCAGGAGGTTCTGAGTTATTTGATCCAGAGTCGAGATGACTTTGGAATTGGCCTCATACGAATTTTGATAAACGATGAGGTTGGTAAACTCAGTGGCGATGTTCACCGTGGAGGTTTCCAGCGACCCGCCCTCCACGTCTCCCAGCGTGCCAGTGCCCGGAACGCCCACTACCGGCGTGGCCGTGCCGGCTCCTACTTCGTAGTTGTTTTGGCCGACCGCAATAAGCGAATCCGGATTGCTGACAGACGCTAACGCAAGCTGGCCAATCACTACTTGGTTGCCATTGGAAAACTGCGCGGTGATTGCGCCTCCGTTGGCAATCGAAACCTGGGTCACCTGCGAGGCAGGCACTCCGTCCTGAGTGCTTGCGGAAACGGCGGACGTGGCGGCATACTGCGTGATCAGCGGAGTCCCAGCGCCGTTCTGCGTGGCCAGATTCCAGCTGATGTTCATGTCATTGGCGTTGTCGGCTAATCCGCTAATGGTAAGAGGCACCGTCGCGGGAGCAGCCGGGGAAGTCAAGTTGCCATTGGCGTCGAAGGTCAGGCTTCCGGTAGTCACCAAACTGGGAGTGCCCGCTGTTCCGGAAGTGACGTCCTGCCCTGGAATATAGACGTTGTAGGTCCAAGCACCTGGCCCGGTCTCAGTGAAGCTAACGGTCAGATCGTGCGACACGCCCAAAGAGTCGACTACCTGGATGGAGGTCGAGAAGTTGCCGCTGGACTGCCCTACTACACCGGCCGCATTCAAGTTCACGCTCAACGCCATGTTCTGAGTCGCACTCGGAGTCTGCAGCGCATTGGAGGGGATGGTGATATTACCGACCGGGCCGCTGGTGCTGAGTACGCCGTTCTGTGCCGTCCAGCCCTGAACGAACTGACCGGTAGCGGTGACGAGATTCCCGTTGGCGTCGAGTTGGAAATTTCCCGCACGAGTAAACAATGTCTGCCCGCTGGGGTTTTGTACGACGAAGAAACCGTTCCCGTTAACGGCCGCGTCGTAGTTGCCGCCGGTGGCCTGAATGGAGCCTTGCGAGAAAACTCGCTCGGTTTGTGGCGCCGACACACCGCCGCCGATCTGCGTGGAACCGCCCGCGATCGACTGCTGGAGTAAGTCATAAAAGGACACGTTGTTGTCCTTATAGCCGGTGGTATTCAGGTTGGCCAAATTATTTCCGACCACATCGAGCGCGTCGGAATCGGCGGTAAGTCCGCTAAGTGCGATGGAAAATGATGACATATTGCTCCTTTTCTAGCTTTCTTGATTGCTTGTTCTTCCTACAAGGACGAAGCCCTGTTCGTCCCGTTCGTGGTCGCCTGCGTCGATGTCTTTGAGGTGTTACCGCCGTCCAGAGTTTGCACGCCTTGGTTGATCCCCATGAGCTGCTCTAATTCGCTGTACTGCACTAGCTGGCCCACAAACTGGATGCTATCGGTCGGATTGAGCGGATCTTGATTCTTAATCTGCGCGATTAGCAACTGCAAGAACGTTTGCTCGCTCGTCAAGGAATTGACTGAGTTGGCCGTGCTGGAGGTGGATGGGCTCGACCCACTGGTTCCGCTGGCGGCTTGCGCCAACGCTTGTGCCGTATTATTCGATGTGTTCGTTACGGCCAATGGGCCGAGTAAGTTCATTATCTGTTTCCTCCTGGATGGGCGTCGCCGCCCGCGATCTGTTGGTCTAACTCCTGCCGCCATTGCCCGCCGTTTCCGCGACGGTCGCGCTGCGGCTGCCGGTCGCCGCCCGAAGATTGCTGCTGTTGAGAGGAGCGCTGTTCGCTGGAGTGTGAGTCCTGCTGACTTTCGGAATGCATCGGCGCCGCGACCGATTTCAATACGTCCGCCTTCCAGCCCTGAGCGTTCAATTGAGTAGACAAGTCGCCCAGACTGGATCGAAGCGACTCTCGCAAAACCGGGTCGGAAGCGTGCACCGAGACATTTACCGATCCGGCGCGCTCGGCTACTCGGATGGCAGCTGACGATTGATCGTCACCAGTGAGGTGCAACAAGATTTCTGAACTGGCTGAACTCCGCGGCATCTCGGACATGAGTAAGTGCGCTTCCTGAGTAGCGGCCGGCAGATTAGCAGGCACGGCTTCGTTGGATTCAGGCATGGCGGCTGCGGGGCCAGGTTCGGGAGTTTGCAAAACGGCTGCTTCATTCCAGTGCAAAGTTACTCCGGGAGTCGGCCTGGCGGTCTGTAAGTCGGACTGATATTGAGTAACCGTCTCGGATTTCTCGGGTTGCGAGGCCGAGGGCTGTGTTTCCCGCCCCGTATCATTGGCCACCTGGCCCTGAGGCGCGACGGGCTGCTGCGCGGTTGGGCCCTGAGGCTGCGTTACTGAAACTTTGGTTGGAGATGGGACGGATGTCGCGTTAGAAGTAAGTGGCGTGGCGGATTCCATAACCGGTGAGTGGCTGGAAAAGCTCTGCAGGCCGAGCATACGAACCCCGAATGCGAAATTTTCGGCTTGCGGTAGAAGCGGGGTCTTTGGCGCCGCGTTTGCAGCTTGGATCGGCGGAGGCACCGAGGGGTTAGATGGCTCACTCGTTCTATCCGTGAGCGCGCGGGCCACCGGGAATGCCGCCGGCGCCGCTGGCATTGAGGCAGCCACAGCCACCCCTGCGAGCATCGGTTGTGGTTGTCCCCGCTCGGCGGCCGGAAGGTTGGGAGATGAACCGCTTGAGGACGCACCCGCCGAAGACAGCGCGGTTGCGTCGGGGGTGCTAGTAGGCTCCCCGGTAGTTGGCGCAGTTGGCGCATTCCCAGGAGAGAGTCCCGGCGCCGGCTTCGCTGGCGGAACAGGAGTTGCGGCGGGAGCTAGGCTGCTCACCAGCGGATTGCTCACAAGAGGAGTCGATGCAAGCGGATTGTTATTGTCGGCCAGCGCTTCGGTATTCCGCGAAGCAGTCGAGGCACCGGCGGGAGGCTTTTCAGCTCCCACACTAGCCGATGATTGTTCGGTCGCCGGAGTGATATCCGAAATACGCGAATTCTCAGATGCTGTCTTGGCAGGTGGTTCCTGCCGCGGCGTTGGCGCGTCGATGCGAGGCGTCTGGGCCGGACCTTTCGCCGCAACCGGAGGCACAACGTTCGTGGAAACGGGGGCGCTGACCGCTTTCTGCGTTACCGTGCTCGCCGACGGCCGCATGACCGCTGCAGATTCGCGAACAGGGATGTTCGTTGCCAGCGGCTCTATGTTGGGTTGTGCTGTTTGGGCCCGAATCGGTTGTACTTGCGGCGGTTTCTCTGAAACTGGTCCAAGCGTGTCTGGCTCCGACGGTCGTGAAACAGATTTGGTCGCTAATGGTTTTCCGATCGAAGACGTCGTAACAGCCGTTCCGCTTGCCAAGGGCGGAAGCTGTTGCATGGTTTCCGGCTGGAGTCTGGATGGAGTTTCGGAAGAACCTACCGTTACTTCTGCCTTCGCTGGCGCACCCGGAGTGACCGCCTGGTCTGTTTTCGCCGGAGCCGCACCACGGGCCGACGGAGTAAACGTCGCAATCGGCACATCGGCGACCGCTTTCTCCGCCAGTAATGAATATTGGGAAGAGGCCGCGGGCGCGAGAGGTGCGGACACCACGCGCGGGTCCGTCGTTGTGACCGGTATCCGGACATCGCTCTGCGACTGCGACGGAGCTGATTGCGGCACTGTCGCTTCCGCCAAAACTTCGTTGTTCTGCGGCACCGCACGATCCGCCGGTTGCCGTAGCGTCGCCGATTGCGCCGGGATCAAAGTCAGCTTGGGCAGGCTTGCGGCCGGGGCCACTAGAACTACGGCTTCCTCAGTTCCAGAACCAGAGTCAGCAGGCGGTTCTTTCTTTGCAGGTGAGTTTGGAGCCGCGGTTCCCTCTTGCTTTGCGCCACCCTGTTGCGGCAGATCCTCGAACAGCGTCAGGCTATCAAAGACATTCTTGAACGCAGTTGTTTGTGACGCTTTTGGATCTTTGGGATCGGCTGTCGGATCGAGAGAGACTACCGGCAGGTGGATAGCGGCAGGCGCCGGTGCGGAAACAATCACGGCGTCACTAATGCAGGTTCGCGGCCACCATCGCGGCTCCAGATTATCAGCGCGTTAGCAAGCGCAGGCGTCGAGAACTCGGCGGACACCGACTTAGTTTCGGCGAAGACAGTGGAAGCGTTCGGTCGCCTTATCGCACATCCGGAACAAAGTTATACGATTTTTCCATCTGGCTCGTTTTGGCTGCGTACTTGCAGTGCAGCTACTCGCTCTATGGATCAAATCAGTGTTCTGGCCGCCGCAGGCATGCAAGCCCGCATGCAATCGCTCGACCTTGTTGCGAACAACCTTGCGAATTCCTCCACCAGCGGATATAAGACCGATGGCGAGTTCTACACCTTGTTCACTTCAGCGGCCGCCGGGGAGGACGAATCCGGCCCTCCCGCCGTTCCGATGATCCAGCGGCAATGGACCGACTTCGCGCAGGGCCTGCTGGAGCCCACCAACAATCCGTTGGATTTCGGCCTTTCCGGCAAAGGCTTCTTTGTGGTGGACGGCCCGTCGGGACCGCTTTACACGCGCAACGGAAACTTTCGTTTCTCCACCGGCGGCACTCTCATAACAAGCGAAGGCTACCCGCTGCTCCAGGATAACGGACAGCCGTTCCGCGCCAATACGGCGCAACCGGTCGAGGTCTCGCGCGAGGGCGACATCACCCAGAGCGGTAAGTCGATTGGCCGCATCAAAGTCGTCGATTTCGAAAGCCCCGCGAATCTTACTAAGTTCGGTGCCAACTATTTCTCGAACGCCACGGGCCAGGACCCGGCCGATGTAACCGGCACGCAAATTTATCAAGGCAAGCTGGAGTCCTCCAATGTCAGCGCGTCGCACGGCGCGGTGCGGATTGTGGGCTTGTCACGACAGTTCGAAATGATGCAGAAAGCGATCTCAATTTCCAATGACATGGGCAAGCAGGCCATCGAGCAAGTGGCGAAGGTGTAATCGCGCCACGAGACATTTAGGGAGAAACGACAGATGATTAGAGCACTTTTTAGCGCCGCCAGCGGCATGAATGCCCAACAGACCAACGTGGAGAACATCGCGAACAACATCGCGAATGCCAACACCGCGGGATTCAAATCCAGGCGCGCCCAGTTCCAGGACCTTCTGTATCAGAACCTGATCCAGCCGGGTGCGGCCGCCAGCCAGCAGACCTTGGTCCCCACTGGCTTGCAGTTGGGCCTGGGCACGCGAGCGGTCTCCAACGAAGTCATTTTCACGCAAGGCGATTTTACGGAGACAGATAATCCGCTGGACTTAGTAATTCAAGGAAATGGATTCTTCCAGCTCCAACAGCCATCGGGTCAATTAGCTTATACCAGGGCTGGAACATTTCATTTGAACAATACCGGCCAGATAGTAGATCCCAATGGTAACTTACTAGACCCGCCCATCACCCTGCCACAGAATGCTCTTTCCATCACGATCGGCGGCGACGGAACCGTTAGCTACACGCTTCCCGGGCAGAATACCGCGCAGCAAGCCGGCCAAATCCAGCTGGCGAACTTCGCTAATCCCTCGGGACTGAACAGCGTCGGCCAGAGTTTGTTCCAGCAGACTGAATCCTCCGGCGCACCCGTGATCGGCCCGCCAGGCGGGCAAGATGGACAAGGCTCGCTGCTGCAAGGATACGTGGAGCAATCCAACGTCAGTATCGTTCAGGAATTCGTAAATCTCATCGTCAGCCAACGCGCCTATGAAGCAAACTCCAAGGTGGTGAAGGCCGCCGACGACATGTATCAGCAAGCCAACAATCTCAAACAATGAACGTATGGCTTTTCTTTTTCAGCATGATCGCTCACTCAGGACCTTGTGAAATGATTTCGAACGATCGTATACTCGGCGCGGACCTGGCAAAAGCTCTGCCGGTTTTCCTGAATAAAGTTCCCGGCGACGCGGTGATCTCTTACTCGCCCACACCCGGCGCGCGCCGTTTTTTCGGGTCCGCCGAACTGCAACGCATCGGCGCTCCGTATGGAGTGGCCATCGCGCCGGACGCACAGGCTTGTTTCGAATGGAGCCTGCAGGCGCTTACGGACGACCTGGTCCGGGCGGCGATTAGCGACTCACTGCAATCGCCTGGCGCGCGTATCGACGTGCTCACCATCAGCCAAAGCCAGGCGCCAGCCGGCAAGTTGAGTTTTCCCTTGTCCGGACTGTTGGCCTCCACGCTCACCGGTCCCGACACGCCAGTCACATGGCGCGGAGAAGTGCTGTATCACGGCTCGCGCAAGTTCTCGGTTTGGGCGCGGGTGAAAATATCGGCGACTATGACGCGAGTGGTGGCCACGGAGTTAGTCCTGCCCGGGCAGACCGTCGCTCCGAGCCAGGTGAGGATCGAAACCTACGACGATTTTCCTCTTCGCAACGATATCGTCCGAAATCTTGAGGAGGTTGTCGGACGCATGCCACGCCGTCCGCTCCGCGAAGGATTGCCGATCTTCCGCGCAGACTTAATTGAACCGTTCCAAGTACAGCGCGGCGACCTGGTGGACGTGACAGCCATCGCCGGCGCCGCGCAACTTCACTTGCCCGCGCTCGCCGAGACTCCCGGCAGACAGGGCGACATGATCTCGCTCAAGAATACGCATAGCGGAAAACTCTTCCGCGCGCGAATCGAAGGAAAAGATAAAGCTCTGGTAATAGTCTGGCCAATGCGCGAGCAAGCGCTGCCGTCAACGAGGGTGCAATGAGAGTGCGAATTGCCGTTATTCTCCTGGCGTGCGCTGCTTTCTCGCCGGCGGCCGACAAGAAGAAGGATCAAAAGCCCCCCGAACCCTCGCCACTGGATAAATATATCAGCGACTCTTACCGGGATTACAAACTGCCGGAGGCAGCCCCTCCGCCCGGCTCTACTTGGTCGCCCAACGCAATATTTTCTAATCTGGGATTGGACCTACGAGCCAGCAGGGTGGACGACTTAGTAACTATCGTTGTAAATGAGACGTTTTCGGCGGTAGCCAATGGGGATGTAAAAACTCAACGGCAGGCCACGGCGCAAAGCAACGTCGCACAGCTCGCGGGCGTCACTAAAAAGACCGGGGCTTTAGCGAATCTCCTCAACTCCAATACCCAGACGCAACTCCAGGGTACAGGCGAGACGAGCCGCGGTGCCACGCTGACGGCAAATATGAGCGCCCGCGTTACTCACGTGTTGCCCAACGGCTATCTGGTGATCGAAGGAACCAAGCGCGTGCAAATAAGTTCGGAGAATCAAGTGGTCACTGTGCGGGGCGTGATCCGGCCCGTGGATCTGGTTCCTCCCAACACCATTCCCTCCAACCTGATCGCGCAAATGGAAATTCAGGTAAATGGTAAGGGTGTTATTAACGATTCGATTCATCGCCCCAATATCCTATACCGTATTTTGCTGGGCATTTTGCCATTCTAATTTTCAAATCATGCGACTCTTATTGACTGCTCTAATTATCACGCTGCTTCCTCAGTTACCCGCTGCTACCGATTCGCCGGCCACGCGTCTCAAAGAATTAGTCTCTCTTGAGGGAGTTCGCGAAAATCAGTTAATTGGTTACGGCATGGTTGTCGGATTGAAAGGCACCGGCGACAGGCAACTAACCATCTTTACCGCCCAGAGCCTGGCCAACATGCTGCAGCAGATGGGCGTCACTGTGACCCCGACCCTGATCCTGGTGAAAAACGTGGCATCGGTGATGGTGACGGCCACCCTCCCACCGTTCGCACAATCGGGAATGCAGATCGATGCCACCGTCGCGGCCATCGGCGACTCCGCCAGTTTGCAAGGCGGCCTGTTACTGATGACCAGCCTGCGCGGAATCGATGGTAAGGTTTATTCCATTGCTCAAGGGCCCGTCGTCACTGGCGGCTTCATCGCGGGTGGCGCCGGCAACACCCAGACGGTCAACCACCCTACCGTCGGCCGGATCCCGAACGGGGCCATCGTGGAGCGCCCATCGCCCTCGGTAGAGCCGACCAAGGAATTACATCTCCAACTTCACGCGGCCGATTACACCACGGCGGCCCGCATCGCTGAAGCGGTCAATCGTCATTTCACTGCGGACACGCACGGCATCGCTCATGCCGACAACTCCGGACTGGTCAGCGTCGCAGTCCCCCCGGATTTCTCGACGCGCACCACCGAGTTCATCGCGGAACTGGAGGCGTTGACGGTTCAAACCGACCGGCCCGCGAAGGTCGTCATCAACGAACGAACCGGAACCATCGTGATGGGCAAGGAGGTGCGCGTCTCCCCGGTTGCCATCATGCATGGCGATTTGAGCGTGCAGATTCAAACCAACTACGACGTGTCCCAGCCGGGGCCGTTTTCGAACGGGACAACGCAAGTGACGCCCCAGGTTACGGTCGGCGTTAAGGAAGAAAAGGCGCGCAACGTAGTGCTCAAGGAAGGAGCCACGGTGGAAGAATTAGTGCGCGCACTGAGTGCCATCGGCGCTACGCCACGCGACATCATCGCGATACTGCAAAGCTTGAGCGCGGCCGGGGCCTTGGAATCCGAGATCGAGGTCATCTAGGTAAACTCCAATGGATATCGGCATCTCATCATCGGCTGAGTTGTCGGCGGCCGAGTTGGCGGCAAGCTCCTGGACGCTCCCGCATCCACACAACAGTGCTGCGATTCCTGATAACGAAAGCTTCCATCAGGCGCTCCAGACGGCATCGGATAAAGCCGGATCGGGCAAAACCGATACGCCCGAAAAAATCTCCGGTGTAGCCAAGCAGTTCGAAGCCTTGATGATCGGCCAGATTTTGAAAACGGCGCGTGAATCGTCGGGCGGCGGATGGCTGAATAGCGAAGACGATCAAGACGATCAGACCGGATCGATGGTGATGGAAATGGCCGAACAAGGTTTTTCGCAGGCTATAGCCGCTCGCGGAGGACTGGGAATCGCGAAGATGGTGACCGCCAATATCGAACGTGGCGAGTCCAGAAGCGCCAGCGGCCAAGCGAAAGCTGACGGCCAAGCTACAACTGCCAGCTCCGATTCTGAGGCTCCGAAGCAGCCTTCGCCGCATACGGATTGGAAGCGCTAAGCTCGTTGTCCGGCTGGCCCGCGGCCGGTTCGGCATCCCGACTGGTTGCGGTCTCAAGAGCTCCGAGATGGCCCATCGCACCGACCCAGCCGTCCAATAGCGTCTGGATCAATCGCAAAACTTCCTGGAGCATGCTTTCCGACTTCTCGGCGTGCGCCTGAATCAGCCGGTTCTGCAAGTAGCCATAGAGGCCGCTCAGCGTGTCGCAATACTGCGGAGCCACATCGCGCCGCAGCGAGAAACGGAGTTCCCCCAAAATCTGCACCGCTTTGGTGACCGCATTGCCGCGCGCGAGAATGTCGCCGCCCCGGTGCGCGGTGATCGCTTCACCTACCGCCTGAACCGCGCCCTCGAACAACATCCGAGTAAGTTCCACCGGCGTCGCCGCCGCCACACGGCTCGCAAGATACTCGTTATGAGGTTTGGTAGGTGTCATGGCTGCTCGCTTTGTATCCGGCATATATCCGGACCGCGCTAATATATCGATCTACCTTAGGCGTTTTTCAGTCATTCTTTCACCCCCGTTTGCGGGTAGGAGTCCTACCCACATACGCCCCCCACATAAGAAATGATGGACTGCGTCTGAAGTCTTACCTTTGAACCTCCGATCTTGTATACACAAGGCCAAGATAGATGAAGTTACCTTACTCGCGTCGGGAGCGTTTAGTGTGAACACTGTACTTTGGATTGACGAAAGCGCTACTGGCAGCCAACATGTTTATTTCAAAGACGGCCCTGAACGACTTCAGGTTTTGTTTGCCGCAAGCTTTCCCGCTGCTTTTGAGCTACTCAAAACGCATCCCGTTGGCGCCCTCCTGGTGCATCTTCCGATGGCGGACTGCACTGCTTCAGAGGCACTGGTGCGGATCCACGATGAAGGGTGCCGGGTCCCGATGGTCCTGTATGAACCGGCCGGCGTGGTCAGCAAGGCGCCCGAACTGATTCAGAGCGGCGCGTTTCAGTACGTTTCACACCCGGTGAAACCGGAAGAACTTTGCGAGTTGTTGTCAATCGCTATCCGTCAGCACGGAGCGTCTCGGGAGACAAAGGCGGGAGCTTCTACCGGCCAGTCCCGCGGGTTTTTGGTTGGGTCCAGCGCTCCCATGCGGGAAGTGATCGAAATTATTGAACTGGTCGCGAACCGCCGCTCCACGGTTCTGATCACCGGCGAAACGGGCACTGGCAAGGAAATGGCCGCGCGCGCCTTGCACCTTTCGAGCAGCCGCTCCGGGTCCAGAATGGTTGCGGTCAATTGCGCCGCGCTTCCCGATCATTTGCTGGAAGCCGAACTGTTCGGTCACACCAAGGGAGCTTTCACTGGCGCGGTCAACACGCGCGTCGGGCTATTCGAACAAGCGCATCGGAGCACCATATTTCTGGACGAAATCGGTGAATTGCCGCTGCCCCTGCAAGCCAAACTTCTGCGCGTACTGCAGGAGCGCGAGATCCAACGCATCGGCAGCTCGGAACCGCTTTCCATCGACGTGCGTGTGATTGCGGCGTCAAACGCCAATCTGCTCGAAGCCGTTGCGAATCGCCGCTTCCGCGAGGACCTTTACTACCGTCTGAACGTTGTCGCGCTGCGGATGCCGTCGCTGCGGGAACACCCTTCCGATATTCCCGAGCTGGCGGAACATTTTCTGGACAAGGTCTCCGAGCACGAGCCGAGTTGGAGAAAACGCCTTTCCCCGCAGGCGCTCGACATGTTCTTGAAATATTCGTGGCCCGGAAATGTGCGCCAGCTCGAACACGCGATCGAGTCCGCTTGCGCGCTCAGCGGCGCCCGTTCCGTGCTCTATCCTGGCGATTTCGATCTTCCCGCCGAGATCCAGACATCGGAATTCGGCTCTTTGTCCTTGCTGGACGTACCCGAAAGCGGCATCAATTTTGAAGAGTTGATGACTGGCATCGAACGCAGGCTTCTGGAGCGCGCACTGGCGAAATCGGGCGGCAACAAAGCTCGCGCCGCCAGCATGCTCCACATGAAGCGCACCACGCTGCTGTCCAAATTCAAGTCGCTGGAAGTGTGCGCCTAGCAGTCCATGGCTCAAGCGCGTGCCAACAGTAGTCCGGCGCCGGCGCCCAACCCCACAGGCGCGACGAAGATTTCGGCGGTTGGCCTCTCCAATATCGGCGAGCTCGCGGTACCCATCGCGGTCCTGCTCATCGTCATCGCCCTGATTACTCCCCTGCCCAGCTTCATGCTGGACGTCCTGATTGTGCTGGATCTGATGATGTCGGTGATCGTGATGATGGTGGCCATGTATATCGGCCGTCCGGTGGAGTTCAGCGTCTTTCCCACGGTTCTTCTGCTGCTGACGCTTTTTCGTCTGGCGCTGAACGTTTCCTCATCGCGGCTCATTCTGCTCAATGGCAACACGGGCACGTCTGCCGCGGGGCACGTTATTGAGGCTTTCGGCAGCTTCGTAGTGGGAGGCAACTATATCATCGGCGCCGTGATTTTCTGCGTTCTCATCGCGATTCAATATGTAGTCATCAACCACGGTTCGGTCCGCATTTCCGAAGTCACCGCGCGCTTCACATTGGACGCTCTGCCCGGCAAGCAAATGTCGATCGACGCGGACCTGAACGGCGGCTTGATCGACGAGACCGAGGCCCGGCGCCGCAGACGCGAGTTGAGCAGTGAAGCCGAATTCTATGGAGCCATGGATGGCGCCTCGCGCTTTACGCAGCGCGATGCCATCGCGAGCATCATTATCACCGGCGTCAATATCATCGCAGGCTTCCTGATTGGGGTCCTGCAGCACAACATGGACCTCGGCCGCGCCATTCAAACCTACACTGTGCTCACCATAGGCGACGGTTTGGTGACCGTGATCCCGGCCCTCATGATTTCCATCTCCGGCGGCTTGATTGTCACGCGCGCCAGTTCAGACTCCAGGCTGGGAGCTCAATTCCAAAAACAAGTCTTCGGCAAATCCGAGCCGCTTCTACTTGCCAGCGGCGTGCTGGTGGTGCTTTCGCTGTTCCCCGGATTGCCCACCATTCCGTTTCTCGCACTGGGCAGCGGCCTGGGCGCGATCGCCTGGCGCATGCGTCGGAAAAACGACGCTGAAGTCAAAATCTCGACGGAAGCAGCCGAAAAACCAGCCAAGGAAAATGTCGAATCGCTGCTGCAGGTGGATCCTCTGACGGTGGAAGTAGGCCTCGGTCTGGTCAAGCTCGTCGAGGGCGGATCGAACTCCAAACTCCTACAAAGGATCGCGGGCATTCGCAAGAACCTCGCACAGCAGTTGGGCTATTATCTGCCTCCCGTGAAAGTGAACGACAACCTGTCGCTGCGCTCGCGCGAGTACACCATTCTGATTAAGGGCGTGGAGATGTCACGCTACGAAATGCCCGCCGGTCAGGAGTTGGCGATCCCTAGCGCCGGTGTGGATGGAAGCGTCGAAGGCAAGCCCACCAAGGATCCGGCGTTCCAGCTGGCGGCTCTTTGGATTCCCGCCGAACGCGCGGCGCTGGCGCGCACCAAGGGCTACACCGTGGTCGACGACGTCAGCGTTATGGGCACTCACCTCTCCGAAGTCGTCCGGCGGCACGCCCACGAACTCTTTAGCCGGCAGGACACCAAGGCCTTCTGCGACCGGGTGGCTCAAAGCAATCCGAAGGTGGTGGAGGATTTGGTTCCAAAAATGCTCTCTCTTTCTGTCATTCAACGAGTGCTTCAGAATTTACTGCGGGAGCGGGTCCCTATCCGCGACTCCGTCACGATTCTGGAGGCTCTTAGCGAAGGAGCGCAGATGACCAAGAACCCGGTGTTGCTCACTGAATATGTGCGGCAGTCCATCCGCCGGGCTATTGTCAGTTCGCACGTGACGCAGCAAGGTGAGTTGACGGCTTATATGGTGGAGCCCTCGGCGGAACACGCCGTGGAGGCAGCGGTGGAACATAGCGAGCATAACAGTGTGCTCGGCCTGGCGCCGCAATCGGCCCGCGATCTGGTAGGCCGCATCACGCGTAAACTGGAGCGCCCGGATTCTTCGGCCGTGGTGCTGGTGAATCCATCCATTCGTTATTTCGTCAAGCAACTATTGGAGACCGCCTTCCCGGATGTCACGGTCCTTTCGCACAGCGAAGTGCCGCCGGAGATCAAGATCAGGTCGCTGGGATGGGTCGGGTAAGCATTGATGGAACAAACCTCTTCCATGAAAATTAAATCGTATTTCGCCGATTCGGTGGAGCAGGCCATTCAGGAGGCGCGGCAGGAGCTAGGCGCCGAAGCCATGCTGATCACTTCGCGGCGCTCATCGCCCGAAACGCGCAGCCTGGGCGCTTACGAAGTGGTGTTCGGATTGAACGCGGCATCGAATTCGTCATCGAACTCGAGTGGCGCTCGTCCGCGCCCGATGGCGCCGGCGGCCGACCTGTCCAAGGACTTATCGGGCGAGTTGCAAAACCTGCGCGCTCAGTTGCAAGAAATCAAGAGCACGCTGCAAGGCGCGCGCGGGTCAGACACGGCGGCGTCGGAAACCGATGAGCTCCTGGAGGCGTTGATTTCAGCCGATCTGGCCCGGAACATCGCACACGAAATTGTTTCCGCAGCGGCGCGGTTGCGCGATCAACTGTCGCGCCAACCCCTCTCGGGCGATCGGGCAGCGCCGGACATTGCTTTGCGATCCTACGCGGCCGAGCTGGTCTCCAACAAACTTCAATTTGCACCGCCATTTCCCAAAGCTTTCAACGATGCCGCTCAGGTAGTCGCCTTTGCCGGCCCCCCCGGCGCGGGTAAAACCACCACGCTGATCAAGATCGCCGTCCGCGAGTGCCTGGCCGAACGGCAGCCGGTTCGGATCCTCTCGGTGGACCCCCACCGCGTCGCCGCGCACGAAAAGCTGCGCAGCTTCGCCGCCATCATTGGCGTTGGATTCACCGCGATCAATTCCGTCCCGGAGTTCCTGGCGGCAATGGAAGAATCCCGCAACGGGAGCGTGGTCCTGGTGGATACGCCTGGCTATAGTCCGAACGACATGGACGGCGCCACCGAAATCGCCGCCTGTCTCTCACGAATCGCGAATAAGCAAATTCATCTGGTGTTGCCTGCTTCCATGAAGTATGCGGACCTGATGCGCGCCATCCGCGTGCATGCGGCCTTCGAACCGAATTACCTGCTGTTCACTAAGCTGGACGAAACCGCATCGCTCGGAGCCATTCTCTCGGCGGCGCTCGAAGCCGCCAAGCCGCTGTCGTTTTTTGCCAACGGCCAGAATATCCCCGAAGATATCGAAGCTGCGCAGGCTCGTGTTTTGCTGGCATCGGTTTTCCGCCCGGAAGTGGCGGAGGCGGTCACGGCGGCATAGATGGCTTCGAATCTACTAGCGAACGCGGCCTTCTACACCTCCACACCGGCTCTCGAGACCGTCGAGCGGGACCGCTTGATCCTCGAGAATCTACCGCACGTGCGCTGGGTTGCGATGCGCATTCACGAAAAGATTGGCGGCGCGGTAAGTTTGGAGGACCTGGTCTCCTGCGGCGTGATCGGACTGATCAACGCCGTCGATAGCTACGATCCCAAATTCAACGTCAAGCTCAAGACTTATGCCGAGCATCGCATCCGCGGCGCGATCCTGGACAGCATCCGTGGCCTGGACGGCATCCCGGTTCACAAGCGCAAACGCTTGAAGGACGTGGAAGCGGCCATCGCCACCGCCGAGCAGCGCCTGCAGCGCGTTCCCACCGAAGACGAAATCGCGAACGAACTGAACATTCCCCTGGCTGAATACCAGGAGCTTCTGGCCGAGTTGCGCGGCGTCAGCCTGGGCAGCCTGGACGAAATCGCCGACGGTTTCTCGGAAAGCAAGCTGCTGCGCTACGTTCCTCACGACGAAGAGAATCTCCCGACGCGCATTTTGGAGCGAGCGGAACTGGAGAAGCTGCTCGCGGAGGCCGTCAACAAGATGCCACGCCTGGAACGAACCATACTCACGCTGTACTTCAAGGAAGAGCAGAACCTGCACGAGATCGCCGAGATCCTGGGCATCCACACCACGCGCGTTTGCCAGCTCAAATCCCAGGCGGTGCTGCGGCTGCGCGCCTACGTCATCAAGAAGTGGCCGTCCACGCGAGGGATTCTCTAGGCGCGAGGAATTTTGTGACATGAGCGACCAGGACACCAGCACCCAAACACCGGCCGATTCCATCGAGCAGCAGCGGGCGGACGCAGCCAATGCCACATCGCGCCCCGCCGCGGGACCGTCACAAGCCGCGCCGTTACTGATGGGAGTGAAGTTGCCCATCCGGGTGCTATTGGGACGCACCGAGCTCTGCCTCCGTGACATTGCGCAGCTTGGCAACGGAGCCGTGGTCGAACTGGATTGCTCACCGAACGATCCGGTTGAGATCGTCGTCAACGATCGAATCATCGCGCTGGGCGAAGTTGTGGTGGTGGCCGGCAACTACGGCGTGCGGATCACTAAGATCCCCTCGCGCCAGGAAGACTCCCAGTCCGAGAGCGGAGCTTCGGACCTGTTCAGCCTCTCGCAGAAATTACGGTAAACGAAAATGTTCTTGACTCTTCTTCCTTACTTGACCGTGGCCGCCAATCTGGTGCTGGTGCTGGGAGTAATGCTGGGCTTGAGCCAGCGCGTTCGCCAGCTTCGCGCCAACAGCGGCACGCAGGAAAAAACGCTAAAAGCGGAAACCGGGCGGCTGGCCGCCGAAATCGAGGGGCTGAAAACCCGGATCCTCGAACTAGAACAGAACGGTAGCTCAAGTTCCGTTACGGCCCCGATCCCGGCGGTGGCCACCGGAAACGGCGTGAATAACACGTTGCGGAGCAAGGTGCTGAAAATGCACCGCTTGGGCCAATCGGCGGACCGCATCGCCGGAAACTTGCGCGTCCCCAAAGGGGAAGTGGATCTGCTGGTGAAAGTTCACAAAATCGTCATGCGCCCCTATGAGGAGGTTGTCTTGGCGCCTTTGCGGGGAGAGGCCGCGGAAAAATCTTAGAGACAAACCTTAAATGTCCGCTCGAATATGCGCGATACAAGAACGCCGCGGATGTCAAATGATCCCGACGGAATGAGGAAGCGATGATCATCAACAACAATCAGACCCCCGACGTTTCCCGATCGAATCTCGACCAAACGAGTCTCAATAAGGCTCAAGGGGCGGGAAGCGCCACGAGCGCCGGAGCTGCTAACTCCGCCACCGACAGCACGCCAGGGGATGACTCTATCTCGCTCTCAAACTCTCCGAATCTGGTCCAACAAGTGCTCGCTTCGTCTTCTTCCGATCGCTCGGCCCGCATCCAGGAATTAAAGGCTCTGGTCGCCAACAATCAGTATCAGCCGGATGCCCAGGAAGTCAGCCGCGCGTTAATCGATGCGCATCTTGGGGGAGTTTAAGGGCGGGAGCTTAATCCACCGGAGCCGGAATGGAGAATGCCATCGAATTCGGCGATGCCCGCGAATGCCTGCGGTCGGCCCGCGCCAGCATGCGCCAAGTAAAACGGCTGCTGTCCCAGGCCTCGGCCGATGCAGCCGACGAATCAGCCGTGCTGCTGCGGGACGTCGAAATTCAATTGGGCTGCGTGGCGGCAATTCTCCGCAAGAACGGCGCCAGACCAGACGCCGAGGTTCGGTCCGGTGTCGAAGAATTGCAAAGCGAAGTTGCCGCGCTGGCCAGCTTTTTCGCTGGCGCGGACCAAATGCTTTCCGGCTGGTTGAACGCCATTCGATCGCGGCGCGGAGGATACACCGAGCGTGGACAGGCCGCGCCCCTGATGCTGGTCAAAAAAGTGAGCGTGGAAGGCTGAGGTATGGGGCATAGGATCACAAGCCATGGGTAATCTCTTCTCGGCGCTAGATTCGGCCAGCCAGTCCCTCCAGGCGTTTGAGCGCGCCATGGACGTGACGCAGAACAACGTCACGAATGCCAATAGTCCGGGGTACGCCGATCAGGTGCCCCAAATGATCTCGCAGAGTTTTCAATCCAACGCGGACGGCATCGGAGGCGGCGTTGCGGAGGTCACTCAGGACACGCGCAGCGCCTATGCCGATACGGCGGTGCAGCAACAGATGTCGCTCCAGGGAATGTACCAGCAGCTCCAGACGACATTGGCGCCGCTCCAAAATGTCTTCGATGTCTCTTCCAGCAGCGCCATCCCATCGGCGCTGAATCAGTTGTTCCAGAGCTTTTCGCAGTGGAGCGCGGAGCCGAGCAACGCCAACTACCAGGCGGCGGTGATCGACGCGGCCCAGCAAACCGCCAGTGCGTTCCAGCAATCCGCGGTGCAGCTCGGCCAGATCCAGACCTCCACCACTCAGGACATTCAATCCACGGTGGCGCAGATCAACCAGGATGCCACCGCCATCCAGTCCTATAACCAACAGATCGCTCAGAATTCGCAGCCCAACGCGGGATTGAGCGCGCAATTGGAAAGCACGCTCGAGAATCTTTCCGGCCTGGCGAATATTCAAGTGCTGAACGGCATCGGAGGACAGGTTACGGTGCTGCTGGGCGGCCAGACGGCACTGGTGGAGGGCACGCAAGTAAACGCGATTCAGGCTGTCAACAATACCGCGTCCAACAACGGAAACGCCGGCGCAGCACCCCTTATCAGCATCGAAGACAGCAACGGCAACGACGTCACCGGGCAGATCACCGCGGGCAGCCTGGCGGGCCTGCTCAGCGTGCGGAATAATTTGCTCCCCTCGCTGATCGGCGGCGGGCAGCAGGTGGGCGGTTTGAACACTCTGGCGCAAAGTCTCGCCGACAGCGTCAACGCCGTGCTGGAGCAGGGCACTACGTCCACCTCGGCGCCTTATCAACCGGGCACCGCGTTATTCACGTATAACAATGTTTCTCCTTCGGGCATTGCGGGGACGCTCGCCGTCGCAGCCGGCATCACAGGAAGCCAGCTCGCGGCCGCCAGTCCCGGACCGCCATTCGTCGCAAACGGCGCCGCAAACACGCTGGCTGGCTTGGACTCCAGCGGCTCGGGGCCCAATGGTGAAGGATTCACTGGATATTTCGCCGCGCTGACCGCTACCGTCGGCAACGCGGTCAATAACGCCAACACAAATGCCACCGCGCAGTCGCAGCTGGTGGCGCAAGCCCAGAGTTTGCAGCAGCAGGTCTCAGGCGTTTCGCTGGACGAAGAAGCCACTCGTCTGGTGCAGCTCCAAAGCTCGTACGACGCAGCCAGCAAAGTGGTCACCGTGATTGACAGCACGCTTCAGGCCCTAATGAGCATGATTCCGGCGTAACGGCGAAGGTGCAAAACAGGAAGGAGATGAGATGATCAGCAGCTTGGGTGGTTCAAACGATCAGTTCCTGGCCTCGTTGAATGTCCTGCAGAACAATCTGAGCCAGGCTGACGAACAACTTTCGAGCGGACTGAGGGTAAACCAGGCATCCGACGCCCCGCAATCGATTCAGGACATTTTCGAGACCCGCGCCGAACTCGGCCAGGCTAATACTTCGGTCCAAAACCTCACGACCATCCAAGGCCAAGTCCAAGCGGCCGACTCCGCCGTCCAGAGCGCAATCCAGATACTCAATCAGGCGGTCTCGCTCGGCACCCAGGGTTCCAGTAGCGGCGTTTCCACCACCACGCTATCGAGTCTGGCTTCGCAGGTGCAAGGGCTGCAGGCCCAGTTGGTGGCCATCAGCCGAACCGAAGTTGGAGGCGTGTACGTCTTCAGCGGCGATGCCAGCGGGTCGCCGCCCTATCAAGTGGACACATCCAGCGCGTCGGGAGTGGATAAATTGATAACACCCCAGCAATCCACGTTGCAGGTTGCGGGCCCCACCGGAGTAACGTTCCAGGTCTCCATGACCGCGCAAGACCTGTTCGACCAACAGGACGCCCAAGGCAACCCGACCGCAAATAATGCGTTCGTGGCCCTGAACGGCTTGGTCCAAGCGCTTCAGAGCGGCAATACCACCACCATTACACAAGCCGTCAGCGCACTGCAGACCGCGAGCCAGTACGTAAATTCCCAAACCGGTTTTTACGGCGCTGCGGAGAACAACGTCTCCTCCGCCCTGGATCTGGCGCAGAAGTTTCAGACTCAGGATCAAGCCCAGCTCAGCGGCCTTCAGGATGCTGACACGGCCACGCTCGCAGTCCAGGTAACGCAGGACTCCACGGCCCTGAGTGCCGCCATGTCGGCCCAGGCTCACAAGCCAACTACGTCGCTGTTCGATTACCTCCCGGTTCCGTAGCCCTTGTCGACATGCGCGTCAGTACCCGTCTTGGCGAATACCTACCGGGGAGCCGGCCGATTCCCCGCGTCTGTGCCATCGATCGCTGGTACCGGACGGACGAATGTCAAAAAAATGTTCAATTCACACCGGGAAATCGCGATAGAAGAACGTACCCAAACGAGCAGCGAGGGTACCGAAGCCGTACACACGATTTTGAAAGGATTCAGTTCATGTTTAGAAATTCTGCCAACAAGATTGCCGTCGCCGCGTCCGCGCTCCTTTTGTGTGCGGGCTTCGCGCAAGCTCAAACCCCTCCACCGGCCTCGCCGCTGACGGTCACTTGGACCGGATCCCCGAACCCGGTGGCCGTGGGATACGATTTGTCGACTAGCACCCCCGTTGCTGCGGTCACCCTGACCATTACCGCGACCAACGCCACGATCTTCGATGTCGATCCTACCACCGTACCTTTCTGGCTGACCGTGGGAGCCATGAATGGAACCACCAACACCACCCTTACATTCCAAGCCAACGCAAATGCTGCATCGCTGGGCGTGGAAAGTGTTTATGCCAACGTCCACCTGAAGGTCAGCTCCTTTGCGGACGCGGTGGTTCCGGTCGCACTGACGGTGACCAACGGATCGAATTCACTGTCGGTGAAGGAGGCGCCCAGCGGGACCCTGGCGATCAATTGGGTCTACGGCTCCGGCCCTCTTACACAACCGCTGACCATCGTTTCGAGCGGCCAGCCGGTTGCATTTACTGCCGCGGTCGTGAGCACCACCAACGCGGCCACAGTGCACGAAAACGTACCCGCCAACTGGATCACGCTCAGTGCACCGAGCGGAATCGCGTCGAGTTTTGGCACGTCCATCGTGGTTAGTTTCCTGAGCGATGTTCTCAACAATGCCGCGGTGGGAGCCCAACTGACCGGCACGGTGACGATTACTTACACGGGATCGGGATCACCCGTTACCGTGGACCTCACGGTCACCGTCACCCAGCCCTTTGCAACGGTAACGTCGATCGTCCCGGCGCAAGCGCCGCCGTCTGCCACCAACCCCCTGTCGGTGGTGATCACCGGGTCGGGCTTTACCGCGGGGACGACAGTGGTCAACATCGGTTACACCGGGGACGGTGGAGCGCCAGTGCTTCTCACTGGAAACCAAGTGAAGGGGACCTTCAACATAGTTAGTCCCACCACGATGGTGGTCAACATCCCGGCGGTGGATAAACAGACCCCGGGTGTCGCCATTCTCGGGACCGGCGACACGATCAGCCTCCAAGTGACCAACGGACTCACTGGCGAGCCGGCCCCCGCCGAAACCACGAGCCTATCGATAACCTCCAACCCGATCATCGATTCCATCACCGACGCAGCCGCTTTGGTGGTACCCGCGGCGGGCGCGGCCACCAACGTGGCGCCTTACGAGTTGATCTCCATCTTCGGCAGCAACTTCGATCTCAGCGCCGGAGCAGCCGGAACACCGGTAACAGCGACGGTGGATGCGTTCGGGCGTTATCCGAGCACGCTGACGGTACCCGCGGGCGGTTCCGCGCTAACCGTCGGGTTCTACAACAGCACGGTGACCCCGAAGGTCCTTATAGCCGACGCTTACCTGGTCTACGTGTCGAACACGCAGATCAACGCTCTGGTTCCCTCTGGCGTGATTGCCCATGGCATCACTTCGGTGGAAGTCGTTGTCACCTACAACGGCAACGCCAGCACTCCATTTGCCGTCGCGCCGGTAGCCGCCAACCCGGGCATCTTTACGGTCGGCGCCGATGGACAGGGCCAGGGCGCCATCCTGCTGCCGAACTTCTCGGTGAATGCGGCTAACAATGAAGCCTCGCCTGGAAACATCGTGATGATCTACGTCAGCGGACTGGGCGCACCCACCAGCGCGGGCGCAGACAAGGCCGCCAAAACCGTGGCCAAGGCCCCCGGCTCCTGCATCTCCTTAGCCAGCTATTTCGGCGCGGTGAACCTGCTGACACCAGCGCCCGGCACTCCGTGGACCACAGACGATGGCGCGGTCATCCTGGCGAGCAACCTCGCGACGAATACCCTGCCCCCGTGTTTCTCCGCTGCGCCCACCGTCAGCATCGGCGGGAAACCGGCGGTGGTCACCTACGCGGGCTGGGTGGCCGACTCAGTCGCCGGTCTGTATCAGATTAATGCCACCATTCCAGCGGCAGCCCCTACCGGCGTTGCGGTTCCGGTAACGGTAACGTTGGGTGGGGTAAGCAGCCAGGCCGGTGTAACAATGGCTATCCAATAACCGGGGTCCGGCCAGAAGTCTCACTGAGGGCGCGGGCTTAACCGGCGCGCGTCCCTAAGTGGGAGATCTACAACCTGGTTCCAGCCGGCGGCGGGAGGGTGCAATTTGACCCCCGCCGCCGTTTTCTATTGGTACTCAGTAAGTACCTTTTCCCGGCAAGTTTCTTCAATCCCGCCTTCCGATCTTCGATACGGCTACCATGGCACTGCCCACTCAAGTCCCAAACGTTGGCGTCGCGCAAGTGGCTGGTAGAATCCTGATGGCGTGGCGAAGCGGGGAAAGCGAGGGCCTGAAGCAGGAATTGGAGCGCGCCCGATGCTGGGCAGCACGTACTCCGCTATCCAGCACGCTCGAAATGGAAGCCGTGGAGGTGCTATCCGGCGCGGTGGAATCGCTTGGCCAAGGGCGCGGGCGGCAAGCCGGGGCCGTTCGGCTGCTCGAACATCTGGCTCAACGCGGGCGCGCGGCGTAGAGCTTGGCTCGCCGGACGAACTCTCTGGACACTAACGAATGAGGTCTTCCACCTGGAATGCGCGCCTCTGGCCCGTGCTCACAATCTGCCCGCTAAAGCTGGAAACGCCGTTTAGCGTGCAAACCGCCCTGCGTTCCACCGGATGGTCTAGCCGCACGATCTGCCCTTCACCTAACCGCAAGAGATCGCCAAGCCGCATTTCGGACCCTTCCAGCCATACCTGCATCGCAACCCGGCCGCCCATCAGCAGCTCCAAAGTAGCTTCCAGCGATACGGTGGTTTCAGGTTTTTCGACAGGGGCGGGTTCCTGTTCTTCCACCACGGTGGCGAACAAGTCCGGTGGCGCGAGCAAAGTGAGTTGTCCTACCTGCTCCCCGGCTGTCAGCTCGAAGCGGGCGGCGAACACCGGATCGGTGGCGGGAAGAATGCGGGACGGGGCGGGCTCAAACTCCAGCGTTACGGTCTCCAGCGGGGTCGCCATCAGCGTGGCCCAGCACCGGTACGCGTCCGAAAGAATCATGCGGTACAGCAGGCCGACGACCTGTAGTTCGATCTCCGTTGGCTTGCGCTCCACCGTGCCGAAAGAGCCGGCTTTGGCGCCCAGTGCGATGCCCACTAACGGCAACAGAACTGAGTATTCCCCCACCAATATCAGCTTACGGTCGTCCGGACGCACCAGCGCCAGCCCAAAGCAGGCCCGGCTGTCCGCCACGGGAAACTCACCGAACGAGATCTCCCCGCCGCTCGAGTATGTAGCGGTTACCGACGTCCGCAGAAACGCGGAAAGGCTAATGGTAAGCTCCTTGGCGAGCGCTTCATTCGCCAGCCGCACCAACTCGCCAGGCACGCCTTGCAACTTGCTGGTGACCCGGAACTCAGCCTTGGTCAAGTTCGATTCCATTTTGGAGGCTAAACCGTACTCTTAGATCGGCCGGCTCCGGCAAACACTTTACCGTGCGGGACTTAACCCACTGAGTTCACCTAAAAAATCGTAAATCTTCCTCTGGAATCGTCGATATACGAACGGCCTGCTTTCGCCAGGACAATATGATCCGCCTCACCAGGTTGAACCACGTTCCGCTGATCGTGAATGCCGATCTGATTGAGCACGTCGAGGTGACGCCGGATACCGTTGTGGCCCTGACCACCGGACAAAAATTCATGGTTCTCGAGTCGGCCGAAGAGGTGGTCGAAAAGGTCATCCAGTTTCGCCAAGCGATCATGAGTGCCGCGCACTGCCCCCTCAAGATCCACGCAAGCTCCGAGCATGCCGACGCCGAGCACGAGTCGGCCGGGGCGATGAAATAGCCGGGATCCATAGCAGGGTTAAATAGCATGGCAAACAACAGCGAGCACAAAAAGCCGTCCAGCCGGCCGGACCTAGCGACCCTCGGAGGATTGCTGCTGGCCGCCGGCGGCATTCTGGGCGGCCTGCTGATCGAGGGCGGTAAGCTCACCGACATCACTCAGGTCACTGCGCTAATGATCGTGCTGGGCGGCACCATTGGAGCGGTGATGGTAACCACTCCGCTGAAGACCCTAATTCGCGCGGCGAAGTACCTGGGGACGGTTTTTTTCGAAAAAGAAGAAGCGCCCCAGCAGGTGATCGAGGAGATCATCGGGTACGCCACAAAGGCCCGCAAGAACAGCATCATTTCCCTGGAATCGGATCTGGAGCGAATTCAGGACCCGTTCCTGCGCAAGGCGATTTCCCTCAGCGTGGACGGCACCGATCTGCAGGAGCTCCGTAAGATGATGGAGCTGGATTTGGATCTGCAGCAGCGCAACGGCGAGGCGGTAGCGAAGGTCTACGAAGCCGCTGGAGGGTACGCCCCTACCATTGGCATCATCGGCGCCGTGCTGGGTCTGATCCAGGTGATGAAGCATTTGGAAAACATCGAGGAGGTGGGCCGCGGAATCGCCGTCGCGTTTGTGGCCACCGTGTATGGCGTCGCATCCGCCAATCTGTTCTTCTTGCCGGCCGCCAACAAAATCAAAGCACGCCTGCATGAAACGCTGCACATTAAGGAACTGATGCTCGAAGGAGTCTGCAGCATCGTCGAAGGTATGAACCCCAAGCTGATTCGCGTGAAGCTGGACGCGTTCGCCGAGGGCGAGGCCGAAGCCCCCCAGAAGACCAAAGCTCCGCGAGCGGCGCGCACGGTGGCAGCGCAAGGATAAATGGACGCGCAAGGTTAAACGATGGCCAGGAAACGCGGCGCCCCCGAACACGAAAATCACGAGCGTTGGCTGGTGTCCTACGCCGATTTCATTACCCTGCTGTTTGCCTTTTTCGTCGTGATGTTCGCTTCCTCGCAGACCGATAAGGCACGCGCCAAGCAGGTTTCAGAAGCGGTTGAAAAGGCGCTGGACAATGGAAGCTCCATCAGTGTCCCCGCCGCGGTGGCCAAGGTTCTGGGCGGCACGGTGGACGATAAGGGGCAAGGCAATGCCATGATGAGGGGTCCGGGAGGCGCCCAGCACGCCATCAAAGACGCCCCGCCCGAGAGCGTCATCGAGCTGATGCCGTCGCTCGAACGCCTGAACCGAGAGCTGGCTAGGGAAATTGCGGAAGGCAAGCTCGAGGTCCGGATGGAGCCGCGCGGCCTGGTGATCAGCTTACGGGATTCCGCGTTCTTTTCTTCGGGCACCGACGTCATGGATCAGTCCAATCTGCCTACCATGCGGAAACTTGCCGAACTCATCGCGACGCTTCCCAACTCGATTCAGCTCGAAGGGCACACCGATTCGATCCCCATCCACAACGCGCGCTTCAAAAGTAATTGGGAGCTTTCCTGCGCCCGCGCCATCGCCGTGCTGGAAACCTTCTGCGGAACATTCCAACTGAACCGGCCGCGCTTTTCGGTGGTCGGCCGCGCCGATACCGTTCCCATCGATTCCAACCAAACTGCCGACGGCCGCGCCCGCAACCGGCGCGTGGATGTCGTGATCCTCAACAGCCTCAAAATCGAGCGCGTAGACGCGGCTAAGATGGTAGCCCGCTAGGGAGCCCTATGGCTTGCCCTGCCGGTCCCCAGCGCGCCTTACCTTGCGGTGACGAGCTTTCGACAGTTTCGGCCGCATGCAAAAAAATCCAAAAAAACGTGAAAAAGCACCCCGGATCATCGAAAAGAGTACTGCACGCTGAGCAATGGCGTGATTCGGCGGGAGCCGAGTAAAAAGACGAAAGAGGACTAACATGATTTCACTTCAAACTAACGTCACGTCACTGTTTGCGCAGGAACAACTGAATCTGAATAACAACTTTGAAAGCAATACCATTCAGCAATTGACCTCCGGCTATCGAATCAACAACTCGGGCGACGATGCCGCGGGTCTGGCGGTTGCGAATGGATTGCAAGCCCAGATCGCTGAGCTGTCACAGGGCGTCATCAATGCCGCCAACGGAAGCAGCACGCTACAGATCATCGACGGCGGCCTCGGCAACATTTCCAACCTGCTGGACCGGTTGCAGACCCTGGCCACCGAGGGTGCCAGCGGCACCTTCTCGGGAAGCTACAGCACGTTGAACAACGAATATCAGTCGGTCTTGACGGAAATCACGCGTCAGGCCGGCAATATCGGACTGGCCAGTTCCGCTGCCGCGGCGACAGCCAACGGTGGCGCCGGAATCGGCACTGGTACCGCGACCACCAGTGGGACGATTGGCGCATCGCAGTATAACACCACTGCGCTGGCTGTCTTCATTGGCGGCGGCGATGCCAACGTCAGTACGGATAATCAGGTTACCATCGACCTCACAAGCAATGGCACCACTACAGCCGGCAGCACTGGTGGGAACGGCGTGGATGCCTTGGGCCTCGGCTTGGCCACCAACGTCGGTGGAACCTTGACCCCCACCGACGTCAGCAACGCGACGGATTCGTCCGCTGCCTTGACAGCCATCCAAGGCGCGATCCAGATCTTGGGCACCGTCCAAGGCAAGGTGGGCGCGGGCGAAAACCTGCTCAACTATGCCACCAACCTGGCCAACTCCCAAATCACCAACCTGACGGCCTCGGAATCGTCGATTAAGGACGCCAACATCGCCGCCGAAGCCGCGAACCTGGCCAAAGCGCAGACCCTGCAGCAATCCTCGATCGCTGCTCTGGCCCAGGCCAATTCCATGCCGGCCGCCCTACTGAAGCTGTTGCAGTAATCGTGAACTAAAGATCGAGACGAACTGGGCCGATGGTAAAACGAACCGGCCCAGTTTCGCTTTTAGGCTGGAAGAGACTCCATGAGCAGCACCAATTCGGTCGCATCCCTCGCCACTAGCCTGGCTGCCCCGCAGACCAGCACCACCGGATCGAGCACCTTTGCATCGGATTTACAAGCCTCGGTTAGCAGGGCGTTGCAGATCGCATCGCTTCCCATGCAAGCGCTGCAACAGGATCAGTCGACGATCAGCGGCAAGACCAGCGAACTCAGCACACTGGGCAATCTCTTTAATAGCCTGCAGACCGCGCTCCAGGGGATCAGCTCGGGAACCGGCAGCAATTCGCTCCAAGCGACGGTAGGCAACTCGTCCATACTGTCAGCCGCCGTCTCCAGCGGCGCCCTCACCGGCGCTTACACTGTCCAGGTTCTCAACCCAGGCTCCAGCTCGAGCGCGATTAGTAGCTCCGCCGCTCCGGTTACCGACCCCAGCACCGGAAACATCAGCGCCAGCACATCCTTCACCCTCACCGTCGGCACGACCAATTATCAGATTTCCGCGAATAACCTAAACGCGTTGGCCGCGGCTATCAACTCCAGCGGCGCACCGGTGCAGGCGGTAGTGCTCAACTTAGGCTCACCATCGGCGCCCAATTACCAACTTTCGCTGCAGGCCACCGGTCTCGGCAATGTCGCTTTGCAGCTGAACGACGGGACCAACAATCTGCTCACCAGCTTGAACACGGGGACCGCCGGGTCGTATACCGTGGATGGCCAGCCACCAAACGGGATCAGCACTAATTCGGCGACCGTCACCATTGCGCCCGGGCTCAACGTCACGCTGGCGCAAACGGGCACGACGACGGTCACCGTGTCTTCCAGCCTCAGCTCCGTATCGACCCAGCTATCGTCCTTCGTCACCGCCTATAACGCAGCCTTCGCCGAATTGGAGAAAAATATCGGACAAAGCGGCGGCGCACTGGTGGGCGACAGTACCGTACTCGATATGCGGCAGACGCTGACTCAAATGATGAGTTACAGCGGATCCGGCGGGTCCATCACCTCACTCGCTCAGTTAGGAGTCGAGTTTACGCAGCAAGGCACGCTCACGTTCGATTCGTCGGCCATCGCTGGTTTGAACCAGACACAGATCAGCGACGCTCTCACGTTCCTGGGCAATCCGAACAGCGGCGGCTTCCTGCAATACGCCAACAATACGTTGAACAGCATTACGGATCCGATCAGCGGCGCGGTGGCCACGGAAACGCAAGCCCTCGATACTCAGAACCAGAACGATCAAACGCAGATCACCAACGATCAGGCGCAACTCACGCTCATGCAGACCAATCTGCAGGCGCAGATGGCGCAGGCCAACGCGCTCATCGCGTCGCTGCAAAGTCAGACCACGTTCCTCCAGGGGCTGTTCCAGTACACCACCAGCAATAATCCATATGCCTCAACCGCTGGATAATCTCGCGCGTGAATTGCGCGCCGCCGTGCTCGCCGTCGATCACGAAAAGGCTGCGCGCCTCAGCGCGGAATATAGCGCCGCATTGCGCGAGCATTGGATGACGCTTTCGCCCGACGAATGCGCCGCCTCGCTACTTCCGAAACAATCCCTGGAGCTTCTCAACTGGGTGCGCGACATGACTCTGATGCAGCAAGCCATGGCAGCCCAGCACCTGCGGGTGATCGAGAAGGCGATGCGCTACCGGGCCGCCCGCGCGCTGTACCTTCAATCGGACGCTCTCAACACGCGCTAAGCGCCACGAGCGTCGAGATCTCAACGCTCGAGCGTCATGGTTCAAACACCCGGGACGAATAAGTGCCTGATAATCGACAGGCCGAGCGTGGCATCCAGATTGCATTCTGGACGGCTTCATGCTGGATAACGTCGGTGCGGGTATCGAGCAGTACATGAATTTGGTGAGCGCCCGCCAGAAGTTGGTGGCCTCCAATATCGCCAATGCCGACACGCCCGGCTATCAGACCAAAGACCTCGATTTCCACGCCGAACTGGAAAGCCAGATGCCGGGTGTGAAACCCAACGTGATCGAAGTCTCCGGCCTCAAGAACAAAAACGACGGCAACAACGTGGATATGGACCGGGAAGCGCGTCTGCTGGCGGAGAACGCCTTGCGCTTCAGCGTCGCCTCCAACCTGGCGCATTCGGAAATCAGCACCATCCGCACGGCCATCGAAGAGGCGGGTAAGGTCTAATGAGCCTCTTCTCCAGTATCGACGTCAGCGCGTCGGGAATGGCGGCGCAACGCGCGCGTACCGAAGTGCTGGTGGAAAATCTGGCCAACTCGGAGACCACGCGTACGCCGGAAGGCGGCCCGTACCGTCGAAAAGACGTGGTGTTCTCCGAAGACAGTTCCATCGGGTCGTTTTCTTCCGAGCTCGATTCGGCGCTCGGGCCCGCAATGTCGGGCGTGGCGGTGAGCCAGATCTCCATCGACGACAGCGCGCCCGAGATGCGCTACCAGCCCGGGCATCCGGATGCCAACAAAGACGGCTACGTCGCGTACCCGAAAATCAATCCGGCGGAGGACATGGTGGATTTGCTGGGCGCCTCGCGCGGTTATGAGGCCAACGTCGCGGCCATTTCGGCCGTCAAGGACATGATTAACAAATCCCTGGACCTTTTCAAATAAAGTTGGTTCCCGAGTAAACAATGTCTCCCATTACTCCAGTTTCGATGATCGCGGTGCCGCCAGCGGCGCCAGTGGATGCGTCTAGCGCGGCCGGTGGCACGGGCGCGTTTCAATCGATGCTCGAAGGCATGATCGGGCGGGTGGAACAAACCCAGACGCAAGCCAGCCAAGCCGCCCAGAATTTCTTGAGCGGAGGCGACGAGGAACTACATTCGGTAGCGCTGGCTGCCCAGCGCGCGGATCTGCAGTTCAATCTGTTCCTGCAGGTGAGGAACAAGGCCGTATCGGCCTACCAGGAGATCATGCGGATGCAAGTCTGACGCGTGAATCTTCTCCAGCTCGTTGCCCTCTAGCCAAAGAAAATGGATCAAGCCAAGAAACTCCTCTTAGCGCTCAACCCCCGCCAGCTTGCGACCATCGCCATCGTGGCCATCGCGGTAGTGGCCGGAGTGATCGGGTTATCGCGCTGGGAACGCGAAAGCGGATTGCGCCCGCTCTATACCGGATTGGCGCCCGAAGACGCCAACGCCATCGTGCAAAAGCTGCATGAAGGCGGCGTAGACTACAAAATCTCGGGCAACGGCAGCGAATTGCTGGTGCCGGAAGACAAAGTGCCGGAACTGCGCCTGGAAATGGCCGGGCTCGGCTTGCCCAAAACCGGACGCATTGGATTCGAGATCTTCGACAAAACGAATTTCGGCATTACCGATTTTGCCGAGCATGTCAATTACCGGCGGGCGCTCGAAGGCGAACTGGAACGATCGGTCATGGCGATCTCGGAGGTGCAGCAGGCGCGCGTTCACGTGACTCTGCCCAAGGATTCCGTGTTCACCGACGCGCGGGAACCCGCCAAGGCCAGCGTGCTGGTTGGACTGCGGCCGGGAACGCGATTGTCCTCCTCGAATGTGGTCGCGATCACGAACCTGGTGTCGAGCGCGGTGGAAGGCCTGGCGCCCGAATCGGTGTCGGTAGTCGACATGAGCGGAAATCTGCTGAGCCGGCCGCGACGTCAAGGACTGTCCGAAGAGACGCAAATGAGCGACACGATGCTGGAATACCGGCAAGCCGTCGAGCACGACTTGGCGGCTAAGATCAACACTACGCTCGAACCGTTGCTCGGCCCCGACAAATTCCGCACCGGCGTATCGGCCGATCTCGACATGACCAGCGGCGAGCAGAGCGAGGAGACGTTCGATCCTTCCAAATCCGTGATGACGAGTTCGCAGAAGACGGAAGATCAGAGCGGAACCACTCGCACCAGCCCAGGCATTCCGGGGACTGCGGCGAATCTGCCGCCACAGCAAACCGTGGCTTCCAATGCGACGCAATCCCCCGCCGCCACGCAAGCCGCGCAAGCTGGACAGCCGGGCCAACCCGCGGCGAAAGCCCTGGCCGATCCACCGGCTCCGGCCCGCACGGGCGGAAATTCAACTTCCACCAGCCGGCGGTCCGAGAATATTACTTACCAATCCAGCCGCATCACCAAGCATCTGAAGCTTCCGCAAGGCACCATCAAACGTTTGTCGATCGCGGTGCTGGTGGATCAAGGTTCCAAGATGGAAGGACAAGGGGCGCAGGCTCATCGGGTGGTGATTCCTCCCGACCCCGAGAAGTTAAAAGCCATTCAAACCCTGGTAGGAACGCTGGTGGGCTTGGACATGACGCGCGGCGATCAGCTGACCGTGGAGGCGCTCCCATTTGACTACAGCATGGACCTGGCGCCAGGCTCGCTTGGAGCGCCGGGCGCTCAAAAGAAACCGGACGAAGTTTTCTCCATCGAGGCGATGAAGAAGAAGCCGGCGCTGTATGGAGGCACGGCGGCAGGCGTCGCCCTTGTGATTGCGATGCTGGCCTTCGTGCTGATGCGCGGTCGCAAACCGGGCGCCGAGGTTATGGAGACGCGCGAAGCTTTGCCAGCCGTGGACACCTACGCCGGATTGCCGCCGGGTAGAACTGGAGCACCGGCGGGAGCCGCCGCGCTGGGTGAGGCTCCACGCTTGCCGGCGCTGATGCCGTCGCGAACGGAACAACTGCTCACGCAGCTCACTGAAAACAGCCGCAACAATTCCGAAGCCTGGGCCAATATCCTGCGGGGTTGGCTGACCGAAGAGGAGCCTCACTAGGAAGACGCCATGCCAGCAACAGAGAGCACGTCGACAAAAATCACTGGCTCGCAAAAGGCCGCCATCCTTCTGGTGGCGCTGGGCGACAAAGTCAGCGGAGAAGTGATGAAGCAACTGAACGACGAGGAGGCCAAGGCGGTCAGCAAAGCCATCGCGCGGCTGGATAAGGTGACGCCCACCCAAACCGAATCGGTTCTGGAAGAGTTTTGCCAGTTGGTGGGACAAAGCGGGGGACGCGGCGGCTTCGATTACGCCAAGCGAGTGCTCTCGAACGCCTTTGGCCCGGAAGGGGCCAAGCGCATAGCCGACCATCTTCCGCGCATCGGGGCGCGCTTTAACAAAAACTTTGAGTCGCTACAAAAGGCCGACCCGGGGCAATTGAGCCGCTTCATTGAAAGCGAGCACCCGCAAACCATCGCGCTCATCCTTTCGCATCTTTCCGCCGCGCAAGCCGCCTCGCTGCTGGCCACGCTGCCCATGCCGCTGCGTTCGGATGTGGCGCTGCGCATCGCTCAGTTGGACCGCGTTTCGCCCGACGTAGTGGCGCGCATCTCCATCGTCATCAGCGAGAAGTTGAAGACGCTGGGCGACATAAAAATGGAATTGCACGGCGGTCCGCGCTCCGTGGCTGAAATCCTCAACCGCATGGAAAACGCGATGAGCGACGAGATCCTGAGCAATATGCAGGACGAGCAGCCCTTGGTGGACGCGATTCGCCATTACATGTTCACCTTTGACGATCTGCTGCTGATCGACAGCATGGCGATGAAGGAAGTGGTGGGCAAGATCGACCGCAAACTTCTGGTGGTGGCTCTGAAGGGCACCAGCGATCAGATGAAGAATCAATTTTTGCAATGCATGTCGTCGCGCGGCGCGGAAATGTTGCGCGAAGATATGGAAGCCGCGGGACCCGTGCGTATTCGCGACGTGGAGGGGGCGCAACAACAGATCCTGGCCGTGGTGAGGCAGCTGGAGGCCGAAGGCGCGCTCAGCCTAAAAGGAGGCGGCGGCGCCGAATATGTCGTCTAACACGCTGGGAGGCGAGATTCTCGCCGCGGACCAGCCCCACTCCGCGACGCCTATATCCTGGCGCATGGTGGCATCCGTGAGCGACCCTCGGCGGAATAGCCAGCACGACGCGGAGCGCGAAGCGGCGCGCAAACTGGATCAAGCACGGCGTGAAGCTTATGCCGAAGGCTTGGCGTCCGGACGCCAGCAAACCGAAGAGCAGTTTCGTCCCGCGCTTCAAGGGCTCGCCGAGACGCTGGACTCGCTAGCCCGGCTGCGGGAAAACATTCGCGAAGAAACCATCCAGGACCTGGTGCACTTGGCAGTCTCCATTGCCGCGCGTGTGATCCATCGCGAAGTGGCCGTGGATCCCGACGCGCTGGCGGGGCTGATTCAGGCGGCGTTTTCGAAATTGGAGTCCCGCGAGATCAACCGCGTACGCATGCACCCCACCCTGGAAGGGCTGGTTCGCAAGCTGCTGGAACAGGCCGGTGCGCCGAAGAATCTGGTGGTGATGCCGGATCCGAACCTCAAACCAGCGGAAGTTTTCTTCGAAACCTCGCAAGGCATCCTGGATGCGTCGGTCGAAACGCAGTTGCGCGAGATCGAGCGCGGGTTGATCGACAAGTTAGAACGATGACCAAGTTGGAGCGATAGCATGGCGCCACCGAATTTGTCGATCGCGGACTTAGTTCCCCAAGTTCCCAATATCGAAGTGCTACCCTGGATCGGCGAAGTGACCGAGATGGCCGGTCTGCTGATTGCCTCGCGGGGGCCGGTGGTCTCAATTGGCGATTTCGTGGAAGTGCGCACCGCTTCCGGCCGCTCCATTCGCTCGCAAGTCATCGGATTTCGCAACGATCGCGTGCTGTCGATGCCGCTCGAAGAGACGGATGGCTTGCAGCCCGGCAATCGGGTGATTGCGCGCCGCGACGACGCTTTGCTGCGCGTGGGGCCGGGACTGCTGGGCCGCGTGCTGGACGGATTCGGCCGGCCGATGGACGATGGCCCCGCCCTGCGAGCCTCCACGGCTTATCCTTTGTACACCGCGCCTCCGCAACCGCTGGATCGCGAACACATCGTCGAGCCGCTGGTCACTGGCATCCGCGCCATCGATGGTCTGCTGCCTTGCGGCAAAGGACAGCGCGTGGGAATTTTCGGCGGCAGCGGCGTGGGTAAGAGCACTTTGCTAGGAATGATGTCGCGGCACAACGACGCCGACGTCAGCGTGATCGCGCTGGTGGGCGAACGCAATCGCGAAGTACGGGCGTTTCTCGAAAATGAACTGGGACCGGAAGGCCGCAGCCGCTCGGTAGTTGTGGTGGCTACTTCGGACCGGCCGGCGCCGTTGCGCATTCGCGCGTGCTTCGTCGCGCTGGCGGTTGCCGAGTATTTTCGCGATCAGGGCAAGAACGTTCTACTGGTCGTGGATTCGGTCACTCGCCTGGCCATGGCGCAGCGCGAGATCGGACTCGCGGCCGGCGAGCCGCCCAGCCAAAAAGGCTACACGCCGTCGGTCTTCGCGATGTTGCCGAAGATCTTCGAGCGCTCCGGGCATTTTAAGAAGGGCTCCATCACCGGCTTCTTCACGGTTTTGGTGGAGGGCGACGATTTCAACGAACCGATCTGCGATGCGGTGCGCGGCATCCTGGACGGGCATTTCATTCTTTCCCGAGAACTGGCGGTGGCGGGACACTATCCAGCCATCGATATCCGGCAGTCCATTAGCAGGCTTACTTCTAAAATTGCGACGCCGGAGCAGCGCGGGCATTTGCAGAAGCTGCGTGAGGCGCTGGCACTGTATCACGATTCGCAGGACTTGATCCAATTGGGCGCGTATGTGGCGGGCACCAATCCGAAGCTGGATGCCGCCATCCGGTGCCGCCCCGAGATCATCGATTTCCTGAAGCAAGACGCCCACACCTTCTGTCCGCTGAACGAGACGCTGGACCGGTTGGCGAAGCTGGCCATGGCGCTCGGGTAGCCGAGCCGCGACCGCTTCCGAGCCGCGACCGTCAGGGAGCCAGTTGCCCGGTTAATCTAATATGGCAAAGTTTCAATTTTCACTCGAAAAAGTCCTGCGCTGGCGCAGCGTGGAGCTCACCGCCGAAGAGGCCAAGCTCAAGGCGCTGGTACAGGAACAACTGCACCTGCAAACTCAGTTGGCGGAAGTGAGCGCCGAGCGATCGAAGCTGATTTCCTCGCTGGGCAGCATGCCCGATTTGCGCGGCGACGATCTCAGAACGCTGACTGCCTGCGGCCTCCGATTGCGTCGCAACGCCGAAAATCTGGCGCAACAACTCCTACGCTGCGGCCGCGACCTGGCCAAACAACGCAGAAGTTACAGCCAGGCCAAACGAAGGGTCCGGCTGCTCGAAGAGCTCAAGGATCGAAGGCTGCGGGAGTGGAAATATGAGGAAGCCGCGCAACTGGAAGAGCTGGCTTCCGAGTCTTTTC
>JBKQHJ010000219.1:0-42989 GCA_052148835.1 Bryobacteraceae bacterium
GGCGCGGCGAGCATCACCGTCGAGGTCGATCCCGAGCGCGCGGCCAAGCGGCTCGAAACCGGCGCCGTACGCGTCTTCAGGCGTCGAAGTGGCGCAGACGGACTCGCTGCCGATGAAGCTGGCGGTATTCGACGGCGCGCGCGGGTTGCTGGCGCTGCTGGATCCAGTGATCACGCGTCCCACCTGGACCGCCATCGTGTTCGAGCACGCCGGCATGGGTGAAGCGATGAAAGGGCTGTTCGAGAATTACTGGCGGCGCAGGTTGAGCCGCACGGTACTCGAATTCGCGCCCGCGCAGGTGGTTGTAGAAGGCTAGTGGCGCACGCACTCTTGCGTGCCGCGTTCACACTCGTGTGAACGTCCGGTTTTGCAGTTACGCCGGAGCCACCGGCTCCCGCCGGCAACGCACTTCGCGAACCGCATAGATGCGCCGGCCCTGGCTTTCAAAATAGGTCCGCATCAGCACCTCGCCTAGCAGCCCGGTGCTGAACATCATCAGACCGCCCAGCAGCAGTAGCGCTCCCAGGATCACCAGCGGGCCGTGGTTCACCATGATGGCCTGTCCCCAAAGTTTCGGAACGGACACCACGCCCAGGATCGTAAATCCGACCACGAACGCTGTCAGGCCCAACCGGCCAAAAAAGTGCATCGGCCGCGTAAAATACTTCAGCAAAAATTTGATGGTCAAGATGTCGAACATCACGTTGAACGTTCTACCCAGCCCATAGTGAGAATCGCCCGACACGCGCGGCGTATTGCGGATTGGAACTTCGGCGATGCGCGCGCCGTAGAAACTCGCCAGCGCGGGAATGAAGCGATGCAACTCGCCGTAGAGATTGATGTCCTTGAGCACTTCCGCCCGGTAAGCCTTGAAGGTAGTTCCAAAATCGCGCAGCGCCACGCCGGAAGATTTCGCCATCAGCCAATTTGCGATCCGTGACGGCAGCTTGCGGGTGATGGCGTTGTCCACTCGTTCCTTGCGCCAACCGCTCGCGATGTCGTAGCCTTCCTCGATCTTTGCCAGAAGGGCCGGAATGTCCTCCGGTGCGTGCTGCAAATCGCCATCGAGCGAAATGATCACGTTCCCCTGCGCCTCGTCGAAACCGGCCGAAAGAGCCGCGGTCTGTCCGAAATTGCGGCGCAACCGGATCACTTTAAGATGGGCGTCCGTTTCCACCAGGTTAGCCAGCAGGTCGAAGCTGCGGTCCGTGGACGCGTCATCCACCGCGATAATTTCATAAGGCTTTTGCATCGACTCTAGTACGGCCGTCAGACGGTCGTAGAGCGGCAGAATCGACGGCTCTTCATTATGTATCGGGATGACGATGGACAACATGTCAGTAAATTACCATGTTATCCCATAGTCACAATAGTTCGGAGGTTCTAAGTGAGACGAGTAAGGTTGCATGCAAAGCAGCCGCCTGCAACCGCTACAATGGTTCGAGGTTTTTCAAATGAAGCGCGTCACTGGTATCGGCGGCATTTTCTTCAAAGCGGAGAATCCCAAAAAGCTGTACGAGTGGTACGAAAAGCATCTCGGAATCAAGAGCGATCCGAACGCTGGTGGCGCGATGCTGCACTGGCGCGAAGATGAGAACCCGGAACGCCGCGGGACGACCGTGTGGGCCATTTTCAAGAAGGACACGCAGTATTTCGGGCCGAGCGGCGCGCCCTTCATGTTGAATTATCGCGTGGACGATTTGGATGGGTTGCTTGAGGCGCTCAAGGCTGAGGGCGTCGAGAGCAAGCGCGAAGACTCCGACTACGGCCGGTTTGCCTGGGTCACCGATCCGGAGGGCAATAAAATCGAGCTCTGGGAGCCGCCGAAGCAGAGCTAGCTAGGACTTTCTTTCTATTTGACCCAGATCTCGAACGGCATGCCGGTCCACCCAGAGACCTCAAGGCCGTCGTTTACGGCGAATTCGAACGTCAGCGTATTATTACCGAACGGCGGCGGCAAAACGAAATTCACCTGGGAAACGCCCGCAACCAGCATAGGGGCTTGTCCTGAGTACGTGACGGGAACCGGTGCGCCGTCGTAAAGGACCACGAGATCGTCCATGGCCACTGGCGTCTTCACCACACTCCCGTCCATGAGCGGCGGGGAAAAACCGCCCAGGCCTGTAGCGAAAACGGAAACGATGCTGCCGCTGGCTGCCGGATTGCTCTGGCTGTTCACCGTGCCATCCTGATTGAGCGCCGCCGCGTAAGGAGGATTGTTGATGAAAGCTTCCGGCTCGGCGTAAACAAAGTCGAGATTGGCCGCGTTGGTGTTTGCGGCATTGTTGTTCACTGTAAGAGTGAGGGCGTTCGGAGTGCCGGAGTTTCCGGCCGGCGAAAACGGCACGATGGCGTTGATCTGATCCTGCTGCGCATACAACAGCGGAACGGGGGCACTCTGCACCATCACCTGGACGCCGCCGAGCTGGGTGGGAGCAAGACCCGAGCTCAGGTCCGCCGTGACTGGTGTTGACGGGCCAATATCGGTTCCAAAAAGTGTGATCAATTCCCCCGGCGCAACCTGACCCGTCGCCATGAAGTTGGCGCTGCTGGTCACCCCGTACAGGATCGGCGTTCCAGCCGCTGCCGCTCCGGGCGCGAGAAAATCCACGATATTGCTGGCCCCTGCGATGGCTTCGAGCCCTCCAGGCGCGGACGTGAGCCCGGTACCGGCGCTGCCACTGGGGAACGTCGTCAGAAACGTTCCCGCATACGTTTGTGGATCGAAGGTAGCCAGAAAATTCGAGCCACGCGTGAACCCGGACGCCGTAATCGGCAGCGCCGTTGACTGTGATTGCCCCGCGATCACCACCGTTCCATCCGATGCGATCTGAACGTTGCTGATACTGTCATTTGCCGAGCCGCCGAAATAGCTCGCGTAGAGCAGCTTGTTCGTCGATGGGGCGTATTCGGCAATAAAGCCATCGGTTCCGCCGCTCAGCTGTTGCTGGATCGCGTTCGAAGTAACCGGAAAGTCGCTCCCGTTGGTGTTCCCGACAATCCAGATATCGCCTGCGCTGTCCATCGCCGCAGACATCAGATGGTCGTTTCCCAAAAGCGATAATACATTGGGCGACGACGTGCCAATGTAAGTGGCGTACAAAAGCTTCGTGCCGTCGCTGCTGAACTCGGCAAGAAATCCGTCGCCCGCGTATTGGCTGCAACCGCACGTACTCTTCAGCGCGCTCGAAGTCATCGGCAGGTCCGTAGTGTTGCTATCGCCGGCGATCCAGATGTCGCCTTGCGCGTCTTCCATGATCTGGTTGCCCTGGGTGAATGCGCTGGTAATTTGACATTGCGTTGGCGTCGCACAATCGACCTCGTTCCCCGAGTACAGTGCCGACAGCAGTATGCTGTCACCCGCCTGCGAAACGCGCACGATGTACATCAGCTCCGCGGGGCTGAATGGACTGGTGTTGCCGTGCGAATAAGCGCCGGGCGTAAGGGGCAATTGCGTGATCGCACCTAACGTGACCAGCGCTTGGCCGCTTGCTTCCACGAGGAGACTGGTTGGATTTCCGCCTAACGCCGCCGCGTAAGCCAACGTGCCGTCCGCGCCGTGAAGCTTGATCAAGAAGCCGCCTAGGGAACCGCTGCTTGAGGACAAGATACTGGTGAACGGGTACGAATTTGGCGGCTGCGTGGCGCCGCCCACGTAAATGTCGTCGTTTTTATCGATCGCCAGTACCAAAGGTAGCGGAGAGGGAACTGCGATCGGCTGGTCAGGCAACGTTACCGAGAATATTGGGTTCCCTTGCGGATCAATTTTCATGACCAGCCCGAACGCCGACGTCACGTCGAACAGGCCAGTCTGAGTAACGATTGCCGTGGCGACCATATTTCCCTTGGAATCCACTTGTACGCTCGAAATCTGCTGGCCAGGCTGGGAGGGAATCGGCAGCAGCGTTTGCGGATGGAAAGGTCCGGCCGAAAGGGAAACGCACAGCGTGGCGAGAGCGAGACAGCACGAGGCGAGTTTTTGCATGGAAGCCGACAATTGTTCGGGCACGCCGGATACCAATGCAAATTCCTCGAAACGCTAGCTACGCGTCCCAAATTCGTGTCTTTATGCCTCTGGCCCTAAGTCCGGACAGACCCACGCGCCCGTCAAGCGTAGTATGATCTGTGAACTGAGCGGTTCAATCTTGGTCCACGAGGAGCACTATGCGAAAAGTTTGGCTCATGCTCGCGATGCTGGCGCTGGGCATCGGAATCGGGCTTCTGATATCGGGCCGGCTGGCGTCGGTTGAAGCCAAGCCCAAACCCGGCGCCGGATTTGCCGCGGTGCCTGGAAGCCTGGGATCGGAGGACCTAACCGGTCCTTATGAAGTCGTCAAGAATTGGCCGCAGGACATCAGCACTTTGCCGGGCAATGAAAAGTGGACCTATGGCGCCGGCGAAAACGTCTTCGCCGAGAGCCCGAATCGGATTTATATGCTCTTCCGCGGCGAGTTGCCCAAGATGGCTCCGCCGAAAGCAACGTTGCTCCCGCAACTGGGACCCAGCCTGACTTTTCCGGTCGCAGGCTTTTGGCGCGATGCCACGGTTGCTTCTTTGCCCGGCACCGGCGGTACCGACAACGACACCAGCGAATGGCTGACTTCTTGGGAGGGCAAGGCCCCCGACCTCGGCATCAAGGGTCCACCCTATCGCCAGCTTGGCGTGGATGCAAAGTGGGAAAACTGCGTCGTGGTGGTGGATGGCTCGGGCAAGATCATCGAGACCTGGAAGCAATGGGACAAGCTGTTCCGGCGTCCGCACTCCATCTACATCAGTCCCTACGATCCGGAGAAGAACGTCTGGATCGTCGACGACAACATGCAGGTCATCTATAAATTCACACACGACGGTAGCAAGCTGTTGCAGACCATCGGAACGCCCGAGGTAGCCGGCGCCGACGGGACGCACTTCAATCGCCCCACCTATATCGATTGGTTGCCCGACGGGACCTTCTTCGTTTCCGACGGCTACACCGGAACGCGCGTGGCGAAGTTCGATAAGAACGGAAAGTTTCTCATGGATTGGGGCAAGCTGGGCGGCCCTCCACGCGGGCCAATCGACACGCGCCCGGGCTACTTCAGCAACGTGCACGGAATCGCGGTGGACCCAGCCACTCGCCACGTTTTCGTGAACGATCGAAACAACCATCGCATCCAGGTGTTCGATGAAAACGGCAAGTATTTATACGAATGGAAAATCGATGCCGACCCCTCGAGCTTGCACCTGCTGTACATCGGATCGGGCAAAACCATCTGGACCTACGATCGCACCACCAACAAAATGGTCGAGTGGGATTTGCAGGGACACTTGTTGTACACCTGGGGCAGCATGGGCGATTTCCCCGGTGGCTTGTGGGGCGTGCACGGAATCAGCGTGGATCAGGAAGGGAATCTGTATGTCGCCGAGGTGGATGCAGGGCGCGTTCAGAAATTCCGGCCGAAGGCGGGCGCAAATCCAGAATTTCTGGTCGCTAAACCAGTTTATTCAGCCTGGAAATAGTTAAGAATATCCAAGCTGCACTCATGACCGCGCGGCCGTGACGAATCGAAAGCGCGGTCTCCCGGTGTCAGCTATAGGACCGTCGCGTGTAACCTTGGAGCGGCTTGCCGCGTCTGGAAGCTTTACCCTCGAGTGGAAGCTTTACCTTGAGGCCGAACGATGCAAATCTCACAAGTGCGCGAAACGATCTATGACGTTGTGGAATTCGAACCTGCAGCGGGCAGGCATGTAAACCAGCACGGACATCTCTGCGACGGAAGGACTTTCGATGTTACCTTCCACGAGACCTCGCGCAATGGCCCTTCGGCCAGTATGGCTCGCTGTAGAGTGTGCGATCGAGAGCTATCCATCGAGAACAACGAGCTCTTTGATCCTTACCCTCCTCCCGCCGCGGCTCCGAACGAAAAGATAGGCTGATCCGCCACCGCCGGCCTTGTCTCTTCGTCTTTTCATCCCCCTCCTCGAGCCGCCTTGGTGTCCTCTGTAATCTCGCTTCATTAGTTTGCCGATCATCGGAATGTGCAGTTAAGTTGTCCGGATTCCGCCCGAAATGTCCAGCCGGTCGCGCGCGCGAGCCGTTCTCGCGTTGACCTCGGCAAGGTCCTGCAGATTATCTTGGGCGTGGCATTTCTTTGCCTTTTGGAAGTCCCCTATCGCAACACCGTTCTGGCTGGCCGCAACGATTTTTCGACATTCTATGCCGGCGCCAAGCTGGCGCGCACCCCCGCTCTCTACGACCACGAAATCATGCGTCAAACGGTTCGAGCCTACTGGCCGGACTCGGGCGAGGCGGAGGTCTACCTCAGGGCGCCATTTTACGCCGTGCTGCTCAAGCCTCTTGCGGCGCTCCCTTATCGCGCGGCCCTGGTGGTGTTTCTCTGTCTAACGATGGGAAGCTTTCTTTGGTTCGTCATTCGATTCTCCAAAGAGAGCCCCTACCTGCCGTTGCTCGCGGCATTTTCAATACCCATGTACTTTTGCATCAATGGCGGCGCCGACGTGCCGCTTCTTTTGCCGGTGGTCGGTGGCTTTGTGTTGTTGACCCGGCGCGGCCGTGATTTTGCCGCTGGATTCGTGCTGGCATTGTGCGCCATCAAATTTCACCTCTTCGTGTTCGTGCCTTTCTTGCTGCTCCTCACAAAGAAATGGCGGATCTTAGCGGGTGTGTGTGCGGGAACTGCCGCGCTCACGGTGCTGGGCGGAGTCAATCTGATTGGGCCGTGGTTGAAGCTGATGCTCAGTCCGCTGATCACGGGAATACCGATATGGAAGCTCAGTCCGGCGCCGAACATTCATGGTCTGGTCACCGTTCTGGGCGGCTCTTCAAAGATCGAGTACTTGCTGGTCGGGCTAATCGTGATCTTGTTCGCCTGGCTTTGTGTTCGCGTTGAGAATTTCGAATTGCTTCTCGCCGTGAGCCTGGTCTGTGGGCTGCTCGCTAGTTTTCACAGCTTCACATACGACGATCTTTTGTTGATGCCGGTCCTCGTGTTGGTGACGCCGATCCGCCTGCTACGCGATATCGTGGGTGTTGCGCTGACACCGCTCAGCTTCCTGGCAACATTCGCGGGCGGTCTCTATGCTGCGGTTTTGCCGCTGCTTCTGTTGGCGTTCCTGTGCGCGGCATTGTGCCAACAGCTAATTGCCAAGAGCCAATCGCCAATTAACGCGCGTTATCGTGATGTTCCGAGTTGACGTAATGCCCGGCGTCGTTATCGACGCAGGGAGGCATTTCGCCCAAAGTGTCAGACTGAAGCGTCAGCGTACGGGTGATGGTCCAGGGTTTGACGAGAACTTCGGGATCATCCGCCGTCATCGAATACTGGATCGTATCGCCCACGCGCCGCAGCTTTTCGGTCACATGGAGTTTGCTGCTGTGCAGGAAGCCGTTGTCGGCGAGCCAGGTGTCGTCGGTCAACCGCGTCACGTCCACAACCAGCGTGTCGCCGTCCCAGCGAGCCACTGAATCGCCGTTATAGGTGGCCTCGTCTTCTGGATTCGCGCTGTGATGGCCGTTGACTGGGATCACTCGCCAGTGGTTGCCGGTCAAATCCGCGTAGAGGAACACCAGCTGTTTCGCAGTCGCCACGATCTGCTGCGGAGGCCCAATGCGGGGAACGCCCGGAGGCATGCAATGCAAAGTATGATCCTCTTTGACCTGATTGTCGTTGAGGTACTTCACCTTCGCCGCATATTGCGCCTTGTATTCGGGGTCTTTATCCGGCATTGCCTGTGGCGCGGGCGCACCGCCTGCTTTGGCCGTCGGCACACTTTGTCCGAAATTCAGCGTGAAGGAATTGTCGCCCACCTTCGCCACCAGGCCGCCGAAAAAGTGATGCCATACGCCATTTAGATCGGGGTGTCCGTCCGCCAGGTGTGGCGTCGGCTTGGTTGCCGCATCCGGGTATCGAGAGGCTTCTATGGCATAACTGGTGGCTGGAGGCCCGTAATTTGGACCTTGGCCAAAAGCGTTCACCGGGACCACCAGGGCGGCCGCCAGCCCAACGCCAACGACTCCCAGGGCATGAATGGCTAAACGGAATTCCATAGTTTCCTCTCCTTTGTCGCCGCTACTTCGCCGGCTCCGGAGCCGGTGCAGTCCCGCCTCCGAGATTATAGAAATGTCCATCCGGATAGCTCAGCTTCAGTAAGAACCCGAAACCATCCGTCCCGTCTTTCGCCGGATATGCCGTAACGGTAGACTCCGACCCGTCGAGTAACTTCTCTTTTGTGAGGCCGCTGTTCTTGAAGAACATCGGGGGCAGCGATTGCAACCGCCACGTCGTCACTTTTCCACTCTCGTCCTTCGCATCAAAATACACGAAGATATGCGGATTTACCCACTCCACCTTGGATACGACGCCCTTCAGCGTCACCACTTTGCCCGAGTCGAATTCGGCCGACACCGCGTGATGCGCGGCGAGCGGTAATGCGCAGGCGAGCGCCACGGCTGCGGCCAACGCCAGACATAGCTTCCTCATGGGATCTCCTCTAGTCGATCCAATTACGTATATCGTTCAGCGCCAATGAAGTCAAGGGGTGGCGTATTCCAGACCCAGTTGTCTGGCCAGCCCGGACGCCATTTGATCCAGCGCCTCTTTGGACGGCAAGCTTCCTTGAGCCAGGGCCGCGTTGCCGCCGCCGCGCCCGCCGGCCTCAGCCAGTGCGCGCTTGAGCAGATCGCCGGCATTCACGCCGCTATCTTTAGAGCACGCGAGCAGGACTGAAGGCGGATTTTCGGCAAGAGCCAGGAAAATCGCGAGCTCTGCCTCTGCCGACGCGAAGCTCTGCGCCTCGGCTCGCAATTCCTCCGACAACGTGGCTTCCTTGGACGACTCCACGCGTCGCAGCACTCGGCGAATTCCGTCCGTCGACGCCGGCGTCTCGGCGTAGAGCGCCCGGCCTCTCGCCGCGGCAAGTTCGTTGGCCAAGCGGCGCCGGACTTTATCGGCCTCCTGCAGTTTCTCGCGTTGCGCTTCCACCATGGCCGGCGCATCATCCAGAGTGGCCGAAAAAACGCGCGCGATTTGTGACAGCGCTTCAAAATCGGCGCGGGCGCGGGCGACGGCACGTCCGCCACAGAGAAATTCGATGCGCGGATTGCCGCGGATGCGATCGAGCTTGCGCAACAGGATTGGGCCGATTTCGCCCGTTGCGCGAACGTGCGTGCCGCCGCAGGCGCTGCGGTCCAGCCCTTGGATCGAGATAATGCGAACGTCGCCCTCGCGTTCGGTGGGTTTGCGCAGCCCCAGGTTCTCGGAAGAATGCTGAAAGCCGACGGTCACCGGCCGATTCTCAAAAACAATTTGATTGGCGCGGCGCTCGGCCTCGCGAAGCTCCAGAGGCTCCAGCGTCCGGGCAATATCGATGGTGCTCGATTCGCCGCCCAAATGAAAGCTGACGGTTGGCGCGTCAAATAATTCGAGCAGCACGGCCGACAACAAGTGCTGGCCGGTGTGTTGTTGCATGTGATCGAAGCGGCGAGAAAGATCGATGCGCCCTTCTACTTCGTTTTCATTTTCGTTTTCATTCAGACGCTCGCTCAGCATCAGGGGCTCGCTTAAGAGATGCGCGATGCGATCCCCTTCGTCGATTACGTCGATCACCGCTAACCCGCCTAGGTGTCCGGTATCGAAAGGCTGGCCGCCGGAGGTGGGATAAAAAGCCGTGCGATCCAGATAAATGCGCTGCTGGTCCGGACTCGCGTCCACCACGCGAGCCCGGAATTCGGTGAGGTAGCTATCGGTGTAGTAGAGGCGCTGGGTCACATCAAGCTTCGTCACGGCGCTCCGCTACTGGACGGCGAGCGGCACGGCGTCGCTCTCAATATTGTTTTCCAGGATCACCGACATCGGAGTGCCGCTCTTTACGCCCGCTGGAATGGTGACGTCGATCTGATAGAGCCCAACGAAATTCGGTGTCAAGCCGACAAACGCGGGCGTGGCGCAAGGCGCCTGATAGAAAGGCGTCTCGATACCGAAGCAAACCTTCGTGGTTCCCGCCACTGACGCCAAGTTGGGTGGACCGGGCGAGGCGGTTCCCGAGGCGACCGGTGGCGAAGTGGGGCCGAGGCCGATCATGTAGATTACGATCGTGTCTCCCACCTTGACCGGATTCGAGGGAGTGCCGGTCAACGCACCGGCGGGCGTGGTCATGATGCCGTACCCTCCGTTGTACAGGATAAAGCGAGGCACGGCCGCGGCGATACTTACGTAGATCAAATTGCCCGCCGTGCCGTTGCGAACCACTTGTACCGTCCCGTCACCCGCCGCTGCATCGATAGGAATCTCGAAATCGATTTGGCCGGAAGACGTGTAGTATACCGGCGCGGCCGTTCCATTCACCATCACCTGGATTTTGTCCATCGTGGTCTGGAGCGGCAGGCTGCTCGCCGACGTTGGAGCATCATAGGTGAATTGACTGCCGAACACCGCTACGATGTCGCCCTGCGCGAGGGGGTCTCCCGCGGCGAAGGTTCCGTTGTTGACAACACCTCCCGCGTTGGCCACCGGCGGTCCCTGGGCTGCTACCACAAGTTGGACGGGAATAACCACGTTGCCGTTGACGCCATTGCTCGCGACGGTCACCGTGCCGGTGTACGTGTCGGGCGAAAGCCCCGTGGGATCCGCGGTAACCGTTATGCCTCCGTTCGTGGTGGCGGCGCTAAGCCATGTGCCGCTGTTGGCGGCGCTAGCCGTAACGCCAGAGACGGTCAAAGTGCCTTGTCCGGCATTGGTCACCGCGACGGGCGTGGTTTCGGACTGCGTGCCTTGCGGAATCGTAAACCCGACGCCGCTGCTGCCGGCCTGAGCGATCGGTTGCGTGGTGACATTCAGCGTCACCGCGATCGGCTTGTTGTCGGGCGCGAACGACGATCCACTGACAGTGATCGTGCCGTTGTAGGCCATCGTTGCCATGCTTTTTCCCGCGGTGGCAGTGACAGTGGTGACGTAAGCTCCATTGGTCGTGCTCGGCGAAGTAGACGTGGTCAGCCAGGACGCATTGCTGACTTTAGCCGTGATCGGCCCGTTGGTGGTGAAAGTCACCGACGTGCTCCCGCCGGGCGCCAGATAGAGACTTAAAGTGCTCGGAACGTCGCCACCCACCTGCGCGGTGACGTAAATGTACCCGGGTGAATCGAGCGCTTTAGGATCTTCTAGCGTGATGGTCCCGTTATATGTGCCTGCGGCGAGCGAAGCGGTCTGAAACGCAATTGAAACCGGATAACATCCACCCCGCAGTCCGCATTCCTGCGAACCGGCGACGGTGGGAACCAGCCAGGGAACGGAAGAAGAGGCTTGCAGATTCAACGTGCCGCTGCCGATGTTGAACGTGTCCAAAGTATATGTAGGGCCATTGGTTCCCGTTGGGACCGACACCACGAGAGAGGTTTGAATCAGATTGAGACGCGGCGCGGCGCTCAGTGCCGATACCACCAGAAGTGGCACAAAAAATCGCACGCTCAAAGTGTTTTTCAGAATCACGGAAGCTCCTTAACTTTTTGGGTGTTTCAATTCCAGGTTTTCGGGACGCGGGCGGTGCAGCCTGCGCGTGCAAGCCGCATACCATTGTTGCAAATCATGACTCTGTCGTTAGACGTAAATACCAGGCGGATGTGTTTCGCCACAATGGATGAGGCAAACAGAAACATGGTGACGCCTTCGCTGCCTTAACAAGTTCATCACAAGTTCATTCTTTGGGTTCGATGATTTCGAAGTCCGCCTTCAAGAATTGCCAGTCCGGCAGTTCATACACGCGCATCTTGGTCGGAACTTCCACCGACACGTCCTTCAAGTCGCTGGGTCCAAGACGAGAAACCTGCGCGGGAAAACTGATCAGAGGCGGATCGCCCGGCTTGGCCGCGGTGGTGCCCAAGTTAACGGTCATCTTCACGTCGCCGACGTCGGCTTCCGAATGATTGACAACGCCAAACTGGACGATCAGATGTCCCGCACTTCTTTCTCTAATCCGAAAGCCGACCAGTTCGATGTATTTGGCGATCGGGTTCGAGGTGTTGCTCGCAGTGAAGTGCGCCGGGACTGCGGGCGGGGCCTTCGCTTGCTTGTCGGGCGAAGAGGAAGAAGAACACGCCGTGAGAAACGCCGCTAGGAGGAGCCAACCGAGCCGCATCGAATTCATCATAGCAGCGCTTCCATCGGTAAAAGAGGCAGTGCGCTACTCGCGAGAGTAGCCCAACACCGTAAAAGAGAAGAGCACGGCGTTGCGGCCGTGCCCTTTTGTATCAGTAAATACTGGCCTCGTTTGACGCGGCAGACCTTCAGTATGGTTGGACCGGGAAAGCGCCCGGAAGCACCTGGGTGCCTTCCAATTGCACGGCGTCCAAGGCGTTCGGGTTGAGCCCCAAGGCCTGGAGGATGGTGGGAGCGATCTGCATCGTCTCCACCGGGGTGGTCACGGTCGTGGCTCTGAAGTTCGGATTCGACAGCAACATTATTACGTTGGTGTCGTCATGCGCAAAACCTCCATGCTCGGCCAGTTTCTTGGTGCTGCCGGAGTAGGTAACGCCGATGTTCGGTGTGACAAGAATGTCGGGGGTGCGCGGATCTAGCCCCGGCCCCAGGCCCGGCGGGTTGAAAAGCTGCGCGATCCCCGGTCCCCAGAAAATCTGTCCGATGCCCGCGATATTCGCCGTGGTCGGCGATTGCTCTTCGAGCGCATTCACCGCATTCGCGGTAGTACAGCTACTGTCCAGCCATACCAGGGAGACATCGTCTTCGGTCGGACCAATGCCGGTTGGGTTCAACGGCGATTCCGACTCGGGCAGGCAGCCCAAGCCCGCCAAAATGGTGGCCGGCGATGTCGTCACCAGACCGCTCGTCGTGATACGAGTGTAGCGGGAGGAATCCACGGGGCTCTGGCCATGCTTCGCGCTAATCACGATTAAGGTGGAATCATAGACGCCGTTGCTCTTCAGCGCGGCAACCATCTTGCCGATCGCAGCGTCCACAAACTTGATTTCACTCAGCAGTGCCGGCGTCGGAGTGCCTTGGCCGTCCAGGTAGCCACCCGTCACCACCGGACTCAGCGACTTTTCGATCAACTTCTGGCCGACGCTCACCGTCTGGAAATTCATTCCCAATATTGCCGGCACCGGAGCGCGGGCCGTGCCGTCATGCGTCTTCCCGCCGATCTCATTGAGGATCGCGTTCACCTTCAGCGTGTCGTAGCATTGAATGTTCTGGAAGCTGTCGGTCCAGGCATTCGAGGCAGCCACCGCGGTCTGATCGGGCAGAGGATTGCAACTGACGCTTCCGGCGCTCACACCCGGCAGACTAACTGGAATGGAATTGATCTCGGGCGCATAATAATCGTCCAAGTTCTTGCCATTGCCGGGACCGGAAACGGCCGAGTAGGCCGGGTGCTTGTCGGACCAGGCGGTGTATCCGCCCGCGGCATGGATGACGCCGAAGATCGTGTTGGTCCGCACAAAATTCCACGGATAAACCGGCGCGCAACCTTTACTCGGATCGCGTTCCAGTTTGTTGACATCGATCGAATTGATCCCGCCGTCTCCGCTCGGCGCGCCGCCATTGAGTTTCGTCTGGTCGATGTCAATGCCTTCATCGAACTCCGTCGTGGTACCGGTCGGCGCTGTGAATTTTACGCACGCGCCGGGGCTGCCCGCTAAACCGTTCCCTGTGGTTGCCGCCGGCGGATCGAGCGAGCGGTCGTAAGCGACGTCGTAGAACGCCCCCACGCTGCGTGGAGACCCGCCAGTCATCAGTGCCATCAATCCCGGAAACGAATCGGACGGCCTGGCAGTAGATGCGTACAGATAATCGATACCGGTCGGCTTGAGCTCGGCCAGGCTGGGGCAATAAGGCGCACCTCCATTGGCCCCGCTAATTCCTTTTGCACAGTTGATGAAGTCCAGCGCATGCAACCCGTCAATGCTGATCAGCAACACATGGCGGATACTTTGATGGCCGAAGCCCGAGTTCGAGCTTTGAGCGGATAGACGCGGAAGCGGCATCATGGCTAGCATGAACGCGGCCGCGAGCGAACATCGCTTCAAATTGTGATTCATTCTTCCCTCTCTCTGTATGTGGGATCGAAAGACCGAGGAGCAGTTAGGACCAGCCTTTCAGCGAATAGTATGCCCGTCGTTGGTTAAGAGAATGTTGCGCGGAGATGACATGGTGGTGAACGAAAGAGCTTTGCTTCTGATTTGTCCAGTAACCGAAATTTCACTGAACCGTAATGTCTGCGTAAACCGCCGTGCGATAGTATCCTCGCTGAGGTTTTTGATGAGAGCGAAAAAATCCGTATTGGCTGCAATTGCTGCGGCGCTAACGCTGGGGTCATCGACGCAAGGAATAGCGGCTGATACCGGCACGGTGGGCTCGGGGAATATCAAGCACGTGCTGATGTTGAGCATCGACGGTATGCACGCCGTGGATTTCTATAATTGTGCGAATGGAATTGCTGGTGTGAATGGCGGGAACGCCTACTGCCCGAACATGGCAGCCCTCAGCCAAAACGCGATTAACTACGTGGCCACCATGTCGTCCATGCCATCGGACTCCTTTCCGGGGCTTGCTGCTCTAGTTACCGGCGGCTCGCCGAAGACCACCGGTATCTATTACGACGTCGCATATGACCGGTCGCTCGATCCGCCGGCAACCACGACGGGCACTGGCTTGGCCGGCGGTACGTGCACGCCCAATGCGGCGCCTACTGGAACAACCACCGACTTCGACCAGGGCATCGCGTTGGACGATACCAAGCTGAACGGAGGCGCACCGGGCGCCGCGCTCACCGAGGGCGGTGCCGCCTCCATCGATCCCAATAAGCTGGTACGGAATCCGGCCTTGGGTTGCGCGCCAGTTTATCCGTGGGACTTCGTTCGGACGAACACGATATTCAGCGTGGTCCATTCCGCCGGCGGTTACACCGCTTGGATCGACAAGCACGCCTCGTATTCGTTTGTGGCCGGACCCGGCGGCAGGGGCCTGGACGACTATTTTTCGCCGGAGGTGGATTCGAACGTGGTAGCGCTGCCCGGCGTGACGACCTCGGAAGGCGTTTCATGCGCCACCATCCGCGACCCAAACGGCGTGGGATCGTGGACCAGCAGCTTCGAAAATATCCAGTGCTATGATGCGCTGAAAGTGAACGCACTGATCAATCAGATCGCGGGCCTGACGCATAACGGCGCTCCGGCGCAGGTGCCGGCATTGTTCGGTATGAACTTCCAGTCCGTGTACATTGGCCAAAGCGTGAATGAGCCGGGCGTGGGCCCGGGCGGTTACCAGAATGCCGCGGCCCTGCCCAGCGCGGCGCTGCTCAGTGAGATCCAGTTTGTGGACAACTCGATCGGTGACATCGTCAACGCACTTAGGGTTGCGGGCCTGTCCGACAGTACGCTGCTCATCATCACGGCGAAGCACGGGGAATCTCCCATCGACCCGGCCAGCTACGTGGCAAACGGCAGCAATACGCCGGCCACGCTGCTGGGCACCGCCATCCCCTTCTCGGAGTCGCCGCTGAACTCAACGGGTATTGGAGCAACCGAGGATGATGTGTCCGTGCTTTGGCTAAATGCGGGCGCGAGCGTGTCGGCGGCTGTCCAGCTGCTCGAAAAGAATGCGTCGCAAATCGGGTTGGGGGAGATCTACTACGGGCCGACGCTGGCGCTGAATTACAACGTAGGCGGTCTCGGCGCGGGCCAGGATCCACGGTCGCCGGACATTATCGTGACGCCGAACCCAGGAATGACGTACTCGGGGAGCACCACCGTGATAGGAGATCACGGCGGGTTCGGGCATGACGATACCAACGTGATCCTGATGGTGGCCAATCCAAGCTTTAGGGCGCAGACGGTTTCAGTCACGACGCGAACCGCCCAGGTAGCGCCGACCATCCTTAAGGCGCTCGGCCTGAATCCGACGACACTGGACGCCGTGAGAGCGGAAGGCACCGAGGTGCTACCCGAGGTCGCGACGCAACTGGAACGGCATAGACGTTAGCGGCGCAGGCGGTCTGCACGGGTTCCGCCTGGTTGGCGTGCACGCCTCACGCCATGCGCCGTGCCATACTGATGCCATATGCGCCGGATGGTATCTGGATTGTTTCTTGCGGCCATGTTCCTTTGCGCGGATTCAGGCGCCGGCGTTCGCTGGACAATGCCGACGAGTTGGAAGGCTGAAGCGCAGCGGGCCATGCGGCTCGCCACCTATACCGTAACGCCCAGCGGCGAGTGTGGCGTGTACTATTTCGGGCCAGGGCAAGGCGGAAGCGTGGATGCCAACCTCGACCGCTGGATCGGCCAATTTCTCCAGGCCGACGGGAAGCCGTCGAAAGCAGCAGCCAAGATCGCCAAAAGTACCGTGCATGGGATGCCAGTGACCACCGTCGATGTTTCGGGTGCCTACACCGGGATGGGTGGTCCAACCGCGCAACCGGGACCCGCCATGCCCGATTATCGAATGCTGGGAGCGGTTGTGGAAGGGCCGCAGGGGTCGATTTTCATCAAATTTACCGGCCCGGCCAAGACGGTAGCCGCCAATCAGGCAGCCTTCGACAAAATGCTTGCATCGCTCGATCCAGTGCGATAATCAAAGCAAAGCAGTATGTTTCGAGCCATTCGGGAACAGATCGATACCGTCTTTCGAGGTGATCCCGCCGCCCAAAGCGCGGTCGAGATTTTCTTCTGTTACCCCGGCTTTCATGCCATTCTGCTGCATCGCGCGGCGCACCGGCTGTACACGGCGGGTTTTTCGTTGCCGGCGCGCATCGTTTCGCAGTTCAATCGAACGGTGACGGGCATCGAAATCCATCCCGGCGCCACCATTGGGCGGCGCTGTTTCATCGATCACGGCATGGGCGTGGTAATTGGAGAGACCACCGAAATCGGCGATGACGTGCTGCTCTATCAAGGCGTGACGCTGGGGGGAACCGGCAAGGAGAAGGGCAAGCGCCATCCTACCATCGGCAACAATGTTGTCATCGGCACCGGCGCGAAGATCCTCGGTAATATTACGATCGGCGATCACACCAAGATCGGCGCAGGCTCGGTTGTAATCCGCTCGGTGCCGGAACACTCTACCGTCGTTGGCGTGCCGGGGCGCGTAGTGCGATCGGGGGCCGATATTGGAGACCTCGAACACGGCACTCTGCCCGATCCCGAGGGCCAATTGATCGACGATCTCACCAAGCGCATCGAGCAGTTGGAGGCGCAGATCAAGCTGCTGGCTGAGGACCGGCTGGCGCAAAGACGATGATCGGGCTTCGCTTGTTGGCCATTGGCCTGTTGGCTTTTGGCTTAAGTGCCGCGCCGCAGAAATACACGTATTGGGTGCAGCCCTGTACCGATCCGGCGTCGATGTGCCAGCCCGACGATCCGCAGTTGGCACAGTGGGCGTTCGAGGCGTGGCAAAGGGCGTCGGGCGGGGAACTCGAGTTCACTCGCGTGAAGGATCGGGATCACGCGCGCATTCGCTTGTATTGGGCGTCCGCCGAGCAAGGGTTGTACGGCGAAACGCGGCCGATGGCATTCGAAGGGCACTTGGGAGCCGAGGTCTATGTGCGGCCGTCACCGCTGCCCGTGAATGGCGACCGTCTGCTGCGCGACGCCATCGTGTATTTGACCTGCCTGCATGAATCGGGACATGCGCTCGGGCTCGCGCACACGGCGGTGTTCCAGGACATCATGTACAGCTTCCAGTTCGGGGGCGACATCGACGAATATTTTGGGCGCTATCGGCGAAAACTCGAAACGCGCGGCGATATCGCAAAGAACTCGGGGATGTCGGCGGCGGACCGCGCGCGGCTACTGGAGATCTTGAAGTACTGAACCGCGACCGTGAGGGAGCGTTAGTGCCCGCTGGGCGCAGCTTCGGGTTCGGCCTTCAACGGGAAATGCGCGCCTTGCGGAATCGGCGCGAGCATGTTCTCTTTGCGGTAAATGAGCGTCGAAACATTATAGCTGGCGATTTCAAAACCATGGCCGTGTGTGATGGCGTCGGTGGGGCAAGCCTCCACGCAATATCCGCAGAAGATGCAACGCGAATAGTCGATGTTGTAGACCTTGGCGTAACGCTCGCCGCCGCTGATGCGCAGCGTCTCGGTATTTTCCGCGGCTTCGATGTAAATGCAATCGGCCGGACAGGCGGCCGCGCAGAGGAAGCAGGCCACGCACTTCTCGAGGCCGTTTTCGTCGCGCTGCAGCACATGCGCTCCGCGGTAACGCTCCTGAAACTTCGGAGGCGTGTCGGGATAATCCTCGGTGATGGTGGGATTCATCATTTCGCCGAGAGTGATGGACATGCCCTTGGCGATAGCGGCGGCGGATCCGAATACGTCAGAGATGTTGGCCATTTGGAAACTCCATTATCGCAGGTCCGGTTAGCTTAGTCCCCGACCGGGACCTAGTTCTTGGAGCCTCAACCGGCCTTCCACTCGGGAACGTGATCCTCAGGACCGAAGGGCACCACGCCGGCGCGCGCGCCGATCTCTTCGAAATCGCGTTTGGAGAATCCGTTAATGCAGCGGGCGATGGTGCCGTCGCGCTCGATCAGAAATAGCGAGGGAACCGAGGTGATGCCGTATGCATTGCTGGCCGGATAGCCTTCACTCGCCAGATCGAGCAGCGTAGGGAACGTGACGCCGAAGCGCTGCATAAAGCCGCGCGTGCCGTTGGCATCGTCTTGCGAGATCCCGATCACCTGGATCGCGTTGTTGGCCGCCAGGCGCTGGAGGTACGGAGCGGTGAGCTGGCAAACCGGGCAACTGATCTTATAAAAAGCCAGCAACGCGGGGCCCTGGGCGAGGATATCTTCGAGCGATCGCGCCGCGGCATTGATACCAGACTCTGCCAGACTCGCCAACCGAAAGGCCGGCGCTTGGACCCCGGCTTCGAGCAGCGCTTTCTTCCGACGCCCGAACATGCGGTGCGCTTACGCGCCACTTTCCTTTTGCTGCTGTACGAAGGACAGAATATCGAAGTGTTTGATCGCGCGATCGGGAAAGAAACTGTTGATGGCTTCCTGCTCTTCATTGAAGATCTGGAATACCGTGGATAATTTGGTCAGCAGCACCAGCTCCAAGTTCCGGCGATTGAGATTCACCAACTTCAGCGTGCCGCCGGCCTTTTGCACGGCCATGTAGCAAATCACCATAGTGCCGAGGCCGGTACTATCGATGTACTCGACTTCCTTCAGGTTCAAAAGCTGCTGCAAACTACCGGCAGCGGTTTCGGCGCTGACTCTTTCGCGAAGATTGGAAGCATCGCCGACCGTCAGCTTGCCGCTCAGGTCGAGAATCTTGACCCCTTCTCTCTCGCGGGCAGAAATCTCCAAATGGGCCATGGGTGTGTTACCTAGTGTACCCGCTCGGGGACCGGCACGGCTGGAGTGTCGGGCGGCACGATAGACCAGCGCCCCACGGGCAGCAGTACGGTAAAGCAGGTGCCTTTGTTCAAGGTGCTTTCCACGGTAACGGTTCCGCCGTGCGCTTTAGCGATCCAGGCGACGAAGCTGAGACCAAGGCCCAGGCCCTTCTCGGCAGCGGCCGACGGCACGCGATAAAAGCGGTCGAAAATGTGCGGCAAATCGCTGGGCGAAATGCCGACGCCGGTGTCTTCCACCATCAGCTTCACCTGATCGAAGCCCGGAATCAAAGAGACCTTGACCGTTCCGTCCGCCGGCGTGTACTTGATCGCATTTCCCAAAAGGTTCGAGACCAGCCGCTCGATTTGGATGCGATCGGCGTTGATCATGCAATTGGCCGGCACCACGCAGGTAAGGCGTACGCCTTCCGCCTCGGCGGGAATCTGATGCTGGTCCACCAGGTCGCGAACCAAAGCCGCCAGATTGAGTTCCGTTTTTTGCAGCGCCAGCTGCCCGGTTTCCGCCTGCGAGAGCATCAAGAGCGCGCGCACGATGTTGGATAGACGTTCGACGCCTTCCAATGCGTCGGCCATGGCGTCGCGGTATTGATCGACGGTCTGCGCGGTAAACAGCGCCACTTCGAGCTGTCCGCGAACCACCGTCAGCGGAGTGCGCAACTCATGCGATACATCGGTGGAGAACTGGCGAATCTGCTCGAAGGAATGGTTCAGGCGCGTCATCATGTGGTTGAACGCTTCGATCAAACGGTCCAGCTCGTCGTGCGCGTTGCGCGCTGGAATCTGCAGGTCCAGATTGGAGTGCGTGATGCGCTGCGCGGCCTCGGCCACCGAATTCACGGGATGGAGCGCGCGCCCGGCCAGGAACCAACCGAGCACGCCGCTGAGCACGATCACGAGCGGCACCCAGGCGAAATACTGCCAGGTGAAATTCTTGATGACCTTGTCGTTGTAGTCGAGGGCGCGGCCGATGGCCAGGTAATACTTGTGGCCGTCGTGATCCACCCAGAGGCCCGAGCGGATCAGGTAGGAAACGCCGCTGGTGTCCTTGCGCTGGCGAATGGCGGGTTTCCCGGATTGCAGAATGGCGCGAATTTCGGACGGAGGATCGATGCCCAGGGAATCGTAAATTTCCGAATGCTGCAGCGGATGGCCTTGCGTATCGGCCAGCATGTAGACGCGCTGGACGCGCCGTACAGCGAAGCTTTCATCCGGATCCTTTTCGTCGAAAACCCAATCGGGTCCTTCGGGACCGGTGCGCAAATAGCCCTTGGCCGCGCCCCATTCTTCATCCAGCACGCTCTCCATTTGGCTTTGAAACGTGCCGCTCAGGATCTGGCGGAACAGCATGCCGAGCAGCACCAGCAGGACGCTGAAGAAGATGACATAGCTCAAGGCCAGGCGGAAGCGGAGCCCGCGGGTCCAACCGAAAGCTTTGCCCGGCGTGATCATATATTTTCGATCATGTGATCTGTTCGACCGGCATCTCGGCGGCCTTTTCGGGCGTATCCAACATGTAGCCGATGCCGCGCACGGTGTGGATCATTTTGACGGGAAACTTGTCGTCGATTTTGCTGCGCAGGTGGCGGATATAGACGTCGACAATGTTGGTGAGGCCGTCGTAATCCATGTCCCAGACGTGTTCGACAATCATGGTGCGGCTGAGCGGACGGCCGCGGTTGCGCATCAGGTATTCGAGAATGCTGAATTCCTTGGGCGCCAGCTCAATGTTTTCGTTGGAGCGCGTGACCTTGCGGCGGATGCAATCGAGCAGCAGATCGCCGACCTGCAGCCGCTCGGGCATGGGTTGTCCGCGCCGCAGCCGCGCCCGGACGCGAGCCAGTAATTCAACGAAGGCGAACGGCTTGACCAGGTAATCATCGGCGCCGAGTTCGAGGCCTTTCACGCGATCGTCGACGGCATCGCGCGCGCTCAAGATCAGGACCGGCGGGCTGGATTTGCGATTGCGAATCTTCTGCAGCACGGTCAGGCCATCCATGTCGGGAAGCATCAAGTCCAGAATGATGAGGTCGTACTCGGCGCCGTGCACCAGATCGACGGCGGTGGCGCCGGTGCCGGCCACATCCACCGCGTAGCCGGCGCTTTCCAGACCGCGGGACAGGAAGTCCTGAATACGTTTTTCGTCTTCGACGACGAGGATTCTCATAGGATGCGGAGGTATCTACCTTTTATTAAACCACTGCCTGTTGGGGGGGAGCGATGGGTATGCAGGCGGCGGCGCAATTTTTTTGAATTTGGGCAAACGAAGCCAAATGACCGAGGGCGGGGAGGCGCGTCGAGGGTAGTTTCGTGGTTGGTAGTGCATTTCTTTTTGTGGTTTCGACGACGAGGGGTGGGCGGACGCAGGAATGGCGGACAGATGGCTTTGGAAGGAGCATAGCAGGCGAGGCAGTCGATTGAGCGCAAGCGAGCCGGCTAAGTGGTTGGATTGGGGTGGAAAGGAGCGGGGTTCGTGGGGTGACTGGATTGGTCGCCGAGCGGTTGGCCGTGAACCCTTCGACTTCCGTTGGCCCCCGCCTTCGTTCATGAGGAGCTGTCAGGAACCCGATGAGAGTTAGTATTAGTTGGAAGGCGAATTGAGGTATTCCGAATGGGCACGGATCATCGCTCTCTCATCCTGCTAACGGGCGCTTCGGGTTATATCGGAGGGCGCCTTCTCAAGGCGCTTGAGGCGTCAGGCTGGCCCGTCCGTTGCCTCGCCCGGCAGCCTGGGTTTCTTAAGTCGCGAGTTTCTTCCTCTACCGAAGTTGTTCAGGCGGATTGTCTGGATCGTTCTTCTCTCGCGTTGGCGCTCAAAGGAGTGCATACGGCGTACTACCTGGTACATTCCATGGGTTCCCCGCGACAATTCGAAGACGAAGACCGGCGAGCCGCACTCAATTTCGCCGATGCGTCTCGCGAAGCAGGAGTGCGGCGCATTATCTACCTAGGCGGCTTGGGAAACCCGGATCAAAACTTGTCCGCGCACTTGCGGAGTCGCCACGAGGTGGCAGAAATCCTGCGCGGTTCCGGTGTTCCCACCGTCGAATTTCGTGCCTCCATCGTAATTGGCTCCGGAAGCCTTTCCTTTGAAATGATTCGTGCTCTAGTACAACGTCTGCCGGTCATGATTTGCCCGCAATGGGTTGAGGTCAAAGCCCAGCCAATCGCGATCGAAGATGTAATCGCTTATCTGGTGGCCGCTCTGGAACTACCGGTGGAACAGCGGGCGGTATTTGAGATCGGCGGGCCGGACCAAGTCAGCTATGGCGATATTATGCAAGAGTACGCGCGCCAATGCGGCTTGCGGCGATGGATGATCCCGGTGCCCGTCCTAACGACCCGCCTATCGAGTTTGTGGCTGGGCCTCGTCACTCCGATTTATGCCCGTGTTGGCCGCAAGCTGATCGAGAGCATGAGAAACCCGACACTGGTCGGAGATCTGTCCGCGCGGACAACTTTTAGCATCAAGCCCAAAGGTTTAAGAGAAGCTATCGAGAGAGCTCTTCATCACGAAAACCGGGAATTCTCCCTTACCTCTTGGTCTGATGCTCTTTCGTCCAGTGGGAAGGCCGCATCGTGGGGCGGTTTGCGGTTTGGGACCAGGCTGGTCGATTCCCGGACCATACAAGTATCCGTGCCAGCGGCCTTGGCGTTTGCCCCAATCCAGCGGATCGGAGGCTCGAACGGATGGTACTTCGCCAGTTTCCTGTGGCAGATTCGCGGCTTCTTCGATGTTCTGATAGGCGGCGTGGGACTGCGGCGGGGCCGCAGGGACCCCAATACTTTGGCTGCGGGCGATGCCCTGGATTTTTGGCGCGTCGAGAGCTTTGAAGCAAATCGCCGGCTCAACCTGGTCGCGGAGATGAAAGTGCCGGGTCGAGCATGGCTTCAGTTCGAGGTGGAACCAACCAGCCAGGGCGCCGTCATTCGGCAGACCGCAATTTTCGATCCCGCCGGACTGGCGGGGCTTTTCTATTGGTACGCGCTCTACCCGATACACTACTGCATCTTCAATGGGATGCTTCACCAGATTGCGGCAATCGCGGAGCGCGACTGGCGCGCGGCTTCGTCCCCAGCTTGATCTTTCGAAATAGAGGGCCGGGGAGCAGTGTAGAACCTTCTGGCTAGATCGTTGGAAAGTAACCGTTTATGCGCTAATATTAACCATGGTTTACTAATCATAGGAATCTGTAGTAAAGTAGCTAAATGCTGCTTCGCCGCAGGTTTTGGATCTGGGCAGTGGCGATCGTCTTGATGCTCGTAAAGCTCGCGGATGGGCAGGGCGAGACAACCAGCGCTATCGTCGGCTCGGTCGTCGATCCAGCCGGTGCGGCGATCTCCGGCGCGATCGTGACTGTCACGAACGTGGAGAATGGCCTGAAACGATCCGTGAAAACCGACGACTCCGGACGTTTTAGTTTTCCGCAGCTCAAGCCCGGCGGGTACTCGGTCAAGGCGGAGGCGGACCGTTTTGAACCACAACAAAACAATTCCGTGTCCGCGCAGCTCGGGCAAACGCAAACGGTCGATTTCAGGCTGAACATTGCATCGGCAAGCGCAACTGTTCTCGTGCAGGAGCAGGCGCCTCTGATCAACCCTGACAACCCAAATACTTCGACCACCCTAAGTGCCCGCACTCTCGAAGATCTTCCCAATCCGGGTGGCGACCTGACGTATCCGATCCAATTTGCCGCAGGTGCATTGATCAACACGGCTGGGAGCGGGAACGATTTCGTCGGCGGCACGAATGGCTATGGCAACGTGCAGTTCAATGGCTTGCCCTCCCTTTCGAACGGCTATATTGTCGACGGCCTGGAGACCAACGACCCGCTGACCAATCTAAATAGCGGCCTTTCCACCAATCTGGTCCTGGGGTTAAATTCGATCGCCGAGGTGACGGTCAACACGGTTTCCTATGCGGTGGATCAAGGCCGGTATGGCGCTTCCCAGGTTAACTACGTCACGAAATCCGGCACCAATCAATTTCACGGGAATCTGTATGAGCTCTGGAATGGCTCAAAGTTGAACGCGGCTGATTTCTTCACCAACGCCACGCCCGGAAATCACAAGCCGCGCTCCACGGTGAATCACTTCGGGGGGAGCCTCGGCGGTCCGATTGTCCACGACAAGCTATTTTTCTTCTTCGACTCCGAATGGGTACGGATTGCGCTTCCGATCGTGACCGCCACCACCGTGCCGACGCCGGCCTTTCAGAATTACGTCCTCGACCAACTGCCACGAGGCGGCGTGGATTCCATCACCGGATCGACGTATCAGCCCGCGCCTCAACTTGTGCCGTTCTACCAGAAGCTCTTTGCGCTGTACGGCAATACCGCCGGCACCCCGCTCGCGGTACTCGGGTGCCCATTCAATAGCAATGGGGTCGTAGCCGCCGGCAATCCGCCTAATGGAAACGGGTGCGCAAATCGCCAGAGCGTCTCGCATTCGAGCGACGATCGCGAGCAGGTGCAGACTGCCCGCATCGACTACAACATCAACACCAACAACATGGCCTGGTTCCGCTTTCAGTCCGACACCGGACTCCAAGCCGCCTACACCGACCCCATTAATCCAATCTTCGACGCCATTTCTCCGCAGCCGCTTTACTCCTTCGCGTCCGGCTACACGCATGTGTTTTCGGGACACTTGGTGAACTACTTCAATCCCGCGTTCTCCTGGTATGAAAGCTTATTTGCACCGGCCGATTTCGAGAAAACGCTCGCGGCATTTCCAATCGTGCTTGAGGGCAGCGGCTCGAACGCTCCTTTCACGCCACTCGGAGGGCTCGACAATACGTGGGTGCAGGGCCGGCGCGCCACGCGCGTCTTCATCAACGACAATCTCGCCTGGACCGTTGGCCCGCACGAATTCCGCTTCGGAACCAACAGCCGTATCTTCCGCCTGAACGATTATGATTTTGGCGAGGGCGTAGTTCCACTGGTCACCTACACCACCCTGCCCCAGTTCATCCACGGCGTCGCATCCACGGCTTCAGAAACTTTTCCGTTGGCCGATTCGCAGCCTTATAACTTCCTCAATTTGGATTTCTACGCGCAGGACACATGGAAGTTGACACGCACGCTCACCTGGACGTTCGGCATCCGCGATACCTACAATTCAAATCCGCTGAATCCGCATGACGCGGTGGCGCGGCTGGCCGGATCGTTCGATTCCATCTCGCACGATGTGAATCAGCCTCTGGATGCGGTGATTCAGACGCATCTAGGGAATGTTTTTGCTTCGACGCCGTTGGCGATCCTGCAACCGAGGACAGCGATCGCATGGCAGATCGCACCGCACACGGTCCTGCGCAGCGGTTTTGGCCTGTTCAGCGACATCCTGCCCGGCAGTGTCGCGGATCTCGTGGGCGTGAACCCACCGTACTCGAAGACTTTTCAAGGCGGACTACTGGGCTCGGTAGGTGGAACAGCCATCGCACCGGGAGTCCCAAACAGCGCTATCGACGCAACGGTCACCGCGAATCAGCTCTTCAACTCCGGCTTCGCGAACGGCGAGCTTTCTTGCGCTTCGCCCCTGGCCAATCGCAGCTCCTGCCTTCCGCCGATTTCGATCACCGCCGTTCCCGATGGCAAGCTGCATGCGCCTTACTTCATGCAGTGGAGCTTTGCCCTGGAACATCAGATCGGCAACGCGTTAAATTTGCGAGCTCAGTACGTAGGTACCCGCGCCGTAAACCAGCCATACGAAACGCAAGTGAACGGTTATCAAACGGTCTGCCCCGGATGCTTTGCGCCGTTCCCTTATGGCCAGCCCGTCGATCCGCGTTTTGGGCCGGTAACACAACTGAACACCGGCGCCAACAGCCACTACAACGGCCTGCAGTTAACAGCGGACAAGCGCCTGGCGCATGGCGTTCAAGTCCTGGTCAACTACACTTGGAGCCACTGCATGGACACGGTTTCGAACGGCGGATTTCTTCCATTCGCCGCCGGCGCGATCCTGTCACCGTTGCCCGGCGATCTGAGTCGCCAATACGGTCCCTGCGATTACGATGTTCGAGACAACTTGACCGCGCAATACGTTTATCAGTTGCCCATCAAAGCCCGCAATCCGTTGTTGGCGCGTATGCTGAACGGATGGCAAGTATCGGGCACCGCATTTTGGCACAGCGGGTTGCCGTTCTCTGTTTTGAGCGCACCCTATTCAGCGAATGGAAACGGCATCGGCATAATTCAGGGCAGCGGTCCGCAGTATGCGAGCGTCGTGCCGGGCGTGCCCGTGTATCAACACAATTCGATTCCTGGGATTACGCAACCGGGAACCATCCAATGGCTCAATCCGGACGCTTTCGTTTCCACGGTTGATCCCAGCACTGGGGCCTGTGCCGGGGGCGATAGCGCGGCGAATTGTCAATTCGGCAATCTAGGCCGAAACGCGCTACGCGGCCCCGATTTCGTCTGGAGCGACTTCTACCTTACCAAGTGGTTTCAGTTGTCGGAACATGTGAAGCTGCGGATTGACGGTCAATTCTTCAACGTGTTCAATCATCCGAATTTCGGCCTTCCCAATGTGGTCTACGCAGGGATTCCTGGCAAACCTTCTACCCAGACCGGATTCGGAGCGCTCAGCTACCCGACTTCGCCGCCTACGGGACTGCTAGGCGTCGGATTAGGCGGCGACAGTTCACCACGGATGATTGCACTCCAGGCGCGGCTTGAGTTCTGAAGCGTCCGTGCTAAGTGGCAACGCCGCTCCCGGAAAGGCGGTGTGAAGAATCGATGCACGCAGGATTGGTCTTGGGGGACACTGTGGTAGTGAAGCCCGCAATTCTGCTGCTGATAACCGCACTCGCAGGCTACGCGCAGACGGGCGCGGAGCCGGCGCAATACGAGGTAGCGTCCATTAAGCCGAACACCAGCGATGATGTTCGCCTGGCGTTTCGAATCGAGCCCGACGGCACCGTTGCCGCCACCGGAATCACGCTCAAGAGGCTCATGATGACGGCGTTCAACGTTCAGGGGTTTCGCATTGTCGGCGGTCCCGGCTGGGTGGCTTCCAGGCGCTGGGATCTCCAAGCGAAACATGACGGCGCGATTGCACCGGATCAAATTCGGCAAATGCTCCGCACTCTACTGGAAGACCGTTTTCAACTGCGTTCCCATTCAGAGGTGCGGAAGATGCCGGTCTATGAACTGGTGGTTGACGGCAACGGCTCGAAGGTTCCGGCGGCGAAGGACAGCGATGCCAAAGAAACAGTGCGGGTCGCCGGTGGCTCGATTCGACTTACGAATGCCACGCCAGCGACTTTCGCGAGCCAACTTTCGTACGCCTTGGGCGGGCCAGTGATCAACAAAACAAGCCTTTCGGGCCAATTCGATTTCGCGATCGACTGGACCCCACAACCTGGCGAGGATGGCGGACCCACAACCTCCGGCTTACCGCCCGGTACCGAAGTGCAGTCCGCTGCAACCGCGGATGGGCCGTCGATTTTTACAGCGATCCGGGAGCAGTTAGGACTTCGCCTGAAATCCGGGCGGGGTCCGGTGGAAGTGGTGGTGATCGATGAGGTACAGATGCCAAGCGTCAACTAGTGGGTCATCGCGTAGACGACGTAGTTGACGCCGGTGCGAATTCCGAGCGCTGAGTAGCGCTCCGGATAATCGGGATCGTCGGCCCACTCCCAGGAATCGCCCGTGTCGTGATTGAAAAGCACGGCTACCAGGATGCGTCCTTTGTCGTCGTAGATGGCGCGCCAGTGCGGGTCGCGGCCGCCGTTCAAATAGGGCATGCCGCCCAGGCTCCACTGGCCCGACACTTGGTAGCGCTGGTCGAGATCGAAGACGGTGTGGAAGATGGCGTCGCTATTTTCAATTTCGACGATGGGACGTCCGGGCAGGAGCTTGTCCATGTTGCGCTGGAAATAATACCAGTCGCTCTCGCCCCAGAAGTCGTCACCGAGCAGGAAGCCGCCGCGCGCCAGATACTCGCGCACCTTGGCGAGTTCGGCATCGGTCATGTTCCATTGATCCGGCCCGGCGCAATAGAGGAAAGGCCAGTTGTAGATGTCGTCGCCGTCGTCGGGACTGACGGGCTGCTCGACGCTGCGCACCTGCAAGCGAGTGAGGCGGCGAAGCGCCAGCACGAAATGACGATCGGCGCGCGGATAATCGTTGGTCCAAGCGCCGCGGCCCTGGCGCCAGTCGAAGCGGTAAAGATACGCGAAGATGCCCCAAGGGCCTTGCGGGTACATGAGGCGGGCGAAAACGAATTCGCTTTTATCGCGGTAGTCGGAGGGCAGCGGGAAGTCGTTGTACTCCATTCCCGGGTACTCGCGGAACGGCATCTGAAACGCGCACAAGAGGCCCGCGGCGGCGAACGCGAAGGCTAAAAGCAGAACCCGCCTGGAGCACACACGACCATGCTAGCATCGAGCGGGCGAGGAGCCGAAGGCTCGCGGAACTATTTGGTTAAGGACACTCGGCAGCGCGGTTTCCGTGCTAAATTTCAATGAGGAGTGCAGCCGCCGTGCGAGTTTTTTTAGCTGTCTTCTGCGCCTTCGCGACCGGATTGCTGGGACAGTCGGACCTGAAGGACGCAACCCCGTTTCGCGCCGATTCGACCCTGGTCCTGGTTCCGGTTTCGGTCACCGATCCTTCCAACCGCTACGTGCTCGGCCTGGAAAAAGACGACCTGCGTCTGTTTGAAGATGGCGTGGAGCAGAAAGTCACCCATTTCTCCAATGAAGACGCTCCGCTGTCGATCGGCCTGCTGGTGGACACCAGCGGCAGCATGGGCGCCAAGCTGGATACGTCACGGCGGGCGGTAGAGGAGTTCTTGAAGACCTTGAACGCGGCTGATGAGGCGTTTCTGGTGGAGTTCAGCGATCGAGCGGAATTGTCCGTGGCATTGACCAACGACGCCGGCGCGATCGGGAGCGCCATGAATTCGGCCACATCCGGCGGACTGACCGCGCTGCTGGACGCCGTACACGTGGGATTGCAGGAGATGAAGCGCTCCAAGAATCCGCGCAGAGCGCTGCTGGTGATCTCTGACGGGGGCGACAACAACAGCCGCTACACCTCCAGCCAGATCACCGATCTGGTGCGTGAAGCGGACGTCCAGATCTATGCGATGGGAGTTTTCGAGCCGACGCTGACGTTTGGTTTGAGCGGTACGGGGTTGGCGCACGGAGGCGCAGCCGAACTGGATGGGCCCAGACTGCTTTCTGAAATCGCGGACCAGACTGGCGGCCGCGCGCTGGCCGCTACCAACTTACGGGAACTGCCGGGGATCGCCGAGCGCATCGGCATCGAGCTTCGCAATCAATACGTGCTGGCCTACTCGCCGACCAACCCGAGCCGCGACGGGAAATATCGAAAGATCGAAGTAAAGCTGCAACAGCCGAAAGCGCTGCCGGCTTTGAAGGCTCGCTGGAGGCTCGGCTACTACGCGCCGAGCGAGTAAATTCTAGCGATGGCCGCCGCCGACGCGCACGCCGCCCACCGGCCGACCCACGCCGATTCCCACGCTGCTAGCACCACGCCCAGTGATCACCGAACGCCCGGGGGTGTAGCCATATCCGGTGCGAGTAGGCGTTAACCCGCGGTAGCCGTAGCTCGGATAATACGAACGCCGATATGTAGGGAGGCCGTAAACGAGCAATGGATTCACGAGCCCCGGACCATAGAGGCCGTACGGATAGAGGGCGGAATAATAAAGCGGCGACCCGTACAGGCCAGAGCCATAGAGCCCGGAACCATAGGAACCGTAAAGTCCACCATAGGGCGACAGCCCGTATCCGGGCGGCGGCACCATGCTCGACATGCCCGGGATGTAGGGCGGAATGCCGAGCGATTGCAGGACCGCATCCGGATTATTGTTCCAGCCGTCGATGACGCCCGAAAGATCGGAGGTGGCGGCCGCGTCCTGATTGCTTTGATCGACGGAATTGTTGCGCGCCTCGCTCCAGTTGTCTAAGCTATCGCGATTGACAGGGCTCGGGTCGTCCAGAAGTTTGCGAGCGGTGAGCTTGCCTTCGAAAGCCACCACGTATCCGGCCGTGGCTTCCACTGTTTTGCCATCGGCGGTCACTTCGGCGTCGCCTTTTTCCACTTTTACCTGCGGCGGTTCGGAATCGAAGCGGTAGCGGCCGGGCTGCTTGATGCGAACTTGATCGAGGTTATACAGGATGGTGACGGATGTGTCGGCGAGCGTGTCGGATGCCTGGTCGAGGACCGCCGAGCCGCGCAACAGCTCCACCCGCGTATCTTCCAGTTTGTTCGAAAGCATGCGGACCGCGCTGTTGGCGCCTACGCGGAGAAACGTCCCCGGGGTGAGCAGCACTTCGGCACGCCCTTCCTCGGTGCGCAACTCCGAACCGTTGTTCATCTGATCGAACTTGCCGGTTTTCTGTTCGACGCGCTGGTCGTCGAGGAAGACCGAGCCATCGGAAAAATGTATCAAGCCCGAATGAGCCGAGATGACGGATTGAGCGAAGCAGGGAAGGCCAAGCAACGGAGTCAAGGCCCAGCAAACGATCCACCGGTTGGACATGCGAGAGGACTCCTTGGATCAAGGATAACCTTTTGCGGGCGGGTGTCAAGCGGGATGTGGTGTCTGCGGGAGGTGGTGTCTGGACCACGCGAGCAGCAGGTGACTTCAAGATCTGAGCCGGGATTTGAATCGCCGTGCCTTCATGCGATTCCCGCACAGCTTCATGTCGCACCATCGCCGGGTATGATTTTTGCTGGTGTCCAGGAACAGCCAGCGGCATTCGGGGTTATCGCAAGCGCGCACGCGGTGGACGGCTTCCGATGTCATCAGGTCCGACGCGCTCAGAGCGAATGCCCAGAGAGGAAGCTCGGCGTTGATCGCGTGAGCGGGCCACTCCCATTCCAGGCGTGGCGACTGTTTCCAGTTGAGCATCTGGCGAAGGCGCGCCTCTTTGAAATATCGCTCCAGTCGATGGCGAGCCGCCGTGGAGGGCTTGCGGCCGTCCAGCCGGGAATAGAAAATTTCGGCTAACGCCTCGCGAAGCTCGATGGAGCGTTGGAGCGCTCGCGCGCCGGCGATTCTCGAGGCCGCGGGCCGGAGGCTTAACAACTTTGATTGTTGAGTGAATCGGACAAGATCGTCGTAATTAGTTAGCAAGTCCTCGGGGCCTTGGGCTCCGAAGCGCCAATCCAGGGTGTTGACGAGATCCAGCGCGGGGTGGCCCGCGATCAATTGAAATGCCATTCTGACTCTAACCGTCTAATCTATCTTGACAGGTTACTCTTGCGGCTGTAAAGATGGTAACCAGCTATGGCGGATACGACGGTTATCGAAGACCCGGCCAGCGGGATCGCGAAACGATTCAATAGCCGCGTCCTGCTGGCCTTCTTTGCGATCTACGTGCTGTGGGGCACGTCGTTCCTGGCCATCCGGATTGCGGTACTGGAAGTGCCGCCACTGTTCGCCGCCGGAACGCGATTCTTCACAGCCGGTATCGTGCTGTATGCTTTCATGCGATTCCGTGGGCGGCCGCGGCCGACAGCCTCGCAATGGCGCAGCCTGGCCATCATCGGACTGCTGATGTTCGTGGCCGAATATGGTCCGCTCTTCTGGGCGGAGAAATACGTACCATCAGGCATCGCATCCGTGCTCGAGGCTACGCTGCCGCTGATCACCATGGCGCTTGAAACCTGGGTGTTTCGGCGGCACCGGTTTCGCTGGCCTCTTCTGGCGGCCATTTTGTTGGGATTTTGCGGCGTCAGCGTCCTGCTGTTCCGCAATGGAGGACATTTTGGAATACTTCCCTGCGTCGCGATTCTGGCCGGCGCCACCGCGTGGTCACTGGGTGCGGTGCTCAACCGTTCGCTCGATATGCCGGAGTCGAAGCCATTAGCATCGGGCGGAGCGATGGTGTTAGGCGGTGGGATGTTGCTTCTGCTCTCGGCCTCGTTCGGAGAACTTCATCCGTTTCCCCACGTCTCGCTGCGCGCGGCGCTGGCGCTGCTTTACTTGGTCGTATGCGGATCGCTGCTCGGCTTTACTGCATTCGTCTGGCTGCTGGCGCGTATGCCGGCTACACGAGTGGCCAGTCATGCGTACGTGAATCCTGTGGTGGCGGTTTCGCTGGGCTACTTTGTGGCAGGCGAGGAAATCACGGCACGAACGCTGGTTGGAACGCTGCTGGTTCTGGCCGGCGTGGTTCTCATTCTGCGGAAGGAGAAAGCTGCGAGTTGATGACGTGCGTCAGCGCTTGATCTCGGCCTGCCAGTTGAGAACCACCGTGATGGGACGGCTTGCCGCGCCAGCACTCGACAACACCAGGAATCGCTGTCCGTCGGCGCTGGGCTCGTAGGCCCACAGGCCGGATCCGGAATAGATCGGCTGGATGTCAAAGAGCGCCGTCGAAGTGCCGGCCGGGATGGTCTCGCCAATCTTCAGCGGCACCGCCGTGAGTTTGTTGTCCGTCGAAATATAGAACAGTTCGTTCCCGTCTCGACGCCACCTCGGCTGAACCCCTCCGGCACTGGAGATTTGAAACTTGGTTCCGCTGGCGGGAATCGATTGTACATAGACTTGGGGCGGTCCGGACTCATTCGAGACATACGCCATCCAGTGCCCATCCGGCGAGAATTGCGCGTCGCTTTCGTTGAACGGTGTTTGCAAATAAGGGGCCGGCTTATGATCGCCCTCTAGAGGCAGCAGCCACAGGTCGGTGCCCGTTTTTCCGCCGGTCTCCATGTACGCGAGGAATCGTCCGTCTCGCGACCAGTCCTGTGGACGAACGTTGAGACCGCGCGCCAGGAGCAATTCTTCCTTGCCGGCTCCACTAGCCGGTTTTTCGTAGACCGAGGTATTGTCGGTCTGGAAGATGATACGGTTGCCGTCGGGAGACCAAATCCCGTCCATCGATCGGCCCGGCCGGAAGGTGAAGCGGGATGGAACGCCGCGAGCGACATCTAGAATCCAGAGATCGGAGCCGTCGCCCCCCATGGTGCGAATGCACAAAACGACTTGCTTGCCGTCCGGCGAAAGCGACTGAGTAAGGATGTCGGCGGGTTGTCCAATGATGGCGGTGTGCTTGCCATTGCGATCGATCCACTGCAGGTTTCCCAACCCAATGCCGCTGGTAAGGGCACCACCAGCGCTGTAGGCCAGGACTCCGTTGGCAGAAACAGAAAATGACGCGTGGTTCGTATTTCCAGCAATACCCACTTCCTCGGCAACCGGGAACGCGTCGCCAGAGGTATGGACCGCACCTGGGTCGAACGGCTGAGCCATCAACGTACCGTCGCGGCGGAACAATAGCAGTCCTGTTTTATGAGTAGAACTCGAGGCCACATAGGTGGCGCTCGATTGGTCGGGCAGCACACGCACCGGCGGCGAGCCATCCAAGGACCCAGCGTAGATACCATTCGTTTCCTGACGGGAGTTCGAGATCTCGAAGAGAAACCGCTTTCCGTCGGGCAAAAAACTCGGGTAGCGTATCAGCCCGTCGACGTCGAGTTTCGTCACCGGAGCGGGCGTTCCGCCTGCCGCCGCGACTCGCATCATCGGGAGTCCCACACCGGGCGAGAAGACAATCACTCCATCTTGATTCCAGGTGCCGCCACGTCCGTCCGACGCGTCGCACAGAGTTTGTGCCGGTCCCCCCGATAAAGCGATTTTCTTGAGCTTACCCGGAACGAAGAACCCAATATACGCGCTGTCCGGAGACCAGAACATATAGGAGGCATCTTCGGTTGCGGGTACCGGTTGAGCGGCCAGGGAATCGATCGGACGAATCCACAGCCGCCGGCGCCCACCTTCGCTGGCGGTGAATGCCAGCGTTCGACCATCGGGCGAAAGCTCGAAAATGGGGCCGCTGACCTTCTCCGGCGTCGTAATCTGAAATCGCATGACACGCTGCGGCGCGGGTGTCTCGCGAAAATGGACGAACGCTAAGATCGCGCTAGTCACGATAAACAGCCCGGCGATCGCCCACGCTGCCTTGCCGCCTGCTCCCGATGCCTGAGGAACCGGAACCGTCTGCCGCGGCGCGGGCTCCTGGCCCACGCGATCGATAATCACCCGCGCTTCGCCGATGTCGCGCAGCCGGTTTTTCACATTGCGATCCAGGCATCGCTCGACAAGATTGCGTATAGACGGCGGCGTGTCCTTCGGCAGCTTTCCGAAATCGATGGGCGCGCGCAAAACATCGGCCAGCGTGTGCGAAACCGTCTCACCGTCGAACAGCCGCTCGCCGCTCAGCATTTCGAACAAGACCACGCCGAAGGCCCAGATGTCCGCCCGCTTGTCGACGGGCTTACCGGCGGCCTGCTCCGGCGCCATATAACCGGCGGTCCCCATAATGAAGCCGGCCTGTGTCGCGGCCATGGTGAAGGTCGGCGAATTGTGTGGATCGGAACCGCTGGCGCTCTCACGGCTGGGCATCGCGGCCAGGCCGAAATCGAGAACCTTCACCACGCCCGCGGGGGTGATCATCACATTGGCCGGCTTCAGATCGCGATGGACGATGCCTTTTTCGTGCGCCGTCTCCAAAGCCTCGGCGATCTGCCGGGCGTAATTCAGCGTGGTTTCCAGCGGCAGAGGCGTTTTCTCGGCTTCAGCCAGAGTTTCGCCCGGCACCAATTCCATGACCAGCGCGCGAACGCCGCTCGACTCCTCGATGCCGTAAATCTGCGCGATGTTGGGATGATTCAGCGAGGCCAGCACTTTTGCTTCGCGCTCGAATCGGGCCAGGCGTTCGGGATCGTGGGCCAGCGCATCGGGCAGAATCTTGATCGCCACTTCCCGATCGAGCTTCATGTCCCGGCCCCGGTACACTTCGCCCATTCCGCCCGCGCCCAGGGGCGCGATGATGCCGTAGGTTCCGAGACGGGCGCCACTGACGAGGGACATGAGAGGAACGACGATTGTAGCTTACCTGCGGGTGCTTGTTTTCCGCTTCGGTCTCCGCGCCTTGCTATCCTGATACTTCGTGCGTATTCTTCTTGCCCTCGTTTTCGCCCTTCCTTTGGCCGCCGCCTCCGCTCCTTCGCTGCTGGACATCCTCAGTGACGAACTGCAGCGCAATTTCACCATCCTGAAAGAAAAAGCCGACCCGCCTCCTTATTACATGGACTATACGGTCACCGAAGAGGAGAGCCAGTCGCTCGCGGCGACGTTAGGGACCATCGAGTCTCGTAGCCAGGAGCATCTGCGGTACCTGGATGTCACGCTGCGCGTTGGTGCGCCTCAGTTGGACAACTACCATTCGCTGAACGGGCAGAAGGGCCGGTTCACGCGCGGCGAAGTAGTACCTTTGGACGATTCGCCCGATGCCATCCGGCGCAGAGTGTGGCTGGACACGGACCGAACGTACAAGCTGGCGTCGCGCCGGCTGATCGAAATCAAGTCCAACCAGGAAGTGAAGGTCAAGGACGCCGATGGCTCGGCGGATTTTTCGAGCGAACCTGCCACGACCTACCAGGAACCGCCGCCTCCCATCTCGAATATCGATGCGCAATGGGCGGATCGCGCGCGGAAGTGGTCCTCCGAGGTAGCCGATTTTCCCGACGTGCTGTACTCGAACGTCAGCCTCTCCAGTGAGCGATTGTCCAAGTACATGGTCAGCACCGAGGGCACGCACTTGCTCCATGGGCGCAACTTCGTGAGTTTGTCGATAGTCGCGCGCGGCAAGGCCACCGACGGTATGGACCTGGTGGCGTTGGAGGATTTTCAGGCGGCGGACCTGGCGCATTTGCCCCAGCCCGCCGACATTGAGGCCGCGGCCAAACGCGTGGGTCACAACTTGGCCGATCTCGCGCAGGCCCCGGCTGTTGAGCCTTTCGTCGGTCCGGCGATTCTTTCCGGACGCGCCGCCGCGGTTTTCTTCCACGAGATCTTTGGGCACCGCATCGAAGGACATCGTCAGAAGGACGAAGCTGAAGGCCAAACGTTCACCAAAGCGGTTGGGACGTCGGTGCTGCCCAGTTTTCTTTCGGTGGTCTTCGATCCCACTCGCAGGACACTGGACGGCGTCGATCTCAACGGCTACTACACCTATGACGACGAAGGCGTGAAAGCCCGGCCAGTGACGGTGGTGGAGAACGGGATTTTGAAAACATTCCTGATGTCGCGCTCCCCGATCGACGGCGTGGATCATTCCAACGGGCATGGGCGCCGGCAGCCGGGATTAGAAGTGGTCTCACGGCAATCGAATCTGATTGTGGAATCGAAGAAGCAGGTATCGGATCAAGCTTTGCGAGAGATGTTGGTTGCCGAGATCAAACGCCAGAATAAACCATACGGCCTGTATTTCGATGAGATCACCGGTGGCTACACCACCACGCAACGCCGCGGCCTGCAAGCGTTCACCGTCATTCCGCTGATGGTGTACCGGGTGTTTGCCGATGGACGTCCCGACGAACTGGTGCGCGGGGTGGACATTGTGGGAACCCCGCTATCGAGTTTCGCGAAGATCCTGGCCACTTCCGACAAGCCGCAAGTGTTCAACGGCTACTGCGGCGCCGAGTCGGGGCAAGTGCCGGTGTCGGCCAGTTCGCCGGCCATTCTGGTGTCGGAGATCGAGGTTCAGAAGAAGCAGCATTCCCAGGATCGTCCGCCATTCCTCGGCCGTCCCATCGACGTCGGAGCAACCAAGTGAAGCGCTGGCTATTGGCCGTTTGGGCTTGGCTATTAGCCGTTGGCCTCTGGCTGTTGGCCGGAGTCGCGCTGGCTCAGAACTCGACCTTTCCAGCGGCCAATGGCCAAAAGCCAACCAGCCAACAGCAGCAGGACGACGTCCTACTGCGCGCGATGCAGGATGAGATAAAGCGCGTGGGTTCGTTGATCCGGCTCGGTCTCGATCCGCCTTACTACACCGAGTACCGCGTGGAGGACACGGTCAGCCATTCGATCACGGCCACGCTGGGGGCGCTCTTAGAGGAAAATAAGTCGTCGTTTCGAGTTCCTTCGGTCGAAATGCGCGTCGGGAACTTCACTTTCGACAACACCGATCACATCTATTCGGAAGCGTTCGTCGGCAGCCGATTCGATCCGCCGCGCCTGCCGCTGGACAACGACTACCTGGCCTTCCGGCAGGTATTTTGGCTAGCCACCGATCGCGCTTATAAGACCGCCGAGGAAGCCATCGCACGCAAGCGGTCGTCGTTGAAGAACATGAGCCAGCCCGATACGCTGCCAGACTTTTCCACCGCTCCGGCTTCGCATTTGATCTTGCCGATCGAACGAAAGCCGTTTGCGGCCGCCGCTTGGAAAAGCGAGGTCCTTCGTCTGTCGGCGCTCTTCGCTCATTACCCGAAAGTATTCAGCTCGGGCGTGGAGGTCCACTCTTCCCAATCCACCAACTATATCGTTACCTCGGAAGGCGCCGAACTGCGGACTCCCGAGGACCTGGCCTATGTTCGAGCGGTAGCCCACGGTCTCGCCACCGATGGAACGCAGGTGCGAGACTCGCTGGTGTTTCAAGCCTTCAACCCCGATGGATTGCCATCCGAAGAAGTGCTGGCGCGCGAAGTTAAGGCCGTGGGAGAACATGTCACCGCGCTCGGCGAGGCTCCCAGTGGCGAATCGTACGACGGCCCCGTGTTGTTTGAAGCGCCGGCGGCCGCGCAGCTATTCGGCCAACTGCTGGGCGACAATTTGAAAATCACGCGCAAGCCGGTGACCGATCCGGGGCGTCCCTCCCGTTACTCGCCCAGTGAACTAGAGAACAAGATCGGCTCGCGCATTCTGCCGGAGTGGATGGACGTGGTGGACGATCCCACGCAAACCCAATATCAAGGCCACATTTTACTGGGACATTACCTCTACGACATGGAGGGCGTCGCGCCGCAGCCGCTGACGCTGGTGGAGAAAGGCGTACTGAAAAGCTTTCTTTTGACGCGTACGCCGGTGTTCAAGGATTATTCCGGATCGAATGGACACGCCCGGATGAGTGGCGCTTACGGCACGCGCTCGCCCGGCTTCGGCAATCTGTTTATCCGCGCGTCGCAAACCACGCCCGCGGCCGGCATGAAGCAAAAGCTCATCGACATGTGCCGCTCGGCCAACAAGCCGTACGGAATCCTGATCCGGAAGCTGGATTATCCCTCCACCGCGTCGCTCGATGAATTGGGACAAGTGGCACAGGCTTCCGGCGGATCGCATCCGGTGGTGCCTCCGCTGCTGGCTTATAAGGTTTATCCCGATGGCCGGGAGGAATTGGTGCGGGGACTCTTCTTCCATGATGCGTCCGTGCGTTCCTTCAAGGACATCGCGGCGGCGTCGGACGAAAACTATGTTTTCGATTTGATCGATTCGAACGCTCCGTTTGCGCTGGTGGGCGCGGGCTCGTTCACTACTACCGCTTCGATTGTCGCGCCGGCGGTGCTTTTTGAGGAAATGGAATTGGAGCCGGCCAAGGAAGAAACTCCGAAACCTCCCATCGTCCCTCCGCCCGCGTTGACTACCCAATCCGCCGGCAAACCGCTTGCTAACGCGCGCGGCTCAGTACCGGCAACCGAGCCGCGTCAGCCCGCAGGCAGCTAACCATGGGCCTGCTGTTTCGGTCGATATTTCGCGAGGTTTCCAAGAGCGCGTTTTTCGCCGCGGCGATGTTCACCTTCGTGCTGTTCTTGCAGCGCATCGGAAAGCTCTTTGAGATCCTGGTGCGCAGCTCGGCGTCACCCCGCGTCGTCGCTCATTTGTTCACTCTCGCGATTCCATTCACGCTTTCCTTTACTTTGCCCCTGGGTGTTCTAGCGGGGGTCATGATCGCTCTGAGCCGTATGTCTGGCGATGGCGAGATCGTCGCCATGCGTGCCGCCGGAGTTCCGAGCCGCCGGGTGATTCCGCCGGTGTTGCTGTTCGCTACCTTGGCGATGTTGATCACCGCCACCGCGTCGCTGTGGCTGACGCCTTACTCGGCCTGGATCACACAAAAAGTCCTGAATACCCTCAAAGCCGCCGAGCTGAGTTCAGAAATACAGCAACAGGTCTTCGACGAGGGGTTCCCGAATAAGATTGTGTACATCAGCGAAGTGACTCCAGGCACGGTCACGCGCTGGCGCAACGTTTTCATCGCCGACACAACGCCTGTGGAAGAGCGGAAAAAGACCGATCACGATCGCGGCGACGGACCCAGCGTCACGGTGGCCGCGAGTTCTGTGGCTGTCCCCGATGTCCCTCACAATCAGATCCAGCTTACGCTGCAGGACATGGCCACTTACGACGTCGGCAAGGACCTGACAGATTACTACAAATATGTTGCGCCCACCGGGACGCAGGTTCTGGAGGCCGTCAAGCCTAGCGATGCGCCCACCAAAGGCTATACCGAAATCGACACCATTCCGCTGTATCGCATGGCGTACCGCGGCGACAAAAAGCTCGACCCCTACAATCTCATTCAAGCCCGCATCGAATTGCACCAGCGGCTGGCCTTGCCGCCAGCCTGTTTCCTGCTGGCTCTGATTGGAATTCCGCTCGGGATATCATCGCGCAAGGGCGGCAAGTCGGGCGCTTTCGTGATCACCGTGGCGCTGGCCTTCGTCTACTGGATCGGACTGATCGCCGCCAACGCTCTCGCTAAGCAACAGAAGCTGCCGGTGGGCGTCGCGTATTGGATTTCAAACACAGTTTTTGCCGTGGCTGGCATCATTCTTTTGATTCGCATGGAACGGCCTGGCGATCGCGACTGGTACGCCGCCATTTCCGGATGGGTCCTCCGGGCCTGGACCGCCGTGCGAAGAATCTTGCCGATGGCCGCCGCGCAAATTCGCTCGCGCGGCCGCCGCTGGCGTATATTGCTGCTGCCCCAGGTGGTGGACCGCTACGTACTGAAAAGCTTCCTCTTCTGGTTCGCGTTGCTGCTGGCCGGCTTCGTCGCGATGACGCATGTGTACACGTTCTTCGATCTGTTGAGCGACATCGTGAAAAACAACATCGCGATGACGCGCGTGTTCACTTACTTGTTCTTTCTGACGCCGCAGCTCATTTTCGATTCCGCGCCCATGAGCGTGCTGGTGGCGGTTCTCATCACCTTCGGCGTTCTCACCAAGCACAACGAAATCACGGCCATGAAAGCCAGCGGCATCAGCCTGTACCGTCTGTCCGTCCCGGTGTTGACGGCGGCGTTATTGATGAGCGGCGCTTTGTTCGCCTTCGCGCATTACTATGTGCCGGGCGCCAATCGAAAGCAGGACGCGATTCGCAAGGAGATCAAGGGCAAGCCGGTGCAAACCTATTTGCATCCGGACAAGAAATGGGTCTTCGATCCGGGATCGAATAACGATCCCCGCGTTTTCTACTTCAACTACATCGACGGCGCGAAAAAGGAAATGTCGCAGCCGCAGGTGTTCGAGCTGGACCCCTCGAATTTTCACGTTCGCAAACATATCTCCGCCGAGAAAGCGCGCTGGGAGCCGACGCTGCATACCTGGGTTTTCGAGAATGGCTGGAGCCGCGAGATTCCAAGCGGAGACCGCGGTCAGATCAAATTCAATAACTTCAGCGGACAGGCCGCGACGTTTGCCGAGATCGACGAGCGGCCCGATTATTTCCTGCAAGAGGTGCTGCAGGATCAGCAGATGAATTACCAGCAATTGGCGGCGTACATTCGCGAGTTGCAGCGTAGCGGCATCGATACCATCGCCTTGCAGGTGAGCTTTTATCGCAAGTTCGCGCTGCCGCTCTTCGCGCTGGTGATGGCGCTGATTTCAGTGCCGTTCGCTTTCTTGGCGGGCAACCGCGGCGCCATGGCGGGAGTGGGCGTGAGCTTCGCCATCGCGATCGCTTACTGGACCATCGGCAAGATCTTCGAGCAACTGGGCGATGTGAACCTGCTGCCGGCCACGCTGGCGGCCTGGTCGCCGGATCTGATCTTCGCCATGTTCGGCATGTTCTTCTTCACCCGCATGCGAACTTAGTAAGTGATCGTATCCGTCGTTACTAAGTCAAAGCGTGCAGTATAAGTCATCAATCTGAAGAAGTCCTGAAGAAATAGGGATTTAAGAACTCACGATATTGTTATCGCTTCGTCGCCCGATCGACATCTTCCCCTGGTACTCTGAACCCCAACCGGCTGGCGCGGCAGCGTAGTCCGCGGGCACGGTCTATTCAATTACGGCGGATTCAGAATGCTTAAACTCGGATTGTGTTTCGCGCTGGCTACCGTGCTGCTGTTGTCGGTGGCTCCGGCCTCCGCGCAGGTGTCTAAAGGAACCGTTACGGGGCTGGTTACGGATTCCGCTCATGCGATTTTGCAGGGAGCGAGCGTAGAGTTGCAACCTACCGGCCGGAAAACCGCGTCGGACAACAGCGGCCAATTCAGCTTCAGCGACATACCGCCGGGAACCTACACGCTGGTGATATCGTTCGTCGGCATGGCGCCGTACTCAAAAGAGATCACCGTGACTGGCAGCGAGCCTACCCACGTGGCAGCGGAGATGCAGCTCGCCTCGCAGACTGAATCCGTTACGGTGACCGGCGAGCAGGCGCACGCCGACGCCGACGCCATCAATCGCGAACGTACGGCTGAGAATATTCTTCAGGTCATGCCGGCCGAAATCATCATGAGCCTACCCAACGCGAACGTCGCGGACGCCATTGGGCGCCTTCCCGGCGTGAGCCTCGAACGCGATGAAGGCGAAGGAAAATACGTTCAAATTCGCGGCACCCAGCCGTACTATAACAACGTGACCATCGACGGCGTCAATGTCCCAGCGCCGGAAAGCGGCGTGCGCCAGATCAAGCTGGACACTATCGGGTCGGACCTGGTGGAGTCCGTGGAGGTTAACAAGACACTCTTGGCCAACATGGACGCCGATGGCATCGGCGGCTCGGTGAACATCCGGACCAAGACCGCCGGCGATCTGCCGCTGATTTCGTTGTCAGGCATCGGCGGATACACGCCCATTCAAAACGGGCGTGGAATGGACCAGTTCGGTGGCACCGTCAGCAAGCGCTTCGGGAAAGACAAACGACTGGGCATCCTCTTCGGGGGATCCTACGATTGGAACGGGCGAGGCATTGATGACCTCGAGCCAGCACCCTACGTGACGAACGTGCCTTGTCCGACATCGGCAGGCAGCGGTTGCGGGAGTCCCGACAACACCTCGCCATTGTATGGGACCTACGGCACCGAAGATATCCGGCTTTACACTTACTATCGAACGCGGTACGGGTTCAGCGGCGCGGTGGACTACAGGCTTGGTGACAGTTCGAGCATCTATATCCGCGGTCTTTACTCACATTTCGATAATTTTGGCGACAAATGGGTAATTACTCCTACCATCAACAGCTTCACCACCTCACCGCTGCAAGGTGGAATGGATGGCGGCATGTCGTACAGTGCCGATCTTCGGCGCCCCATCGATGTAATTGGAAGCTTGGTGGCCGGAGGCCAACATAATTTCCAAAGCTCCACCATCAACTGGAATATCTCGGTGTCGCGTTCGGCTGAGGATCAGCACGGATACGGCGGGGCCCAGTTCCTTCCGCCATCGGATTCTCCGCTCAACGCCGTCGAGTTCGCCTTAAATCGCAGCGATCCCTACCGGCCGCAGTTCATCGTTCAAAATGGGGTCAACATTTACGATACAAGCCAGTATCAACTCCAACAGTTCGACATCAATCATAGCTACAGCCCGCAGGTGAACTTGCAGGCCGGTGCCGATTACACCAAGCA
>JBKQHJ010000220.1:0-48510 GCA_052148835.1 Bryobacteraceae bacterium
ATCATGAAAGGAACCGGCAGGCCGATGAGCCAGCCGAGAACGAGCATATGCTTCCGTCCGTAGACATCGGCAAAATGCCCGGAGACCAGATTGGCGAAGGCCTTGATGACGCCGAAGCTGACGATGAAGGAGAGGACGGTCGTGGTCGAAGCGATCTTGAACTCTTGCGAGCCGATCAGCGGGACCCCCGTGTTATCGCCTTCGCTCGCCGCCGGTCCCGCGCGCCATTTGTCCACATCGAACCTGATCCTGCGCCGCGACGTGATCGAAAAAGTCGGCTGCTTCGACACCACGCTCGCCATGTGCGAGGATCGCGATTTCACCACCCGCGCGCGCAAGCTCGGCTTCCGCTTACGCTACGAGCCCAAGGCCCGCGTCACGCACTATCCAGCGATTCACGCGCTTTCCGATTACCTGGGAAAAATGCGCCATTACGGAACCGGGACGTCCCAATATTTCCGCCGTTGGCGCGACGAAGAACCGCTGGCACGCCTGTTCCCCGCCAATCCCGCGCTGCGCTTGCTGATGCTGCCCGCGCTCTCTGCCGCCGGCACCGCATATCTGGTGGCACGCAATCTGCCGCAATGTCCCGACGCCGTGCCGCTCAGCCCGCTGCTTTTCATCGGACAAATCTGCTGGCACTGGGGCGGATTCGAAGCCATGCGCCGCGAACATAGAAGGGAGCACGGCACGCTTGCTGAATCGTAAAGTGGTCGCGCTCGGCCGCAGGCTGATCCCGCGCTTCGTGCTCGATCAAATCAACCCGTTCGACCGCTTCGTGGTCGACGCCGTCCGCGAGTTCTCCTCCAAACTCCCGCCCCATTCGCTGATCCTCGACGCCGGAGCGGGCGAAGCGCAATACAAATCCGATGTCGCGCGTGCCGGCCATCAATATCGCGCCATCGACCTCGGAGTCGGCGAGGGCGATTGGAACTACGGCAAAATCGATGCCTGGGCGCGCGTGGAAGCGCTTCCCTTCCCCCCTGGCACCTTCGACGGCATGTTGAGCGTCGCGGTGCTGGAGCACACGCCTTACCCGCGCCAAACGTTACATGAAATGGCGCGCGCCCTAAAACCCGGCGGCCAATTGATGATCATCGTCCCAACCATGTGGGAAGAACATCAGATGCCGCACGACTATTACCGCTTCACGCGCTACGGAGCAAAGAATCTGCTCGAAGAAGCCGGTTTCGCGGTGGATCAGATCCGGCCGCTGGGCGGCTACTTCTGGTTCATGGGCCGCAAATTCATCGATGTTCTGGAATTTTTCGAGCGCTTCCCGCGCGCTCTGCTCTGGCCATTTCTCGCCATCCCGTTTGGCTTCGTTTTGCCGATTCTCTGCACGCACCTGGACTGGTTGGATCGCGACAAATATTACACCATCGGCCAGCTCTGCTTCTGCCGCCGCGTCCGCGATCCCGGGGCTTTGAACGGCCCTGGCGACGGCATCCTCCCCTGAGCGATCCGGATGTGGCCAATCGCCAACAGCCAATCCCAGGATCGGACGGGGCTCGCGCCGCAACTTGCTTGTTTTCACCTACCGACTTTGGCATCGCAAGTGCCACATTCCCGCCATGCCAACCCAACACATGCGCGAAATCCTCTCGGGACCCTTGACGGCCGCCGATCTGGAACGGAAGGCCGCCCAAGGTTGGAAGCCGGCTGCCGTCGTCTGGGCCCGCGAAGTTTCGTCCGATCAGCCGCCGCTCGCCGACATTACTCAGCCAGTGCCTTATGGACTGAAAATCGCGGGAGACTGCGAGGCCCTCGAACAGGACATGCAGGAGCGCGAGGCTTTGCTCTTGATGCTCGAGATGATCATCCAGGACAAGTCTCTGTCCGTCATCGCCGAAGAGCTGAACCAGCGCGGTTTCCGCACGCGCCTCAAATCCAGGTGGACCCCGGGCTCCGTCTTCGACCTGCTCCCTCGGCTCATCGAAGTAGGTCCTCGGGTGTTCAGTACGGAAGAGTGGGTGGTGCGCCGGGGCAAGCTCATGCAAGCTGTATCCTGAGTAGAGTGCCGCCGTATTCCGAACAGGCCGCTAGCGTTCCGCTGTCCCGCTGGGTGGAGTGTGCCTGGTCCCTGGAGAGCGCGAGCGGTGTGTCGGAGCACCGAGTTGCCCCGGACGGCTGCGTCGACATCCTGTACGACCGGCGCGATGGCCTCCGTGCCGTTGGCACCATGACCGTGGAGCAGCGCTTCAATTATCACGAGGGCGCTTCGATGACCGGCGTTCGCTTTCGTCCCGGCATGGCGCGGACTTTTCTTAGGCTCTCGTCCGCGGAATTGACCGATGGCTCCGCCGCTTTAGCTGACTTGTGGCCGCGACGCGCCAGCGAACTCGAACGGCAGCTGGACGACGCCAAGTCGATCCCGGACGCCATGCGCATTTTGCTTTCCAATGTTGCCGCTCCGCGATCGCAGCCGAACCCCGTCCAGCAGGCCATCGACGCACTGACGGCCGCTAACGGAAATGCCGATCTGGACCTGCTGGCCCAGCAAGCCAATTTGAGCCCGCGCCAGTTCCGGCGTCGCTGCCTCGAAGAGAGCGGTCTCACTCCCAAACATCTCGCGCGTGTCCTACGATTCCGGCACGCGTGTCAAATCGCCAGAGCCGCCGGACGCCGCCTGGATTGGGCCGTCATCGCTCTGGATGCCGGATACTACGACCAATCGCATTTCATTCGCGATTTCCGCGAGTTCACCGGCCGCACGCCCATGTCTGATTTACCCATGGCCGTTTTGTCCAATACCGCGAACGGCGTCTCGGCGTAACATCGGGGGATGAAAATCACCGCCGTAATCATGGTTGACTCTGTCGAAAAGTCGCTGCCCTTCTGGGTGGACCGCATGGGGTTCACCAAGACCGTGGATGTGCCGGAGGGCGACGTTATCGGTTTCGCAATTCTGGTTCGCGATGGAGCGGAGCTGATGCTGCAAACCATCGAAAGCGTTCGCAAAGATGCGCCCCAGTTCGCGCCCCAGGGCCGTGAGTGCAATACCGGCCTTTTTATCGAGGTCGACGATTTCGCCGATACCCGGAAGCGCCTGGAGGGCTATCCGATCGCCTTGGCGGAAAGAACGACGTTTTACGGCATGCAAGAAATCGGCGTGCGGGAGCCCAACGGCCACATCGTCATCTTCGCCGCTCGTCAGTGATTCAGGCTCTCATAAAATCCCGCTAGACGATGCCGGTATTCGGGACCCGCTACGTCTAGAATGTCGTTGTGCCCGGCCCCGGGAATAACCCAAAATGTTTTCGATCCTTGCGCCGCGGCGAACAGCTCCTGGCCTAGCCGCAATGGGACCACCTGGTCGCGATCGCCGTGCAGGAAAAGCATCGGAACGCGAATCCAGCGGATCTTGGGAACCGAGTTGAAGCCTCGGATCAGCAGCGGTCCGATGAACGGAACCACCGTCCCCGCGACATCGCTCGCCGACGTGAACGGAGCTTCCAGGACCAGCGCCGCGCCCGAACGCCGCGACGCCAAATCAATCGCCACCGCGCTCCCCAGTGACTCGCCGTGGATAATAATCTGCTCAGCGCGATAACCTTTGCCGAGCAAATAGATGAAGCCGGCTTCGCTGTCGCGATACAGCCCCTGTTCACTCGGGCTTCCGGTACTCTTGCCATATCCGCGATAGTCCAGCATCAAGATTGAAGATCCCGCGGCGACAATTTCCTGGATGTGCCGCGTGCGGTTCGTGATATTGCCCGCGTTGCCGTGCAAAAACAACGTCGCCCATGGCGAATCTTCGCGCTGCACCCACCAGCCGTGAATCTTCACCCCATCCGAGGTCTCGATCCAGGCATCGGACGCGCCAACCAATCGCTGCGCGTCCCAGTCGCCAACTGGGTACTTGGACGGATGGTAGACGGCCCACCTGGCCAAATGGTAGAGCAGCCCACGGACCAAGGGAAGGACTATCGCGATCACCGAGATAAGCAGATATAGCCGCAAGCCTACCTCGGAATAGCATGATCGTTCCGCAAAATCACACCATCCTTCATCACGAAGATCACGCTCTGCGTCGCCTTGATGTTCTCGATCGGATTTCCCGGCACCGCCACCACGTCGGCCAGCAGGCCCGGCTTCAGCGCGCCCACTTTATCCTGCAACCCGAGCAGCTCCGCCGCCGACGTGGTTCCCGCCATCAACGATTGCGCCGGCGTCATGCCGTCGGCCACCATGAACGCGAATTCCAGCGCGTTGTCGCCATGCGGATAAACAGCGGCATCGGTCCCCAGCGCGATCTTTACTCCCAGCGCGAGCGCGCGCCTCACCATGACATCCTGCTGTTTCACCGCGCGCGTAGCTTTGGCCTGCACCAGGGGCGGGAATTTCGATTCAGCCAGTCCCACCCGCGTCGTCAACGTCGGGACCAGGAATGTCCCCCGATCGTGCATCATCCGCATATCTTCATCGTCCAGGAACGTGCCATGTTCGATGGAGTCGATTCCGGCCAGAATGGCTCGTTTGCTCGATTCGGCGCCGTGGGAGTGCGCGGCGGTCTTGCGATGCAGCGTGTGCGCTTCATCCACCAGCGCGTTCAACTCGGCCTGGGACAACTGCGGAACGTCCACGTCGTCGGTGGGCGAGAGCACGCCGCCGCTGGCGCAGGTCTTGATCACGTCCGCGCCGTATTTGACGTTGAATCGCACCGCGTAGCGCGCCTGATCGGGCGAATTGATGACGCCATCTTCCGGCCCAGTCTCGTGGCCGAACAGTCCGAAACGAAAGGCGTCTTCGTCATCGCAGTGGCCGCCCGTCGACCCCAGCGCGTGCACCGCAACCAGCATCCGCGGCCCAGGGACATATCCGGCATTAATCGCATTCCGCAGCCCGACATCGATGAAATTGGACGACCCTACGTCCCGCACCGTGGTAAACCCCGCCATCACGGTCTTGCGCGCGTTGGCGGTGGCGCGAATAGCGTGCTCGGAAATCGGCCGTTGCAGCGAAAGCAAAGCAGCGCCGTTGTAGTCGGGATTGAACTCGTTGGAAAGATGCGTGTGCGCGTCGATGAAACCCGGCAGCAGCGTGGCGTCGCCCAGGTCGATCACCGTTGCGCCCGCCGGTCCCGCGCCGCCGATCGATTCAATGGTTCCATTGGAAACCACCACCATTCCGGGCGAAACCAGTTGCCCGCTCACTCCATCGAACAGGTGCGCGGCTTTCAAAACATAAGAATTGCCCTGCGCAAACACTACATTCGCGAGGGCAAACAGGACCGCCAGAATCTTCATAGCAAGCAGAGTAACAAAACGAATTTACGTGTGGTTCAATAGAAAGTTCGAAGGAGGCAGAAGACATGAAGGTTGGAGTTGCCGGGCAAGGCGCTTTCGGCGTGAAGCACATCGAAGCGATCCAGAATATCCCCGGCATTGAAATCATTACGCTGTCAGGCGGGAATCAGACCGCTACCGCCGAGGTGGCCAAGAAATTCAACATACCGCACTATACCGGCGACCTAGGCGAGAGCCTGAAGCAGCCGGGCCTGGAAGCCGTGATCCTGGCCACGCCCACGCAAATGCACGCCGATCAAGCCGTCGAGTGCCTGAAGGCCGGCAAGCACGTTCAAGTGGAGATTCCGATGGCCGATTCGCTCGCCGACTCCGAGCGCATATTGAAGGCCCAGAAGGAGACCGGGCTGATCGCGATGGCCGGTCATACGCGCCGCTTCAATCCCAGCCATCAATGGATTCACAAACGCGTTCTTTCAGGCGAGCTGAAGGTCCAGCAGATGAACGTGCAGACGTACTTTTTCCGCCGCACCAATATGAACGCGGCCGGCAAGCCGCGCAGTTGGACGGATCATTTGCTGTGGCATCACGCCTGCCACACCGTGGACCTGTTCGCCTACCAGACCGGCGACAAGATCTCGCAATGCTACGCGCTCGAAGGCCCGCACCATCCGGAGCTCAAGATCGCGATGGACATGAGCATTGGACTCAAAGTGCCTTCCGGCGCCATTTGCACCCTTTCGCTTTCGTTCAACAATAAAGGGCCGCAAGGCACGTTCTTCCGTTATATTTGCGACAACGGAACCTACGTCGCATACTACGACGACCTGGTGGACGGCGAACAGAACAAGATCGATCTCAGCAAGGTGGACGTTTCGATGAACGGCATCGAGCTGCAAGACCGCGAATTCTTCGCCGCCATTCAGGAAAAGCGTGAGCCCAACTCGAGCATCCAACAAACCATCGGCGCGATGCAGGTCTTGGACCGGCTGGAGCGGCAGCTCCAATCCAAAGCCGGAGCGCAAGCGTAACAGAACCGCGCCGTAACAGAACCGCGCGCGTAAGCTAGCGTTCCCGGAGCGTTAAGCGTGCATCGATTTCGCCGCCGGCTGCGTATGTCCGAGCACTTTATGCGGCTTGTAAGGCTTCTCTAACGCCGCGATTTCATCGGCGCTCAACTTCAAATCCACGGACGCGATTAGATCTCGCAGGTGCTGCGTCTTGGTGGCTCCAATGATGGGCGCGGTCACTCCGGGCGCCTGCAGCACCCATGCGCAGGCCACCTGGGCCGCCGAAACTCCACGCTGTTTGGCGACTGCCGCCACGGCATCCGCCACTTGAAAATCGTCTTCGCTGTAGTACATGTCGCGCGCCATGGTGTCCACTTGCGATCGCGTAGTGGAACCGCCATCGCGATTCCGTGTCCCGGTCAAGAATCCGCGCGCCAGCGGACTCCACGGAATCAGGCCCACTCCTTGATCGATACACAGAGGAATCATCTCGCGCTCTTCCTCGCGATAAACCAGATTGTAGTGGTTCTGCATGGTCATGAAGCGGTGCCAGCCATGCTCCTTGGCAAGATACAGGGCCTTGGAAAATTGCCAGGCCGCCATGCTGCTGGCGCCCAGATAGCGAACCTTGCCGGCGCGCACCAGCGAATCGAGCGCGTCCAGCGTTTCTTCGATCGGCGTATTGAAATCCCAGCGATGAATCTGATACAGATCGATGAAATCCATTCCCAGCCGGCGCAGCGACTTCTCGCAGCCTTCGATGATATGTTTGCGGCTGAGCCCGCGTTGATTAGGACTCCGGCCCATGTTGCCAAACACTTTGGTCGCCACCACGATTTCATCGCGCGACGCCATTTCGTTCAGGTACAGTCCCGTGATCTCCTCGCTCAAACCCGCGGAATAGACATCGGCGGTGTCGAAGAAGTTGATTCCCGAATCGAGGGCGATCTTGAAATGTTCGCGCGCATCTTCCTTGATCACATGCCAGCCGCGCGTGCCTTGCGCCCAATCCGGCACCTCGCCGCCGCCATAGCTCATGCAGCCCAAACAAATGCGGGACACAGTGATCCCGGTCTTTCCCAGCAACCTATATTGCATTGTCGTGTTGTAGTCTCCCGTAAAAACCTCAGTTTAGCTTGATCAGCGTCCAAAGGCAGCTTGCGCGCGCCAAGGAAATCTGGAACCATCATCGAGGGGAACGCGGTAACGGCGATGGAGATAAATGATCAAGCATGACAGCATGGAAGGAACGCGAATTCAGGAGATTTCCGGTAAAGTCGCGGCACTTACGCGATGGCTGGCCGAAAAGGCGCCCAACTGCGAGATTTCGCAACGGCACCTCGATGCGGGAACGACTGAGCAGGCGTATTGGCACTATGGTTACGTCTGCGCTGTTCGGGACATATTGTCCCTCCTCGAGTCCGAATCAACTGCATAAGCTGCAGCGCGGACATTTCCACTTCGTTCCAGCGGGGCGCTGCGGATGTATCGGATTATCACGCGGTTCAAAGTCGTGATAAAGGGCGCATTCTCTCTCGAAGGCGGCCTGAGCCGAAGAGCAATAGTCGTAACGGAAACGCTTGTAGGAGCCCACGTGAACGTGGAGTTGATTGTTGACGTCGGTGTCCGACCGGCCGACATAAACCACCAGGAAATTGACCAGATCGGCGGATTCCTCCAACACATAAGCGCCGGGTTGGCCCTGGCAGACTTGCTGGTCGATCACGGGATCGCTGAGGGTGAAGGGGCCAAGTAGCCCGTTCTGAGCCATTGCGCGCTGCCTCCTTGCGTTAGCAGTACCGCCGGACCAACGCTGCCCCACGCCAATCACACTGCTTTACCGAAGCGAACGCATTGCGCGCGCAGGCAGCCAACGGAGCCTGGATGAGAGATGGCAAGCTAACAGTTGTCACCCCCCACAGCACTAAGACTCGAAGCAGTATTATACAACTGATGAAACGCAGCATCGATCGAATACTTACTACCCACGCAGGACGCCTGGATGGACCGCGCGACCTGCGCGATATGACTTTCAGCTTTATGTCGGGAAAAGGCCCCGACCTCGCGACCCTGATGGCTCGCGTGCAATCCGGGATCACCGAGACCATTCGCAAACAGGCCGACGCCGGCATCGATATCATCAGCGACGGCGAACTCGGCAAAATCGGCTTCGGCTATGCATACTATGGCCGCCGGCTCTCGGGCCTGGCGACGCGAAAAGTAAAGCCCGGCGAAACCGGCTGGATGGGAGGCAAAAGCGGCGAGCGCGCGGAGTTCGCCGAGTTTTATAAGGACCTCAATTTCGAAGGATTCCTACCGCCGGAGCTCACCATCTGCGACGGACCGATCGGCTATATCGGCCAGCAGGAAGTGGCGAACGATATTGCACTCTTCAAAAGAGCGCTGGCGGAGGCGGGCGCGCGCGCCGAGGAGACGTTTCTCTGTGTGCTGGCGCCGGGCTGGCTGGAGCATTTCTTTCACAACGAATACTATCCCAATGACGAGCAGTATATCTTTGCGCTGGCCGACGCGATGAAGCACGAATACAAAGCCATCGTCGACGCCGGTTTCATCTTGCAGCTCGACGACCCGGCTTTGCCGGACACCTACGACATGATCGTGCCCACGCCCACCATCGCCGAATACCGCAAGTTCGCCGAGGTGCGGATCGACGCGTTGAATCACGCGCTCGAGGGGCTTCCCGAAGATCGCGTGCGTTATCACATCTGCTGGGGAAGCTGGCACGGTCCGCACACGCACGACTTGCCGCTGAAGCATCTGGTGGATCTGATGCTCAAAGTGAAGGCCGGCGCCTATTCGGTGGAAGCGGCCAATCCGCGCCACGAGCACGAATGGAAAGTTTGGAAGGACGTGAAGCTGCCCGATGGCAAGATCCTGATCCCGGGCGTGGTCAGCCACGCGAGCAACGTGGTGGAGCATCCTGAGCTGGTGGCGGACCGCATAGAGCTTTACGCCGGATTGGTTGGCAAGGAAAACGTGATCGCCGGCACCGATTGCGGCCTGGGCCTGCGCGTTCACCCGCAAATCGCGTGGGCCAAGCTGAAGGCTTTGTCGGAAGGCGCGGCCATGGCGAGCAAACAGCTCTGGCACTAACCGCGCGGCACACTCTTACGGAGACGCGACCGTGAGGGAGCGGTCTTTACCAGGGAATCCGGCCATCTTCGTTGAAATATCCGCCGGTGGGTCCGTCCTCGCCGATGGTCGCGTATTGAATGGCCGCTACGGCGCCCTGGGCCGCCGAACGTGGACCGCTGTTCCCGTTGAGATCGGTGGCGCAATAGCCGGGGCAAATCGCGTTCACCTTGATCGGCGTGTCCTTCAGCTCATTGGCGAACTGAACAGTCATGCTATTCAGCGCGGACTTCGATGTGTTGTACCCCAGCGACAGGAATTGCGAGACGGGCGAATCGGGATTGCTCGCCATCCCCATGGATCCCAGGCTGCTGGTCACATTGACGATGCGGCCGTGTCTCGATTTGCGCAGCAGCGGCAGCATGGCTTGGATCAGCGCCATCGGACCGAAAAGGTTCGTTTCGTAGACCTCCCGCACTTTTGCGAGACTTACATCGCTCGGCTTGGCGCCCCATTCGCCGATTCCCGCGTTGTTGATCAGAATGTCCAGACGGCCGAATTCCTTTTCTATCCACTCGGCGGCGCGCTGGATTGTATCGCGATCCGTCACATCCAACTTCACGAAGCGCGCGTTCGCGCCTTCCGCCTTCAATTTGTCGACGGCCGCCTGGCCCCGAGCTTCATCCCGCGCTCCCACCAGCACCTGAATCCTCTTCGCACCCAGACCGCGCGCGATTTCAAATCCAATTCCTTTGTTCGCACCGCTGATCAGTGCGATGTCGCCTTCAAAAGTTTGCACGTTAGCCATCAATCGTCAGTCTATACGATCGAGGCGCGGAGGAGATCGCTAGTACTCGTTCATCGCTCCAGCGGCCTTTGCCACGGCCATTGTCATTACCATCGCGGCCACTGGCGCTAGAAGCGCACGTTAAGCTGTATCGTTAAAGCATGAGCTACGGCCGCTACTTGGACGAACTGGAGCCGGGGCAGACATTCCGGCACTGGCCCGGCCGCACCATCACCGAATTCGACGACACGCTGTTCAGCCTGTTGAGCATGAATCAACATCCGGTGCATGTCGACGAACACTTTGCCGCGGGAACGCAGCATGGCAAGAGATTGGTGGAGGGCCCCATCGTCATTAGTCTCGTGATCGGGATGAGCCAAGCCGACATCGGCGGCCGGGCCGCAGGGACGCTCGAATACAGCGACGTTCGGCACGTCGCGCCGGTGTTTCATGGCGATACTATTTACGCGGAATCCACGGTGGCCGGCAAAAGCGACAGCGGAGTTGTTACGGTCGAGCATCGCGGATTCAATCAGCGGGAGGAACTGGTATTGACGATGTCGCGCAGAATAGCGATCCCCCGGCGACCCGCCTAGCCGTTTAATCGCAGCGGCGGCACTGACGCCGCGGTCCCGGTAGCCATCGGCATTGGTGGAAACCGCACGCAAACGGGCGCGACCCTGAACATTCACCCCTCACGCGGCAGACACCGGCGCCGAGTGGTAAACAACATTAATCAAAATGTTCTTGGCGGACTCCGCCATGCCATGTTATCTTGATCGAGTCCCAATTCTTTCTCTAGGAGGCGCCCCATTGCTATCTGACCGCCGCATCGCAAATTCCGCGGGTTGCCTCCCTACCGTCCGTTAGTCTCCCGCGTTAACTTCAGTCTTCAACAGCGCGCTCCTGCTTTGCGCGCGAAAGGAGGAATCCGTTTATGACCCAGATCAAAGTCTTTCAAGGCACCCGCTCCGTCGACGCGCCGCGTCTGTGCGATTCCTGCTCCAACGGCGTGGTGATGCGCGGTCCCGCCGAAAGCGAAGAGCGTGTCTATTGCATGCTCATGGAACGCAAGCTCGAGATGCGCGTCACTGAATGCAACCGCTACCTGGATCGCGCGCAGCCGTCGCTGTGGGCGATGAAGGAAATCGCATGGGTGTTGCAGTCCGATTCCAAGCGGCAGAAGATGGGCTTTGTAACAGCCAAGGAGTGGCGCCAGCTCAACGAAAACGAAAATCTGGTGCCGGCCGGCGTCGAGTAAAAACTAATCGCCGCTGGCAATCCAGTGCGTGACCTTAGGCGGGTCGGCGCCTTGATGAAAGGCGAAGGCCCGCGCCTCTGTCTCGCGGTCGGCGACGGTGACGCGTTCATGCTGGCGCACGTGCTCGGCCCAGCTTTCGACGAGGAAAGTCTCAATATGCCGTCCAGGCGTCGAAGCGTCTTCAAAGAGTCCCCATCGCAGAGCCCCATCGCGGCGTCGCAGCCGGCGCATGAGCTGCATGGCTTGTGCGAACTCGCGCGCATCGGCGGGATCGATGGAGTATTCCACCGTCACTAGTACCGGGCCGTGGTCCTCATGCCGTTCGACCACCAGGATTGGTTCCGGCCAGTGACCGGAGGGCCGGGTGTCCAGCTCGCGCAGGCCGGTCAACTTAAGTCGGAAGGTCGCGATCGCAGCGATCAGCAGAGCGGTACCGGCCACGAGAAATGTAGCGCGCAGCCCGATGCGCGTCGCAACTGTTCCCCAAATCACGCTGCCTACGGCCATCGAGCCTTGGAACACCAACAGATAAACGGCCAGCGCGCGGGCGCGCACCCATCCGGGCACCGCGATTTGCGTGGCGGTGGTGAGTGTGGAGTTCACGGTCATCCAACAAACGCCGGTTACCACCAGCGCCAGAGCCACCGCGGCGTAACTGGTGAGATAGGCGAGAAGTATGTTGAGCGCCCCAAAGATCGCTACGGCAGCGCTCACCATGCTGTCGAGCGAGAACAATTGACGGAGCCGATGTAGCATCAGGGCGCCCAGGATGCAGCCCGCGCCCAAGCAGCCCAGCAGGACGCCGTAGCCGGTGCTGTCGCGATGCAGTTCGAATTTCGCCACCAGCGGCAGCAGAGACCACAATGCCGCCGCTGAAATGATGAAGCTGCCCGATCGAAGGAGCACCGAGTGAATGGGCGGCGCAAACCGCACGTAGCGTATGCCGGCCAGCATCGCAGCGCCTACGCGTTCGGTGGAGATCGGCCGGGGCTTGCGTTCGGGGTCGCGATGCCAGAGGTAGAGCACCACCATCACGCCGACGAACGAAACAGCGTTCAGGATAAATGCGGCGCCTGCTCCAATGGCCGCCACCACCGCGCCTCCCAACGCCGGGCCCACGGCGCGCGCCAGGTTGAAGCCCACCGAGTTGAGCGCAATGGCGGCCGGTAGCTCGGACTGCGGAACCAGATCGGGCATGATGGCCTGCCAGGTGGGTCCGTTCATGGTGGCGCCGAGGCCAAGCGCGAAGGTCAGCCACAGCAAGGTCCACGGGCCGGTGGTTCCCGCAAGTGTGAGTACGCCGAGCACGGCAGCGGCGACCAGCATCAGCCCTTGCGTCACCAGAAGCAGCTTGCGGCGATCGAAGAGATCGCCCGCGGCGCCGGCCGGCAAGGCCAGCAGGAACACCGGCAGATTGGTTGCCGTTTGCACCAGGGCTACCAGCAGAGCCGAGGGCGCGAGTTCGGTCATCAGCCACGCCGCGCCCACGTTCTGCATCCAGGTGCCGACGTTCGACACAATCGCGGCGATCCAGAGCCAGCGGAACCAGGTGTAGAGCAGCGGAGTCCAGGTACCGCTGCGCGCCGAAGAGGTGGCCTGGGTTGATCCAGTGGTCAAGCTCTATTTTATGAATTATTCCTTCGGCAAGAGATGCTTCTGAACCTTGCCGAGCGCGTTGCGCGGCAGCTTGTCCACCAGGATAAACGATCGCGGCACTTTGAACGACGCGAGCTTTTGCCGGCAAATGGCTTCGAGATCGGCGGGGAAATTTCTTGAAATGTCGGGACCCGTTACTACCACGTACGCCACCGGGACTTCGCCTCGCACGCGATCCGGCGCGGCCGCCACAGCAGCCTCGGCGACGCCGTCCTGTTCCTGTAGGAACTCCTCAATCTCGCGCGGATAAATATTGAAGCCGCCCGAAATGATCAAATCGCTCTTACGGCCGCACAAGGTATAGTAGCCGTCGGGCGACCGCGTGGCCAGGTCGCCGGTTCGAAAATAGCCGTCCACGAACGCCGCCCGCGTGGCATCCTCGCGCCGCCAATAGCCGGCGAAAATGTTTGGACCTTTCAGATGCACTTCGCCGACTTCACCATACGCTACGGGATGCCCTTCCGGATCGAGCAACCGGACCGAGACGCCGGGCAACGGAAGGCCGACACTGCCGGGACGTCGTTCGCCCGCATAGGGATTGCTGATGTTCATCATGGTTTCCGACATCCCATAGCGCTCCAGCGGCGAGTGGCCGAAGCGCTCGCGAAACTCTCCGAAGATCTGCGCGGGCAACGGGGCGGAGCCCGAGACGAACAGCCGTATGAAGCCGCCGATCTCGCGCGCTTGTTCGGCCGGGATGTCGAGCAGCCGAACGTACATGGCGGGCACGCCGAAGAATAGCGTCGGACGAAAGTCGAGGAACTCGGCGGCGGCCTTCTGATGCTCGAAGCGTTCCATCAGACGCATGCGGCATCCGCCGATCAGCCAGCAATGCAGTCCGTTGCCGAGCCCGTGCACGTGGAAGAGCGGAAGCGTTAGCAGGAAACGGTCGGCACTGGAAATTTGCCAGCAGGTGAGAAGATTGAGCGCGTTCGCGGCGAAATTGTTGTGCGTGAGAATGGCGCCTTTGGAAACGCCCGTGGTGCCGGAAGTGTAGATGATACCGGCAGGCGCGTCGCCGTCGAGAGCAATGTGCGGCCGTTCGTTCGGCAATGCGCCGGCTTCGCTCGTCAGATCGCCGGGATTCCAGATCGGCGCCGGGCTCGGGAATTGAGTCGCCGAGACGACGGCAACAGGTTCAGCGTCGGTAAGAATGTGATTCAGCTCGCGCTCGCGGTACAGGATGTTGATGGGAACAAAAATCACGCCGAGCTTCACGCACGCCAGATACAGGTCGATCATCTCGAGGCAATTGGCTAAATACACGCACAGCCGGTCGCCCGTCTTGAGGCCACGTTGTGCGAGCAATTGAGCCAGGCGATTGCTACGGGCATCGATGTCGCCGAAGGTGTGGCTAGCGCCTTGGAATTCGAGAGCGGTCGCGTCGCGGCGGCCGATGAAGGACAGGTCGAAGAGATGGAGGAGGTTCAAAAGCTGAAGGTAGCACGACGGCTGACTAGTAGAGTAGGTAAAACTTGCAGCCCTGGTTTTGGTTACACCATAACGTCTTAGTCGCTTTATATTCTTCCAACGTCATTCTCGGGAACGCATCCGCGAAAAGGTAAATCAATGAATTTGGCGCTGTGCCTAGGAACCACGGCTCGTTCCGGAGGTAGATGGCTTGAACGAATCTTGCGTCCAGCAGCTCCTTCACTTGGTTCATTAGACCTATTTCGTCCGGCTCGCTCAAGGATTTCAGGGGAACGTCAGTCACCACGTACACGAACGCGTTGTGGGTAAGCGGATTGCGAAAGAAATACCAAATCTCACCGGTGCCGACGCCTACGTTCAGCACCAAAGGGCTCGCCGCTCCGAACGGCCCGGACAGCCTCACATACTTGCCCTGATTGTCCCGGCAGCGGAGAGTGTAGGCGCCTTTCACGAAGTAAAACAGAGCGGCGGGAATACTTTTCGTATCGTGGCTGGCAATCCATGACGCCGCTGACGCCGCGGTTACTTCGGAGGGAAACGGATAAGCGGCTGTGCCACGGCTCTTCGGAAACAACTCCATCACGTAAGCCGATTCGCGGATATCAGCACTCAAAGCTACCGCACGGTTGAGCACTTCGTCGCAGCTCTGGAATGCGTTGTCGTCGAGCGCGTGTTGATGGGTGAGCCCCTGTGCCTGAGCGAGCACGCCGGATGAGAGGAAAGCTCCCATCAGCATCAAGAGGCGCATAAGCTGAAGATAACATGGGTCCGCCCGACTTGAGTCCTCTTTTCTCTTGACAGTATTTGAGTCATACGTATAATTGAAACGAACGTATGAATACCAAGGACCGGATCCTCGACACCGCCGAACGACTCTTCGCTCGCGACGGTTTCGAGGCCACCTCCCTCCGCGCCATCACCGCCGAAGCCCAGGTCAACCTCGCCGCCGTCAATTACCATTTCCAGTCCAAGGACGCGCTCGTTCAGGCCGTCATCGGACGGCGCATGGGCCCAATCAATGCGCAACGCCTCGCGCTGTTGGACGCCTATGAGGCCGAGGCCGGCGATGCCCCCGTCCCGCTCGACCAGATCATGGATGCCTTTCTGCGTCCGATCGTGGAGTTAGTCGGAAGCCACGCCCACCAATTCGTACCCTTGATCGGGCGCCTCTACACTGAACCGGGCGACTTCGCCGCACGCATCTACGAACAGCAGTTCGAGCACATGCGGCAGCGCTTCTTCCCGGTCCTGGGGCGCGCGCTGCCCGATCTGCCGCGCGGCGAGCTTACCTGGCGCGTCCACTTCGCGGTCGGCGCTATGGCCCACACCATGGCTGCGTCCAAAATATTGGAATTAATGTCGGGAGGCGAGGCCGACATCTCCGATGTCCGGGGAACTCTCGCGCGCCTGAAGGCGTTCATTATCGCGGGGCTTACCGCACCGGTCTCCGCGCAAGTATCCTCCGAGGTTCACCATGCCGCGCACTAAACTTCTGCTCCTTCTCACAGCCGTCGCGCCGCTTCTGGCTCAAGACGGCGACCAGCAATTGCTCACTCGCCCTCCAGTCCTGCAGCTCAGCCTCAAGCAAGCCGTTCAACTCGCGCTTGCACCCGAAGGCAACACCCGCGTCAAACTGGCCGAAGAGGATCTGAAGCAGGCGGAATCGCGTGCTGGCGAGTCCCGCGCTGCTCTGCTCCCCGACTTTGAAGGCTATCTCCAATATCAAAACGAGACCGCGAACCTCGAGGCCTACGGTTTCCACTTCTCGAATATCCCGATCCCCGGCTTTTCCATTCCCACGTTCGTCGGACCGTTTGGCGTCCTCGACGCCCGCGCGTCCGTGAATCAAACCGTATTCGACTTCAGCGCCATCCGCCGTTATCAAGCTTCTAAAGTCGCGATCGAAGCCACCAAAGCCGACAACGAAGGGACGCACGATCAAGTTACCGATCAGGTGGCCCGCGCCTATCTCGCCGGTCTCCGTGCGCAAGCTTCGCTCGACACCGAGCATGCCAACGTCGAACTCTCGGAATCGTTGCTTCGCTTGGCCCAGCAACAAAAAGCCGCGGGCACCGGCACCGGCATCGAAATTACGCGCGCTGAAGTCCAACTCGCGAACGACCGCCAGGCGCTGCTCGTCGCGGAGAACGATCTCGACCGCACGCGCCTTCAATTGCTCAAAGTAATCGGCCTCAAGCTGGACAATCCAGTGGAACTGGTGGACCGCTTGAATTACATCCCCATGGATTCGATCGACCCCGCGCAGGCCCTGGCCACCGCCAATCAGCATCGCGCCGAGCTGCGCGCCCAACAGCGTCGCGAACAGAACGCACGACTCAACTTCAGCGCCACGAAGTCTGAGCGTCTGCCATCGGTCGGCGCCTTCGCGAATTACGGCGACATCGGGACTAGTTTCTCGAGCGCCCTGCCCACGCGCAGCATCGGCGCCACGGTGAAAATCCCAATTTTCGATGGCGGACGCCGCGACGCCCGCCGTGCCGAGAGTGCTTCACAATTTCACGAGGAATCGATTCGCCTGCAGGACCTGCACGACCAGGTGGAATTGGACGTGCGCGTGGCCATCGACAGCCTGCACTCCGCCGATGCCCAAGTGAAGACCGCCGAAGAAGGCCTAACACTGGCCGAGCAGGAAGTCGCACAAGCCGAGCGCCGCTACAAAGCCGGCGTCACTAACAGCGTCGAAGTCACCGACGCCCAAACGCGTTTAGCTCGTGCGCGCGACAATCGCGTCACCGCGCTTTACAACTACAACCTGGCTCGCATCGACCTCGGCACTGCCACCGGGACGATCCAGAGCATGATTCAGTGAGCACACCATGAAAAAGCTAATCCCAATCGTTGTCCTCATCGCCGTCGCCGCTTTTGGCGGATATTACATCTACGGCCGCCTGCATCCCAAAAACACCACTACGCTGAGCGTCTCGGGCAATCTCGAATTGACGCAGGTCGACATCTCCTTCAAAGTTCCAGGCAAGCTGATCGAGCTTAACGTGGACGAGGGCTACTACGTAAAGAAGGGACAAGTCATCGCGCGCATTGATCGCGATCAGGTGGAGAGCCAGCGCAGCCGCGACGAAGCCAGCCTCAACAATTCGAAATTCCAATACGACCAGATGGAGACTTCAGTCCAATGGCAGCGTCGCACGCTCGAAAGCGATGTTGCACTGCGTACCGCCGAGCTCCGCGCTTCACAAGCCAAGTTAGCCGCGCTGGTCGCCGGATCCCGCCCGCAGGAAATCCTGGAGTCCCGAGCCGCTGTGGCCGACGCCAGGGCGCAGCACGATCAAGCCCAAGCCGATTGGGATCGCGCGCAGGACCTCTTCAAAGACGACGATATTTCCAAACAACAGTACGATCAATACCGCATGCGGCTAGATAGCACCGCCGCTCTGCTGCGACAGTCCGATGAGCGGCTCGCGCTGGTGGTCGAAGGCCCGCGCCAGGAGGATATCGACGCCGCCCGCGCCGATGTGGTGCGCGCCCAGGCAGCAGTTCAGTCCGCCGAAGCCAATCGACTGGAACTAAAGCGTCGCGAGCAGGATGTTCTCGCGCATCACGCCGACGTGAATCGCGCGCGCGCCCAGGTGGCCATGACCGACACGCAGATCAACGACACCGTGGTTACCGCACCCATCGATGGCGTGGTCCTCGTGAAATCGGCCGAAGTCGGCGAAGTGTTGGCCGCCGGCACCACCGTCGTTACCATCGGCGACATCGATCATCCCTGGTTGCGCGCCTACATCAACGAAACCGACCTCGGCCGCGTGAAGTACGGCCAGCCCGCAACGCTGACAACCGATTCGTTCCCGGGCAAATCCTATCCCGGCCGAATTGCTTTTATTGCGTCGGAAGCCGAGTTCACTCCCAAGCAGATTCAAACCTTCGAAGAGCGCGTGAAGCTGGTCTATCGCATCAAGATCGACGTCGATAATCGCAGCCACGATTTGAAATCCAACATGCCGATCGATGCCGTGATCAAAGCCGGGGAGATAAAAGTAAATGACCCTGGAGCCTAACTCCGCGATCATCCGCGCCGTCAACCTCAGCCGCAAATTCGGCGAGCTAGCGGCAGTCGATCGCTTCAACATCGAAGTCGCGCGCGGCGAAATCTTCGGCCTGGTCGGTCCCGACGGCGCAGGAAAAACCACTACGATGCGTCTGCTGTGCGGCTTAGTGGATGCCACGGGAGGCGAGGCCTGGGTAGCCGGCTACAACGTCGCGCGCGAACTCGACGCCGTCAAGGATCGAATCGGCTACATGGCCCAGCGCTTCGGCCTCTATGGCGATCTCACCGTCGACGAGAACATGTTCTTCTACGCCGACCTGTTCGCGCTTTCGAAATCCGAGCGTGAGCCGCTTATCCAGCGCCTGCTCCGCATGACCCGCATGGAGCCGTTCCGCTCGCGCCGCGCCGCTAATCTCTCCGGAGGCATGAAGCAGAAGCTGGCGCTCATGTGTACGCTGCTGCACCATCCACAAGTGCTTTTCCTCGACGAGCCTACTAACGGTGTCGACCCGGTTTCGCGCCGCGATTTCTGGGCCATTCTTTATCAACTGGTGCGCGACGGCCTCACCGTTTTCGTCACCACCGCCTACCTGGACGAAGCCGAGCGTTGCAATCGCGTTGGCCTGATGAATCAGGGCCGCATGATCCGCTGCGATTCCCCGCAGGGGCTCAAACGCAACTTCGAAAAGATTTGCTTCGAAATCGAGACCTCCGATCAGCGCGCCGCCCGAGCCGTGCTCAAGGACGCCGAGCCTTACGGCTCCAAACTCCACCTGTTCCTCCCGCTCGGTCAAGCGCCGGATGCTCTCGAACACGAGCTAGCCGCCAAAGGAATCCAGATCGTCAGTTTTCGCCCTATCATTCCGTCGCTCGAAGACGTCTTCATCGGTCTGATCAGGAATTCCGATGCCGCCTGAACCAAACGCCGTCGAAATCAGAGACCTGGTCAAAACCTTCGGAAGTTTCGTCGCTGTCGATCATGTCAATCTCGCGGTCCGAAAGGGCGAGATCTTCGGCTTTCTCGGCCCCAATGGCGCCGGCAAATCCACTACTATCCGCATGCTTTGTGGCCTGCTGAAACCAACTTCGGGCAGCGCTACCGTCGGCGGACTGGATATCACAACGCAATCGGAAGCCGTAAAACAGAACATCGGCTATATGTCGCAGCGCTTCTCGCTCTACGACGATCTGTCGGTGGAAGAAAACATCGATTTTTTCAGCGGCATTTACAGCGTTCCGCGCGAGCGGCGCGCCGAGCGAAAAGATTACGTACTGAAGATGGCCGGGATCGAAGAGCGCCGCTCCAGTCTCACCGGCCTGCTCTCGGGCGGTTGGAAACAGCGCCTGGCGCTTGGCTGCGCCATCCTACACGAACCACCCATTTTGTTTTTGGACGAACCCACTTCGGGCGTCGACCCCATCGCGCGCCGCACTTTCTGGGATTTGATCTATCAGCTCTCCGCCGCCGGCCATACCATTTTTGTCAGCACCCACTATATGGACGAAGCCGAATATTGTCATCGCCTGGCCTTGATGTATCGCGGCAAAGTGATCGCGCTCGGCACTCCCGCTGAACTCAAGACCTCGCTATCCAGCCACAATCTTTTTCTTCTCGAAGTATCGGATCTGTTGGGCGCCATGAACATCCTCGAAAAGATTCCCGGGCTTTCCGAAATCGCCGTATTCGGCGGAGGGCTGCACGTCACCGCCGCCGATGCCGCCAGTGCGGTTCCTGAAATGCGATCGGCGCTCGAAGGCGCGGGAATCTCGGTCCCGATTCTCGAACCAATCCAGCCTTCCATGGAAGACGTCTTTGTCGCCATGATCGAAGAAGAAGATCGGAAGGCCGCATGAGTCTTCGCAGGCTGAAAGCCATCACCAAGAAAGAATTGCTGCACATCGTCCGCGACGCGCGCAGCCTGGCTCTCGCGCTCGCACTTCCGCTCGTGATGCTGCTGCTGTTCGGCTACGCTTTGACGCTGGACGTCGATCGCATCCCAACTTACGTCTACGATCAGGACCACACGCCCGAGAGCCGCGCGTTGATCGATCAATTTCGCGGTTCGAAGTATTTTCAAATTCGGGAAGCGATCTCGAGCTACGCGGCCGCCGATCGCGGCATCGACAAAAGCGCCGTGCTTCTGAGCCTTGTCGTCCCGCGCTACTACTCGCGCCACTTGCTCGCCGGTGACGAGGCCGATGTGCAACTGCTGGTCGACGGCAGCGACTCCAACACCGCCTCCATCGCGCTCGGTTATGCCGATGCCGTGGTGGAAAGCTACTCCGCGCAACTTCGTTCGGATGCTCAAGTGCAGCGTGGCGGCCAGCCGCTGCGCGTCCCCGTGGATCCGCGCATCCGCGTCTGGTATAACAGCGATCTCAAATCCAAGAACTTCATCGTCCCCGGATTGATCGCCGTCACCATGATGATCATCGCGTCCATGCTGAGCTCGCTCACCATCGCGCGCGAATGGGAAAACGGCACCATGGAACAATTGCTCTCCACGCCCGTCCGTCCTAGCGAACTCGTCCTTGGCAAACTGCTGGCCTATTTCGCGCTTGGCCTGGCCGACATGGCGATCTCCATCGTCGTTGGAGTATTCATCTTTCAGGTTCCATTCCGCGGCAACGTCTGGTTCTTGCTTCTCACCAGTTGCTTGTTCCTGTTCGGTGCATTGTCTTGGGGCATCTTCCTTTCGGCAACGGCGAAAACTCAAATGATGGCCTTTCAAATGGGGATGCTCAGTTCGTTCCTGCCCGGATATCTGCTCTCGGGCTTCATTTATTCCATTCAGAATATGCCCAAGGTCATTCAGATTGTCAGCTATATAGTGCCGGCGCGATATTTCGTCACCATTCTGAACGGGATTTTTCTCAAAGGCGTCGGATTCCGCATCTTGTGGTTGGAAGTTCTGATGCTGGCCATCTACGCCGGCGTGGTGTTTTGGGGCGCTTCGCGCAAGATGCGTCTGAAGGTGGCTTGATCATGCGCGAACGCTTGCTCTGTATCATCCGCAAAGAATTTCGCCAGGCTTTTCGCGAGCCGCGCATGCGATCGATGCTCTTCCTCCCGCCGCTCATTCAACTGTTTGTGTTCGGCTTCGCGGTGAATCTGGATGTCGATCACGCAACGCTCGCTTGGATGGACGGCGATCGATCGTACCAGAGCCGGGAACTGCTGGCCGCCTTCCAAGGTTCCGGACGTTTCGAAGTAGTCGCCGAGCCAACCAGCGATCGCGAAGTCCAGCAACTGCTCGATTCCAGCCGCGCCGATCTGGTCGTCCGTGTGCTCCCTGGGTTTGAGCGCGACTTGGCGCGCGGCCGCAATACCTCGGTGCAAGTTCTGATTAATGGCACCAATTCCAACACCGCATCCATCGTTTCGAGTTACGCCTCGTCCATTATCACCAGCTTCGCTTCCGAGGTGATGCAGGCGAGAAATCGCGACCTGCTGTCCGCACGGCAAGTAACCGCGCCCGTTTCCTTCCATGTGCCCCAGCTCAAAATGCAGAGCCGCGTCTGGTTCAATCCCAATCTGCTCAGCCGCAATTATTTCGTCCCTGGCATCGTGGTCAACATCATCATGCTGATCACACTGATGCTCACCGCGATGGCCATCGTGCGCGAAAAGGAAATCGGAACCATGGAGCAGCTCATGGTCACGCCCATTCGCCCTATCGAACTGATGCTCGGAAAGACACTCCCGTTCGCACTGGTGGGATTGGTGGACACCGCGCTGGTGGTTGTCGCGGCTCTGCTGCTGTTTCACGTTCCATTTCGAGGCAGCGCATTTTTGCTTTTCTTCTGCGCGGTCCTGTTTTTGATGACTTCGCTCGGCGCCGGCATCTTCATTTCCACCATTTCGCGGACGCAGCAACAGGCCATGATGACGACGTTCCTGTTCTTCCAGCCTTGCTTTCTTCTAAGCGGCTTCGCCTTTCCGATCCGCAATATGCCGGACGCGGTTCAATACCTCACCTATCTCAATCCCGTGCGCTATTTCATGGAAATTGTGCGCGGCCTTTTCTTGAAAGGCAGCGGCGTCTCGGTTCTTTGGCCGCAAATGGTCGCGCTCGCGATCTTCGGCGTCGTCATTCTCACGCTGAGTTCTCTTCGTTTCCGCAAACGCCTGGATTAAGTTGCCGCACTGCTGCCAATATATTACCCGGAGTGATTTCCTCTAGCTCGCCACTCACCACACGAACTCGCTCTCCGCGCGGCGCCCAAACCGCTGGATCGGTTGGCCCAAAGATCGCGACCACCGGTACGCCCACTGCCGCGGCCAGATGCGTGATTCCCGAATCGTTTCCGATGTAAAGGCGCGCGCTCGCGAGCCAGCGAGCCAGGTCATACAGATTCTCAAATCGAACTGCGCCCTCCAGTTGCTCTTCGGGGCCCGCGCACCAGCGCACCGGCAGCGCCAACCGCGCCGCCAATTCGCGAAATCGTTCCAGCGGCCAATTCTTCTTCGTGCTGCCTGAAAAGGGATGGATCACAGCGAAATCGCCGGACGTCCTGCTCTCGGTTTCAATGCGCGGAACCGCCCGGCCATCGCCGCCGGCCTGCTTCAGGAAGAAATCCGCCGCGTGAATCTTCGCGCCTAGCTCGGGCAAAGCGGACAAGAATCGAAAGGGCAATCCCAGCGCTCGCACCTTTTCGCGAAATTCCGCGCGATTCGAGCCATACCAGGAAACAATCGAATCGAAAGTACGCAGCCGCGCGATCAAATCCGCGGGCGGCTCGACGCCTGGCAAGCCGAGCAAATCAATTCCGGTTGCCGCGATCGCCCGCGCCTCCGCTCCGCGGATAAGAGACGCCACCGCGGAAGGAACCCAAACTTCGGTGTAGTCTGTTCGAAGCTGTTCGATCGCGGGCAGCGACAATACGCAATCGCCGATGCCGCCAGGCCGAATTATTAGACGTCGCAAGTCAATGGATGCTCGCGCTGGTCTCCCACAACGGACCATGGATGTCCTGAATGCTCAGGTGCACGGCTTTCGCTTTCTGCAAATCCTCATCGCTCACTTCAAAATGAGCGGCCACCATGCGATCCACCGTGCTGTGCGGCGCGATAGTGTCGTTCAATCCCAATCCCTCGTTGTATTGGTCGCCCAGGAAACGATTGTATTGGAACATCACCTTCAGATCGGCCTTCGATATGGTGACGCCATCCACCATTTCGCCATTCGCTTTCTCCAGTGAAATCTCCACGATCCGAACGACGAAAGGCAAATCGGAAGGATTTTCCACGCGAAAGTCCATCACCGCGAGGCTGTTCCCTGCATCCAACGCGCCGGTGCGAACCTTCATGATTTTGCCCTGCAACTCAAGATGCGATCCCTTGTTGGCGTTCACAATCACGACCACGGCAATCACGATCGCGACCACGGCACCGCCAAAAATAATCAAAAGCCTTTTGTTCATGACGACCTAAACGAGGAAAGCCCTAATCGCCCAGCAATCTGCCGTACCCGTGCAAGCTGGTGACATTATCGCAGACGGCTTTGATCGCCGCCGTGATCGGAATAGCCAACAGCAGTCCGATGCCGCCCCACATGGTGCCCCAGAACATGAGCGCCACGGTGACCACCAGCGGATTCAAGTGCACGCGCGATCCGACAACTTTGGGATAGAGCAGGTTCATCGCAATCAGGTGCAGCACCGCGACAACGACGGCGATCATCACATAAACCGTGGGCTGGTTGTAAACAATCAGACCCGCGGCTAGCGGCGGGATCATCGCCAGCGGCAGCCCGACATACGGCACCAGGCTGAGGAAGCCGCTCAAGGGTCCCACCAGAGGCCAATAGGGAAGGCGGATGGAAAAAAAGAACGAGCAACTGATAGTGGCGAGCATCGATCCGAGAATAAAATTCCCGATGACGTAGGCCCGCACCATGTCGGCCACGCCTTGCCAGCTCTTGCCGACCACCTGCCGCTCGGCGCCGCTGAACAAATACAGGAAGCTGCGCCGCAGGTGATCGCGCCAGCTCAGCATGAAATACACCAGGAACGGCACGAAGCTGGCCATCAGCAGCACGTCGTAGAAAGACCGGAAATATCCGTATAAATAAGTGAGCAGCGGCGTCGGTTCGGTATGGATGCGAACTTCCGGAATCTGCGGGGGCGCGGCAGGCTCCGCTACCTTACTTCCGCGTCTCCGGCGAGCGGCGTCGGGCGCCGGATTTCCAGTCGGGGGCGGCGCCTCCTGAAAGCGCTTCGGAATAAGCACCTGGTAGGTTCGCTTCTCCAAATCGTCGGCGCGTGTTGCGACGTTATCCACCAGTTCGTTCATTCGCTGGCTGAAGGTCGGCAGTTCTTGCACCAACCCCGAGAACTGGGTGTAAAGACCTAGCCCGAGTAAATACAGAGCCAGCAGCGCGACGCTGCAAACGATGAAGCTGGCCACCGCGCGTGGCATCCGCAATTTCAGGAAGGGCGTAACCAGAGGATCCAGCAGGAAGGCGATCGTGATGGCCACCACAACGGTAATGAAAAACACGCGGCCGAAGTACAGCAGTGCTACGATGGCAGCCACCGCCAGTATGGTCACACCCGGCTGGCTGGATCTTGCGGTCGGCAGTATCGGCGTCGGCGTGGGTGTAAGGGTAGACATCAAGAACCCAGATCTTGCTCTCGGGAACCTCTTCTTATGATGAAATGAAATCGGCGGAAACAGCAATCAAAATCAGGGCCGCCGGAAGAGATCCTAAGCTTTTTTCATGACTTCAGGCAGAATCTTGGCCCTCGATCTGGGCAAAAGGCGCATTGGACTGGCGCTCAGCGACGAACTGGGCATCACCGCACAGGGCCTGGAGACGCTCCAGCGCACCAACCTTCGGGAGGATCTGGCGCGCCTGGCGAAACTCGCCTCCGAGCGCAACGTCACATTAATAGTGATGGGAAACCCGTTGCACATGAGCGGGCGGGAAGGACGCGGCACCGAACACGCTCGCGATTTCGGCCAGCGGCTGGAGGCTCTTACCACGATTCCGGTGCAACTGTGGGACGAGCGCCTCACCACCGTGCAGGCCCAGCGCGTGCTTCGCGAAAGCGGCGCCAGCATTGAAAAACGCGCCAAGGCCGTCGACCGGTTGGCGGCCGTCATTCTGCTGGAAAGTTTTCTGGACTCCCGCCAGTCATGAAGCGCGCTTTCCGGGTGGTCTGGGCTCTGGTCGCTTTGGGCGCAATCGCCGCCGGATTGGCTTACCTGTCGCTCCACGCCGCGTACCAAGGGTTTCATGAGCAGGTGATCCTGGATTTTCCGAAGGGAACCAGCGCCCCAGCCATGGCGGAAGAGCTGGCGCGGAACGGCGTCATCCGTTATTCGTGGCAATTCCTGCTGGCCCGTGCCCTGAATCCCGGCAAGCGGTTGCAAGCCGGCGAATACCGGTTCGCCAGCGCGGACACGCCTTCCAACATCTTGGATCGTATCGCGCGCGGCGACGTTTTCTTTTACGCATTTGTGGTGCCGGAAGGGAGCAACATATTCGACATCGCGGCCATCGCCGGCCGCTTCGATTTTCTGAACGCCACCGACTTCTTGCGCGCGGCCCGCAACCCTTCGCTGATCCGCGATCTGGCGCCCGGGGCGCCCTCGCTCGAAGGTTACCTGTTTCCCGCCACCTATAGAATCACGCGGTCCACCACAGTGGAGCAGCTTTGCGCCATGATGACGGCTCAGTTTAGAAAGCAATGGAAGGAGCTGCAGGCGGGGCGATCGGACGAGCTCCCGGTGAATGACACCGTGACACTAGCGTCGCTGGTGGAGAAGGAAACCGGACGAGCGGAAGATCGACCCATCGTCGCATCGGTGTATGAAAACCGATTGCGTAAGGGTATGACGCTGGACTGCGATCCCACGACGATTTATGCCGCGCTGCTGGACGCGCGCTATCGCGGGACGATTTATCGGTCCGATCTTGCGAGCAACAACGCTTACAACACCTATCGCCACGCGGGTCTTCCGCCCGGGCCGATCGCGAATCCGGGCGCCGCCGCGCTCCAAGCCGCGCTCGCACCCGCTGAAACGGATTATCTCTATTTCGTCGCCAAGCCGGATGGTTCCGGCGAGCACCAATTCTCGGAAACCATGGCGCAGCATAATGCAGCGGTGCAGCGGTATCGCCGAGCTACGAACAAGCAGCCCGATCCTCCGCCGCCACCGCCGAAGCATCGCAAACATCGGCGTCGCGCATAAGGCATGCTGCCGTTCCAGCTGGTCTATCATCCGCGCTACGATCTCAACCTCGGCGACCATGTGTTTCCCGCGCGCAAGTACCGGCTCATTCACGCGTCGCTGCTCGAAGAAGGCTTCGCCGAGCCCGCGGATTTCGTCGAACCGCAGCCCGCTTCCGACGACGATGTGCTGCGAGTTCACGACGCAGCGTGGGTGCACCGGTTGAAATCCGGGACGCTGAGCCAAGCGGAAATTGTGAAGCTCGAAATTCCCTACTCGCGCGAAATGGTGGAAGGATTTTGGCTGGCCGCGGGAGGGACCATCCTGGCCGGCCGTAACGCGCTCGGCGACCGCATCGGGTTCAATATCGGCGGAGGATTTCATCACGCGTTTCGCGGGCACGGCGAGGGATTTTGCGCCATCAACGACATCGCTATTGCCATTCGCGCGCTGCAGCACGAGCGGGCGATCAAAAAAGCCCTGGTGATCGATTGCGACGTTCACCATGGTAACGGCACCGCCGCGATTTTCGCGGGCGATCGCAGCGTGCTCACGCTTTCCCTGCATCAGTTCCACAATTATCCAAGCGAGAAACCTCCGTCGGTGATCGACGTCGATCTCGCGGACGGCATCGAAGACGGCGAATATCTCGAGCGTCTAGGCGGAGCGCTCGAAGTCGCGATGAGCTTTGGGGCGGATCTCGCGATTTACGTCGCGGGCGCCGATCCATATCGTGAGGACCAGCTCGGCGGCCTGGCGCTGACCATGGACGGGCTCAAACGCCGCGACCTGTTGGTGTTTGAAACAGCTCTGGCCCGATCCGTTCCCGTGGCGGTGGTGCTGGCCGGCGGCTACGCTCGAGACACCAATGATACCGTGGCCATCCACTGCAACACGGCCAGAGCCGCCCGGGAAGCGCTTGTGCAAGAATCGAAGCAGCTCTAGATGATCACGGCGAAAGCACTGGATATCCATGTGGAACAATTGTTTGCGCTCTTGGAGCGCCTGCACTCCGCACTAACAGCTGCGGGAATCGAATATCGCGTGATCGGAGGAATGGCCGTATTCTTCCAGGTCAGCGCGCGGGACCCCGATGCGGCACGGCTTACGAGAGACGTAGATATTGCCGTCGACCGAAGCGATCTGGATCGCATCGCGACGGCGGCAGAAACGTTTGGTTTCCGCCACCGACATGTCGCTGGTCTAGATATGTTGGTGAATGCCGAAAGTCCCAAGGCGAAAAGTGCGGTGCATTTGGTTTTCGTTCGCGAGAAGGTTCGTCCAGGAGATTTATCGGCCATTCCGGGGTTTTCTGAACCTACGAAAACAGTCGAGGGTTTTCTTCTTGCTCCCGTTCCTGACTTGGTGCGCATGAAGCTCACCAGTTACCGGCTCAAGGACAAAACGCACATCATCGATATGGACTCGGTCGGCTTGATTACGCCTGAAATCGAAGCCGGACTTCCCGACCCTTTGCGTGAGCGCTTGCGGCAAGTTCGTGCCGAAGAGGCTCAATCCACCGGCGCCGAATAAGCCGACGCGGGCGCCGACGCAATAAGCGCGTCCTCGAACGTATAGTCCGGCTTGGGAAATTTATGCCGGATATACCAGCGGTAGGTTTCCTTCAAACCGGCGTTAAATTCCACCGGCTTGAATTTCAAAATACGCTGCGCTTTATTGACCACCACCGTGATGGCCGGCAAATCGAAATAGAAGCCGAAATACATCTTCGGTCCCATGGGATGGCCACCCGCGCGCAGAATTCGCTCACGCGGCAGACGCACGAAGGTGGGCTCTTTGCCGGCGGCGCGCGCCACCGCCTCCACGGCTTCCATCTGCGTCAACGGCCTGGGATTGGCGATGTTGAACGCGTGCCCTTCGATGTCGGGCGTGTCGATGGCTTTCACGCACGCAGCCACCAGATCGTGGATATGCGCGAACTGCATCAGCCGGCGCCCGTCGCCAGGCAGGATCAACGGACGACCTTCCCGTAAACGATCCCAGAAAAACGCTTCGCGATAAAACGGATTGCCCGGGCCATACACGAACGGAGGACGTAGCGTCACCACCGGAAATCCATTGCGCTGCCGCATGCGGAACAACGCGCGCTCGCTCATGGCTTTGTTGCGCACGTAAGGATCGGGATGATCGTCGGGCGCCAGCGCGTCGCCCTCATGATGGTTCAGCCCATCGCCGTAGGCGCCTACGCTCGACATAAAAACATATCGATGCAGATTGTTTCCACAAGCGCGGGCCGTGGCTTCCACTTGCGCGGCCGTGGTGCCGTGCTCCCAATCGTAGACGTTGTCGTAGACCACGTCGAAGCTCTTACCGGCGAGCGCGCGCTTCACGGACTCGGGATCGTTGCGGTCGGCCATAATGTTTCCGACTCGTTTGCCTAGCTTGTGCCGCGGCTTGCGATGCAACACCGAGACGTCGTGCCCGGCGTGCAACAGTTGCTTCACCAGCGCCTGGCCGATAAACAGAGTGCCGCCGATCACCAGCACTTTTCGCTTAGCCGACTCCTGGCGTTTGGATCCGTTAGTCGTAGTACTCGAGCCCAAGGTGTGTAATCAGATCCTCTCCGCGCATCCAACGCAGCGTGTTCTTCAACTTCATTAACTGGATGAAAATGTCGTGCTCGGGATACAATCCGGGAGCCGTCATGGGAGCTTTGAAGTAGAAGGACAGCCACTCTTGGATGCCTTTCATGCCCGCCCGCTGCGCCAGATCCAAAAAGAGAACCAGATCCAGCACCAGAGGAGCGGCCAGGATGGAATCGCGGCACAAGAAGTTGATCTTGATCTGCATGGGATAACCGAGCCATCCGAAAATGTCGATGTTGTCCCAGCCTTCCTTGGCGTCGCCGCGTGGCGGATAGTAATTGATGCGAACCGCGTGATAAAGGTCCTTATAAAGCTGCGGGTACAGGTCCGGCTGCAGGATCTGCTGCAGCACGCTGAGCTTGGTCTCTTCCTTGGATTTAAACGAGCCCGGATCTTCCAGCACCTCGCCGTCGCGATTGCCGAGGATGTTGGTGGAGAACCAGCCTGACACGCCGAGCATGCGCGCTTTGAATCCCGGCGCTATCAGCGTCTTCATGAACGTCTGTCCGGTCTTAAAATCCTTGCCGCAGATCGGAATCTGGCGATCCCGCGCCAGCTCGAGCAAAGCCGGCGTATCGGTGGTCAGATTGGGCGCGCCATTGGCGTACGGCACTCCGCTCTTCAACGCGGCGTAGGCGTAAATCTGGCTGGGCGCGATGTCGGGATCGTTCTTCTGCAGACCGCACTCAAACTCCTTCAGGGTCTGGTGCACCGCTGCCGGTTTATGGAAAACTTCGGTGGAACCGCACCAGATCATGACCGTGCGCTCCACGCCGTTATTAGCGCGAAATTGCCGGATGTCTTCCATCAGCATTTCCGCCTTATCCATTTTGGAGCCGCCCTGCTTAACGTTGGGCCCATTCAATCGCCGGACATACTCCGTATCGAAAACTGCCTGCATGGGCTTGATGGCGCTCAACGGCTCGCGCACCTGTTCGAGCAGCGACTTTTCCAACACCTCGGCGTGCGCGGCGGATTCGTAGGCGGTGTCGTTGAAGATATCCCAGCCGCCGAAGACGAGGTCTTCCAAGGTGGCTAGCGGAACAAAATCCTTGATTTTAGGGGTGCGGCCCTCGGTGCGTTTGCCGAGGCGCACGGTTCCAAGCTGGGTGAGCGATCCAATGGGCTGGCCGAGGCCGCGCTTGACCGCTTCCACTCCCGCCATGAACGTGGTGCTGACCGCTCCAATGCCAGGAATCAGGACCCCCAATTTACCATCAGCGGGCGCAATCCGGGTATTTCCTGTGGTGGACAACTTCGAATCTCCTTGGGTGGCGCGAGGCTCCTATGCCCTCGGAATGGGCTTTGCGACGCCTATCCGTCGCCATTGTAACACTTTATGCGGGCAGTTCGGGAATTGGGTAGTGGGCTACTTCGAATTGTCTTGTCTCGCTTTGACACCCAGTGCAACGGTGATCAGAGTCGCAACGATTCCAAGCATGATAATCGTAAGCCACCACGGGCTGAATGGAATTGGAATGAGGAAGATAAATAGCCAGAGAATCCAGCGGGACCGTGACTCTCTATCATTGCCCACGTCAACAATAGGATAACCTACTCCAAACTTCCCGACGCCGAAAATTGGCTAAACTAAAGTCTAATGACTGAGCGTTCCACGGCCACCCTCTCCGCCATTCTGATCGATGACGAGCAACTGGCGCGCGAGGAACTCTCTTACCTACTCAAGGAATTTCCGGACGTTGAAATCCTGGCCACCGGCCGCAACGGTCTGGAGGCGGTAAAGCTCATCGAAAATCTGGAACCCGACGTCGTCTTTTTGGACGTGCAAATGCCGGGCTTGGACGGCTTCGGAGTGATCCAGAGTCTGCGCGAGAAGAACGTTCCTCTGCCGCATTTCATCCTGGCCACCGCTTACGACCAATATGCCGTCGAAGCGTTTCGCTGGGAAGCGCTCGATTACCTGCTCAAGCCCATCGAAAAGGACCGTCTGATGGCGGCCGTGGAGCGCGCGCGGAAAGCCGTGACTGAAAAGTCGAAATTGGCGCCGCAGCCGGAACTCACGCCGTTGAAGCCTTCGACGCAACGGACCAAGCTGCTGGTGAAGAACAACAATCGCAACTTCATTGTCGACGCGCAGGACGTGGTGTACGCCACCATCGACGACGGGCTCATCACGGTTGTGGCGACGAACGTCGAGGGCGAATCGAACTACCGCACCATCGAAGAGCTGCAATCCAATCTCGATCCGGATACTTTCTGGCGAGTTCACCGCTCGTTCCTGGTGAACATTCATCGCATCAAGGAAGTGATTCCGTGGTTCAAGTCGAGCTTCCAACTCCGCATGGACGACAAAAAGCAGACCGAGGTGCCGGTGAGCCGCGTGCAGACCAAGCGATTGCGCGCGCTGCTGAAACTCTAGAGGAGAATCTGGAGACCTATGTCCACCGCCGCGCCCAGTCGCGCTGAGGTTACCATTCGACGTGCCGAGCCCGAAGACGCGTATACGTGCGGGCAAATCTGCTTCGAAGCCTTTTACAAGATCAATTCGGATCACAATTTCCCGCCCGACGTTCCAGAACCTGCCAGGGGCGTCGGACTGTTGACCCAAATGTTTTCGCACCCCGGCTTTTACTGTGTGGTGGCGGAAGCCAGCGGGCGGACCCTCGGGAGCAACTGCCTGGACGAACGCGATGCGATCGCCGGCGTCGGGCCCATCACGATCGATCCCAAGGTGCAAAATCGTGGTGTTGGACGCAAGCTGATGGAGGCCGTGCTCGACCGCGCGCGCGAGCGCAGCTTCGTTGGAGTCCGTCTGGTACAGGCCGCGTTTCACAACCGGTCGCTGTCGCTCTATACGACGCTGGGCTTCGATGTTCGCGAGCCGTTGTCGGTGTTCCAAGGACCTGCCATCAAGAAACCTTTTGACGGATTCAGCGTGCGCGCGGCACAGCTCTCCGATCTTGAAGCGTGCAACCAAGTCGCGCTTCGCGTGCACGGGCATACTCGCGGCGGGGAACTGGCCGATGCCATTCAACAGGGCACTGCGACGGTGGTGGAACGTCATGGTCGAATCACGGGATATGCCAGTGCTATGGCGTTTTTCGGGCATTCGGTCGCGGAAACGAATCCGGATCTGCAGGCGATCATCGCCGCAGCGGATGGATTCGGCGGGCCGGGAATCCTGGTGCCGTCGCGCAACTCGGAACTGTTTCGCTGGTGCCTCGGAAACGGCCTGCGCGTGGTGGAGCCCATGACGCTAATGTCGCTCGGCCTGTATAACGAACCGAAGGGCGCGTTCCTTCCCTCGATTCTGTATTGAAGCACGGGCACCGGCTCCCTGACGGTCGCGGGCCGGTAATGACTGGGGCCAAGCGATGCCAGCTGAACCGGAAGTGATGTGACTGCAAAGCTGTTATCGGACGTCGGAGGAATTTACCACCTGGACGGTGGCGCCGCTCGCCAGCGAGTCGGGCGGATTAGCGATCACCAAATCGCTTTCGCCGAGGCCGGAGACCACTTCCACTTCGTTGCCGTAGTCCTTGCCCAGGACCACCGGGACTAATTCCGCCTTGTTTCCGCGCACCACGCCGACGCGCAGGCCCTCGCTGCGGAAGAGCAGCGTGCTGACGGGAACGATGAGCGAGCGCGATCCTTGGGGAATCTGAAGATGGACTTCGGCATAAGAGCCGGGACGAAGCTCACCTGAAGCGTTGTCAACGTCGACTTCAGTGAGGAGCGTTCGGGTAGCTTGATCGATGGCGCCAGAGGTGCGAACCAGTTCGCCGGAGAAGCGGCGGCCGGGAAATTCCGATAGCGTCAGATAGGATTTCACGCCGGGAGCCGCGGCCCGCGAATCGGCCTGAGGAACGCTGACGTAGACACGCAGCTTCGCGGTGGCCGCCATGTGGAACAGCTCCTGCGCCGGTCCGCCGTTGCCGGCATTGATGAGTGCGCCGACGTCGATATTGCGGGCGGTAACGATGCCGTCGAAGGGCGCTTTCACAATTTCGTAGCTCTGCATTTGCTGCAGGCGCGACAGATTGGCCTGGTCGGCGGCGATGTTGCTGCGCGCGGCCGCGATGGCCTGTTCGAGGGCGTTCAGATTCGCCGTCTGGGCCTGGAATTGGGCCTGATATTGATCGTTCTCCTGACGCGAGACCGCGCCTTTCTGCACCAGGTTCTTCCAGCGATCGGCATTGACGCGAGCCAGCTCTTCATTCGCCTTGCCCTGCTGTTCATTCGCGATGGCCTGGTCCAAGGAAGCCTGCGCCTGATCGAGGGTGGCTTTGGCCTGACTGACCTGTTGATCGAGTTCGGGCGCTTCGATAATGGCGAGCTCCTGCCCGGCCTTGGCGTGCCCGCCGATATCGACGAACCATTGCTTCAGATAGCCGCTGGAGCGCGCGTAGATCGGCGAGTCAGTGAAAGCCATGACGTTGCCGGGAAGAATCACTTCGTCCTTCAGAGCGCCGGGCTTGGGATGAATGACGGAAACATCCGGAATGGCCAGCTCGCGCGTGGTTTCCTTGACGGCCGCGGCGGTCTGGATGCGAGCGTTAATGCCCCAAAAAACGACGCCAGCCACGACCACCGCGGCCACTAGCAGAAGCAATACGACACGCAGCGTTCGCGAACGCGTGGGTGGCCGGTGGGGAGGCAGAACCACAATAGGTTCACTGTCGATCATTGTTTCTCTATCTAACGAATCTTTATTAAGCATCGGCTGTGGCGTGCCTCCGGTGCAACATGCTGAATACAGTGGGCACAAAGAATAACGTCGCGATGGTGGCGCAAATCAATCCGCCGATCACGGCGCGGCCGAGCGGGGCGTTCTGCTCGCCGCCTTCACCGAGGCCCATGGCCATGGGGATCATACCGATGATCATGGCGAGCGCGGTCATCAGGACCGGCCGAAAACGCGTGAAGCCAGCTTCGAGGGCGGCGCGAACAGGATCGCCTCCCACTTCGAGATGCTCTTTGGCGAAACTGATCACCAGGATGCTATTGGCGGTGGCGACGCCGACGCTCATGATGGCGCCCATCAGAGCGGGGACCGATAGCGTGGTGCGCGAGACAAACAGAAAGAGCACAATTCCGGCCATGGCGGCGGGAAGCGCGGTAATGATGATGAACGGGTCGAGCCAGGATTGAAAATTGATCACGATGAGAAAGTACACCAGGATGATGGAAAGAATCAGGCCGCCGAGCAGGCCGCGGAACGACGACTGCATGGTGTCGATCTGGCCGCGGACGATCAGTTGAGATCCGCGCGGAAGTTTGGCGCGTGCCTTTTCGACAATACGGTTAATGTCGGTTGCGACGGCGCCCAAATCGCGGTCCTGCACGTTTCCGAAGATGACGATGGCGCGCGCGATGTTGTAGTGCGAGACCACCGCCATTTCGGCGCGGCGGCTGGTGGAGACCACGTCGCCCATGATTTCTGGATGACGCTCGCCCGCACTGGAAATGGGGACGTTATTCAAATCGTCCACCGAAGAGATATCGTACTGCGGGGTCTGGGCCACCAGACTATACTCGACGCCGTTCTTGGGATCGAGCCAATAGGTGGGATTGGTTTGATAACTGCCGCTGAGGGAAATGAGGAGGCTGCTGGCGACGTCGAGAGGAGAATAGCCGCTCTCGATGGCCTTGGTGCGGTCGACGTTCACTTGAATTCGCGGCAAATCGAAAAGCTGGTGCACGCGCAGATCCACCGCGCCCGGAACGGTACGGAGTTGAGTGAGAAGATTCGTCGCAAAAAGGTGGTTCGCGTTGAGGTTTAAACCCGACACCTGAATATCTATCGGCGCCGGCAGGCCGAAATTCAGAGTTTGGCTGATGATGTCGGCGGGCAGAAAGTAGAACGTAACACCCGGAAATTCGCGCGGCAACTTGCGGCGGAGCTCGTGAACGTAGAGGTCGGTGGGCCGATGGCCGGGCGTCAACGTCACCATAACATCGGCGTCCATGGTGCCGATCGGCGCCGAATTGCTATAGGCCATGTTGATGGAGCTGTACGGAAGCCCAATGTTATCGATGATGCTAGAGATTTCAGATTCTGGAATCGCTTCACGGATCGAGGTTTCGATCAAGTCGCCTAGGCGCGCGGTTTCCTCGATGCGGGTGCCGGTTTTGGCGCGGAAATGCAGGTTGAACTGGCCGGCGTCGGTGACTGGGAAGAAGTCGCGGCCAAGCCAAGGGACCAATAGAAAAGCGGCGGCGCAGAGGGCGAGGAACGCGGGAACGAACAATCGACGGCGGTGAATGCAGGTTTCCAATGCGCTCAGATAGCCCGTGCGCATAGCCTCGAATCCGCGCTCGAAAGCACGCTGGAAACGGGCCGGGATGTTCCACGGTTTGGGCTCGGAGGTATGAATCTGATGGGGACGCAGCAGGTACATCGCCATGGTGGGGACCAAGGTCCGCGACAGAAGGTAAGAGGCAAGCATGGCGAACACCACCGCTTCGGCCAGCGGAACGAACAGGTAACGCGCGACGCCCGTGAGGAAGAACATCGGGATAAAGACGATGCAGATGCAGAGGGTGGAGACGAACGCCGGGACCGCGATTTGTTGCGCGCCATCCAGAACCGCTTGCTTAATTTCCTTATCCATGGCCAGGTTGCGCTGCGTATTCTCGATCTCGACCGTGGCGTCGTCCACCAGGATGCCGACGGCGAGCGCCAAACCCCCTAGCGTCATGATGTTGATGGTTTCGCCGAGCGCGCTCAGCACGCAGATGGAGCAGAGGATAGAAAGAGGAATCGAGATGGCAATGATGACCGTGCTGCGCCAGCTGCCGATGAAGAGCAGGATCATGATGGCGGTCAGGCAGGCGGCGATGATCGCTTCGCGAACCACTCCACTGATGGCGGCGCGCACGAAAAGGGATTGATCGGCGATGGGATCGATCTTGAGCTGCGGCGGAAGCGTCGCGGCGATCTTGGGCAGCATGTCGCGCACTTCCTTAACGATGTCGAGTGTGGACGTGTCGCCGATTTTCAGGATGCTGAGCAAAGCGCTGCGCTGGCCGTTACGGCGGACGATATTGGTTTGCGGCGAGAAGCCGTCGCGCACGTGAGCCACGTCGTGGACGTAGATGGTGGTGTTGGCGGCGGCCTTGATCGGTAGATCGTTGAGTTCCTGAATGGTTTCGGGGCTGGCGTTCAATGCGACGTCATACTCAAACTGGCCGATTTTCGATGTGCCGGTGGGCAGGATCAGATTCTGGTTATTAATGGCGTTGACTACGTCGGCGGGCGAAAGGCCCTTCGATTGGAGCAGCGCGGGTTGCAGATCCACCATCACCTGGCGCTGCTTGCCCCCATAGGGCCAGGGAACGGCCGCGCCCTTTACAGTGGCGAGCTGGGTGCGAATGAAGTTGGCGGCGTAATCGAATAGCTGCTGTTCCGAGAGGCCTTGGCCCGACATTGCCAGCTGCAGGATGGGCACGCTGGAAGCGCTGTACACGATCATGTAAGGCGACTGCGAACCGGGCGGCATCTGATGGAGCGCGTTCTGCGCCACGGCGGTCATCTGGGCCATCGCCATATCGGCGCGCGTGCCCGGATGGAAGAAGACTTTCGTGACGCTGCGGCCGTTGACGGACTGCGATTCCATGTGATCGATGTCGGTGACCACGGTGGTAAGAGAGCGCTCGAAGGGCGATGCGATGCGCTCTTCCATCTCTTCGGCGCTCAGGCCCTGGTAATTCCAGAGGGCCGCGATGACGGGAATGTCGACGTTGGGGAAGATGTCAGTGGGCGTGCGGAGGATGACGAGCGGGCTAATGATCAGCAGCAACAGCGCCAGCACGATAAACGTGTACGGGCGCGTTATGGCAACTCTAACAATCCACACTCGGCAGGAAACTCCTTTAGACTAGGCGACGTTTCATCGAACGCTCGTTACTGGCCCCTTTGGACTAGCGGCAGACCGTGGGGGTGGAGCATGCTGTGCGTCCGGTGACGCATTTTCGATGCCTCGGGCGGGCGATGGATGCGCCCTTTTTGCGGCCGAAATCAAATCCTTGTTCCATTGTACACCATGACTTAGCGAAGGTTGCTATTACGTACGATATATCGTAAGATTGTTTTTCCGATATATCGAAAGGAGGGCACATGCCGCACGGAGGGGACTTCAGAGCCTGGATGTGGGATCCGCCGTGGAGCCGGCGAGGACGGTTTTTCGGCTCGGGCGAGGTGCGGATCGCGATTTTGTCGCTGCTGGCGGAAAAGCCCAGGCACGGCTACGACTTGATGAAGGAGCTGGAGACGAGGTCGGGCGGAAGCTACAAGGTGAGCGCGGGAACGATGTACCCGGCGCTGCAGCAACTGGAAGACGAAGGAATGATCGTGTCGGAGACCAAGGATGGCAAGCGCGTCTATCAGCTCACTGAACTTGGGAGGCAGGAGATGGATCGCGAGCGGGGCAAGGCAGACGATATCTGGCGCCGGACAACGGACTGGGGCCAGTGGGGGCAATGGATGGGTGCGAGCCCGCTCGGTCCGTTGCTGAAGGCGACGATTCGCGCCATGAAATATGCCTCGGGCGATCCGGAAATGAAGAAGCGCGTCGAGGAGATCCTGGAGCGGGCGCGCCGGGAGTTGGAAGACTTATGAGGTGCTAACCGCACGGCAAATGTCGATCGAGAACTATCGGCGCTTCTATGCGGAGGAGATCGCGGCGGTGACGGCGCTCGGTTCGCCCGCGCTGGTGGAGGCTTTGGCAAGAGTGCCGCGAGAGCATTTCCTGGGGCCGGGACCGTGGGAGATTGCGTCGCCGGACTTCGTCGGCGCGCGGGGGAACTATCGCCAGACCGAGGATGCGGATCCCCGCCGGATCTATCACAACGTGGCGGTAGCGATCAATCGGAAGAGGAACCTCAATCATGGGAACCCCAGCACGCTGGCCGGGTGGGTGGATCGGTTGGAGATTGCGCCGGGCGAGCACGTGTTTCATGTCGGAGCCGGGCTGGGCTATTACACTGCCATCCTGAGCGAGTTGGTGGGTGAGCAGGGGTACGTGACGGCGATCGAAGTGGACGCAGATCTGGCGGCGCGCGCTCGGGAGAACCTGGCGGCGTGGCCGAATGTTGACCTGCACGCGGGAGACGGCGGCGAGTTCGATCCAGGGCCGGTGGACGCGATCTTTATCAATGCGGGTGTGACGCATCCTCGGACGTTATGGCTGGACCGGCTGAGGGATGGCGGCCGGATGCTGCTGCCGCTGACATTCGACGTAGGCGGCGGGATCGGGAAAGGCGTCATGATGCTGCTGAAGCGTGAAGGCGAGCGGTTTTCGGCGCGGCTGGTGTCGCTCGCGATGATCTATTCGTCGACCAGCGGGCGCGATGCTGAGACGAATGCGGCGCTCGGGAAACAGATCGGCTCGCCCAAAGTCTTCTCGGTGGAATCGCTGCGGCGCGACGAACATGAAGCGGAAGAAACATGCTGGCTGCACCGGAAGGATTTCTGTTTTTCGCAGCGGGCGTTAGCGTAGCGCGCGAGTTACTTCGCGGGTTCGCCGTCGGAGGGAAATTCGAAGACTTCGGCCGCGGCGTGAACCACCAGCGTTCCTGGGCCAAGGAGTTTGCCGTTGCTCGGGAAAAAGATGGCGCCATCGGTGGATTCACCGGACTGGAGCTTGGTTGTGACCAAAGCCAGCGCTGAAGCCGCGGCCCCCGCTTTTAGGCGCGCCGAGACACCTTCGGCCAGCGCAGCCTGGCGGCGGGATTCATAGCCATTGGTGGTCTGCATGTGTTCGTTCCCATAGACACCGCGCTCGTATGTGGTGACGAGCTTGATGACGTCGTGGCGGCCGGCCTTGGCAAGCATGTTGTTTACCACCGAGAGCGCGGGCGAAGCCTGCCAAACCGTGCCGTCCTGCTGGTGATAGCTGAAATCCTCGGGCTTGACCGTCCAGGAAATGGGCGAGCCGTTGGAGATCGAGACTTGCATGATGGAATATTCTTTCAAATGCGCCGGCAAGTAAGCGAACATGACGGTAACGCCGTCCTTGGTGAGCGTTTTGTAAAGGAGGCCGTTGGATTCGAACGGGATAATTTGCGCGGACGCGAGGGGTAACAACGCCGTGTATGCCGCCAGAGAGGCGAGCAAGAACCTCATAGTTCCATCATAGATGCAGTCGGCGCGCGCGACCACATCAACCCGCACAAGCATATACGGCATTCACCTTAGAGAGACAGCACCGCGACCGGTACCGATCTAAGGCGTTGCGCAGCGATAACTAGTACCAAAAACCAATTGTCGATACCCTGTTCAAGCCTTAGTCTACATTTAGGAGTGTCAACAGAGATGCTTAGAGGCATAATTATCTGTCCCGATGTAGACCTAAATGAGAGGTTAGAAGCGATACTAACAGAGATCGGGATTGTGAGCGTCACGCGGACACTCGACCGATATCCGAGCGGGCTCGAACTGCTGCGTTTTCTGCGCGCGCACGCGCCGCAAGTGGTTTTCGTTAGCACGGAGTCGACCGTTAAGGCGATGGAGATCGCACGAGAGGTAGAGAAAAACACGCCGGGCGTTCAGATTGTCGCGGTCAGCCGTTTCGTCGATCCACAAATTCTGCTGGAAGTGATGCGCGCGGGTATTCGCGAGTTTGCATCGCTGCCGTTTGATCGCCAGGCGCTGGTGGATGCCTTGGTGCGGATTAAAGACGCGGTTCAGGCACGTCCGCCGGCTATTGAGGCCACCAATCAGGTATATAGCTTCCTGCCGTCCAAGGCGGGCGTTGGGACGTCCACCGTGGCGATGAACACGGCGGTAGCGATGTCGCGCGTTCCAGACTCGTCGGTGCTGCTCTCGGATTTCGACCTGAATTCGGGCATGGTGCGGTTCATGTTGAAGCTGGACAGCGCCTACTGCGTGACGGATGCGGCCGAGCACGCTCTCGAGATGGACGAAAGCTTGTGGCCTACCATGGTGACTACCATCGACAAGCTGGATGTGTTGCACGCGGGCAAGCTGAATCCGGATTTTCGCATCGAGCCGACGCAGATCCGCCATTTGATGGAGTTCATGCGGCGCAACTACTCGGCGCTGTGCTTCGACATGTCCGGCAACCTGGAGCGGTATTCGCTCGAGATCATGCACGAATCGAAGCGCATTTTTCTGGTGTGCACGCCGGAGATCCCTTCCCTGCATCTGGCGCGCGAAAAGTATCTTTACTTGAAACAGCTGGATTTGGGCGAGCGCGTTAGCGTGCTGCTGAACCGCTGCCCGAAGCGGTCGCTGATCTCGCCGCAGCAGATTGAGCAATTGCTGGGAGTTCCGATCTACATGACCTTCCCGAACGATTATCAGGGCGTGCAGCGCGCCATGACGTCGGGCCGCTGGGTGGAGACCGGCAGCGAACTCGGGCGGCAATTCACCGCGCTTGCGAACAGCATGCTGGACGCCAAAGTAGCACCCGCGCCGGAGCCGAAGAAGCGATTCATCGAATTTTTCTCGGTAGTGCCGGGCAAAGCCGTGACGCCGGCCAGGAAGACGGCGGGGTAAACGATCGCAGGCCGCGGATCAACGCGGATTCACCGGGTGCGCGACGATTCGGCGAGAGCCAATACCGCGGCCAGACAAGCGTTCTTTTGATCGCTAGTCCAAGGCGGCCCAAGCGTACGTCCCAGGCCTGCAATCTCGCTTCGCAACGAATTCGCTTTCCCGCCGAATGCGCTGCGAGCGACTTCCTCAAGGTCCTTTTCTCGAATCCCGCTCACACGCAGGTTCAAGCGCTCGCCAGCGCCGCGAAAAGATTGGCGAAAGAACTCGCCCTCGGCGGTATGAATAAGAGGGTGAGAGGCGAGGATCTTTGGGAGAGCGGGCAGGCTCCGGCCGGCAGCGAGTAGAATCGCACAGCTCGCGACGACCCTCTCGCGGCGGCGCGCCTCCAGGATGGCCTCGCGAAGAGCGTTCCAAGCGAGCTCTTCCGACGCCTCGGCACAACGGGCGAGGTAGCGCTCGGCAGCGGGTAAGCTCCGGTCTTTTTCTGAACCGGCTTTCTCAAAACCGGCTTTCTCAAAACATTCTTTGGCGAAGTGAAACGGCTGGGTGGCGCCCTGAACGTTCGGAGCAGTAATAACAACTCTTCTGCGATCGATTACTTCGATGGCGCCGGGGCTCCCGGCCGCTACCACCAGAGCTGCCCAACCCGAGTGCGGGCGGATGCCGATGGCTGCTGGTTGCACGTTTTCGCCTTCCATACAGTCTAATTCAGGGCCGCGGCGTTGGGATCTATTGCGAGCTTTTGTGCACTAACGCGCGGGAGTATGCTGGAAGGCGAAGCGCGCGTGTTTCTAAAGCGCCTGGAGGTGGGGTATGCGGAAGATTGCCGTAGTGGCGGCGTTGGCGTTGGTGGCCAGCTCCTTGGCGTTTTGCCAGGTGAAGTTGATGATTCAGCTGGACGGTCGCGCGGCGGGCACATGGAAACTGGAATCCGAGCGAGTGCTGGCGGGTCCAGCTATTGCGCCATCCGTCGCGCTGGGGACGATCGCAACGATTCGTAAAGGCGAGGACGGGCACGCGTGGATTGATAACTCCGATCCCATCTTCGGGCACGTTGTCCTTTCGCCTGACGGCAATACGATTACGGGAACCGTGGAAAGTCCCAAGCGAGAATACTATCGCGTAGTCCGCGTCTGGAAGAGGCAGTGAACGGCATAACGCGGCGCGATCTTGGGACGCTGGCGGCGGTTGCGATTGGCGCGGCTCAGAAAAAGACTCAAGCGCAAACGGCGCCCCCGCATGATCTGGGGCCTGCGCTCGACATCGCGGACTGGAGTTACCACTGGATCGGCGTAGAGCACGCGACCCTGGCCCGCGGGACGATGTGCAACGGGATGCAGATGTACGTGGAGCATTGGATTCCGCGAGAGGTCCGGCATCCTTATCCGGTGGTTCTGATCCACGGCGGATATGGGCAGGGGTCGGACTGGATCAGCACGCCGGACGGGCGCCGGGGCTGGGCGACGCTGTTGCTCGAGCAAGGCTACAAGGTGTACGTGCTCGATCGACCCGGGCAGGGACGCAATCCATATCATCCGTGGGTGCACGGGTATTTCGACAGAGAAGCGCCGACGTTTGAAGGCGTGGCGAAAACCATGCGTATGGACGTAAACGATCCAGCCGTCGCCCAGATCGTCGCATCCATGGGGCAGCCGATGGCAAATAATCCGCTGACCCAGAATTTGTGGCGGTCGCGCGGTGCGAAGCTGCTCGACGAGATCGGCCCTGCAATCCTGATCGCGCATGGCGACGGTCTCGGATTCGCATCGGTGACGGCTGCCGAACGGAAGGAACTGGTTAAGGGCATCGTGGCCGTGGAACCGGCTGAGGCGGATTTTGGCAAGCTGCCCAAAGTCCCCGCGTTGATGGCGGCAAATCGCGAGAATCTGGAGCCGATCCTCCAGTGGATGGAAACGAACGTCAACAAGAGCGCGCCGGGCACCGCTCCGAGCGGCATCGATCCGAATCCCAATCGCGACAACACGGCGCTGAAACTTGCGGATCAAGGCTGCTTTTGGGTGGGCGTGCAGCGCAAGCAGATGTCATACGGCACGATCGCGATGGGGCAGATGTATGTGCAGTACATGATCCCGGCGCAGAAGCGCTATCCATATCCGGTGATCATGGTGCACGGAGGCGGCGGGCAAGGTTGCCACATGATGGGCATCGGAGGGCGGCCGGGTTGGGTGCACTATTTCGTCCAGGCCGGATACAGCGTGTACTGGCTGGATCGGCCGAGCTATGGCCGTTCGCCTTATCATCCGGACGCGCTGGGTCCGAGCCATTTACCCAACGTCCCGCCGTATGAAGGCTTGGTGCAGACGCCGGTGGTGTTCAACACGGCGCAGTGGCCGGGACCGGGCGGCATGAACGACCCGTTGATCGATCAGTTCATGGCGTGCGAATCGGGCAACGCGATGGACGAAGCGTTCCATAGCGACCTGGCGTGGCAAGGAGGCGTCGAACTGGTGGATCGGATCGGCCCGTGCATTTTATTGACGCACGCCTTCGGAGGATTTTTCGGGTGGGGCGTGGCGGATCGTCGGCCGAATCTGGTGAAAGGGATTTTCTCGATGGAGATCAACGGCAATCCGTTCGCGGCGCAGTTACGCTGGGGATTGACGGCGAGTCCGATGACGTATGATCCACCGGTGACCGATCCATCGCAGTTTCAACTGGTGGATCACCCGCTCCCGCCCGATTCGCCGCGTCCTTTGATCGCGTCCTATAAGCTGCAGGCGGAGCCGGCGCGAAAGTGGAAAAACCTGCCAGGCATTCCGATCGGATGGCTGACGAGCGAATTTGGCGGCGGCGGATCGCCTATTTCGAATGTTGCGTTCTTGAAGCAGGTGGGATGTTCGGCGGAAATGGTACGGTTGCGCGATTACGGGATCGTCGGCAACGGTAACCTGATGCTGCTCGAGAAAAACAACCACGAGGTGTTCAGCGTGGTACGAGACTGGCTGGATCGAAAAGTTGCGCCGGCGCAAAAATAAGCCAGCCTGGGTTCAAACTCCATATGAGAAAACATTTTCTAGAAGAATTGGAAGAGGTTCGGCAGAACCTGATCGAGATGGGCGAGAACACCATCGCGCTGCTCGGGGAGGCCAATCGGGCCATCGCGGGCGCGAATGGAGACACGGCGGAGCACGCCAGTGAACTGGAAGCGCAAACCGATCATCAGCACCGGCTGATCCACGATCAATGCTTGAGCCTGATCACACTGCAGGCGCCAGTGGCGCGAGATGCGCGGCTAGTGACCGGAATACTGGATGCCATCGTGGATCTGGAGCTGATTGGTGACTACGCCTATGAGATCGTGACGCTGAGCACCTCGAAGAGCGGGCGTCCGCCGTCGCAAGTGGCGAGCCAGCTCGCGGAAGCAGGAGGAAAAATCAAGGACTTGTTGTCGTCGGCGGTCGACGCTTGGCGCAGCGAGGGCGATGCTTCGACCTTGTCCCTGCGGCCACGGGCGGATGCCATTCGGAGAGAATGCGAACTGCTGTACGAGAAGTTTTCCAAGCTGGTTTCTGGACCTGGCGACGCTACGATGTACGTGAATCTGCTGCTGGTGTGCAAGCATCTGGAACGAATTCTGAGACACGCGGTGTGCGTATCCGATCAGGCGTCTGAGGCGGCTGGAACAAGCGCGGTCGGATAACGTAGGGTGTATAATCGCCGCGATGACTTACGCAAGCGGCCTTGTGATCCCGTTACTCGCGATGCTCTCGCCGTTGTCAGGGCCTTTACTAGGGCAATGGTTGAATGTGCCCGATAAAGGCATCCCGAGAACGAAGGACGGCAAGCCGGATCTGACGGCCCCGGCGCCGCACAAGAAAGACGGTAAGCCCGATCTGTCAGGAATCTGGAAGGTGCCCGGGCCGAAGTATTTGCAGGATCTGGCGGCGGACTTGAAACCCGGCGACGTGCCGATGCAGCCCTGGGCGGCAGCTCTGACCAAGGAACGGATGACTGGCGCTCACGCGGACGAAGAGTCCGATGCGAACTGTTTGCCGCAAGGCGTACCGAAGATCAATGTGACACCGGTGCCGTTCAAGATCGTTCAAAACCCGGACGAGGTGATTATTCTTTACGAGGCATTCGGGATCTACCGGCAGATTTTCATGGATGGGCGAGGGCTTCCAAAAGATCCGAATCCGACGTGGATGGGTTACTCAGTGGGCAAGTGGGACAAAGATGCGTTGGTGGTGGAAACGGCGGGATTTAATGGCAAAACATGGCTGGATCAGGTGGGACATCCGGCAACCGAAGATTTGCATGTAACGGAGCGCTTCCGCCGGCCTGATTTTGGTCACTTGACAATTGAGGTGACCATCAACGATCCGAAGGCCTACACCAGACCGTGGACCGTAACTGAAGGCATGCAGTTACTCGCGGATACCGACTTACTCGAATTTGTGTGCAACGAAAATAATCGGGACCTTCCCCATTTACTAAATAAGTAACTGACTTAGCGCGCCGAGCAAGGAGTTGGATTCCAGCCGGACGCATCGGGAAGCTTGCGAAAGTTGGTGTTTAGCAGCATGGACTGTGTGAGGTACTGGGGGTCTTCGATGATCGTGGTTACCAGAATGGACTGCCAGCCGTTCGGTTCGGTGGTGACGTCGAAGTATTCCGTCATCGTGGCATTGGCGCTGTAAGGTACGCCGTTCTTGCGCAAGTAGCCCGGCCGCAGATGCGTAGTAACCACCTTTAAGCTGCCTCCGCGAATGGGTCCCGGCATGTGCGGCGGAATTTTGGTACGAACGAATTCCCACTGAGCAGTCGAGGTGCCTTGCCACTGCGGGTCGCCGGTCCCGACTTTTGATTCCGGAAAATGGAACAGGCGAGTTTGCGCCCCAGCGTCGGTATCGATGCGAAGTGTATTGTCATCCTGCCAAGTGATATGCAGGTGAGTGGGCAGACGCATGAGGCCGGGGGCGCCGTAGGCCTTGCATTGCTCGCCGGCGGCTTCGTCGGCGGCTGGATCCCAGGCGTTCGCGAGCTTCTTGCCGTCCGCGTTGAGCGGAATGCCCGGAAAATCGCCTTTCTTGGGAGTGACCATCCGCCAACGCCAGTCCTGCGTTACGACCGCGGTCCAGTAACCGGTAAGATCGATGGGCGCTTGCTCGCGAGCCGTCTTTTGCGCGTCCTTAGCGGGCTCGGATCTCGCGACGGGCGCTGGAGCTTCTTCCTCTTGAGCGCAAACGCACGCCGTTGCGATGAACGCCACGAGAACAATCCGCCGGATCATTTGTTCAAACTCCGATAAATGGCCTCGACGAATCTGTCGCTCGATCCATAGCGCGGATCGTAGTCCTCGGTGGGACGTGCGGCCTTCACTCGATCGAGCGTCATGCCGCGCTTGAGCATGTCGGCGATGCGATCGCGAATTATGGTGACCATGTCGCGATACTCGACCACATCGGCTTCATCGCAGATGCGGCCGTGACCTGGAATAACGAGCGTGCCGCCTTCCTGCAGGGCCGCGGGAACCGTGAGATCGATGAGGCGATTGAGCGAGTCGATCAGGCCCTGGATACTGCCACCGCGGTCGAGATCGATCACGGGGTAACTGGTGGTAGTAAATATGTCGCCGGTCGCGATGACGTCGGAGCCGCGAAAGAAGACGAGACTGTCGCCGTCGGTGTGTGCCGCAGGCTGATGGAGCATTACGACGGGCTCGTCGTTGAAGTATAGGTCTTTCTGTTTGCCGGTGTAGACATCCGTGGGAAGCGCAGCGAAAGGGGCGGTCGTGCTCATGCGATCTAAAACCCGCTGATGGGAGATTATTGCAGCGCCCTTATCGAGGCCGCGAATATCGTCGGCCACATCGCCGCCGGTGATGGTGTTGCCAGCTTTTCCGAAGGCTTCGTTGCCGCCGGTGTGGTCGGAATCGACCTCAGTGTTGAGGATGTAGTGAATAGGCTTGTCGGTGAATTTACGAATGAGAGCGAGAGCTTGATCGCTCATTTGTACGAGGCCTGTGTCGACTACCAAGACGCCGTCCTTACCAATCTGAAGCGTAATGTTCGCGCCGTCGCCCGCGAGCATGTAGATGTTCTTTTGGACCGGCAGGATTTCGAGCCCCGGCGCCCCTTCTAAAACGGAACCAAGGTGTCCTGTCTCCGGCGGGATCGCATAGCCCGGATACATCGTTTCAGCGCCGCCCATGGCGGTTTTGGCGGGCAGACCGTATTTCGCCGGAAACTCCTGGATATCTTTGTTCGTTCCGGGAAGGTGATGCGGAACCGCGCCCTCGGGCCGAACCACTTCTTCGACTGGCTCACAGGGAAACGGCTCGAGCTGTTGCTGAGGATCCAGAACATAGCCCGAGGTTCTCAGCAGCGGCTCGGTTAGATAGACGGGATCGTCGATGTAAGTGAGCAGCGTGAGATAGTCGCCGTGGCGGGCGAAATGTTCCGTGACCGTGGCTTCGTCGCTGCGCGGAACGCCGTTGCGCCGAAGGTAATTCCACTTGAGATGCGTGGTGGTGACGGTGAGAACATTGGCGTTCCATTGTCCGGTGGAGAATCCCTGCCAGGTGTGGCGCGCGTACTTCGAAGGATGCGGGCGGCCATCCATCCAGATGGTGCGTTCGACGCCCCAGGCATAACTTCGAATGCGAATCGCAACGACTTTTTCTGTGACAGGATCTTCTTCGGTCCAGATGCGCATGGGGAAGCCCGCGCGGCTGAACAGATAGTCGGCGCCGTGTGGAATGCACTGCCGTTCGGGAATGGTCTGGGTGGACGCTTCCCAACTATTGGCCTTCAGGCGAGCGGCGTTATTGATGGGAAGGCCGAGATAGTCGCCGAGCTCGGGACCGGGGAGTCGTTCCAGATAATCCCAGGTGTAGCGGCTGGCCCATTCGCCAGAGAGATCGAGTTGTGCGAACGCAGGCGAGCAAGCGAGAGCGATCAGCGGCGCGAGGAGAAAGCGCATGTCCAAATCAGGATATCCTAGTTCGCTATTGTGCGGCGGCTTTTCCTAACGTGCCGCGGCGCTGCCCCACAGACGAGCGGAAGCAATATCGGCGCCCTGGCGTAGCGCTTTCAGTTTCAACCAGACGACGGGTTCAATCACATATTCGCGATTGGTGAATGTTCCGAAGCCGCAATCGGAGCTGGCGATGACACGCTCGCGGTCGCCCACCACGGCCACCGCTTCTTCGAGACGTCGCGCGACAACTTCCGGATGCTCGACGATGTTACTGTTGCTTTCGATGACGCCGGGTAAGAGCAGCATGTGATCGGGGAGTTTGTGGCGGCGCAAAGCCTGGAGTTCGTGTTGGTGGCGCGGATTGCCGAACTCGATACTGAGAGCGCCGACGTTAGCCTGATAAAGTACCGGCAGAATGAGATCGAGTGGAACGTCGTAAAGATGCGGACCGTTCCAATTGCCCCAGCAGCAGTGCAGACGGACGCGATCGCGCGGGATTCCGTCGATGGCTTGATTGAGCGCCGTGATGTGCATTTCGGCGGCTTTCACGAAGTCGGCATCCGAAAGATCCTGATAAAACATCGAACGGTCCATGGCAAGGTCGGGCGCATCGATCTGCAGCAGCAGGCCGGAGCGGTGGATAGCGAGATACTCGTTGCGCATCTCGCGTGCGAGCGCGGTCAAGTAGGATTGCCGGGAATCGTAGTGCGCGTTCAGCATCGTGGTGGAGATGATGCCGGGTGAGGGCGCGGTCATGAAAGCGTCGGCGAACGCGCCGGCGGCATTGGAG
>JBKQHJ010000221.1:0-5867 GCA_052148835.1 Bryobacteraceae bacterium
GCCTGCGGCCGAAGAAAAGACCGAGTTCAACGTGATCCTGACTGCGGCTGGCGCGAACAAGATCAACGTCATCAAAGCGGTTCGCGAAGTCACCAACCTGGGGCTCAAGGAAGCCAAGGATCTGGTGGATGGCGCGCCCAAGCCGATCAAAGAGGGCGTAAACAAGGAAGAAGCCGAGACCATCCGGAAGAAGTTCACTGACGCCGGTGCGACTGTGGAAGTGAAGTAGCCGCGGCGCGGGTTCTTTCCCTGTAAGTTATTGGGATTGCTGGGAGTAGTTGGCTCGCGTGGACCGGGCCGGCCGCTCCCGTTGTCCCGTCACCCGGGCTGATTTGACGAAAGTTAGATTGGTCTGCTAAAGTTAGATTGTTACTGGCCGGAGACCGACCCGGATTCTTGCTCTTGTGAACCAAACATCCTTTGGATTTGGTGTGCCCTCTCCTGAGGGGGGCACAGGGCTTTGCCATGCTCATTTTTACCAGGCTCTTTTTGTGCCTGCTGGGCGTATGTGGCCACGGTCTTCTGATGCCGGTCTAGTGTCCTGCTGCTCTCGACCTTCCCCTTTTGCCTTTGGCTCGCGATCCGGGCCGAGGCGTCCTTGAACGGAGTGGGAAGGCGGCAGCGGTTTGTTTGTTTTCGTGACCATCGGCCGTAGGAGTAAAAATGGAAAATCTGGCTAACGTCGTTACGCGCGAGCGAATGGATTTCTCACGCATCAAGACTTCCATCCCGATCCCCAATCTGATCGAAGTTCAGAAGAAATCATATGAGCGGTTTTTGCAGATGGACCTGCTTCCCGGAGAACGGGAAGATACCGGACTGCAGAGCGTGTTCAACTCGGTGTTTCCAATTTCCGACTTCCGCGGGCTAAGCCAGCTGGAGTTCGTGGATTACGCAATCGGAAACTGGGAGTGCAAGTGCGGCAACCTGAAAGGGCTGCATCACCTGCGTTCCACCTGCCGCAATCCAAGCTGCGGCGCCACCATTAAGACCGATCCGTTCCATGTCGGCGACGTGCTGTGCCACCGCTGCGGAACTTTCAACAAGAACATCGTCACCTTCTGCAACCGCTGCGGCGATCCGGTGGGGCTGCAGTTGAAATACGATGTCGCCGAGTGCGAAGAGCGCGGCATGACCTACGCCGCACCGCTTAAGGTGACCATCCGCCTGACGGTCTATGACAAGGACGCCGAAACCGGCGCTAAGACAGTCCGCGACATCAAGGAGCAAGAGGTTTTCTTCGGCGAAATTCCGCTGATGACCGACAATGGCACGTTCATCATCAATGGAACCGAGCGCGTCATCGTGTCGCAGTTGCACCGCTCGCCCGGCGTGTTCTTCGAGCGCGTTCCGGCGCAAGGCTATTTTCTCGGCAAGATCATTCCTTATCGCGGAAGCTGGGTCGAGTTCGAGTACGACAACAAGAATCTGCTGTACGTACGTATCGACCGCAAACGCAAATTTTACGGCACCGTGTTCCTGCGCGCTTTGGGACTCAAGACGGACGCGGAAATTCTGAAGGGTTTCTACAACGTCAGCGAAATCACCGTCAAAGACAAGAAGCTGTTCTGGAAGGTCTCCGACAGCTTGGTCGGATTGAAGCTCTCCAAGGCCATCGCGACCAAGAACGAGACCATCGTGCCGCAGGGCCGCAAGATCACCAAGAGTCTTTTTGAGGCCATTCTCAAGGCCAAGATCGAGCAAGTGGAAGTGGACCGCACCGATCTGCAAGGCGCCTACATTGCCGCCGACGTGATCGACATGTCCACCGGCGAAGTGCTGGTGGAAGCCAACCAGGAGCTCACCAACGTAGATAAAGTTCTGGACAACGGCATTACGTCGTTTGAGGTGTTTTTCCCCGAGCGCGACGACGTGGGCAACGTAGTTTCCGTCACTCTGAGGAAGGACCCCGTCAAGAGCCAGAACGACGCGCTACTCGAAATTTACCGTAAGCTGCGTCCCGGCGATCCGCCGACGCTCGACACCGCCACGCAATTGTTCCAGGGCATGTTCTTCGACCCGCGCAAATACGACTTCTCGCGCGTGGGCCGCATGAAGTTCAACATCAAACTGTACGACAAGATCGACGCCGCGCCCCTCGATAAGCGGACGCTCGATCAAAAAGACTTCATCGACACCATCAAGTATCTGCTGAAACTGCGCCGCGGTATCGGCGCCGTCGACGACATCGATCACCTGGGCAATCGCCGCGTCCGCGCGGTGGGCGAGCTGCTCGAAAATCAGTTCCGCATCGGCCTGGTGCGCATGGAGCGCGCCATTAAAGAGAAGATGTCGGTGTACCAGGAGATGTCGACGGCCATGCCGCACGACCTGGTGAACGCCAAGCCCGTGATGGCCGCCATCCGCGAGTTCTTCGGTTCCAGCCAGCTCTCGCAATTCATGGATCAGACCAATCCGCTGTCGGAGATCACGCACAAGCGCCGCCTCTCGGCCCTTGGGCCAGGCGGACTTTCTCGGGAGCGCGCGGGATTCGAAGTCCGCGACGTCCACCCCACTCACTACGGCCGCATCTGCCCCATCGAGACGCCGGAAGGCCCCAACATCGGTCTCATTTCGTCGCTTTCGTGCTTCGCGCGCATCAATGAGTATGGGTTCATCGAGAGCCCGTATCGCCGCGTGCTGAAGGGCACGGTGGTGGATGAAATCAAGATCCTGAACCCGGGCGATTCCGCCTATAAAGTCGGCGATGTTTTGACGCGCGCGGAAGTGGACAAGGCCAATCGCGACCTGAGCGGGAAAAAGCAGCCGATCGAATTTGAAGCCCATTGCGACTACCTGTCGGCGTGGGAAGAAGACAAATATCTCATCGCGCAAGCCAACGTCCAGCTCGACGAAAAGGGTCATATCGTTCCCGAGCTCGTCAACGCCAGGCAGGCCGGCAACTTCGTGCTGAAGCACAAGGACGAAGTGGAGTACATGGACGTCAGTCCTAAACAGTTGGTCTCGGTGGCCGCGAGTTTGATTCCGTTCCTCGAGAACGACGACGCCAACCGCGCCCTGATGGGATCGAACATGCAGCGCCAGGCCGTGCCGCTGCTGCGCGCTGAAACGCCGTATGTCGGCACCGGGATGGAGAACGTCACCGCGCGCGATTCGGGTGCCGTTGTCATCTGCAAACGCTCCGGCATCGTCGATTCGGTGGATTCCGAGCGCATCATCGTCCGCGTCGAAGGCGGCGGGGCGCACGAAGGACAGCTTTCGCGCGAAGTAGGCGCCGATATCTATCAGCTCACTAAATTCAAGCGTTCCAACCAGAACACCTGCATCAGCCAGAAGCCCATCGTGGCTCAGGGCCAGCGGGTGAAGAAGGGCGACGTGCTAGCCGACGGTCCTTGCACCGACATGGGCGAACTGGCTCTCGGCCGCAACGTGCTGGTGGCTTTCATGCCATGGCGCGGCTATAACTTCGAAGACGCCATCGTGGTGTCGGAAAAACTGGTCAAGGAAGATTACTACACTTCGATCCACATCGAAGAGTTCGAAATCGAAGCTCGGGACACCAAACTGGGCCCCGAGGAAATCACGCGCGACATTCCGAATATCGCTGAAGCGTTCCTCCGCAATCTGGACGAAAGCGGAATCATCCGCATCGGCGCCACGGTGAAGCCGGGCGACATCCTGGTGGGCAAAGTGACGCCCAAAGGCGAAACCCAGCTCACTCCGGAAGAGAAACTGCTGCGCGCCATCTTCGGCGAAAAAGCCGGCGACGTGAAAGATGCGTCGCTCTACTGCCCGCCGGGCATCGAAGGCACCGTCGTCGATTGCAAGGTTTTCTCCCGCAAGGGTGCGGATCTGGACGAGCGCTCCAAAGCCATTCTCGAATGGCAGATCGAGCGCCTGCACCGGAACCTGGAAGACGAAAAGCGCATTTTAAACGACGAGCGCGCCAAGCGCCTCACCGATCTGCTGGAAGGCAAGCAAGTGCTGGCCGACCTGCACGATGAAAAGACCAACAAGAAGTTGGTGTCGAAAGGCCTCGACCTTACTCGAGATGTGATCGAAAAGCTGCGCGCCCGCGATTTGAAGCGCGTCAAGTTCGCCAACAAAGACGTTCGCCTCAACGAGCAAATCGACGAGATCGAGGAGATGACCTCGCGCCAGATCGCGGTGCTCGAAAAGATCACCGAAGAAAAGATCGCGAAACTCCGCAAGGGCGATGAACTGCCGCCCGGCGTCATCAAGCTGGTGAAGTGCTACATCGCCATGAAGCGCAAGCTGTCGGTGGGCGACAAGATGGCCGGCCGGCACGGCAACAAGGGCGTGATCGCGCGCATCGTTCCTGAAGAGGACATGCCGTATCTGCCCGATGGCACGCCGGTTGAAATCGTTCTGAATCCCCTGGGCGTTCCTTCGCGTATGAACGTCGGCCAGATTCTGGAAACGCACTTGGGCTGGGCGGCGCACGCTCTGGGCCTGCACTTCGCGACGCCCGTGTTTGACGGCGCCACCGAAAAAGACATCAAGGCGCAACTGAAGCAGGCCGAGCTCCCGAGTTCCGGCAAGGTCCAGCTTTGGGACGGGCTCTCGGGCCTCGCCTTTGAACAACCTGTGACCGTGGGCTACATCTACATGCTCAAGCTCTCGCACCTGGTGGACGACAAGATCCACGCCCGGTCCATCGGTCCTTATTCGCTCATCACGCAACAGCCGCTGGGCGGCAAGGCCCAGTTTGGCGGACAGCGCTTCGGCGAAATGGAAGTGTGGGCGCTCGAAGCCTACGGCGCCGCTTACGTTTTGCAGGAATTGCTGACCGCTAAATCCGACGACGTTTACGGACGCGCCAAGATCTATGAAGCAATCGTCAAGGGTGAAGCGGCCGCCGAACCCGGCGTGCCGGAATCGTTCAACGTCCTGATCCGCGAGTTGCAGTCGCTATGTCTGGACGTGGAGTTGATGAAGAAGCCGCGGGAGATTTTGGACACGGCGCTAGCCGCAGATTAGCGATTGGCCGTTGGCCATTGGCGCCCCAGGCCCTTTTGCCAATAGCTAACAGCAAACAGCCAATAGCGAACTTATAAGGAGATTTATGTATCGATCCTCTCCGTACGATAGAGCAAATTTGATCGCCGACTTCGATTCCATCCGGATCAGTCTCGCCTCTCCGGAAAAGATCCGAAGCTGGTCGCATGGGGAAGTCACCAAGCCGGAAACCATCAATTACCGGACCTTCAAGCCGGAGCGCGACGGGCTGTTCTGCGCGCGCATCTTCGGCCCCATTGCCGACTGGGAGTGCTTGTGCGGAAAGTACAAGCGGATGAAACACCGCGGCGTCATCTGCGACAAGTGCGGCGTTGAAGTGACGCTGTCGCGCGTGCGGCGCGAGCGTCTGGGGCACATTGAGCTCGCCAGCCCATGCTCGCATGTATGGTTCTTCAAGGGACTGCCCAGCCGTATCGGGTACCTGCTCGATATCACGCTGCGCGAGCTCGAGCGCGTCCTCTACTTTGAAGCTTTCGTCATCGTGGATCCCGGCGAAGTGGCCGACCTTTCGCGGGGCGAAGTGATCACCGACGAGCGCAAGCGCCAGCTCGATCAGGAATTTCCCGGTAAGTTCGTCGCCATGATGGGCGCCGAAGGAATCAAGGAGCTGCTCAAGAAGGTCGACGTCGAAGCGCTCAGCCTCGAAATTCGCGAGCGCATGAAGACCGAGGTGTCGCAGCAGAAAAAGCTGAAGTACGCCAAGCGCCTGCGTGTCGTCGAAAGTTTCCGCAAGTCCGGCAACAAGCCCGAGTGGATGATTCTGGACGTGATCCCGGTGATCCCGCCGGAGTTGCGGCCGCTGGTGCCGTTGGATGGCGGCCGATTTGCCACCTCCGATTTGAACGATCTGTACCGCCGCGTCATCA
>JBKQHJ010000222.1:0-5805 GCA_052148835.1 Bryobacteraceae bacterium
TCATCCGTTCCACCGCCATCTGGCGGAACTCTAACGGATGCCTTCCCTTTCGCGTCATGGACACTCGCAGCTCCTTTCCCTGCAAAGTGTGTCAATTGCGAGTGTCTCACTTTAAGGGTTCAGTCCAACCCGCACCTCCACGCCGGCCAAAAGGAGTATATGATGTGTACCGGACTCCGCCGGAATAGGGCCGGCGGGCGCACCGCACATGAGATTGACCGCCATCGTTAGCCCGTTGATTCTCGCAGGCCTGTGGCCGGTCCTGCTTCCAGTTCCCGCTCAAGCATTGGGTGTATGCGCCGATCCGGATTACCTGCCATATTCCAATCGAGCCGGCGCAGGGTTTGAGAACAAAATTGCGGACGCGGTCGCCAAGGCGCTGGGTGAAACGGTCGAGTACACTTATGCGAGCCATCGCGGCCACGGCGGATTTTCCCAGTTCCTGGCGTCCACCCTCGATGCGAAGAAGTGCGACGTGGTGATGAGCATTCCTTACGGAAGCCGGGAAGAGCTGACCACGCGCCCTTACTACATCTCGTCCTATGTATTTGTTTTCGACAAAAGCAAGAAGTACGACATTGCGAGTATGGATTCGCCGGTGCTGAAGCGCGCGAAGGTCGGTTTTGAACGCGAGACACCGGCCGAGGACGCTCTCAAAATGCGCGGGATGATCCCCGCGGCGATGGCCTTCGACGTAGCCACCGATGACGGAGAGTCGCCCGCACTGATGCTGGACGCGCTGAAAAGCGGAAAGATCGATGTCCTCATCACCTGGCAACCGGCTATTGGCGCTTTCCTGCGGGACGCTCCGAATCTGGAAGTGGTGCCGGTTCCGAACGAACGAGCCTTGGGACCGCCGGAACAATATGCCTTTCCTATGTCGATGGGCGTTCGCGCCGGCAACGATGAGTTGAAGAAAAGGCTCGATGAGGTGATCGCAAATCACCAGGCGGAACTTACCTCCATCCTGGCTGCGAGCGGCGTGATGTCCTATGCACCGCGGCAAGGGGGCCAGTAGCGTTGAAACTCGCCCTGATCCTTTTAACGATGCTCTTCGTCATCGCGATGTCGGCGGGGGCCCAGGATGGCGAGAAGCTGATCAAAGACAGCGATTGTTCTTCTTGTCACGCGGTGGATCGCCAGGTAGTCGGCCCGGCCTATATGGCCATCGCCAAGCGCCACGTATCACAAAACGACGCTGTCGAGAAACTGGCCGCGAAAATTCGCGACGGTGGCGGAGGCATGACGCCTCATCCGGATTTGACGGAGGCGCAGCGCACCGCGATGGTGAAGTGGATTCTGTCGCAAACCGATTCGGCCGCTGCCGCACAGAGCCAACCGGCGACGTATTCTTACAAGCTGAAGGACGGCAGCACGGTCAGCCTGGATTTTCCGCTGTTTCTGGACGGTCAAGCGCCTAAGGTGACGAAGGAAGTCTTCCATGGCTACCAGCTCTATAACTCGTATTGCTACCGTTGCCATGGCACGGATGCCAGCGGCAGCCAGCTCGCGCCCGATCTGCGCCACTCACTCGCGGCGGGAATGAAGCAGCGCGACTTTCTATCGGTGGCGATGGAAGGAAAAAAGGAACAAGGAATGCCTGCGTGGGCCGGCTTCCTCAGCGAGGATGATGTTGTTCACATTTTCAGGTATGTAAAGGGACGGAGCCTCGATCTGGTATCGCCCGGTAGGCCACCGTCCGCGCAGGATTAAGAGAGGAGCTCTTGAAATGAACGGAATGAGACAGCTCTGTTGCCTAGCGATCGCATGCGTGACATGCGCCCTCGCCAACGAACCGCTCCAGAAGGATTCTGAGGACGCCAACCAATGGGTAATTCCATTGGGCAGTTACAGCGGAATCCGGCACAGCAAATTGAACCAGATCACCAGCAAGAATGCCGGAAAGCTAAAAGTTGCCTGGACCATGTCCACCGGCACGCTGCGCGGGCAGGAAGGCCAGCCGCTGGTGGTGGGCAACATGATGTACTTCGAGAGCTCCTACCCCAACTTCGTGTATGCCATCGACCTCGACAAGATCGGGCAGATCGTTTGGAAATTCGCACCGGAGCAGGATAAGTTCTCGCCATCGGTGGCCTGCTGCGATCTGGTGAACAAGGGCGTGGCTTATGCCGAAGGGAAGATTCTCATTTCGACTTTGGACACGCATGTCTACGCGCTGGACGCGAAAACCGGAAAGGTCCTGTGGAGCGCTCAGAACGGCGATCCGCAGCTTGGCCAAACCATGACCATCGCGCCGCTGGTGGTGCATGACAAAGTAATCGTCGGGATCTCAGGCGGAGAGTACGGCGTGCGCGGCCATCTGACCGCGTACGATCTCAATACCGGCAAGCTGGTGTGGCGCGCCAACAGCGTCGGTCCCGATAAGGATATTCTCTTCGACCCAGCCAAGACCATCGACGCGGCTACCCAACAACCGGTGGGCCAGAACTCCAGTCTCAAAACATGGATGGAAGATGGATGGAAGCTGGGCGGCGGAACCACCTGGGGCTGGTACACCTACGATCCTCAACTCAATTTGGTGTATTACGGCAGCGGCAACCCCGGAACGTGGAATCCCTCGCAGCGGCCCGGCGACAACAAGTGGTCCACCAGTTTGTTCGCCCGAAATCCCGATACCGGCGTAGCGGCTTGGGTGTATCAGATGACTCCGCACGACGCCTGGGATTATGACGGCATCAACGAAAGCATTCTCACCGACAGTGTCATCGACGGCCAGACCATCCCGACCATGACGCATTTCGATCGTAATGGCTTTGCCTACGTGCTGGACCGCCGCAATGGCAAGCTTCTCAGAGCCAACAAATTCGATCCGTCCACCAACTGGGCCGAGAAGATCGACCTGCAGACCGGCCGGCCCGTGCTCAACGACGCCAAGATGACCAAGGAAGACGTCAACGTCAAGGATATTTGTCCGGCCGCGCAGGGCGCCAAGAATCACCAGCCCGCTTCCTACGATCCCAAGAGCAAATTGTTTTATCTCGGCACCAATCACATCTGTATGGACTACCAGGCATTCAGCGTCAAATACCGTAGCGGCTTCCCGTATGTAGGCGCAACGCTGAGTATGTTCCCGGCCGACCACGGCGATGTGCGCGGCAGGCTGATCGCCTTTGACCAAGTTACCGGCCAGACCAAGTGGGCGGTGAACGAGATGTTCCAGGTCTATAGCGGGCCGCTGACTACCGATGGCGGCGTGCTTTTCTACGGCACGCTGGATGGCTGGTTCAAAGCCGCTGATCAGGCCACAGGAAAGATTCTCTATCAATTCCACGCGCCGTCCGGCATCATCGGCAATCCCATGACGTACACGCACAAGGGCAAGCAGTATGTCGCCGTGCTCACTGGGGTGGGCGGATGGGCGGCCATCGGTCTTGCCGAAGGCCTGACCAAAGGCAGTGAAGGACTGGGGGCCGTCGGGCTCACAGCGTCACTCGCGGACTACACGAATCTGGGCGGAACACTGGTCGTCTTTTCGCTGGAATAGACGAGCCAGTCCCGATCATCGGCGGGCGGGCTAGACTAACGGATATGTCGCATCTAAGAGCCCTGGGAGTCCTCATGCTGATCGCGGGATGGAGCGCGGCGCCTCGCCTTGGTTTATGGGCCCCATGTCGACCCGGCAAAGAATTCTCTATTTCCTCATGATGCACAACCAAGACACCTACGGGCAGCTGGTTGTGTATCTCAGGCTGAACGGAATAACACCGCCGGCGAGCCGCCAGCCCTAGTCACGGACCGGTAAGCACCTGCGCTCGATGCTGAGCCGCGCGCGTCAGCAAGTGGTTATTTGAGTTCTTTACTTATGATGGCCGCCCTTCTTCCCTTCCACATGCTCGTCGATCCATCCCAGGATCAAGTCGGCGAGCTGCAAATTGTTTTTGTCCTGCATCAGCATGTGGCTGTTTCCCTTGATGCCCATCTTCGGCAGAGACATCATCTGCGCGTCGCCGCCCGCGGCCTTCACTTGCTCGACAAACTTATTGCAGGTGTCGAAATTCGCCGGCCAGATGGTAGCAAAGCGGCCCGGAACGTCGCCCAAGTGGTCGCCGAACATGACCAGAATCGGAATCTTCGCGAGCGTCGAAAGTTGCTCGGGCTTGAGCGTTGTGGTGCACCCCATTTCGATGGACACGATGCCTTTCACCCCCGCCGGATTGATCATCGCCGCTTCTTCGGGAAAGAAACCGGACTCGGAATGGCCCATCAAGACCGCGCCGTGCAACTGAACCGCTAGCGCCGCCATGTTGGCCCACGTTGGATTGGGCGTTGGCAGAAAACCGTTCAGATCCGGAATCATTTGTTTGTAGAGTTCGTCGGCTGCCTGCACGGGGAATTGCTCGTCTGGAAAAGCGGTGTTGAAGGTGGGGCCGAAACGAAACAGCAACCAGGAGGTCTGATGGCTCGCCATAAATACATTGGGAAGCTCGGTCGGCGGAACCTTCCCCATTTTGACTGCCGTGATCTTGGTGGCGTCAAAACCTGAGCGGGCGCGCGCGGATTGGTCCGCCAGATACACCGGCCGGCCCTTGCGCACGAAGTATTCGTTCCAGCCCATCCGTCCATCCGGAGTCGTTTCCCAGGTCTTGCTGCTGAGGCAGCAGCCGTGGACCATCACCACGGGCGCGTGCTGATTGCCGTTAACGGGCGTTTGATACTGCACGTACATCTGGTTAATAGTTACGTCGCCCGCTTCTCCGGCGCCAGGCCCGGTGGCGTTGGCGCTCAATTCTTTCGAGTTCTTGCTCTCGCCGCCTACAAAGAAACTGCCTTGTGACGCGATAACCAACGGCTTCGACGAATCGGCGGCGTAACTCGGCTGCGCCATCACGGCAGCTAAGATCAGCGCGCAACTCGAAAAATATGGTTTCATCCGGTGCCCTCCAGGTTCTTACACTACCACTGCGGGCGCCGTTCAGCTGATATACAATCTCCGTAGTTCGTAATGCATCAGCGACTGATCGGATCCCTGCTGATTTGCGCCGCCATCGCGCTCGGACAATCGGCGCCGCCCGCCAACAAGCCCGCGCCCCGCACCGCCGATGGCAAGCCCGATCTCGATGGGCTGTGGGGTCCCGACCGAACCTTCATTTACGACATCAGCAGCACGCTGAAGAAGGGCGAGACTCTGCCGCTGCAGCCCTGGGCGGAACAATTGGCCAAAAAACGAATGTCCAAGGACGACCCGGAGGCGAACTGCCTTCCGGCGGGCGTGCCGCGCATGGCCCCGTATCCTTGGAAGATCGTGCAGCAGCCCAAGCTGGTGGTGTTTCTCTTTGAGGGAAACATCCACAGCTACCGGCAGATTTTCCTGGACGGACGCGGCCATCCGGACAGTCTCGACCCCACGTGGTACGGGCACTCCGTCGGGCATTGGGACGGCGACACTCTGGTGGTGGATAGCATCGGTTTCAACGATAAGTTCTGGTTCGATTTCGCCGGACACCCTCACACCGAAAAGCTGCATATCACCGAGCGTTACCGGCGGCCCAACTACGACACGCTGGAGTTCGAAGTGGTGATCGACGATCCGGGAGCGTACACCAAGCCGTTTACGATGTACGGGCACTCGCCCCTGATGGAGGACTCGGAAATTATGGAGTACATCTGTAACGAGAACAATCAGGACGTCAGCCACATCCTCGGCAAGGACACCCGAAAGTAGCGCAGAGCCGCGCACGTCGGCAAGCGGAACTGAGCCGCGCACGTCAGTAAGCGGAACTGAGCCGCGCACGTCAGTAAGCGGAACTGAGCCGCGCACGTCAGTAAGCGGAACTGAGCCGCGCA
>JBKQHJ010000223.1:0-65689 GCA_052148835.1 Bryobacteraceae bacterium
TTCAGCGCCCTGCAATATACGGGAACCTATACCGTTAATACGGACTGTTCCGGAACGATGACGATAAACAATTCGTCGACTGCATCCACGACCGGCACCGGCACAACGACGGCCACCGGCACAACCACCACCGGCACCGGGTCGGCCAATAACGCCAGCCAAAGCATCACCATGAACTTTGTGATTACCCCGCCGACGGTTTCCGCGGGAAATGCTAATTCCCAAGCTGGCCTCGACCTGAGTTATTCGCAGGGCGATGCGTCGGGCTCGGGATACGCAGTAGCCCAGTAATCGCAGTGTCACGGTAGTCAATGACACGCGATGCCGCTGGCCGTGAGGAAGGGTCCTTCCGTCCAGCGCGCCTCAGCTCGTAGCTAAAACGGGATTCCACTGTTCGCGAACGGACGTTCCCATTTCGCCGCAGCCAGCTAAGTGATGGAAGACATTCAAGGCGAAGCTGCTTCAGGCTGGCATTGCGATTGCCCTTACCGGGTGGGAGCGTGAGCAGCCATGACCCTGGAAGCCGTCGAACAAACTGAATCCCAAATAGATCCTAAAGAGACCAATCAACAAAGAGTCCTGGTTGTCGACGACCAGCCCGATGTTCGGGAAGCGCTGCGATTGCTGCTGAAGGGCTCCGGCTTTGCGATCGACGCGGTTGCGTCGCCGGAGGAGGCGCTGGCTGCGGCCGCCCATGGCCGCTACGACCTGATGGTGGTGGATATGAACTTCACCCGTGATACGACGTCGGGCGAGGAAGGCTTGCGGCTAGTCGATTCCTTGCACGCGCAGCGGCGGGATGTATCCATCATTGCGATGACGGGCTGGAGCACCATCGAGCTGGCGGTGGAAGCGATGCAGCGCGGAGCCTGCGATTTTATTCCCAAGCCTTGGGACAATCGGCGCCTCGTTTCTCTGATCCACAAACATCTGAACGCGGACCGTGCCGCGGCGCTTCCACTCGAAGTTGAGCTTGCCATCGCGCGCAAAGTCCAGAGCAAATTACTACCGCGGCCGAAATTCCGCGCGCCGGGGCTGGCTTGTGAATGCGCATCGCTTCCGGCTGGCGAGATCGGCGGCGATCTGTACGATTTCTTTGAGATCGATTCCGGGACAATCGCATTTCTGTTGGGAGATGTCAGCGGGAAGGGAATCGGAGCGGCCCTGCTGATGGCGAATCTGCAAGCGACCATTCGGGGGCAGCGGGCGTTGGCAAAGTCGCCCGCAAAATTGATGGAGCGCGTCAACCAACTGTTCTTCGAATCGACGCGGCCCGAGCATTTCGCGACGCTTTTCTATGGAGTGTACGACGCGAGCAAGCGTGTTATCCGATATGCCAATTGCGGGCATCCCTCCGCCGTGTTGCTCAGGGCCAGTGGAGATTTCGAACTGTTGGACGCCAACGCGACGGTGCTGGGTGCGTTCAAAGACCGCGGCTTCGAAGAGCGCTCCGTCCAGATGCGAAGCGGCGACCGGCTGGTGCTGTTTTCCGACGGCTTCTCTGAAGCGCAAATGGACGCGATGAGCGAGGGAAAAAGCGACCGATGGGCGGTGGAAACCATCCTCTCGCTAGGCCGATCTCGCAAGAGCGGATTGGCAGGCGCGCTGGCCTCCATGGCCGCTCCCGAAAGCAAACAGGCCGACGATATCACGGTGATGGATGTACGGGTGCTCTAGGCCGGATGCTGAAAAAGGCCTTTCGGGACCCACTCCCTTGGACCTTAACAGGGCATCCGGTCGCGGCTCAGTAAACGCCTGCAAACCCTCAGTGGCAATTCTGAGCCGCGCGCGTGAGCGAGCTGATTTTGGCCTTTTCAGGGCAGGACTGCCGCGCGTGTTAGAATCTTCTTTCCTTCCGCATGGACGCAACCAAGCCGGGCACGCTCGAAAATTCCGACGTCGAATACAGTCCTTACCAGGAAGACACGCAGCTGGCGCGCTACATCCAGCATTATTCGCGCAGCTTCACGCGGAATCCATCGCAACCTCTGATCGAGCGGCCCTTGACGCTTTCCGAGCTTACCGGCCCGCTGGCGCTCGAGCAACGGTTCGGCACTACGGCGGAAGATATCGCACATCTGACGCCGGGCGCTCCGCGAGCGATTGGGCAATACATCGAAGTAACCGGCCGCGTGGTGGACGAGGACGGCGCCCCGCTGGCCGGCTCCATGGTCGAGATCTGGCAGGCCAATTCCGCCGGCAAGTACATCCATGAGATGGATCGCCACGAAGCGCCGGTCGATCCCAATTTCGTTGGCGAGGGCCGCTTCGTTACCGACGCTGAAGGCTGCTACAAGTTTCGTTCCATCAAGCCGGGCGCTTATCCGGTGACGGAATCTAAGTGGTGGTGGCGTCCGCCGCACATCCACTTTTCGATTTTCGGCCCGAGCTGGATGAACCGATTTATCACCCAGATCTTTTTTCCTGGCGAGCCGCTGAACGAAACCGATCTGCTGCTGAACGCGGTGCAGGATCCGGAGGCGCGCGACCGGCTGATCTTTGAAACCTCGCCCACGGTGGTTGGCGCGGTCAATTATCTGATCTTCCGGCGCGATTTCGTTCTGCGGGGCAAGCATCGAACGCCCGCATTGGATTAACGAGCCCGATTAGACGTTATGGCCAGCCTACCCACCTCCCCTTATTGCACCATCGGCCCCTTCTTTCCCGGCCAGTTTGTGACCGGCTGCGAGGACCTGACCACCTTTCAGGGAAAGCAGGCGCGCGGGCAGCACATCTTGCTGGCGGGCCGCGTGGTGGAGGAAGGCAATCGGCCGATCTTGAATGCGATCATCGAGATCTGGCAGCCGGATGCCAACGGCGTATTTCGCCATCCACTGGATCCGCGCGTTCACGAAGCAGACCCAGGCTTTTACGGCTGGGGCCGCGCGAGAACCGACGTGGAGGGACGATACTCGTTTCGAACCGTGATGCCGGGTCCAAGTCGCGGTGACAGCGCGCCGCGCTGTCCGCATGTGAACCTGATGTTGTTGGCCATCGGGCTCACTCGACGCTTGGTCACGACCGTGTTCTTCTCGGAAACGCCCGATTCCGTGCACGATCCAGTGCTCGACCGCGTTGCCGATCCGGCGGCTCGCGCGCGCATGCTGGCCCGGCGCGAACGCGACGACAGTTGTAACGGAGCTCTGGACCTTCCCGTCTATCGCTACGATATTGTTACCCGCGGCGAAGGCGAAACGCCTTTCTTTGTGGACTAGAAGCCGTGGATTAGAGCCTCTCACGACCACGTAACAGTTAGACACATTCGGCGTCTAACGAGGGAGAAAACGGCGGCGTGGGTTGGCCGTTTCCGCAGGGAGGAATGAATTGAGCGCGAAAAATCCGAGTCCAGCGAGGATCGTGGTGGTGGAAGACAATTCCGCCGATATTTTTTTGCTGCGTCACGCTTTGGATCAGCACAATGAGGAGTACATTCTCGACGTTCTGCGGGACGGCGAGGAGGCCATCGACTTTGTGAACCGGCAGCGCACAGCAGGCCGCCATGCCGAACCGTGCGTGATCGTCCTGGACCTGCACCTTCCCAAACACGATGGAACCGCGGTCTTGAAGGTGATCAAGCAGGAGCCGGCCCTGGCCTTCGTGCACGTGGTCGCGCTCACTACTTTAGCCAGCCCAAGAGACGAACAAGAGGTTCGCCACCTGGGCGTGCGATTGTACCGCGCGAAACCGACGTTGGTGGAAGAGTGGATCAAACTGGCGGGCCAGATTCTGGAGATTTGCCACGAGCAAACCCGCGCGGCTCTTGTGTAGGGCCTAGCTACTGCAACCACCACTTCACGGAATCCGACGCCGCGGTGAAGAACTGATCGCGAGAATTCGACGGATCGCTTTTGGTCCAATTGCCAGCCGGCTTGTAGTTCGGATCGTGATACACCCATAGCTCCCCGCTGTCCGCGTGCCCGAGAATCGGAGCGTTCGCCGTGCAATCGTACGTTTCGTTGTCGATGGTAAACGTAAGGTGCTTGCGATCCACCACGCCGGCTTCGACGAACGGCGGCGGTTCGGTGGCGTTGGCGGAGAAGAAATAACCGCCGTGCCCGGGGATATAGAACATCGCGTATTTTCCGGCTACATCGGCGCCTGCTGCCGAAGGGGACGCCGATTTTCCCTGGATGTAGACCTTCAGGCCGGAAAACCGAATCTCGGTCGATCTCACGTCGCCGTTGCTCCCTCCGCCCCGCTGCGCGAGCAGGATCTGGACTGTATCCGTCAGAGTCTGGCCCAGGCCGGGATTTGTTGGCACTGGCACGGTAAACTTCTCGCCCGAAGCGAGTACTGGCGATTCGAGCGGCGCCGAAAGCGTCGGAGTAGGCTTGCCGCCGTCGGCGTTGGGAAAGCGAGTGGCGAAGGCATCGGTCGCGGCCTTGGCGGTCATGCGGAAGTTTTGTCCATCCGCGGTGCGCTGCACTTGCAGTTCATAGGCGAACACAGCCAGATCGTTTTCATCGCGAAAGATCCGGTAGAAGCTGTTACCGGAGGCGGGCTCCAGACTAGCCTTCAATCCTATCGGTGTGCCGTTATCGGAACGCGTCGTGATCGCAACCTGAACGCCGTTGCTTAGCGACACTTTGGACGAAACTTGAGCGTAGCAGCAACAGCATGCCGCGCCCAGAACCAGGAGTGCGATACGGGTCATCTTTAATCCCGAGCGGCCTCGTCAATCCCAAGTGCCTGTCGAATGGACTGGACCGGCATGTCCTTCCAGTGGCGGCCAAAGTTGTCGATGCTCATGAACGATCGCGGCTCCATCCGATCGATATATAGCCTTCCGTGCAGATGATCGATCTCGTGCTGCAGAATGCGGGCATACCAGCCCTGGGCCTCTAGGCGGCGGGGCTGGCCCAATTCATCCCAATATTCGACGGTCACGTGTCGCGAACGTTTCACTAGCGCACTGAATCCGCCCAGGCTGAGGCAGCCCTCGAAGAACTCCACCTGCTCGCCGGAGTGCTCTACAATGTGGGGGTTGATGAGCACCTGGAACGGAACCGTTCGGCGCTCGCGCTCCGCCAGACGCTCCGCCGCGATGTCCTTGGAGTATTCAGCGCGATCTTCAATCACGGCCAGTTGGAGCGGCAGACCCACTTGCGGCGCGGCCAAGCCGACGCCGGGAGCATCGCGCATGGTCTCTTGCATCCAACCGATGAGTTGTTGCGTTTCTGGCAGGACGATTTCTTCCGCTAGCAAGGGGCGGGCCCGTTGCCGGAGCACCGGCTCTCCCACCTGAACGATCTTTAGCCGCACGCTTTGATTCTAGCGGCTTGTGGCCAACGAGCGAGCGACGAATCAGGCCGTTATGCGCCTGGGGCGCTCTCTGGGCCGCCGCCGCCGGCCAACACCGCCATCACGGCTGACACCACGTTCGAAATGCTGGAGGCCACTTGAGGCAGCGTATAAGCGGAGGCTGCCGCCAGAAACCCAGCCATCAGCGCGTATTCCACCAGATCCTGCCCCTGAGTGTCCTTCCAGATCTTCAGCTTCAGGCTCATGTCGATCATCTTCGTCATTCGGTTTCTCCTCCTTGGCACGTCCTGATTTTGCCAGCGGAGCGTGGCAGGTCAAAGGCCCGAATGTACCGATTTTGTTGAGCCCGCAGGACTAGGCGGCAGGGCGTACTAGGCCCGCGCTGGACTAGTAAGGAGGTACCTGAGGGAAGCGGTACATTCGAATTGTTCCAGGCAACGGAAGGCCCTCGAATCGCGTCTCCCAGGGGCATGGGGAAAGTACTGTTTGCGGCCTTTTTTTCGCTTGGATTGGTATGGAAGGCCAGTGCCCAGGCGGATGCCGGCAGTCCGTCACCCAATCCGCCTGACAATCAACAGACCCAGCCGACCAATGCCCGCAGCGTGAGCTGGCGCGAGATCATCCCGAATATCGCCGACGACCAGAAGCAGATCTGGACCTTTCCAGCGCGATTGACGCACGATCATTATTGGATTCCAACGCTCGCGGTCCTGGCCATCACGGCTGGCCTGGTGGCGGCTGATCCCTGGACCGACAAACCATTTGTGACCACCAGAGCTTTCCACGGGTTCAACGCAGTCTTCAACGCTACCGCCGCATCGGCAGGGATCGCGGCCATGCCGGCAACGTTGTATGCGGTAGGTTTTCTGCGGAAGGATTCCTACGCGACAAATACCGCTTTGCTAGCCGGCGAAGCCGTGGCGGATAGCGAAATTGTCGCCACCGCGCTGAAGACCGCGACTCGCCGATCGCGCCCGGAATATATACCGGAGAGCGGCAATCTTGCCGACACCTGGTTTGAAAGTCCCGGAGGTGTTGGATTAGGGCATGGCGCCTTCCCTTCCGGACACACCATCGCGGCGTTTTCCGTGGCCACCGTGATGGCGCGGCGATATGGAAAAACGCATCGCTGGGTTCCTTATGTAGCCTATGGACTCGCCGCCACCATCGGGCTCTCGCGAGTGACTACTCTCGCGCATTTTCCGTCGGACGTGTTTGTAGGAGCGGCGCTCGGTTATTCGATAAGCCGGTTCGCGGTGCTGCGTTAATGTAAGTTTGTGAACATTCAGGTGGCCGAATCGGCGGACGATGTTGCGGTGGTGCGGCAACTCTGGCGGGAATATTGGGAATCGTTTGGCCTGTCGATGGGGTTCCAGGGTTTCGGCCAGGAGTTGGAGGGATTGCCGGGCGCGTACGGGGCCGGGGGTGGGGTACTGCTGCTGGCCATTCATAAGGAAGAGCCGGCTGGCACCATAGCCCTGCGGCGTCTGGATGGGACATCCGGTGAGGTGAAGAGGCTGTACTTGCGGCCGCAATTTCGCGGGCATGGATTGGGGCGGCGCCTGTTGCAAGCAGTGATCGAGCGAGCGCGCGCGCACGGATACGAGAGCCTTTATGCCGACACGTTGCCCGTGATGACCGATGCCTTGAGTTTGTATGAGCGCCTGGGATTCGAGCGAGTGGAAGCTTACTCCAACACTCCGACTCCCGGTGCCATCTATATGAAACTAGAGCTGGTTAAAGAAAGTGGCCTCGCTCCGGCCGAGGCGCACTAAAGCTTTCACCTGATCCGCCGATTCTCCTTGCGTGGGACTGTATCTTGAATCTCGTCTGGACTTCCTTCGCTCGAGCCAGAATCCGGATGGGGGTTGGAGTTACTTTCCCGGCAAGGCATCCTGGCTCGAACCCACTACCTACGCGATGCTGGCGTTGCACGGAAAAGGCGACCCGGCGCTCGATCAGGCCTGGAAACTGGTGCGTTCCTGGCAGTTACCCGACGGAAGCTTCCGGCCCAGTGGAGAAGTAAAGGATGGAACCTGGGTGACCGCGCATGCTGTCACTTTGGCGTGCGTTCGCGGAGTGGACGACCCGAGCGTTCGCGCCGCCGTGGATTGGTTGCTGCGTGTGGTGGGCGCCGAGCACAACATCTGGACGCGGACCGGATCGTTCCTCCATCTGATCAAGGCCAGGTTGGATGTTTCGCACGAAGGTTGGCCCTGGCGCGAAGGCAATGCCACCTGGATTGAGCCGACGGCGCACACGCTGGTGGCGTTAAAGAAGGTGGCGGCCAGCGGATACCGCGGCTCGGAAGTGAACGGGCGGGTTCGCGACGGCGAGGAACTCATCGTGAGCCGCCGCTGCACCGATGGCGGGTGGAACTACGGGACTCCGAACATGCTGTATGTCGATCTCCCTTCTTATCCCGAGACCACCGCGCTGGCGCTGTTGGGGCTAGAGGGACGAAGTGAACGTGAATTTGCGGGCGCCCTCGAGTTAGCCAACCGCTTCCGCGCCGAAACGAAATCCTCGCTGGGCAAAGCCTGGCTCCAGATCGCGCTGCGGATTCATGGCAAGGATGTCGCGGCGCCGGCTGAGAACGTCTGGACATCGCGCGATGTGATGCTCGCGTCGCTCGAAGCGCTCGGCCATCCAGAAGGCAATTACAGATTATTTCGTGAAGGGGGCCGAGCATGACGCGGCGCAAATTCGCTGTGCTTTCCGGCGCGGCGGTGGTGGGAGCCTACGGCGGTATCAAACTGCAGAAGCCGTCCAAACCCGCCGAGCTTTCCGATGGGCCGGCCGGCAAATCGGCTGTCGCGATTATCAGAGCCCGGTCGTATTCGGACGACCTGGTCAGCCGCATGCTCGACGGCATTCACCAATGTGGGCTGGACGTACGAGGCAAGCGCGTCTTGCTGAAACCGAACCTGGTGGAGTTCGACGCTTCGACGGTAATCAATACCAACGCGTCCGTAATTGCCGCGGCGGTGGAGGTATTCCATCGTCTGGGAGCGTCCGAAGTCAAAATCGGCGAAGGTCCGGGACATCGGCGCGACACGCTGGATATGGCCGACGACGCACGCTATCGCGCGACCATCCCGAAGTTCGAGAGTATTTTCACCGATCTGAATCGCGACGATGTCTCTCCGGTGAAGAACTTCGGCGGTGAGTCCGAATTCTACTTCCCGAACACGGTGCTGGGCGCGGACCTGATCGTGTCTCTCGCCAAGATGAAGACGCATCATTGGGCCGGAGCGACGCTTTCGATGAAGAATTTCTTTGGCGTCGTGCCCGGATCGGTGTACGGATGGCCGAAGAATAAGCTGCACTATTACGGGATTCCGGAATCGATCGTGGCGCTGAATCGCCAGTTCGGCGGAAAATCTTTTGCGATCGTGGACGGCGTGGTGGGGATGGAGGGCAACGGGCCGATCCAGGGCACACCCAAGCCGGTGGGCGTGCTGGTGATGGGCAGCGATCTGGTGGCTGTCGATTCCACCTGCTGCCGCATCATGGGGATCGATCCCGAGAAAGTGAACTACCTGCGCATGGCGGCGGACCTCGGCCACGTGCATCCGGAGCGCATCGAGCAACGCGGCGAGACGATTGCTTCGGTGCGCAGCAACTTCGCCCTCATCGACGATTTCAAAGATCTTCGACTGATTTGATGTGGCGAGCATGATGCTCAATCGTGTCACAGGCGCGCTTGCGGCGCTCGAAACGGCATTCGTGCGTCTGGCCGAAAGAAAAACGCTCGCGATCCTGGTGGCGGGATTGCTGCCTTTAGTAGCCCGCGCGTTGCTTCTTCCGATCCTGCCCGTGCCGCGGCCGGCCATTCAGGACGAATTCAGCTATTTGCTCGCGAGCGACACGTTCGCCTCCGGCTGGCTCGCTAATCCCACGCCCGCGTTCGCCGAGCATTTTGAAACCCTGCAGGAGCTGATCCGGCCGGTGTACGCGTCGAAGTATCCGCCGCTGGCGGGTCTGGTGATGGCAATTGGGCAGAAGGTCACGGGCCAACCCTGGGTGGGCGTGTGGCTGAGCATGGGCATCCTCTGCGCCGTTCTTTGCTGGGCGCTCCAGGGCTGGCTTCCCGCGGTGTGGGCTCTCACCGGGAGCTTGATCGCGGTGCTGCATATCGGGATCGTCAGTTACTGGACCGAGAGCTACTGGGGCGGCACATGCGCAGCAATTGGTGGCGCGCTGTTGATTGGCGCCGTCCCGCGATTGATCGAGCGGGCGCGAGCATCGTCGGCGCTAGCATACGCCGCGGGATTGGCAATTCTCGCGAATACGCGGCCCTTTGAAGGGCTGGTGTTCGCTGTAGTTTGCTCGGGCTGGCTGGGGTTCGAGTGGGTGCGGCGGCGCGCGGCGGTGAGTGCGATCGTCCAAAGCGTAGTCATGCCGATGGCGCTGCTGCTCGTGCCGGTGGCGGCGTGGATGGCCTATTACAATTTTCGGGTCACGGGGAATGCGCTGGAGCTGCCTTACGTCGCACACGATCGCCAGTATGCGTTGCTTGAGCCCGTGTTGTGGCAGACCGACATACGTCCGGCCCCGGCTTACAGCAACGCCGTCCTGCGGGACTTCTGGCAAGCGGATCTCCGTGAGAAGCAGAAGGCGCACCGTCAGATGTTAGGGGCCCACCTTTGGGATTTCTTGCTGGTGGTGCGATTTCTGGTCGGATGGCCGCTCGCTCTCTGCATGCTGGCCGTGGCGCGTCCGCTGTGGCGCGACCCGATCGCCAGGCGAGCGCTACTGCTGGGCCTGATCGCCTATATTGGCCCAGCCCTCGACACCCGCGTGTGGCCGCACTACGCCGCCGCTGAGGCGGTGCTGGCTTATATCCTCGCCGCCTGTGCGCTGCGAGCGCTACGGAACGCCTGGCCGGGCGTGGACGGCGCCTATTTGATGTGGGGCGCTTTGCTGGTGTTTGCGCTGCCCACCGCTCTGGGGCTGCTCACGCCGGCCAACCGGTTCCTGCTGGGGTCCGAGGAATATATCCAGGACGCCAAGCACGCAACCGTCGAACAGCGCCTTGACAGGCTGCCTGGCGAGCACCTGGTGCTGGTGCGTTATGGGCCGCGTCACCAGATGTACGAAGAATTGGTTTATAACCGCGCCGACATTGATCGATCGAAGACCATATGGGCGCGCTCGCTCGGCGCTAAGAAGGACGCGGAATTGATCCGGCATTATCCGGATCGCGACGTCTGGATGCTGTATGAGGACGCAGGGATTACGTTCACGCCCGCGTCGTACGCCGCAGCCAGCTATAGTTCCCGCTTGCAGCCGACGATGTCGAAGTAGGATTCATGGCGATTTCAGCACCAACCTTGCGGCGTTGGCTTGGGCCCCTGCCGAAGCGGCGCGAGGCGCATGCCATGGCGTGGTTAGCGCTCGCGATTGGCGTCGCGCTGTGCGGCGTTTCCGTGCTGCTCGGCTTTCAGGGCCGGTCCTTTCTGGGACGGCCATTGGGCGGCGATTTCGTCGAGTTTTACACCGTCGGCAAGATCCTCAATCAGTACCCGCCGGCCAGGATTTACGACCTGCGCCTCGCCACCGACCTGCAGCACGCCGCGCTTCCGAGCATGTCCGAAACGCAGATGCTGGTCTTCGGCCAGGCGCCGTTCATCGCCTCGCTGTTCCGGCCGTTCGCGTTGTTGCCATATGAATGGGCATACGTGGCGTGGCTCGGTTTTTCGGCGGGGCTCTATCTGGCCAGCCTGGCTCTCTTATTCCGCACCGTTCGGCTGAATGCTCGAGACCGCAAAACCGGTTTTCTGCTCGCGCTCTCGGTGACGCCCTTTCTGTTCGAAACGTGGATTGGCGGGCAAATGTCGGTCGTGGTCTTCTTCATTTGGGTGCTGTTCTTCTGGTGCCTCGAGAATGACCGCGGCGTTATCGCTGGCTTTGGCGCCGGCTTCGTCCTGGCCCTATGCCTGTTCAAGCCGACGTTGGTCTGGCTACCGGCGCTGATGCTGGTGGTGGGCCGCCGCTGGCGCGTGGTGGGCGGGCTGGCCGCCGGTGGAGTCGCAATGGCGTTGCTGTCCCTGGCGACGGTCGGCGTGGATGGCTGCCGGGGCTGGGTGGCGGCATTGGCGATGAACGGCAGTACGGTCGCGAAGGCCGGTGAAGCCTGGCATCTGGCCAAATATGTCGATATTCTCGCTTTTAGCCATTTGCTGTTTGCCAATTGGCCGGCGGTGGCGGAGATCGCCGCGATTGTGGTCGCTGTCATCGCGCTGGTTTGGTTGGGCCGCGAGTGGTGGCGATCCGACAGCGCGTCATCCGACAGCGCTTCAAGGGACCGTCGGCTTTGGGCGGCGACGCTCTGCTTTACTCTGGTGGTGAACCCGTACGTCCCGATTTACGATTCCATTCTCGTGGTGTGCGCGGTTGCCCTGGTGGCATCCCTTGGGCAAGCGCCGGCCGGATGGCTTCTGGCGCTGTACCTGATTCCGTGGGTAACCCAATCATTCGCCGAGTTTTTGCACCTTCAATTGATGACGGTGGCGCTGGTCGCTTTCGGGACTTGGGCCCTGGAAAAAGCTGGAAAACCTAGGCTAAGCCATTCTAGGCTCTGGGAGGAAGAAAGTACTATGACACGCCCAGTAGGCCCACGAGCGACCGGGCGATTTCAAGTGCGTTCTAGGGGCTTACCCTGATTTAACGTACCGGATTCAAGTGATAAATTACCAATAGCGAAGGAAAGAAATCCATCGCAAGGGAGAGGAGAGAAAATGACACGGATTATGAACTTGGTTTTGAAACTGCAGGTGTGGAAGGATACTCGTGGTCAGGATTTGATCGAGTACACGTTGATGGCTGGTTTCGTCGCGGTTGCCGCTGGCGCGATCATGCCGGGCGTGACTTCCAGCATCAGCACGATCTTCAGCAAAGTTTCCAGTGTTATGGCAAACGCCGCGAGCTAAGCCGCAATCATTTGGTGGGTAGGCGAGGAGATCACCCTCTGCCTTGCCTATCCATCGAGAGTCAACTGTTGAGAGTCAACTGCCCGTCGACGGCGCTGCGGCGGGTCTAACGTACTAACGCGCTAGCCGGATTCTCCACGGGCGCGAATCCGGTGAAATTACCTGCCTCATCGGCCTCTATTTCCTCGGCCGGCCCCACGATTTCCAGCAGCGAATTTTCCAGGATTTTGCCCCTCAAATTCTCGCTGAGCCTCAAAAATCCGAGCTCCATCGAATTCTTGATCCAACCATAAGTCACTTCCGACCGATCTAATCGGCCAACCACGCTGGAAATCCGCTCCAGGCATTCCCGATCGCTTGAAAAGTGAATCGGCGTGCGGATCTCGGTGGGAGTGTTCGCCGTCAGAGCGTTCAGCAGCGTTACCTCCCAGTCGATCTTTGCGAGCAGCCGATCGTGGACCACTTCCGCCATGCCCAGCCCCATCGCGTTCCCGTAGGTGTGCTCGCTCAAGTCGCGGATGAAGATGCGCTCGATGCGCGGAGCATCCTGCCAGGGGTTGGAATCGCCATGCACACTGCGGTTGACTACTTTGCTGTCCATTCCCGAACCGCTGATGTTCTTGCCGATTTCGTCCACGATAAGAACGTCCAGCGGGAAGGGAAGACGGCCCATCCAGCCACGCACCTGAACCAGCAGTTCCTCGTCGGTGCGCTCCATCTCTTGGGCGGGCACCGCCGCGATCCGTCCCGTATTGTGATTGGCGTCCTCGAGAATTGCCAGGCCGCCGAGTATCTTGCCCGAACTGAGCACCTGGCGTCCCACCGTGCGGATGACGTGCTCCAGGCCAAGCTTGTAGCCGTACGTGTGATAAAGCTGCGCGCCTGCGAATTTGCCCAGGCCGATGGCGGTCATCTTGAACAGGCCGCTCTCGAGCTTGCCCGAGAAATCGGTATGCCATTTCACCCGCCCGATCAGCATGACGCCGTCGCTCTCATAAGCGCTGCGATCCATGAACGTGTCGATGCCTTCCCGCGTGCGCCCGGTGGAGACCACCTCCAGCGAGCTGACCACCGGACAATCCATGGTGGCTTCATGAATGCCAAAGTGCGCCAGTACGTCGGCCTGCCCTTCCGGCGTCGCTCCGCCGTGGCTGCCCATGGCAGGAAAGATAAAGGGCCGCGCTCCTTGCGATTTCCAGTAATCCACGGCCGCGCGGGTAATGGTGGCGACATTCGAAATACCTCGGCTTCCGACGCCAATGGCGATACGAGCACCGGGTTGAACGCGGGGGTCGAAATTACAGGCGGCGAGCCGCCGCAAAACCTCGCCGCGAAGGTCGGCGAGCGATCGATCGGGAAAATGCTGGCGCACGGGAAGCATGCGAGGCAGAGACATATATTCTTAGGATACCCGCTTGCGCTTGGCCTTCGGCGCAGGGAATACGTATTGATGCTGCTCCATCCACACGCGCGATCCGTGGAACACCACGCCCTCGGCCTCCAACCGGAAGCGTTGTTCCAGACCGTTTTCACCGGGAAGCGAGATCTTGCCCCCCGCGCCGACCACGCGATGCCAGGGCAGGCCGCGCGAGGCCCGCAGCGCCCATACCACTTGCCGGGCGCATCCGGGAAAACCGGCCGCCTGAGCCACATCGCCGTAAGTGGACACCTTGCCTTTGGGTATTTTCCGAATGGTGTCACGGATAATATCCAGCACGGTGTTTTACTGGGCGCGATACCAGGCTAATGTTCTCCGCAGGCCCTCTTCGAGCGAATATTGCGGACTGTGCCCAAGATCGCGGCGAACGGCGGTAGTGTCGGCTTGCGAATCGCGGACATCGCCCGCGCGCGGCGCAGCGTAATTGGGCGGCAAGCTGATGCCCTCCATTTTTTGCAGCACCTCCCAGATATAGTTCAGCGAGTAGCGGTTCCCGTTTCCGGCATTGTACATTTTGCCGGCCACTCCCGGCGCCAGGGCCGCCTTTAAGCACAGCGCCGCCACGTCCTTCACGTAAGTGAAATCTCTAGTCTGCTCACCGTCGCCAAAGATAGTCGGCGGCGCGCGCTCGATCAGAGCCTTCATAAACAGCGAGAGGACGCCCGAATAAGGGCTCGACGGATCCTGCCGCTCGCCGTAAACATTGAAAAACCGCAGCGCGACGGTCTCCAAGCCGAAGCACGAATAAAACACGCTGGCGTAATGTTCACCCATCAGTTTTTGCACCGCGTAGGGGGACTTCGGGCAGGGCAGCATGGTCTCTACTTTGGGCAGCGTCAACGTATCGCCATACGCCGACGAGGAAGCCGCATACACCAGCCGGCCCACCTTGGCGTCGACACAGGCTCGCAGAACGTTGAAGGTTCCATCGATGTTTACTTCATGCGATGGGATCGGGTCCTGGATGGAGCGCGGAACCGAAGGAATCGCGGCCAGGTGAAACACAACGTCGGCGCCGCGAATGGCGGACGTCACAGCGGAAGCATCGCGAATATCCGATCGGCCCCACTCGATTTGCGTGCAAATTTCGCTGAGATTCGCCTCGCGACCGGTGAGTAAATTATCGATGACCCGCACGTAGCTGTCGCCGCGGGCGAGCAAGGCACGCACCAGCGCCGATCCTATGAAACCGGCGCCGCCTGTGACGACGTAGCGTGTCATTCGTTTATCGATTCCCGTTTATCGATCCCGTTTCGATCAATCGCCCCGCTTGGTGGCAACCACTACCAGCGACAGCGCGGGCCAGGGAAGAACGCTATCCAAATGCCGCCAGATCCATACCGTTTTGTCGAAGATCTTCAGCATGAATTTATTGATGCGGTTCATATGGAGCACCTTACCGTAGAAGCACCAGCCAAGCGTGCCGATTTTGTTGAGTTGGCGGATCTCCTTGACGGCCAGCCCGTGAGCTTCTAGTAACGACCGCAACTGGGCCTTGGAGAATCGCCGGCGATGGCCAAGCGCCCTGTCCAGAGTTCCGTACATGGCCTGGCTTTGCGGCGCAAGCACGACGAGGGATCCACCCGGTTTCAGGGCGCCTGCCGCGGCCTGGATCACCGCGCCTGGGTCCTCGACATACTCCAAAACATTTATGCAGAGCACTGTATCGAAGGGTCCGCCGGCGCGCTCGTAGTCTTGTGGGCATTGCGGATCCAGCTGGAGCACCTCGACATTCGGCGTTCGCAGAAATCGGTTGCGGAGAGCGTGTAAATACAGTGGATCTTTTTCGGCGGCCACATAGTGCAGCCGGCGGCCCATCAGACGGCCGGCCAGGTTCCCGATTCCGGCGCCGAGTTCCAGCACCGTGTCGCCCAAATGGGGCCGCAGCACGCGAGCCAGCCAGCTCAAATATTGCGGCGTGCCAGTGAGGTTATTCAAGAAGGCGCGGCCGTACGGCTCCACGTACAGATCGTCGATCAGCCAGAACCGCAGAATCACGCCCAGAGCCTTCACCCCGTCCTTCCAACCGATCTTCTTGCCTTCCTCGTAAGTGCGGCCATGATAACTGATGGGGACTTCGTAAATGCGCAGCTTGCGTTTGGCGCATTTCATGGTGATTTCAGGCTCGAAGCCGAACCGGTCCGAACGTATCGGAATGCTCTTGAGCAGATCGGTGCGGAAAACCTTGTAGCACGTCTCCATGTCGGTGAGATTGAGATTGCAGAACATGTTGGACAGCAGCGTCAAGGTTTTGTTGATCATCGAATGCCAGAACGGCAGGATGCGGGTTTGCTCGCGGACCAGATAGCGCGAACCGAAGACCGCGTCGGCGTGGCCCGACAGCAGCGGGCGCAGCAGCATCGGATACTCGGCGGGATCGTACTCCAGATCAGCGTCCTGAATCAGGCAGAAGTCGCCTTGAGCGTAGCCAATCGCGGTGCGGACAGCCGCGCCCTTGCCCTCGTTCACTTTCTTGCGGAACAGCCGGATCGACGGTTCCTCAGCGGCCAGGCGATCCAAAATTTCAGACGTGCCATCGGTGGAACAATCGTCAACCACCACCAGTTCCCGTTCCAGGTTTTCTGGCAGGGGAGCGCTCAAAACCTGAGCCAGGCTTCGCTCCACCACCGTTCGTTCATTGTAGACAGGGATTAGGATTGAGAGGCGCAACTCCCCTAGTATAAGCAGCCCGTCAACTAAAAAGCCGTCCTCCACACGGGATGCGTGCGGTAAGGCGGCTTCTTGGCACCAGAGGAATCTGAACTAGCGCTTCACGGTTTCTCTGTGCTGCTCTGGCTTGTGCTGTTCGTGCTGTACATCGGACTGGGCCCGAGCCCAGTCATCGGCTTGCTTCTGCGCTTCATCCTTGGAGATGCCGTAGCGTTCTTGGATGCGGCCGACCAACTGGTCTTTCTTGCCGGCGATCTGGTCCCAGTCGCTGTCAGTAAGCTTGCCCCACTGTTCCCGGGCCTTGCCCTTCATCTGTTTCCAGTTGCCTTCAACTCTGTCCCAATTCATAGGGTCAAATTTCTCCTTCACGTTCCATGCCAGCAAGGGAGACGCCAATCGGGCTTGGGCATAAGTGGCTCATTCCTTTAACAGTCACAAGCGAATAACGCCCGCAAAAGTTACTCGGTGAGCACCTGCTCAGGCGGCAACATAGAAAAATTGCCTGGGTTCGTGATACCAGTAGAGATTGGCCCCCATCTTCGAAACCAACCTGCCGGGCGTGGAGCGATACGCTCGCGGCAAAGTGCGCGACGTTTATTCGGCCGGCGAATACCTGGTGATCGTAGCCACCGATCGTCTGTCGGCGTTCGACTACGTGCTGCCTACGCCGATTCCCGACAAGGGCCGCGTGCTCACCGCCATGACTATGTTCTGGCTGGAACTGTTGCGGGACATTGTGCCGAATCACTTCGTTTCCGCCAACGTCAGCGAATATCCGCCGGAGTTCCACGCTTATCGGGATCAATTGGAAGGCCGGTCCATGTTGGTTCACCGGGCCAAGATGGTTGAGGTGGAGTGCGTCGCGCGCGGTTATGTTTCCGGATCCGGCTGGAAGGATTACCGGAGCGATGGGCGGATTTGCGGCATTGATCTGCCCGCCGGACTGCGCGAGAGCGATCCGCTCCCTGAGCCTATCTTTACGCCCGCGTCGAAGGCGCAATCCGGGCACGACGAGAATATATCGTTTGACACCGTTGCACGCCAAATCGGCGAGCCGTTGGCGGCCCAGCTCCGCGATCTGACGCTGGCCATCTACCAACGCGCCGCGCAGTATGCCGAGACGCGCGGGATCATCATCGCCGATACCAAGTTCGAATTTGGTTTCGCCGGCGATCGATTGGTGCTGGCGGACGAAGTGCTAACGCCGGATTCCTCCCGCTTTTGGCCGCGCGCAAGCTATCGGCCGGGTGGGCCGCAACCGTCCTTCGACAAGCAATACGTGCGCGATTACTTGGAATCCATTCATTGGGACAAACGTCCACCGGCGCCGGCCTTGCCGCCTGAGGTGATGGAGCGGACCAGCGAAAAATATCGCGAGGCTTATCGCGTCCTGACGGGAAAATCGCTGTGAAGCCGGGTATCTTAATTTTGAACCCGGGTATCTTATTTTGAAGCCGGGGAGCTTACTTTGAAGCCGGGGAATTTGTATTGAATTGGATCGATCTGATCTTAGTGCTGGTGATCGGCAGTTCCGTGCTGGCGGGTTTGTCGGCCGGATTCGCGCGCGTGGCCGTGGGCTTCGCCGCGCTGATCGTTGGCATGTTCTGCGGCTTCTGGTTTTACGGCATCGTGGCCGCGTACGTCATGGATTACGTCAACTCGCGGGCCATCGCGAATCTGATCGGGTTCTTCGTGATCCTGGCCGGAGTTCTGATCCTGGGAGCGATCGTGGGGCGTATCCTGGCGAAATTTTTCAAATGGGCCGGCTTGTCATGGCTCGATCGGCTGCTGGGCGCGGTCTTTGGATTAGTGCGGGGTTTTGTCATCGCCGCCGCGATGGTCACCGTGCTGGTGGCCTTTGCGCCCTCCCCACCTCCCGCCTCGGTGGTAGACTCCAAGCTCCTGCCCTACGTGATCGACGTCTCCGATGTTCTGGCGGCGTTAACGCCTCGCGAGATCAAAGATTCTTTTTACGCCACACAAGACAAAGTGAAAGCGGTTTGGACCACGCAGAACGCGCATAAGCTGGAAGGTGTCCGGCACGAATGAATTTGCTGATTTTTGATCTGGATGGAACGCTGATCGACTCCAAGCTCGATCTGGTGCATTCGGTCAACGCCGCCCGCGCGCTGATGAATCTGCAGCCGATTTCCGAAGAGCTGGTTTCGTCGTACGTCGGCAATGGCGCTCCGGTTTTGATGCGCCGGGCCCTGGGGCCGGAAGCGAGTGAAGCCGACGTCGCTCGCTCGCTCGAATATTTCTTGGCCTATTACCGCGCGCACATGCTCGATAATACGAAGCTCTATCCCGGCGTGCGGGACGCGCTGGACCGTCTGCTGGCGAGCGGAGCCAAGATGGCGGTGCTCACCAATAAACCCGTGCGGTTCAGCCGCTCACTGGTGGAGGGGTTGGGCTTGGCGAATCATTTCTTCCAGGTGTATGGAGGGAACAGCTTCGAGCAAAAGAAGCCGGATCCGATTGGCATCGAGACGCTGCTTTCGGAGAGCGGCGCCGCGCGCGAACACACCATCATGGTGGGAGACAGCGGCGTGGACGTGCGGACCGCGCGCAACGCCCGGGTGACGGCCTGCGGCGTCTCGTACGGATTTCAGCCCGAGACGTTCGTCCAGGAGCCGCCGGATTTGGTGGTGGACAATATGATCGAGCTGGCCGAGTATGTGATCAGTCGCGGCTGAATTTCGCAAGCTTTCGCAGCTTTGTCCAGGCGGCGCCGGAGTCGATCGATTCGGCCGCGCGTTCCATGGCGTCGAGCGGATCGGCGGCGATTCCCGATACCAAGAGGGCCGCGGCGCTGTTCACCAGCACGATGTCGCGGGGAGCGCCGTGCTCGCCTTGCAAAACCGCCCGCGCGATTTCGGCATTAAGGGAGCGGTCGCCGCCGCGCAGATCGGCGATCGAAGCCTGCCGGACTCCGAAGTCCGCCGGTGTCCACTCAAAGAAACGCACCGCGGCACCGGTGACTTCAAATACCAGCGTGGTCCCCGTTGTGGTGACTTCGTCTAAACCGTCATTTCCATGAACTACGAACGCGCGTTCCGGTCCAAGGCCGGCGAGCGCATTGGCCATCAGCTCGGCCGCGTGCACCGAAGGCGCGCCGATCAGTTGCCGTGTGGCTCCCGCGGGATTCGTAAGCGGGCCAAGCAAGTTGAAGACGGTGCGCATCTTCAGCTCCACGCGTGCCGGCTGAGCGTGCTTCATGGCTGGGTGAAGCAGGGGAGCGAAAAGGAATCCGATCCCGATTTCGCGGATGGCTTGTGCCACTCGCTCGGGCGGCTGCGACACCTCTACGCCCAACTCTTCGAGAATATCGGCGCTGCCGCATTGCGAGGAAAACGATCGATTGCCGTGTTTGGCCACGCGCGCGCCAGCGCCCGCCACCACGAAAGCGGCGACCGTGGAGATGTTAAACGTCGATCCAGCGCCTCCGCCCGCGCCACAGGTATCGAGCAGCGGCTCGCCTTCCACACAGGCGTCAATGCGAATGGTCTTCTCGCGCATGGCTTGTGCGAAGCCTAGCAGTTCCTCCGATGTCTCGCCTTTCATCCGCAGTCCCATCAGGAACGCGGATATTTGCGGTGTCGTGGCCGCGCCGCTCAAGATGGCGAGCATCGCTTCGCGAGCTTCGTCGACCGCTAGATCCTCGCCCGCGGCGATCTTGTGAACGAAGGGCAACAACATGGAGGGCTTTGGATTCACGTTACCATGAACATAAGGAAATGGATTCATGAGGCTCGCCGCAATCGCCACTTTATTGATGATTTCGCCGCTATTTGCGCAGGAGCATCCGCAGCCTGGACCGGGCGCACCGCGTGAGGCCGGTACGGAAACGAAAGCTCCACCCGCGCAGACTCCACCTCCTGTCGAAACAACCTCCAAGACCAAGCATTCGATCCAGATTAACGGCAAGACGCTGGCCTACACCGCCACTGCGGGGACCTTGGTTCTGAAGAAAGACGACAAACCTTGGGCCAGCATGTTCTACGTGGCCTACACACGCGACGACGGCGGGGACGTTGCGAAGCGCCCGATTACGTTCGCATTTAACGGTGGACCCGGATCTTCGTCCGTCTGGTTGCACCTGGGCGCATTGGGCCCGATGCGCGTTGAGATGGCGCCCGGAGGAGAGCAACCGAAGCCGCCGTATCGTTTGATCGACAACGACGACACGGCGCTTGAGTTTACCGACCTGGTCTTCATCGATCCTGTCACCACGGGTTTCAGCCGACCGGCGCCCAGAGAAAAGGACGCGCAGTTCCACGGCTTCGACGGCGATCTGGAATCCGTCGCCGAATTTGTCCGGCTTTACCTCACGCGCGCCGGGCGCTGGGGGTCGCCGAAATTTCTGGCTGGCGAGAGCTACGGCACCACGCGGGCGGCCGCCCTCTCGCAACGCTTGCTGGAAGACGGCGGTATCTATCTGAACGGCATCACGTTGATTTCTTCGGTGCTCAATTTCGAGACCATTGCATTCGCCCGTGGCAACGATCTTCCCTACGCCCTTTTCTTGCCGAGCTTCACGGCGGCCGCGTGGTATCACAAGAAGCTTCCTAAAGATCTGCAAGCGGATTTGGAGAAAGCCATCGGAGAATCGCGGCGATTCGCGGGTAACGAATACAGCGTGGCGTTGATGAAGGGCGACAAGCTGACAGCGGCCGAGCGGACGAACATCGTACATGAATTAGCGCGGCTGACCGGATTGCCGGAGCAGTACATCGACCAATCCAATCTGCGAATTTCGGAGCCTCGGTTTACCAAGGAACTGCTGCGCGATGAGCGCAAGACCATCGGCCGCTACGACAGCCGCCTGCAGGGCGAGGACATCGATTCGGCCGGCGACAGGCCGGAATACGACCCCAGCTACGCGTCCGTTCAGGGCGTCTACACGGCGATGTTCAACAACTATGTCCGCTCGGACTTGAAGTATGAGAGCGATATGCCATATCAGGTGCTAACGGACAAAGTGCAGCCGTGGAGCTATGATCACTTCCAAAACCGGTACGTCAACGTCGCTGACATGTTGCGCGAGGCGATGACGCAAAACCCGAGTCTGAAGGTGATGATCGCCAACGGCTATTACGACCTGGCGACGCCGTTCTTTGCCACCGAATACACGGTGAATCACATTGGCCTGGAGCCGGCGCTGAGCAACCACATCAGCTTGACGTATTGCGACGCCGGCCACATGCTCTACACCAAAAAGAGCTGCCTGGATAGCTTGCACGGAGCGATGGCGGACTTTTATCAAAAGGCGCTGCCGACTCCGTAGCGAGCTAAGCGAGAGCGCCTTTGTATAGTGCCGTCAGCTTGGCCCAGGCTTTCTCGGCCTCAGGCTTGTCGTAGGTCGGCGTGCCATTCCCCTGCTTCGGCATGTCCGGCACGCACCAACCGTGAAAACAAGTTTCGTAAACTTCGATCTCCGCCGGATTGTTGGCGGCAATGAACGCTTCCTTCAGCTTGTCCTTCGCGTCCGGTTGCTGTATGTCATCGCTATGTGCGATGCCAAAATACATTTTGGCCTTGATTTTCGGCGCGAGCAGATGCGGACTGTTGGGCTTAGCGGTGACCAATCCGCCGCCGTGGAACGACCCGCCGGCTCCTACGCGATCGGGTACCGTGGCCGCCGTTCGCACTACCAACGCGCCGCCCATGCAGTAGCCTTGCGTGCCGATCTTCTTCGACTTGTTCACCTGTTTCTGAGCATCCAAGAAGGCGATGTAAGCGACTGCATCTTTCTCCGCGTTGCCTTCCCCAGTCACGGAGTCCATCAACGGTTGGATTTTGCCCCGTTCCTTGCCGAAATCGACGGTGGAGGCGTCCGTCCAGAATGGCGCTTTGCCCATGCGATAAAACGGATTCGGCACCAGGACGGAATATCCCTGGGCCGCAAGGCGCTTGCCCATGTCGCGCATGGAGGGCCGCAGACCGAATGCGTCGGTCCAAATCAGAACACCCGGGTGCGAGCCCTTGGCGGGATGAATGAAGGCGGCATCGCACGTGCCATCCGGAGTTTTGATTTCGACATCGGTCTCGACCACCGATGAGGCAGCCATGGCCGTGCCCGCGGCGGCTAGGCCGGCTACTACGGACGTTACGAAATTGCGGCGCGGAAAGTCGCGCGACGACTCGTCTTGGGGATCTTTGATTTCGTCAGACATTGAATGTCTCCTCAGTCTGAAAGTATATCCTCTTCTACCTGGGGTTGAGATGCCTGTGGCCTTGCGGCAGCAGCGAACGCGCTCAATCCTATGACCTCGCCGGCAAGAAAGAGCGGCCAGTTGAACGGGTTTGGAAGCCCTCCCGCCGTGGTGTTTCGGAAATCCCATACGAACGCGATTATGATGACCAGAGCGCCACCAATGACGCCGGTCCAATGCGGGAGCCGGCAGCGAATGCCGCCCAATTGCAGCGAAATCACCCCGCACACGATCATCGAGAGCGCGACTAACATCGGGGCCCACACGGGAGCCACCCAAGGAAGGGGAATCAAGAACAAAATATCCCAGGTTGTGAGCGATTCCGGCCACTGAATCATCAGCTTCAAGAACGCATAGAAGCTGATGTCCCAGACTCCGAACGCGAGCGCGAAGGCCGCGATCCATTGATGCAGATTGCGTCCCACCGCCAGCGCTACGGCGCCCAGCATCAGCATGGTTGCAGCTTCCCGGCCCATCTCGATCGCAAGGCGTCGCGGATTCTCAGGGCCGGCGTCGGCGAGTTGCCGCGGCGTAATCAGCGGAAACAAATCGTGAGGGCTGCGTTCCGGATGCAGCCGTGCGCGAATGGGATCGTAGATGGCGCGAAGATAGACCACCACGGCGGCCTCTACGTAGCCGAAGGAAATACCGAACAGGAACAATGCTGCAACAGCGCGGCGCATATTTTTAGTCTAGGCGGACGGAATAGGATCCTCGGGCCAGGCGTGCTTGGGATAGCGGCGGCTCAACTCGCGCCGCACCTGCGGATAGAGACGCTCCCAGAAACCGGCAAGATCCGTTGTGGTTTGCACGGGACGCTTGTTCGGCGCCAGCAGATGGACCACCAGCGGGACTTTTCCGTTCGCGATGCGCGGCGTTTCGCGCATTCCGAAAAAATCCTGCAGACGTGACGCGATCCAGGGCGGTTTACCCGCATCGTAATTGATTTTGGTCTGGCGGCCATTCGGAAGGCGAATATGAGTGGGTGCAACTTCGGCCAGGAGCCTTGTGCCGGCCCGCCGCTCCAGCGCCGGTATCAACGATGGGGCGGCACTTTTTAACTCGGCAAAGCTTTTCAGGCCGCGGCAGATTTCGCGAAATGCAGTTTCCAAATCTAACTTTGAGATGGATGTGTGTTCCGATGCGAATGCAACACGAGCGAGGAATTGATCCAGTTCCTCGCGCTCGATGAAGCGATCGATTCCGGCCTCGAGCGCGCGGTCGGCGAGCATTGCCGCGGCTTGTTCGGGATCGGGCGTGCCGCTGCGCATTTCTTCGATTACGAGACTGTCGTAGAGCAGCGCGCTGGCTGCTTCCACGCGTTCCGCCGAGCGATTCCACTCGACGCCTACGCGCTCTCGGACGCGATCGGGGAACAAATCGAGCAGCACATAAGGCAACCCAGCCTGCTCGATAGCGCAATAGAGCCGCACCAGAGGCAGCGCATGTTCGGTCCGATTTTCAATGTCCACCGCCACCAGGAACTCGGCGCGTGTTTCCGCGTTCATGACTGCGCCACTGCCGGACGCCAGCAGCAATTGGTTGTCCTTTCGACGGCGAGCCACACGATCGGGAAAGGCCGTCAGGACAGCGAGCGCCAATGCATTGGAATCGTGCGCGTGGGGCTTAGAAGGCTTGACGATTCGGCGAATCTGTTCGAAATGGCGCTGCGTCACGGGATCGAACGGAGAATCGATGAGAGCCATCAAATCGCCAGACGATGTCCGCGCGCCCGAGCTGAGCACCGCTGCCGCCCGGCATCCTTCTTCGGCCACGCCGCGCTGAACCGCGTCCATCACCAGCCGTGCCAAGCGCGGATGCAGCGGATAGCGCGACATCTGGCGCGACCGCTCCTCAGTGGCGGCGCCTGTGACACCCAGACGCTCGAGCAAATCCTCGGCGCGCGTTACGGCGGGCTCCGATGGCGCGTCCAGCCAATCGAGTTCGAGCGGGTTGTTTATTCCCATGGCGCGGAGCGTGAGGCAAAGCTCCGACAATTCGCGCCGCAGGATCTCGGGCGAATCCTGGTCGCGACGGCGATGAAAATCGTCGGCCGTATAGAGCCGGATCACGCGGCCCGGCGCGGTACGAGCAGCGCGGCCGGCACGTTGGGTAGCCGACGCCTTGCTGATGCGGGTTACTTCGAGCGTCGGCAAGCCCGACCAAGGTGAATCGCTCGCAATGCGCGCCAACCCGCTATCGATCACCGCCGTGACGCCTTCGATGGTGATGGAGCTCTCGGCAACATTCGTCGCGAGGATCACTTTGCGTTGCGGAGCGGGAGCGACGGCGCGATCCTGCTCGGAGGGCGGCAAATCGCCATAGAGGGGAAGCAACAAGAGATCGTGACGGGAGGCGAGTGGACGACACTCGCGCTCGGCCCGCCGGATCTCGGCGGCGCCAGGCAAGAACAGAAGAACGTCACCGGACGCCGGCTGCGCGATCATAGTCTCAAGCGCGGAGGCGACCTGTTTTTCGAGCGAGAGCGCGGAGTAGGGCTGATATGAGATCGAAAGATCGAACAGCCGGCCTTCAGAGCGAAGAATCGGCGCGTCGCCGAGATAGTTCGCGATGGGTGCGGCGTCGAGCGTGGCCGACATCACGACGATCTTCAAATCCGGCCGCTTACTGCGCTGCAAACGGCGCAGCAACGCGAGCGCAAGATCGGTTTCCAAATGCCGCTCGTGGAACTCGTCCAAAACCACGGCATCGACGCCGCTGAGCAACGGGTCCGATATCATCCGGCGAGTGAGAATCCCTTCAGTGAGGAATCGAAGCCGCGTCCGCGCGCCAGCGACCTCCTCGAAACGAACCTGATAGCCGACCGTCTCACCGAGCTTTTCACCAAGCTCTTGCGCGACGCGCCGTGCCGCCAATCGCGCGGCCAGGCGACGTGGCTCCAAAACGAGCACTTGACCGCGCACCAGATGGAGCAGTGCCGGTGGTACACGCGTGGTCTTTCCCGCGCCTGGAGGCGCCTCAAGCACTAAGTTGGGAGTTCGGCCGAGAGACTCACGAATCGACGGCAGCAGATCATCGATGGGAAGTTTCGCCGTGTCCAATTACACGATGTCCAATTACTTGTTCGGCGGAGGAGGCGTGGAGGACGGAGTCTTCGAATTATCGTCCACGTCGTACTTGATGTTCACGTCGCTCTTGAACTGTTTGTAATCCTGGTATTTCACGGTCATCTTGATGGGTTGATCGTGATCGGGAAAGTGCAAAACCGCGTTCGAGATGGTGTAGGTGGGGAACCAAAATTTTCCATCTATCTGTTCGCGGTAGGTTTCGAACTTGCCATATTGATTGTTCGCGCTTTGCTTCCTGCCTTCGCCGCGCCCGTAGCTCTTCACGATCTGCAAGTCGCGATCGTCTACCCAGACGATCCCCTCGAAGTAGCGCTGGCCGGATTCCATGCTCTTGGGCTTGACGGCGAACGCATAGGTAGAGATCTCGTCCAGTTGCTCGCGGCCCAGATAGCGAATGAAGTACTTCGGCAGCTCGGCGGTAGTGAGCACGAAAGGTTGCACGTCGCGCAGATCCTGAATGTCGCCGGGATCGAGTTGGATGGCGGTAAGCGTATTAGGCGGCGCGTAGGCTACTTTTTCGATGCGCGCGCCTTCGGGAGAAAAGATGATGTCGGTAACCTCTTCCCATTTGCCGGTGACACCGCCGCCATCGTCGAGCGTCATGACCTTCGCGGTCTGGCGGTAGGTGTAGTTGCTCCGAGCTTTGGAAAACGCCGCTTCCTTGGCCGCGAACTTCTCGATGATCTGGTCAATTTGGGAAGGGTCGGGATCGGTGAGCGTGGCGCCAAAGGCCGCGCTGGTGAGCAGAGCGCCTGTGAGCAGAAAGCCCAAGAGCAGAAAGGACGAAACGACGAAACGCATAGTGCCTCTTGTTTCTTAGTGTACCGCCGGAAAAGGAGGGCGATGTCCGCCGGACGTCGCCGGGAGGAACAAGATGTCGGATATGAATGGCAAAGTCGCACTGATTACCGGCGCGAGCAGTGGCATTGGTTGGGCGACAGGAGATGCATTTGCGGCACGGGGCGCCAGAGTAGTTCTAGCGGCGCGGCGCGGCGGAAGGACGGATGCGCTCGCGGGTAAGATCGAAGCCCAGGGTGGGAGAGCATCAACCTGAGAGGTGCGTTTCTATGTTTGCAGCACGAGGCTCGCGCCATGCTGGCGGGCGGACGCGGAGGGGCGATTGTCAACGTCGGGTCCGTCAACTCTTTTCTCGGGCTCGCGTACGCGCCGGCGTACGTCGCCTCGAAGCATGGGCTGATCGGGCTGACGACCAGCGTCTCGGCGGAATTGGCGCCGCAGGGAATCAGGGTGAACGTGATTTGCCCGGGAATCATCGACACGCCGATGCATCGGCGTGGCCGCGAGCTATTAGGGGACGCAATCTACGACAACATCCTGTCACAACGCGTTCACAGCAGACGCGCAGGCAGCCCGGAGGAGATCGCTCGGTCCATCGTCTTTCTGTGTTCAGACGATGCCAGCTACATCACGGGCACCACTCTGACGCCCGATGGGGGACTCACTCTGACTTTCTGACTTCGGCCAATACACTCGCTGGGACAGCCCACTAGTGGGGGGACGCCGCGTACGTGGTGCGCGAGCAGGCCGGCGAAGAGTTGCCGAAGTGACCCGGCGGCACTGCCGCCTTCGATCAAGCGCCGCTCAACTCTCGCGCTTGCCGTGTAGCAGCATATCCACCGCGTGCTCCATGGATCCTGCCAGCGCAATACCGCCGGAATTAACGAAGTAAATCTGATCCACGTTGTCGATGGTGTTCAGACGGTGCGCGATGATCACCTTGGTGGTCTCGATCGGCAGCTTATCGAGGATCTGCTCCAGGAGCTGTTCCGTTACGGTGTCGATGTTGGCCGTCGCCTCGTCTAGAATCAGCAGCTCGGGCCGCCGCAACGTGGCACGCATGAATGCGATGAGCTGCTTCTGGCCGAGGCTAATGCTGTTGCCGCTGCTTGCGACCTTAGTTTCCAGTCCTTCGGAGAAGCGCGCCAGCAGGCTCGAAAGGTTGGCTTGCTCCAAAACCTCGGCCAACTGAGGGCTGGAGTAATCCCGATACTCGTCGTTTCCGTAGACGATGTTGTCGCGCACGGTGCCGGTAAACAGAAAGGGCTCCTGCGGAATGAAGCCTACTTTCCGCGAGCGATCGTCGGGCGGAACCGAGCGGATGTCGCGGCCGTCCAGAAACACCGATCCCTCGCTCGGGTCGTAGAGCCGCGCCATGAGCGATGCCGTCGTGGTTTTGCCGCCGCCGGTGGGACCCACCAGTGCGTAAGCCTTCCCCTTTTCCAACTCAAAGCTCACGTCGCGCAGCACATCCTTGCCGCCGGGATATTGGAAAGACACGTTGCGGAACTCGAGCACAGCAGTCGATTCGGCCGGCCCGGCGCTCACCAGCGTCATGTCGGATTCGAGCGCCAAAACTTCTGAGATTCGGTCCAACGCAGCCAGCGCAAGCTGGAATGACGACCACACCGTGGCGAGCTGCCGCATGGGACCATAGAAGCTGTTGACATAGAGAAGGAAGCCGATCAACTGGCCGGTAGTTGTCAATCCTTCTCTGATGAGCACAATCCCGTAAGCCACCACCAGGAGCTGCGCCAATTGATGGGCCAGGCCGTACATCGGCATGAATATGTTATTCGCGTAGCCGGCCGCGACGGAGGCGGCATAGTTGGTTTCGTTCGAGGTCTCGAACTTGCGCTGGAAGTAATCCCTGCGGTTAAAAGCGACGATCACCTTGAAGTTCTGCAAGCTCTCCTGAATCTCCGAACTCATGCCACCGAGGCTCTGCAGGCTCTTCATGTTTCGGGCCTTCACCCAGGCGGAAGTAATCTTCGTCACCGCCAGCACACCCACCGCGGGCAAAAACGCTGCAACGCCCAGCCGGAAATTGAGAGAAAGCGCGAACACCGCGGCGCCCGTCATCAGGAACAGGCTTGACAGGAACTGCATGAGCGCCTGGGCCACGAACTGGTTCAGCTTGTCGGTGTCGTTATTGACGCGCGAGATCAGATCGCCGGCCTTGTTTTGATTGAAGAAGGCTACCGGTAGATCTTGCAGCTTGGTGAACAAAGCGTTGCGCAAGCTGTAGAGCACCCGGCGCCCGACGCCTCCCATGGTCCGGATCTGCGTGTAACTGGAAACCACGCCGACCAGGTAAACGCCCAGCAATAGCAGGGACACGAGCAACAGGCCGTGATTGTCTTTCAAGCGTATGTAAGTATCGATGCCCCGTCCGATGATGACCGGACCAACCAGGGATGTGCCGGTGCTGACCAGCATGGCGACCAGGGCCACAACCACCAATCCGATTTCGGGCTTCATCAGCGGCAGGAATCGCTTGACGCCGGCGCGGAAGGTGTTCTTCTTTCCTGACGCCTTGGGGCCTAGCGCTTTGGAGCTCTCAAGAGTGTACTTCATAGAGATTTGTGCTCCGTTGCGATTCGTAGATCTGGACGTATTCGGGCGACGTTTCCATAAGGCGCCCGTGCGTTCCGGTGGCCAGTGCCTCGCCTTCCATCAGCAGGATGATCTGGTCGTAATGTTCCACCGAAGCGATTTTCTGAGTTACAGAGATGAGCGTGATTCCGGGATAGTTCTGATGAATGTTCTTGAGAATGGCCCGCTCGGTGTTGGTGTCCACGCGCGCCGTGAAATCGTCGAGCAGCAGCACTTTGGGATTGAGGGCCAACGCCCGGGCCAGCATGACGCGTTGCTTCTGTCCTCCGGAGAGGCTGGTTCCACGCTCTGAAACCACGGTGTCCAGGCCCAGCGGCAGCGTGGCGACAAAATCGTGAAGCTCGGCCGTGCTGATGGCCCTCTCCATGTCCTCTTGCGGAATATCGGTACTGAAGGCAATGTTCTCGCGCAGAGTCAAATTGAACAAGATGCTGTCTTGAAATACGAAGCCGACGTGCCGGTGCAATACTTCCTTGTCGTAGGCCTCCAGCGTTTCGCCGTCATAAGTGACGGTCCCGGAGGCGGGCTTCAGCAGACCGATCAGGACGTACAGCATTTGGGTTTTGCCCGCGGCGGTGGGGCCGATAATGGCGGTGGTGCTGCCGGCTTTCGCGGAAAAGGACACGTCCCGGAGTACTTCCTTGTCGCCGAATTTGAGCGAAATGCCGTTCATGGCGATGTCGCCCCGTAAGGCGGAACGAAGCTCCCCGGCCTTGGGCGGCGGAGGGGCCATCAAAACCGCGCTCAACCGCATGTAGGAGGCGCCGGCTTGCGCCATCACATTACTCATGAATCCCAGCAGGATGATGGGGAAAATCAGCAACGCAAGGTAGGTGTTAAAAGCCGAGAAATCTCCGAGCGTCATTCGCCCGGCGATCACGAAGCGGCCGCCGAACAGCAGGATGACCACGGTTGCCGCGTTGGCGGCGAGGGTGATGGTAGGAATCAGCGCGGACATGATGCTGAGGATGCTGAGCCCGACGTTCTTCGCCTCCGCGTTCGCGGAAACGAACTTCTGATACTCCACATCCTGCGAGTTGAGCAGCCTGATCAAAGTGGCGCCCAGGATGCTTTCGTTGATCACGCGGTTGAGCCAGTCGATGGCCTCCTGGCCTTTCTTGAAGAGCTCCCGGACCTTCTTCAGCGCTATGAAAAAGATGAAGCCGATGAACGGCACGATGGCGAGGACGCTGAGCCCCAGACGCCAGTCGATGGAAAGCAACAGGACGCTGGAGCCGGCGATCAGAAAAAGGGAAGAGATAATCGTCGCGATAGCCATGGACACGAACAGCTTGACGCCATCCACGTCCGAGGTGAGGTTGGTCAAAAGCTTCGCGGGTGTCACCTGTTCAATGAAGCTATAGGTCTGGGTGGCCAGCTTCGCCGCCAGGCGGCTGCGCAAGTCCTTCGCCACGCGTTCGGAAGCATAGGTCTGCACCAGGCTCTGTAGATACGTCAGGAGGAAAGCGGACACGCAGACCACCAGGAATCGGGCGATCATGGGGCCGAGTGCGAAGTTCGGCCGCCCGTAGTCATCGATGGCGTTCGCGATTAGTTTTGGCACGACCAGGTTGAGCGCGTTGGCCAGGATGGTCAGCGCCGCAAGCGTAGCGACCAGACCTTTGTAGGGCTTGACGAGCTGAAAAAGCCCAGCCTGAGAAGGCTTGGGTGGTTTGTTTCCGCTCGCTCGGTTAGCTGCAGGAGTAGACATGGCGATTCACGGAGCCGTCGAGGTGGTGTTTTCCTAGCTTAGAACAATTCGCTCACAAATTGGGCTCGAGGCAGGGTTGGTACGGCTACCGCGCGCGAGGCGGTGTCCTCGGCCACTTGCGAGGCGAAGTATTTTGCCATGGCGGCCTCGGTGACATAGGGGCGGTCCGCCACATTGAGCGGCGGCGACCGATTCTGCGGTTTGGCCGTTACACGTCCAAGTGGCTAGGTTTCGACAGCGGGTCCCCGCAAGTTCAAGGGTATATGCTCCGGCCGCTTGGGTCTGGGAACCCAATTTACGAGAAAGGGCGCAAATGAAGTGAATCGTTCAGAGGAGCAATTGGAATACTGGTCGATTCCGACAGAATGCTCCAGTGCGTTTGCGTTGAGTCAACATCAAGATAAAGCTTGGGTTACGACTGGAGCTTTTTCTGGGATCGCCACCTTAAGGATATCTGGCACGTCGGTCTCCTTTGGATCTGCGATTGCTCCGGGCTGCTATTAGAAACACAGTGCCCAGGAAGCGGAACTGACTATGAATCCCATCAATCTTTTGTTTATCAATGAGCACGTCGATTCCTGTTCGGTTTTGAATTCTGAGAGGCACGTCCGTACGAGGAGACATGCCATGATGAAGACGAGGCTTGCGGTTGTAGCTTTGATGTCGCTTGCTCTTAGTGTGCCGGCGTTCGGCAAGACCTACAAGAGTACATATCCTGTTCCTTGCGGTGAGGTGTGGGGCGGGGTCAAAGACACCCTTAGCAATCCGGAGAACTATACCGTCGTGGAGAGTGACGACGCCCAAATGACTGCTTCCTACCAGGTGAAGCACTCCGCTCATGTCACCATTACCGGAGCGCTCCTCCAGCGAAAGAACCGCGTTACCTTGGTATCGAAGGGTGCAGTGTGTGAGATGCAAGTCGTGTCGAACTATAGCGGATTTGAGCACAACGACCGGGATGACTTCAAGAAGCGCGTGGATGAATCCCTAGCTAAGCTGAAATCCGCGACACCTTCCCAGCCCGCTAAGCCGGAGGATCCGGCCAAGTGATTTCGGCAGGGCCGCGCACGTGATGCCACGTTGGCGCAGCGACTTTGTTTCCACCTGACCAACGGCGTCTGGCAGTCCTCAGCGACCACAGTCTCGTCAAGCTCGTCGGCAACCCGCAAGTCCACTTGGCTGGGTTGTCGGCAAACCGCGGAAGTGCACTTAGCTCGGTAGCCCGGCCTATGACGATCCTAGCTCAGGATCTGTTTCGCGATGGTCAGCTTCTGAATATTTGTCGTGCCTTCGTAAATCCGGCCGATTTTGGCATCGCGATACAGCTTCTCCACCGGATAATCCTTGGTGAATCCGACGCCGCCGAAGATCTCGACCGCGCGCGAGGCGGTGTCCTCCGCCACTTGCGAGGCGAAGTACTTGGCCATGGCGGCCTCGGTAACATAGGGACGGCCCGCGTCGCGCAGCCGCGCTGCGTTGTACACCAGCAGGCGCGCCGCTTCAACTTCAGTGGCCATTTGCGCCAGTTCAAACTGCACGCCCTGAAACTCTGCGATGGGTTTGCCGAACTGCTGGCGCTGTTTGGCATATGCGATGGCGTGGTCGAGCGCGCCCTGCGCCAGCCCCGTCATCTGCGCGCCGATCGCGATGCGCCCTTCGTTCAACGTCTCGATGGCGATCTTGTAGCCTTTGCCGACCTCGCCGAGCACGTTGCGGGCAGGCACGCGGCAGTCGTCCAGAACGAGCTCGCAGGTGGACGACGCGCGAATGCCGAGTTTGTCTTCCTTCTTGCCGACTTGAAATCCGGGGAACTCGCGCTCCACCAGGAAACAGGTGATGCCGCGATAGCCCGCTTCCGGATTCACGTTGGCAAACAGCAAGAACAGGCCGGCCTCGGCGGCATTGGTGATCCAGAGCTTACGGCCGGTGATGAAATACTCGTCGCCGCGCAGGGTGGCGCGAGTGGCCAGCGCGAACGCGTCGGAGCCTGATCCAGCTTCCGAGAGCGCGAACGACGCGACCATCGCGGTGGCGAGCTTCGGCAGATAGCGCTGCTTCTGGTGATCGTCGCCCCAGCGGATGATCACGTTGTTGGTTATCGTATTCTGGACGTCGACGATGACGGCGGCCGAGGGGTCCACCGCGGCGAGCCCTTCCACCGCCAGCACAGCCTGAAAGAAACTGCCGCCCTGCCCGCCATACTCTTCGGGAATCTCAATACCCATCAGCCCGAGTTCGAACATCTCGCGCAGCAGATCCTTGCGGAACGCGGCGGCGGCGTCCATTTCCCGAACGAACGGACCGATGCGCTCGCGCGCGAAGCGGCGCACGGCATCCTGGAACATGCGCTCTTCGTCGCTCAGTACGGTCAAGGGCGGCGGTGGGACGCTGGGGGTTTCAGCTAGGTTCGGCATCGTCTCCAGTCTACTCACTCTAGTCAACTCCCGGCGTTTGCCGTGCAACGGCAGGGTGTATAATCACCACCACTGGAGGCGCCTATGAAGACATGGCTGATTGCCTTGTTGCTGATCCCTTCGGCGCTATCGGCATTCGACGGATTTCCACGCTGCACGTCAGTGGATCCGGATACTGCCAAGACCGGGGATACCGTTAACGTCACATGCACGAATGTGGACAAAACCACCGTCGCTGACCTGTACCTCACCGACGGGAAAGACGACACGAAGATTGCCGTCATGGAACACATCGCCGACAAGATCACCTTTCATGTGCCGCGGATCAAGCCGGGCCGCTACCATATTGCGTTTCTTACGGCTAACAAGGCATCGATGGTGGAGCAGCCTGTGGTGCTGACGGTGGAGTAACCCAGCGCGGCGGGGTGCGGGTGAACAGTTGGCATCAGGGGAATGACCAGGTGAATCCCCTTGAAACCCACACTTCAAACCATCCATCCTATATGGAGTATCCCGCCTTATGCGCCTTGCTCCTCTTATATTCACTCTTGGCGTTTTGACCGCCACTTTGAACGCGCAGCCAGATCGCATCACTGCGCCGATCGACAACAGCAAAACCGTTGTTTTGTCAGGACACGTGCCTCCGCGCGCGCGGCGGGAGGTGGATCGGGGCGCGGTGGCTGGGTCCTTCCCGCTGCCCGGTATGACGCTAGATTTGAAGCGTTCCGCCAGCCAGCAGTCGGCTCTCGATCAGTTGCTGGCTAATCAACAGAACCCAGCCTCGGCCGATTATCACAAGTGGCTGACGCCCGAGCAATACGCCGACCGCTTTGGCGCCAGTGAAAATGACGTGAACCGGATCGCGGCCTGGCTTCGATCGCAAGGCTTCACCGTGCAGCGCGTAGCTCGCGGCCGCACCTGGATTCAATTCAGCGGCACCGCTCAACAAGTGGAAAATACGTTTCATGCCCAGATTCACCAATACCTGCAAAATGGCAAGTTACATTATGCGAATTCGACCGATCCATCGATACCGGCGGCGCTGTCCGATATCGTGTTGGGTTTGAGGGGGCTGAACAATTACAGGCTCAAGCCGCGCAGCAGAGTGCTAGGGCCTGGTCCGCGCAACAGCAGCGACCGGGAGCATCAAATTGTTCCCGACGATTTCGCGACGATTTACGATGTCACTCCGCTTTATGCCGCAGGCATTAATGGCACGGGCCAGAAGCTGGTGGTGGTGGGACAAACCGACATCAATCTGTCCGACATAACCGCGTTCCGTAGCCAGTACAATCTGCCGGCCATCAATCTGCAACAGATTTTGGTGCCCGGATCGTCGGACCCTGGCATCAGCCAGGATGATCTGCCGGAAGCGGATCTGGATATCGAGTGGTCCAGCTCGGTGGCGCGCAATGCAAATATCATTTACGTTTATTCGGACAACGTTGATATATCGGTGCAGGAGGCCATCGATCAAGTTTACGCGCCCGTGGTGACGATGAGTTACGGCGTGTGCGAAGGGGCGGATTTGGTGGATCTGCCGACTTTTCGCGGATTGGCACAGCAGGGCAACGCGGAGGGCATTACCTGGTTCGCTTCAGCCGGTGACGATGGCGCCGCGGATTGCGAGGATCCAAATGCCGTGATCGCGCAGGATGGCTTGGCCGTGGATGAGCCGGGCAGCATCCCGGAGATTACTTCCATGGGCGGCACTGAATTTAACGAAGGAGATGGTTCGTATTGGAGCAGCACCAACACGGCAAACGGCGCGTCAGCGCTTTCCTATATTCCCGAGAAGGTGTGGAACGATACGAGCCCGTCCGGCGGCCTTGCGGCGGGCGGCGGCGGGACCAGTTTGTTTTTTCCAAAACCAGTGTGGCAGACCGGGCCCGGAGTTCCAAACAACGGCTTTCGCAATGTTCCGGATGTTTCCCTGGCTGCATCGAACGATCACGACGGTTACTATTTCTATTCCGGCGGGGCACTCCAGATAGCGGGTGGAACGTCGTTTGCCGCGCCTACGATGGCCGGCATCGTGACGCTGCTCAATCAGTATCTGGTTTCCTCCGGCGTCCAAAAAGAAGCCGGTTTAGGCAATATCAACCCCACGCTGTATCGGATGGCGCAGAGCTCGGCCTCATTGGCTGCCGACCAGAAGCCTTTTCACGACGTCACCGTCGGCAATAACATTGTCCCGTGCGTCATTGGTTCGCCGGCCCAGGTTACGTTGGCGGGCGAGGTCACCGAATGCACCACCGGCACGATCGGATACGATGCGGCTCCGGCCTACGATCTGGCCAGCGGACTGGGTTCTCCGGACGCGTACAATTTTGTGCACCAATGGTCCAGCCAGGCGCCCACCGCATCCGCCGTGGTTCCCTCCATCGATCAGAATCCGGTGTTCGAGCAAGCGCCCGATAACAACGGCAATCGCTGGTCCTACCAGATCACGCTCAGCGAGGAAGCGGGCGTGGCAACCACGTTAGCGGGCTTCACCATCAATGGCCAGAGTTACAGCCCAGTCGCGGTTTTCGGCACCACCCAAATCCCCGCGGACGGTTCCATTTCTTCCACGGGCCTCGGCTTCGCCAGCCTGGCGGTGCCGTCCAACGTGGTTTTTGGATTCAGCGGCGTGGATGCGAGCGGAACTGCATGGTCCGAGCAGCTCACGGTTCCGTTCGAGGGTCCGCAGGCGCCGCTTGTAATCGGCGGGGTGAGCAATGCGGCGTCGAGCCAACAATCTTTCGCTCCCGGTATGCTGGTCAGCGTCTACGGCACGGCGCTCGGAAATTTCGTACAGTCGGCGGGCACCGTTCCCCTGCCACAGTATCTGGCCGGCTTTGATGCGACAGTGAATGGCGTGATCGCACCGTTGTATTATGTTTCACCGAATCAGGTGAATATTCAGATTCCCTACGAAACCCAGCCTGGAGCCGCCACGTTGGTGGTGAGCAATCCATATGCGAACTCCAACAACTATACTCTTCAAATTGTGCCTGCGGCGCCAGGAATCTTCCAGACAAATGGATCTGTAGCCGCCCCATTTTCGAGCGCGTCCGCCGGGCAAACCACGACGCTTTTCATCACCGGCGACGGGCAAGTCTCTCCCGTGCTGTCGACCGGGTCGGGACCATCCCCGGGAACCCCGACCGGGCGGCTTCCTAAGCCCAAGCTTCCAGTGACGATTACGGTGGCGGGGCAGTCCGCGGCGATCGACTTCATCGGCGTGCCGGTCGGTCTGGTGGGGGTAACGCAAATCAACTACCAGGTGCCTGCCAATACGCCCTCCGGCGTGCAGCCAGTGGTGGTGACTGTGGGCGGCGTCGCCAGCCAGTCCGCGAATCTGACGGTGACCAACTGAGCCAGAGGAGCGAGGGAGCGGGCGTTCCGCAAGTCAGGAAATAATTCCCTTGCGCACCGCGTAAAGGATCAGCTCCGGCACGCTGTGCAGGTTGAGCTTCTGCAAGATGTGCGTGCGATGCGTGTCCACGGTGTACAAGCTGAGGTTCAGCGCGTTGGCGACCTCTTTGTTGGTCTTGCCCTCGGCGATCATTTGCAGGATCTCGCGTTCGCGGTCGGTCAGCAGATCGTAAGTCGAATCGGCGTTCTTGCGGCCCAGCGCCTGGAAGTAGTCTTCCTGCAAGATGCGGCTGACTTTGGGGCTGAAGAACGACCGCCCGTCCACCACCGCCTCGATGGCCAGGATGAGCTCGGCCTTTACGGCATCTTTGAGCAGGTACGCGCGCGCACCCGCCTTGAGCGACCGAATGACGTAGCTCTCGTCGTGGTGCATGCTCAGAATAACGACGCCGATGTTGGGATACTTTTCGACAATTCGACGGGTGGCCTCGATGCCGTTTATGTTGGGCATGGCGATGTCCATCACCACCACGTCCGGGCGTTGATCCTGCGCCAGCTGCAACGTCTCGCGGCCGTCGGCTGCTTCACCCACCACCACAAAACCGGGTTGCCGTTCCAGCAGCAGCCGCATGCCGTCGCGCAGGATGTTGTGGTCGTCAGCCAGCAGAATGCGAATCTGCGCCATCGGCCGCACCTCCCCTCCATACCAGCTGAGGGCCGAGCTCGGACGGCGGCGCTAAAACATCGACGCCCGGCGATTTCTCCGGTTGGGCGGCATCGAAAATTGCGGCCACCGGCAAGGTGACGCGCAGCAGCGTCCCGCGGCCGGGCCGGGAGTCAACTTGAAACGAACCACCCAGGTGCCGCGCGCGCTCCTCCATTCCGAGCAATCCCAGTCCTCGCGTGCGCTCGGGATCGAACCCGCTGCCGTCGTCTTGTACAGTCACAAAAATCTGGCCGGCGTCTTGGCGCACACTTACCTGCACGGCGCTGGCTTGCGCATGCCGGGCGCAATTGTTCAACGCTTCTTGAACCACCCGATACACGCACGTCTTGTGTTCCTCGGGCAATTCGCCGGGCATTTCGCTAGTCACCTGTACGCGCATCCCGGTACGTTTGCCGATCTCTCGCGCCTGCCATTCCAGAGCCGGCAGCAATCCGAAATCGTCCAGCATGGACGGGCGCAGCAGCAGGGCCATGTTGCGGATCTCGTTCATGCCCTTCTCGGCCACGCCGCGGATGGAATCGAGATGCGCCCGTACCGCAGGCGCCGGGGCGAGATCCAGCAGGTTCTCGGCTTCCATCAACACGGCCGAAAACGCTTGCCCGACCTCGTCGTGCAGCTCGCGCGATAAGGCGCGCCGCTCATCTTCCTGAGCCCGCACCAGGCGCGCGGAGAGTTCCTGCAAGCTGGCTCGCGCATGGACGCTTTCGGCGAGCCGCTGCTCGACTTCGCCTTCCAATTTCAGAATGTGAAATATGGTGAACGCGGCCAGAGTGGCGCCGCCCAGGAGCGTGACTGCGATCATCGCCACGAGGCCGAATTGCAGCCGTCCGAACAGGTCGCCCAGTTTCGCATCGCCGCGCCGCAGCGCCTCGTCATTCAGCGCCTCAATGCGATCGGCAATCTGCAACATCGAAGTGCGCCTCGGAACCAGTTCCTCGTAAAAGAAAGCGTCGCGATATTTTCCGCGCTCGTCGCTGGTCCATGCCAGAGTGCGATCCAGCACCTTCCAATAGGCGTCAATTTGAGATCGCAAATCCTGGAACGGCGCCGCTTCTTCCGGTTCTAGCTCCGCGGCGTAGCTTCGGAGCGCGCTCTCTGAATCGCGCCGCAGTCCCTCGAGCGTAGCCAACTGCGCTTGGGCGCCCGATTGTTCCGGAGCGAGCAGGGAATCTCGCACGAACGTGCCTGACAGATAAATATTGGATCGAATGCGTTCCAGAGTGCGGTTGCGCGCCAGGAATCGGGCCTGCAACGTCGTATCGTGCTGGCGCAGACTATTGAGGAACAGCAAAGCGCCGGCTTCGGCCACCGCCATAATGAGCAGCAGCCCTCCAAATCCGGCTACCAAAACCACTGCTGGGCGCTGCCGCATGCTGGCTTTAGTGTAACGAACGGGGACCAACCGCAATTCGGTGGCGGGACGAAACCACATCTTCTCTAAGGTAGAACCGGAACCATAACTACGGGAATCGCGTCCATCCTGTATTAGGGTAAGGACCTCGGGAAATACAGTGACAACGGGATTTTTTACTGCCTTCGGCATAGTTATTCTGTAAATACAAAAGCTTAGGAGGCTTTGGATGAATTCACGATTTTTGGCTTGCGCGGCCCTGACAGCTCTCTGTTTGACCTTCTGCGGCTGTGCGAAAAAGGTGGCTGCGAAGGCTCCAACCACGCCCACTCCGACGCAGAACACTCGCGCCGTCGCGTCAACGCCGGCGCCCACCCGCAATTATTCGCAGCCGGCACAAGTGGCTCAAAGTACGCCGTCCCGGTTGCCCGACGCTGCCACGCGAAAGCGCATTCAGGACCTGCTGAATCGCATTCAGGATGCCTATTTCGACTACAACAAGCACACGCTGCGTCCCGATGCCGAAGCTACGTTGAGGCAAGACGCCCAGACGCTGGCTGACATTATCAAGCAATATCCGGACTTTAAGCTCACCGTCGAAGGATATGCCGACGAGCGCGGATCGGATGAATACAATATGGCGCTCGGCGATGCGCGCGCGAAACAGACCAAAGAGTACTTGTCCAACCTGGGGCTACCGGGCAATCAGCTCGCCACCATCAGTTACGGCAAGGAAAAGCCGGTGTGCACCGAGCATGACGAAGATTGCTGGCAGAAGAATCGCCGCACTCACATCATTCAGGCGCAAGCCAACTAGCTTCCTGGGCCGGTCCAGGTGGTCCGGCGCGGACTAGGGCGTCCGCCCCACACAGGCTAACGTCCCGACAACCGCGACAACACGCGGTCGACTGCACCACCGGCGTTCGACGTGAGCGCCGGGTTGCAGAGTTTCTGATCCTGTTTCCATAGGTCCTCGGCGAGCGCAAGGTTCCTGTCGGCTGAGTCCTCCAAATCACTGCGCCGCGGCTGGCCGGCGACCGCTTTCCTAGCCGCATCTGCCGCCTTGCTTCCCGGCTGGCACTGGTCAAACCGCATAATCTCGGCCTCTAAAAGTTCTTTGCTCCGCTCGTAGCGGGCCGCAGCCCGCAAACCGCGCGCGTTGGGATCGAGCGCCAGCACCCGGTCGGCCAACCCGAGATCTTTCTTGCTTGTTTGCTCCGACGGATTCCGCTGAAGCGCAGCTTGGAACGCAGTGCGCGCTTCATTGTAATTGTCCAAAGCAAGTTCGGCCTGGCCTAGTCCGGCGTAAGCCTCCGCGTCCTGATCGTCCACTCTGGCGACATCCCGAAAGACATCGGCGGCCTCACGTGGCGCACCGTAGCTGAGCAGCAACTGTGCAATTTTTTTCTTGACCGCGGTATCTTGAGCCGCCGGCCCCAGTGTCGCCAACAGCTCCGCAATGGCCAGCGTTCTTTGACCGCTTTTTGCCAGCAGCGACACCAGTTCGAAACGGGCTTGCATGCGGTTCTGTGTTTGACCCGCCGGCCAGGTCCCATCAATGGCCCGTCGATACAGCTTCACGGCATCGGCGGTCCTGCTCTGCGACGCCATAATCCGCGCTTCGGCGAGATTGGCCAGCGCATTCTCCGGATCGCGCCTCAAGAGCGCATTCAGATAGACCGACGCTTCCGCCGGATGGTTAGCCTTGGCCAGCGCGAGACCCAACGCCAGACGGAACTGAGGGTTTCCCGGAGCGGAGGATAGAGCACCGCGGAACTGCTGGACCGCTTCCTCATCGCGGTCCTGCTGCAGCAGCTCGTTGCCGGTTTTGTAATATTGCTGAGCACGCTCGGAACGGGCGGACCGGTAGTAGTAATTCAGGAATCCGATCACCAACAGCACTCCGAGCCCGGCGGCCAGCACTCCCGGCACCAATCTGCGGGACCCTCCAACCTCTTCGCTTATCGTTCGCTCGGCGCTCTTCTCTCCCGCGACGCCGTAGGCCTGCAGGATGTCCTTCAGCGAGACGACGCCTTTCAAGTCGCGAATATCGGCGCGGCTGACTACTGGCATCACGGTGAGTTTGCTCTGCGCCATGCGGCGGAGCGCGATGTCGAGCGGATGATCCATGTGAAGATGCGGAAAGTTCTCGGACGTGAGCAGAGCGTTCGGAACATCGGCCGGCAGAAGTTCACCGAGCACTCGATCGCCGTGGCCTCCCGCCATCTCCTTCTCCAGCTGCCCGAGGGTAATGGTGCCCGCCAACCGACCGCCCTCCAGCACCGGCCAGGCATTGCGATCGGCGTCCAAGTGGCGCAAGGCGTCCGCCACGTGGTCCGTCCTCTTGAGTATCTCGATTGGCGCTTCCGCGGCATCGCGTACGATCAACAACCCTTCCCGATAGCGGAGTCCGGAGGGTAGATGCAATCCGTCTTGATGCTGCAACGCCTCGTAAATCGGCTCTTTTTGGAGGCGATACGAGATGTAGAAGCTGATCAGGTTGGCAATCATGAGCGGCACGATGATGGAATAATCGCGCGTCATTTCAAAGATCATGATCACCGACGTCAGCGGCACGCGCACGATGCCGGCAAATAGTGCGCCCATCCCGACCAGGGCATAAGCGCCGACGCCGCCGGTAAAGTCGGGTAAGAGTTGATGCGCCACGGTTCCTACGCTGCCGCCGAGCATAGCGCCCATAAAGAGAGCAGGACCGAAGATGCCGCCCGCGTTTCCGGTGCCATAACAAGTCGCCGTCGCGACTACCTTCAACACGATGAGGATCGCCATCAACTCCAAGGCCATTTGGCCGTTGAGCGCTTCGCTTACGTGACTGTAACCGACGCCTAGAACATCGGGCACGAACCATCCCATGAGTCCCACGGCTAAGCCGCCTATTGCCGGCTGCCACCACTCGGTGGACCGAGGCAGGCCCTTGCAATATTTGCGAATGGCCAGCAGCAGTTTTACAAAAGCCACGGAAACGAAGCCGCCCGCGATTCCAAGCACCGCATAAGCAAGGAATTCGAGGGGACTGACCAGCTGGTAGGAGGGAACATGAAACAGCGGTTCGTCGCCCAGCACCAAATGCATCGCCACCCAGGATGTGGCTGAGGCGAGCACGACGGAGCCGAGCACCGGGGCGTGCAAATCGCCCATCACCTCTTCGAGCGTGAACAAAACAGCCGCCACCGGTGTGTTGAAAGCAGCCGCTAGCGCCGCCGCTGCGCCCACGGGGATCAATTCGCGAATCCGGCTGGGCCCGAGCCCTAAGCGCCGTCCCAAGACCGATGCGATCCCGGCTCCCACTTGCACCGATGGCCCTTCGCGTCCGAGCGCGATGCCGCTGGCCAGCGATGCCGAACAACATCCAAACTTGCCGAGCACGGTGCGAATGGTGATGTAACCGTCGCGCAGAAACAGCGCCGCCTTGGTCTGCGGAATCCCGCTGCCGCGTGCGTTGGGGAAGAAGCGCCAAAGCAGATATCCGGTGAACAAGGCGCCGCCGGTAGGGAGCAGGACTCGTCGCCAGGCCGCGCCGCCGGCTGGATACATGCGCGCGCCGAGGTCTTCGGTGACGTAGATGAACGCGGCGATCACCAGGCCGACCAGCGCCCCGATGATCAGCGTAAGCAGCAGCAGGATTTTGTCTTCGTACTGCAGGAGCGAATCGGTTTTTCTCCAGTGTTCAAGACGGCTGCGCCAATTTTCGGAAGGAGGAGCTGTTACTGCATTCGTCGAAGCCACTGATTATAAGATTATCAGCGCGCGGAATGATCGCGCAGCAGCTGCGGCACTCGTTCGAAATGCCGGTCGCGCGTGATCAGCACGAGATCATGCTGCAGCACCAGCGCCGCAATCCAAACATCGTTGTCGGGAATCGGCGTTCCGGCCCGTTTGAGTTGAATGAACAGGCGCGCATAGTGCTCGGCTGTGTCGCGCGTGGGGAACAAAATACCGACCGTGGGCTTAACCAGAAAACTGCGTAGAAGAAGCTCGTTGCGGTGTTGCTCGGAGCCGCCGTAAAATCCCGCCTGGATCTCGGCCAGGACCATTAAGGGAAGCCAGACTTCATCATATTCGCCCAATCGGTCAGCCAACTCGCTGTCACCCCGGAAAAGGTCGGTGAGACGGTTGGTGTCGAGGGCGACGCGCAAATTACTTCCACTTGTCCCAATCGATTTGGCGCTGGGAAGCTATCACCTCATCGAATTCGGGATCCGGCGTCCATTGCCCTACCAGGCTGGCGAAATCCGCTTTGCGAGGACGGCCAATGGTGGCGCGGGTTAGTTCGTCCACCACGATCTGGTTGAGGCTGATCTTCAGTTGCGCGGCTTTTTTGCGCAGCGCACGATCCACATCCTGGGGAACGCCCCGGATTGTGTATTGAACGGTTTCAAGCGCTAAGCCGGTTCGCGGTTGCAGCTTCATGCCTACATGATAGCATGGATTGTAGGCATGTCAGTGGCATAGATTTATCAATAACTTAGCGTCATGCAATGTGTTCATCTGGTCAATCTGTTGCAACAGACGCTGCCTTTGTTCCGCCGAGAGAAAGCCGCTCGAGTTCTCGTCGAACTTGGCGCGAAGCTCTTCGAAGGTCATCGGGTTTTCGGCCGAGCCGCGATTGTATTCCTCTATCTCTTCGAACTCTCGGGCATCCTTGAGCACGACCTTGACCGCGCCTTTGAAACGACCAGGACCGGGATAATCCGGATCGACGTGATAGTGCACACGACGGGCCAGCGCTAGAATTTCGGGATTCGCCCGGCTCTCCGTGCTGTAAGCGGATTTGCCGAGCGCGCCGTTGTAAAGCGCCTCGGCCACGCTATATTGCAGACTGACGCGCCCATGCGAATCGGACGCAGGCGCGAATTTTTCGGCGGTGGGCTCGCAAACAATGCCCACGATAAAAGCGGCTACCGGGCATTCGATGCGCTCCACGTCGCGCGCCTCGATGTGGTGTTTGGCGCGTAGCCTGAGCACCGCGCTGATGTACGGATGAAGAACATGCGCCGCCGGGAACGGCTTGAACGAAGAATTGCGGCTCTCCCAATGCTGCCCGAGGCGATTGTTAATGCGGCTGAAATCGCGATGCGCGCTGGCATCCTGCACATGTGACGCGAAAAGTCCCCAGCGCCCTTCGAAAACCTGTGCCGGTCCTGTAACGCCCGCCCGCGCAAGCAACGCCGCGGTGATGCCACTCTGCGCCGACCATCCCGGATGCAGGAACTTGGTTTGCGTCCCGTCCACCCAGCATTCGAGCAATCCTGACGCGAAGCTCCCGGCGATCCCCGCGGCGCGTGCCAGAGCTTCGGCGTCGAGCCCCAGCAGCTTGCCAGCCAAGTAAGCCACTCCGAATGTCGCGAAAAGTCCGGTGGGATGGAAGCCGCGCTTATGCAGTTCTCCGGACGACACGCTGCCCACGCGACAGGAGATCTCGTTGCCAATGGCGATCGCGGTGATGAGATCGCGCCCGGAAACGTCGGTAAATTCCGCCAGAGCCAGCGCCGCCGCCACCGCCGGGCTGCTCATGTGCACGATCGACTCGTTGTGTGTGTCATCGTATTCGAGCGCTTGGGAGAAAGCCCCATTGGCGAACGCCGCGCTGGCAACGCTCACGCGATCGCCGAACCCGAGGATGCGGCAGGAGCCGGGAGTGGAAAGAGCCAGTGCAGCGTCGCGAACAGAACGCCCAAAATCTGTTTCGGCCGCGGCGAGCGCCAGTCCGATCACATCCATCACTCTTAGCTTGGTGGCGGCGACGACATCCTGGGGTAAGTCTTCGAACGAGACGCTCGCGGCCCAGCGCGCCAGTTGAGTAGAGAGAGGCGTGCTCAACTGATGGACCATCCGCCGTCGATCGCCAGTGCCGCACCTGTGATGTCGCGGCTTTCCGGCCCGCACAGAAAAAGAATCATACCCGCTACGTCTTCGGCGGCGATAAACCGGCCGCCCGGTTGCTTATTAGCCAAGAAGCGCTGCTCGGCCTCTTCACGCGAGAGAGAGTCGGACGCCATCATGTCCTCGATTCGTTTCTGGTGCACTGGAGTCTCGACGGTTCCAGGGCACACCGCATTGCACGTGATGTCTTGATCGCGGGTTTCAAGCGCCACGGCGCGCGTCAAGCCGATGAGCGCGGTTTTCGTCGTGACGTAACTCACGCGATTGGTCGTGGCTTTCAGGCCGTAAATAGAAGACACGTTGATAATCCGCCCCCAGTTGCGCCGCCGCATGCCGGGCAGCGCGAGCCGAATGGTATGAAACGCGGCTGAAAGATTTACCGCTAACCCCAGGTCCCACTCGCCTGGTGGGAAGTGTTCCACGGGAGCCGCGTGACGAACCACCGCGTTGTTCACCAGGATATCGATCGCGCCAAATGTTTGCAGGGTGGTCCCAATCATCCGCTCGATCTCGAGCGAATGCGCGAGGTTCGCGCCGCTGTACATGGTCCGGATGCCGTGCTGCTTTTCGATCTCGCCGCGCATCGCTGCGATTTCGCGATCGTCACCAAACCCGTTGATGACCACATTGCAGCCGGCGGCCGCGAACCGTTTGGCGGTGGCCAAGCCGAGGCCTTGCGTGGATCCGGTGATGAGAGCGCACTTGCCCTGCAGCATTTTTCATTATGCCTTTCGGCATTGTGGTCCATTATAATGATCGATCCGGCATTTTCACACCCAGCTTAGTATGGAACCATTTGAAGTTTTCGCCATTCGCTACGGTCATCTAGGAAATCGCCATCCAGGGCAAAGCTACATCCTGGCCGATCCGCACGAGTACGGTCCGGACCTCGATTATTTTGTCTGGGTGGTGCGCCGCAGCGATCGCATGTTTGTGGTCGACACTGGATTTGCGGAAGAAGCGGCGATCCGCCGTAAGCGCGAGCGTTTGCGCAGCCCGGTTGACGCGTTGCGTCTTCTGAATATCGATCCGGGCCAAGTCACCGACGTGATCCTCACGCATTTGCATTACGATCATGCCGGCAATCTCGATCGGTTTCCAGCCGCGCGTTACCACGTGCAGGATCGGGAAGTTGCGTATGCGACCGGGCGCTCGATGTGCCATCATTTCCTGCGCGAAGCGTACGATCTGGAAAACGCGCTCGAGATGATTCGGAAAATTTATTCCGGGCGGGCTGTTTTTCACGATGGCGAGTCTGAAGTTGTTCCAGGGCTAACACTGCACCGCGTGGGCGGACACACGGCGGGCTTGCAGATCCTGCGCGTGTGGACCAAGCGCGGCTGGGTGGTGCTGGCGGCCGACGCCTCGCACCTCTACTCCAACTTCGAGCAGGCGCGCGCATTTCCCGTGGTCTACAGCGTCGCTGAAATGCTGGAAGGCTACAATCTGCTCTACCGCCTGGCCGACTCGCCGAATCACATCGTGCCCGGACACGACCCCCTAGTGATGAAGTATTATCCAGCGGCGCGTCCGGATGTCGAAGGCATCATCGTGCGGCTGGATGTTCCGCCGTCGCGCTGAGTTGCATGCATTCGCGTGGTATCCTAGCGGCTTTGGTGCAGGGAGAAACAGCTAATGGCTCAGCAGAACGTCGGCTTCGTCGGCGTCGGACGGATGGGCGGACCGATGTGCCGCCGGTTGATCGAGGCGGGGAACAGCCTCACCATTTTTGACAAGAGCGATGCGGCGATGAAGCCGCTAGAGGCTTTGGGCGCCAAGCGCGTTGATTCGCCAGCCCAGGTTGCATCGGCGGCCGAAATTGTTTTGGCCAGTTTGCCCACGCCGCCCATCGTTCAATCCGCGGCGCTGGGACCGAATGGCGTCATCGAGGGCAGCAAGGTCAAAATTTTCATCGACGTCTCGACTACCGGATCCACGTACGCGAAGCGCGTAGCGGAGGGTTTGAAAGCGAAGAGCATCGTGGCCGTGGATGCGCCCGTCAGCGGAGGCGTGGCCGGGGCGGAGAAGGGAACGCTCGCGGTGATGGTTTCCTGCGACGATGAGACCTTCGCCACGATCAAGCCCATTGTGGAGGTAATCGGGAAAGTATTTCACGTCGGCAAGCAGCCCGGACAAGGCCAGACTATGAAGTTGCTGAACAATCTTCTCTCGGCCACCGCAATGGCAATTTCATCGGAAGCCGTCGTGATGGGCGTGAAGGCGGGGCTCGATCCGAAGCAGGTGATCGACGTCATCAATGCGGGGAGCGGACGCAACACCGCCACGATGGACAAAATCCCGCGCTGCGTTTTAAACAGAAAGTTCGACTTTGGTTTTGCCATCGGGCTGCTCAACAAAGATATCCGGCTGTGCATGGAAGAGGCCGAGGCCATGGGCGTTCCGATGGTGGTGGGAAGCGCCGTGCGGCAGATTTTGGCGATCGGAACCGCGAGTGAAGGCGCCGATGCCGACATGACCGAATTGATCAAAGTGATGGAGGGCTGGGCGGGCGTCACCGTTCAGTCCCAATAAGAGAACGTAAAGGAGAGCAAGTGGAAAAAGAGATGTTCGAGAAGGGTCTGAAGATTCGCCGCGAGGTGCTGGGCGCCGAGTACGTGGACAATGCGTTGAAGACCGCGGACGATTTCAACCGGCCGCTGCAGGAGCTGGTGACCACCTATTGCTGGGGCGAGTGCTGGGGCCGCCCGGGCTTGGATCGCAAGACGCGCAGCATGCTGAATCTGGCGATGATATCGGCCTTGAACCGGCCGCACGAAATCAAAGCGCACGTTAAAGGCGCCATCAACAATGGGCTGACGAAGAACGATATCCAGGAAGTGTTCCTGCAGGTTGCGATTTACGTGGGAGTGCCCGCGGCGGTGGATAGCTTCCGGCTGGCGCGAGAAGTTTTTCAAGAAATGGGAATTTAGCCGCGCCGGCGCAAATCACGCTCGTCGATTACGATCGGAAATGGCCTGAGCTGTTCGCACGCGAGGCGGAGCGAATCCGGGTTGTGCTGGGTAACCGGGCGCTACAAATTGAGCACGCCGGATCGACTTCGGTTCCGGACCTCGCCGCCAAGCCTGTCATCGACATCGTGCTGGTGGTAGCCGATTCTTCGGACGAAACCGTATACCTGCCGGCACTCGAGTCCGCCGGCTATGTGCTCCGTATTCGAGAGCCAAACTGGTACCAACACCGCTTGTTCAAAGGTCCGGACACAAACATCAACTTGCATGTGTTCTCGGCGGGATGTCCCGAAATCGAGCGCATGCTGATCTTCCGCGACTGGCTGCGCAACAATGCGGCCGATCGTGAGTTATACGCGCGTATTAAGCGGGCGCTAGCTCAGCAGGAATGGGAAGACGTGCAGAACTACGCCGACGCCAAGACAGCGGTGATTGAAGAAATCCTCGGACGGGTCCGAGGTTCGATGACGCGCTAATCGGTTCGCAGCGCTGCCTGGCGCCACAGAGCTTCTGGCCGGCTCAACCAAAACCATAACAGCGTGCCAAGAGCCGGGAACAAGCTGGCCGAGACGAAGACGGCGCCGTACCAGTTCATATCGAACCAACGGCCCCAGACCGGCAGAATGACGGCCAGCACAGCGGACCACGATCCGGAGCCGATTCCTCCCACCATCGCGGTTTGGTCGCGCGGATAGAGATGCGACCCGACGCGCAGCGAGAGCACCACAAAGCCATCCGCGATGAAGGTGGCCCAGAAGAACAGCGCGAGAACCACCGGCCAGGAGTCGATCTTTGTCACCAGCGCCGTGGGTAGTGCGAGGACGGCAAGCATAAAGAACAGCCCGGTGGGCCGATGCCCGCGCGTGACGAACTTGTCGGCGATCCAGCCCCAGAAAAAATAGCCTGCTTCCCAACCGACCAGCGGAATCCAAAGTATTTTTCCAAGTTGCAATTGCGAGAGATGGAACGCACGGCTCAGATAGAGCGGGCTCAAGTACGAAACCAGGCCGAGCGCCACGGCTCCGAGCCCGAAACTGGCCACGACGATCCACAGACGCCGCTCCAAGAAATTGGGCCACGCGATTTTGAGCGATGACCGGCGGTGCTCCGCCAGATACGGCGGCCGTCCGATGATGGCCCACATCGCCAGCCAGCACGCGCCCATCGCGCCGGTGACTAAGAATGCCGATCGCCAACCGAAACGTAGCGCGATCGGTGTCACGATCAACGGCGTCAGGATGGCGCCCAGCGACGCGCCGCTATATCCGATGGCCGTTCCACGCGATTGCCGGTTCGGCGGCAACGATTCAGCCGCCGCTTTCAGAGCCGCTGGAAACGCCGAGCCTTCGCCGAATCCAAGCACGCTGCGCGCCACCGCGAATCCCCAGAAGCCCGACATCCAGGCGTGCGCGGTGCTGGCAATCGCGCGCAACGAAACGGCCGTGAACATGCCCTTGCGGAGTCCGACGAAATCGAGGAAGGAGCCGAAGACCGGATTGCCGATCATGTAGAAAATTGAAAATGCGGATAGCGCGTCGGCGTAAGCCTGTGCGCTCAGGCCCGTGTCGCGCAGGATCATTGGCGAGAGCACCGCGAGCACCTGCCGATCCACGTACGACAACAGGCTCGACAGCATCATGGCCACCGATGGAACCCACATCATCCAGGAGGTTGCCGGGTGCGGACTCGTGGCGCTGACCTGCGGTGCGCTAATGCCGATTTCGCTCACCACTGGAGTTTATCGTAATCGGGTATCGTAAACGTTGGTGCCCGAATTCAGCCTTTCGCGCCGGATGGTTCGCGCCGCGCGCGGCGTTACCTTTGAACAGCTGCCCACCGACGTCGTCGCGAAGGTCAAGATTGGGCTGCTCGATTTTCTATCCTGCGCGTTCGAAGCGCGCGAGCTGCCGTGGGGATGTCAGGCGATCCGCATGGCGAGCGGCGCAAGTGGCAGCGCGACCGTGATTGGAACGCCGGTACACGCCTCCCCATCGGAAGCTGCATTTGCAAATGCAACGCTCGGGCATGGATTGGTGCGCGAGGACATGCATGCGGGCGCAGTGAGCCACCTGGGCGTGGTGATTTTTCCGACGCTGCTGGCACTGTCGCGACAACCGGCGCAACAGCAAAAGGCGAGCGGCCGCGACTTCATTTTGGGCGCAGTGTGCGGCTATGAGGTGGGCGCATCCATCGGCCGCGCGATCATGGATCAGGATATGGTTCGGCGTTTTCGTCCTACGGGAATCACCGGACCGCTCGCGGGCGCGATCGCCGGAAGCCGCTTGCTCGCGCTGGATGAAGATGCCACCGTTAGCGCGCTCGGTTTCGCGGCCAACGCGACGGGCGGTCTGAATGAATGGCCGTACTGCGGCGGCGATGAAATGTTTTTTCATCCCGGATTTGCCGCGCGCAATGCTGTTACCGCAGTGGAACTGGCGTCGCTTGGGGCGCGTGCTTCGGAAGGCGCGCTGGATGGCCGCGCGGGACTTTTCGCGGGACTCAATAAGTCCGATTGCATTGCGCGAGTCGCGCCATTTTCCGGCGAAGCGTTCGAGATTCTCTCGGTCTATTACAAGCCCGCGCCGGCGTGCAATTATGCTCAGACTGCTTGCCAGGCGGCGCTCGCGATCACGAAGGATGGAGTGCTCAGCAACGATGTCGAATCGATTTTGGTCAAGGCGTCCGCAGCGGCTGTTAAATATCCCGGCTGCGATTATTCGGGTCCTTTCGATCGCATTCTTCAGGCCAAGATGAGCATCCAATATTGCGTGGCGGCGACGCTGGCACGGGGCGCCATCGAAGAATCGAACTACCATTTGCTCGACGATCCGGAGATCAACCGGCTTGCAAGCGTTACCAATTTGGAAATCGACTCGGCATTCACCGCGGCGTATCCTCGTGCGCAAGGCACCGAAGTGATTCTCCAATTGCGTGACGGAGCCGTCGTGCGCAAGAAGCTGGATGACGTGAGTCCAGCCACGTCCGACCAGATTCGCGCGCGATTTCGTTCGGCATGCGCAAACTGGCGGCCCATCGAAGAGATGATCGATCGACTCGAGGAACAGAAAGATATCAGTATTTTGAGCGGAGGTCTGGCAGCGTGACGAAGCATCGGATGTTGATTGGCGGGAAGTGGGTAGATCCCGCCTCAGGGGAATGGTTCGAATCGGTGAACCCGTTCACGGCAAAACCGTGGGCATTGGTTCCGCGAGGTTCGAAGGCCGACGTGGAGCAGGCGATCGCGGCGGCTAAATGTGCGTTTCACGGCGAGTGGCGCAAGATGACGGCGACGGCCCGCGGAGCATTGCTGCACAAGTTGGGCGATTTGATTGCCCAGGAAGCCGGGCGCCTGGCCGAGATCGAATCCACCGACAATGGCAAGCTCATCGCCGAGATGCGCGGCCAGCTCAACTACATCCCGCAATGGTTTTATTATTTCGGAGGCTTGGCGGACAAAATCGAGGGGCGCGTCATTCCGATCGATAAGCCCGGCGTGTTCAATTTCACGCGCGAGGAGCCGCTGGGAGTGGTGGCCGCCATAACCCCGTGGAACTCGCCGCTGCTGCTGGCCGCGTGGAAACTGGCGCCTGGCTTGGCGGCAGGCAATACCTTCGTGTGGAAGCCGTCGGAATTTTCGTCGGTGTCGGCGTTCGCATTCGGCGAGTTGTTCGAGAAAGCGGGTTTTCCCCCGGGCGTGGTCAACATCGTCACCGGATTCGGCAACGAAGTAGGCGAGCCTTTGATTACGCATCAGGACGTGGCGAAAGTCGCCTTCACCGGCGGCGACAAAACCGGCGAACATGTTTACGGACTGGCCGCGCGCGGCATCAAACACGTGACGCTCGAACTCGGCGGGAAGTCCGCCAATATTGTGTTCGACGACGCCGATCTGGATCAAGCAGTGAAAGGCGTGGTCTCGGGAATCTTCGCCGCTACGGGCCAAACCTGCATCGCCGGCTCGCGGGCACTGATTCATCGACCGATCCATGCGGAGTTTGTCGAGCGCTTACTCGATCTGGCGAAAACCGCGCGCATGGGCAATCCGCTCGACGCTTCCACACAGGTGGGTCCCGTGACCACTCAGCCCCAGTATCAAAAAATTCTCGACTACATCCGCATCGCAAAAGAAGAAGGCGCGGTCTGTCGTCTGGGTGGCGCCGCGGCGCAGCGCGATGAATGCGGCACGGGCTGGTTCGTGGAGCCGACGGTCTTCACGGATGTAAATCCCGAGATGCGGATCGCCAACGAAGAAGTCTTCGGCCCGGTGCTTTCGATTATTCCGTTCGACGACGAAGACGAAGCGGTTCGCATCGCGAATAACACCGTGTATGGGCTTGCGGCCGGCGTCTGGACGCAGAGCATTCGGCGCGCGCTCACCATGTCGGAGCGTCTGGAGGCCGGCACCGTGTGGGTGAACACTTATCGCGCGGTGAGCTACATGTCGCCGTTCGGCGGCTACAAGCGATCCGGTATCGGACGCGAGAGCGGGATGGATGCGATTCACGATTATCTGCAAACCAAGAGCGTGTGGATCGATATCGCGGGCAATGCGCCGAATCCGTTCGTAATGCGATAGGAGCCTATGGTAGACGACGCCACAGCCGTATATATTGTCGAAAATCAGAGATGTTTCGAGGATCTCAAGCAAGTGGCAGCGCAACTTGCGGGATTGCTGGTGCTGGCCGCGGCGGGGTCGAAAGAGGCGGCGCCGGACCATCCGGTTTTGCTTAGAGCCCGAGAAGTTTTTCGCCAGGCTGCCGATGAGCTGCGGCGATCCCAGCCGACTGAACTCGCCCAGCGGCATCACGCGCACGTCGCGAAGGCGGCGGAGATGATCGGCGCGGCATTGAAAGCGGCCGATGGCCCACTGAACGTCGATCGCATATTCGGTCCGCTGCGCGCCGGATATTCTGAGCTCGAACACGCCGCTGATGCGCTACCCGGCTTTAAAAAAATCTCATACGAACGCGCCTGCTGCGGGGTGCGAGTGCAATGAGCGCATATTCATTGTGGGTGATGGAATTCGCCGCGGTTCCCAATTATCCTCAGAGCGGCCTGATCTACGGCATGCACAATCAAGGCACGCGCAAGCTGCCGTATTGCTACGTCGTGATCAAGGGCCAAGGTCAGCTTGCGATGGTCGACGTCGGCTACAACCACAAAGCCCATGGCGAAGTGCTGGCCAATACTTTTGGTGTGCGCGGCTGGCGTCCGCCGCGCGAAGTGCTGGGCGAAATCGGGATCCGGCCCGAAGACATCAACAACATCTTCATCACGCACGCCCATTTCGATCACATGGGCAACATCGAGGATTTCCCGAACGCCAGGTTTTATCTTCAGGAACGTGAGCTTTCGAAATGGGTCTGGACCATGTCGCTCGAGCGCCGGTTCCGTTGGCTGATGCTCGGCATCGATACCGCCGACATCATGCGCGCGGTGGATCTGGCGCGGCAAGGCCGCCTGGTTTCGGTGGATGGCGATCGTGAAAACGTGCTGCCGGGGATCGATCTGCACGCCGCATTCGACACGCACACCTGGGGATCGATGTACGTGACCGTGCGCAACGATCTCGCGAGGAATCCCGAGCAGAGTTGGGTATTTTGCGGCGATCTGGCTTACGGATACGAAAATTTGCGCGGGCACGATCCCAAAGATCCCGAATACATTCCCGTCGGCCTCGCCACCGGCAGCCAATTCAATCTCGTCATGACGACCGAACAAATGGTGAAGAGCGTGGGCGGCGATTGCCATCGTGTCATCCCGCCGCATGAAGAGCGGCTGAAGGATTTGTATCCGTCGCGGATCACGAAGCTTGGGCTGCGCATCACCGAACTGGCGGTGGCGGATGGGGAGAAAAGCCAGGTGAGGTAAACAGCGCGGACGGTCACATCCACGCAATGCCGACAATACAGCCAAGTGAGATCGGGGATCGGTGAGACGGCAGGCTTTCTCAATCGTATTGAAACGAGTCGAACAGTCGCCTAACTTCTTCCTGCTGGGCCCTTTCCGACATTGGCTGGCTCGAATCTTCCCACTGTCGCGGCGGCAGGTCGTCGTCTTCTTCCTCATCCCGTATCAGCTCTTTCATGCGTGCGGAAATTTGATCCACATAGACGCCCACGTCGACACCACACCAGTTGCCGATGCTCTCCAAGGTTTCTGAAAAACCATGAAGCTCTCCCGGATCTGAGTCGCGGTCCCCAAATTCCTTGTCAAACTCGTGTTCCAAGTAGATTTCGAAACTTCGGACCAAAGCCCGCTGGTTTTGCTTTGTCCACCTGGACCCTCTCCCCTCCGCATAATCCGCGACCGCAAATATATCTCCACTTCGTTGCCTTTCGGTCAGTTCGTTTAGGATAGCCGCCTTAAGCGGTTCGTGTAGATTGATATCCACCAGTTGATGCCATTTGGCCTGGTCGAGGATCTGTAGAATATCGACGGCGACTTCGAAATCGGGCACATTAACCGTCCAGAACTCAATGACGCTCTGCGTGTAGGTCGCTGCAGACTCCAATGCCGCCACGGACTGGGTGCCGTCTGCGATCAACAACATCGTTCGAAGTCTCACCTCTGGCCGGACATCTCGCGCGCGTGTCCCAGAGGTTCCATGTCCAAAGTCGATTCGTTGCTCGTGCGGATTTTGCAGATTTTGTCCGATGGCCGTCATCAACAGATCGGGGGACTGCTGAAAATACCGCTGGATCCGGCTGCCCTTCTCCGATCCGGCCAGCGCCCATATGCTAACGACCTGCTCGAAGAAACAAGTCGCGGAGAGCAGGTCATCCAGATGCTCCGTGTCCGTAGCAAGCGCTGAATCGAGAAAATCCTTTACCGATGGATTGACAAAAGCCGCTTGGTGATCCTTGAAGACCAGGAAGCCGCCTTCCAGGTCTTGATGGGATCGCCGCCAGTCTTCCGCCGCACTCTTCAGGTTGTATTTTCTCGACCTGTGCTGGTGAAGCATCTTCCACGCTTCCTCCAGCCGACTCAGTGGCGCCTTCCCGCCCATCGAGTAGAGTGCGAGTAGGAGGCTGCGGGAGGCCTCTGAAATCTGCTGCTCAAATGCGAGCCGCCACAGCTGATCCGGGTTCTCCAGCAGACGTTCTACTTCCTTCTGGTAGCCCGCTAGGGGTAATTGTTTCACGTTAGTGAACCGAGAAAGCCACTCGACAAGGCGCGGGTTGAAGTTTCGGTGCTTCAAAATCCTCATGTAGAACTCGTTTCTGAGCAACTCGGCTTTGTACTCCGCTGTCAGGTCGCTGAAGTAGATGTGGTTATACAGTATTCTTCCCCGGTCGAGCAGGGTGTAGTCGCCCAGCTCAAGAATGCAACGGTGATCGGCAAGAACTCCCTTCTCGCGTCGGAAGCGCTCAGAAATTTGAAAGGCGTGCTGGAGGATATGTTCCCTCGTCGTTAGGACAAACCTGCTGTGCTTGGAACGGGAAATGATCTCCATGAAATCAAGAATGGATGAGTCTTCCTTCTTCGCCAGGAAATCCACCCTATTCCCAAGGAAGGTTTCCCCCAAGAAATCGTCGAAATAGAATATTTGGCGTAAGTCGTCATTAAACAGCCTTCTTCCCTCAGCCATCTCCGACTTAATGACGACCGGACGATAGGAAGAATTTAAGTGCGTGAAGAGAAGCATGTCAGCAAGTGTTGTTTTACCCACTCCAGGGACGCCGGAGATGATGACGATTTTGCGCTCCTCGAGAATGCGCATGGCACGCGAGTAGTTTCTGGTCTGGACGTAGAGAGGAATTGCACGTCGGACACGCTCGACGTCGAATTCCGTCTGAACTTGTTCGGCGTTGTGGAGGACGCGTTGAAGAACAGCAGAGCTACTCACCCACAGCTTGAAATGCTGGATCTCGATTTCGGAATGAAGCCCCAGCAGATTATTCAGGTCATTTGCGCCGAAAATGTCGTGAGTCGTCTGAATGTGTGGAGCAAGCGCTTCCTTAAGCTTTTCTTTATCGGAGGGGTTAAGGGGCAGCGAGGTAACCAGCACATAGCGGTCTGGGTTTAAGCGCTTGACCTTGGGTAACTCTTTCGCATAGAGCTCCCGCACAAGCTTCATCAGCGTCGAGCCAGCGAAGTGTTTGCATTGGATGATTGTCGAGTGGTCCTTAAGCGCCGCATATCGCAGGTCGATGCCCTGGTCGCGGCCGGTTTTGAAGGCTTCCAGCCGAACGCCCCAGTGTCGTTGCAGTAAATCGCGTGTCAGATCCTCAAAGTCGATCGGCGAAAGTTTCTTGAAATCGTACAATTGTTCCTCCGCTCACTCCTCGGAGGATTCACCTACGAGTTCTGGCTGCGGACCTGCACGCCCGAAAAATTTGGAATCCTAAATCTAATACTATCTAAACGTGCGTGTTGTACGTGTTGGACTGCGCCAGTACGATGCGATGGACCCGACTTGTCAACTTTGTTCGCTCCACCAGCTCTCTGGGCCGGCAAAGATCGAGGCGAGGCGCCCACTTGGCTGTATCACGGTCTATCCACCGATATGCCGCACAGAAAAGTCCCCGCGACGTGGTCCCGCGGCGTGACTTGCATGCAACGCCATCCCATTGTGATATATTCGCTTACAAGCGGAGGCGCGAGGGCGATGATGCGATATCTGGTTGGGGTTTTCTCGTTGGCGACAGCGGTCTGGGCCGCGGCGCCGTATTCCAACGTCACGTTCAACAAAGACGTTCTTCCCATCATGCAGAAGAACTGTCAGAGCTGCCATCGGCCCGGCGAGATTGGGCCGTCGTCGTTCCTCAGCTACGAAAGCACACGGCCGTGGGCCAAGGCGATCAAGGAAGCGGTACTCACCAAGAAGATGCCGCCGTGGTTCGCCGATCCGCGTTTCGGACATTTCGCCAACGACCGGCGGCTGACCGAAGCCGACATTAAAACGCTGGTCGCCTGGGTGGATGCGGGGGCGCCGGAAGGCGATCCGAACGACATGCCTCCGCCCATCGAGTGGCGCGACGGATGGAACATCAAGCCGGACGTTGTGATCGAGATGCCCAAGGCGTACAACGTGCCCGCGCGCGGCACCATCGAATACACCTACTTCGTGGTTCCGAGCGGCTTCACGAAAGATACCTGGGTGATGGACGCCGAGGTTCGTCCGGGCAATCGCGCGGTGGTGCATCACGGCAGCGTACATATCCGGCCTCCGGGATCGCAGTGGTTGAAGGACGCCAAGGTCGGCGAGCCTTATGTGCTACCGAAGCGGGCCAACGGCGCCGAAGCGCTACCCGCGCCGGTGGACCCGAGCGTCAACGTGAGCAATGAGTGGCTGGTGGGATACGTGCCGGGCACTCAGACGCAGAGTTACTTCGATCTGGATCACAAGGCCGCCAAGCTGATCCCCGCTGGGTCGGACATTGTATTCGAGATGCACTACACGACCAACGGGAAGCCGGCGACAGATCAAACCAAGGTCGGCTTTGTTCTGGCGAAGGAACCACCGAAGTATCGGTTACTGACCGTGCCGGTAGCCGGAGCGGATTTCGCGATTCCGCCGGGCGATCCCAATTACGCCGGCCACACTGTCGCGCAGTTCGACCAGCCGGTTACGCTGATTTATTCGCAGCCCCATATGCATCTTCGCGGCAAGGACATGGACATTCGCCTGGACTATCCGAACGGCGAGCGTGAGACGTTGGTGAGTGTTCCGCATTACGACTTCAGTTGGCAGACCATATACTTCGAGAAGCAGCCGATTCAAGTCCCCAAGGGCACTAAGATCGAGCTGTTCGCGCACTGGGACAATTCCGCGAATAACAAGTACAACCCCGATCCGAAGGCCACCATTCGCTGGGGCGATCAAAGCTGGGACGAGATGCTGTTCGCCTGGGTTGGAGTGGTTGTGCCGCGCGAAACCGATCCCGAAAAAGTGATGGCGAAGCCGCAGTCGATCGCCGCGGCGCGTTAACCACTCCCTCACGGTCGTGGCTCGGTTACTGAGCCGCGCGCGTCAGCAAGCGGTTAGATCAGTCGACAGGCTTCTTCGAACGCCAGGCGCGGATTGCGTGGGAAGAGCTTCGACGCATCGCCATAGCCCAGGTTGCAAAGGAAGTTCGACTTCACATCCGCAAATTCCGGCGGATTGCCCTCCGTGCCGGAGAAAAACTCTGCGTCCACCTTGGCATTGTCGAAGCCGGACATTGCACCGCAATCCAACCCCAGCGATCGAGCGGCCAGGATCATGTACCCGCCTTGCAGGGTCCCGTTGCGAAACGCGGTGACCTCGGCCAGCTTTGGAGAACCGGCAAACAGGTCGCGCATGGCCGCGTTATGCGGAAACAGTTTGGGGGTCTGTTCGAAGAACTTGAGATCGAAACCGATGATGGCCGTCACCGGCGCCAACATGGTCTTGTCCACATTGGTGGGACTCAGGGCCGGCCGCAGCCGCTCCTTGGCTTCGCGCGTTCGTAGAAACAGGATGCGCGCCGGACACGAGTTGGCGCTAGTGGGACCGTACTTCATCAAATCGTAAAGCTCGCGCAGCAGATCGTCGCTCACCGGTTTGTCCAGCCATGTGTTGTGAGTCCGCGCCTGGCGAAAGAGAACATCGAGAGCTTCGCTACTCAGTGGAGTGGGCATGTTTCGTTGGGTGGGAAGAGGTTACTTGTGGGCGGCCACCATCTGGTCGCCGTCGATATAGCCGATATAGGTGGTGCCTTGCAGGGCTGCGTAGCCTTTGGTTTTAGCGCCCTTGCCGGTGTCAAAGGGCCGGATGGTCAGTCCATCTCCGTTTTTGCCGGACATGGCGCGAACGGCGAGCTTTCTTCCATCCACGGCCTCTACTTGTGTCAGGCGGAACGTCAGTTTGTTTTTTCCAATGCCGAGGAACTTCTTTCCGCTTTCTCCCGTGACGGCGCCGGTGACCGTGGAGCCCCTGGCGATGACCGTCTTGTCGCCCACTAGCAATGGTTCGGTCACGGTGAATTTTAGGGCTTGCCCCTCAGGCGCATCGGCTGGAACATCCTGGTCAAGGTTGATGACGAACGGCAACGCATCAGCCACCATCACTGGCGTCGTTTGAATCAGGGGCTTAGGTGCCGGTTTTGGCGGCGGCAAAGGGGGCGGAGTGGCGATGGGCGCCGGAGCGGGTGCGGGTGCAACCGGAGTCGGAATGGGGGGAACAGTGGTGGCAGCGCTTTCCGGCTTTGGCTTGGGTGTCCGCTTCGGTCTCGCCGGCTTGTTAGCTTCGTCGGCGGCGGGTGCGGGAGCGGCGGGAGCGGTCTCAGCCGGCTGCGCTCCCGGCGGTTCTCCCAGCGGCGACTTCTTTTCCTGAACTGGCGCCGGAGGTGGTGTAGCCGGAACGGTTGCAGTTGCGATGTGATTGCGCGATTCTCGATAACTCTTCCACCAATACCAGCCGCCAATCCCGGCTCCCGCCACCAGCGCCGCGCCGATCAGCCCCAGAATGACCAGGAGCATCCGGGGGAATGTTCCGGAAGACCGGGAGGCACCTCGTGCAGGACCGGCGGGAGGTTGCGAACCGCCATCGGCTGTTGCCACTGACGCGCGTGGCTCGCCTACTTTCAGCGACGGCTTGCTGGCGACGGTATTGGTTGTGGCCGGCGTCGTTGGACCATTTGCCGGTGCCGCCACAATCGGCAGGGGCGCCGCTTCGATGGAGGGATCCGAGTCTATGGAAACGGATGTCACGGCCGTTGGTGCAGCCAAGGAAGCCGCCGCCTCAACCGCGAAGGATTGAGGGGGTGGAGACGACACAACGGGCAACGGTCCGGTCGGAATCGGCGGTGCGAAGTGGCCCTCGGGATCCAATTGCCGTTGCAGAGTAAGCAGCGCCGCTTCAATTTCCTTCATGGACTGCCAGCGCGAGGCGGGCTCTTTCGCCAGGCAGCGCAACACGATCTGTTCCAGCAGCGGCGGAACATCGGGAGCCGCTTCACTCAACGGTTTGACGTCGTCGCGCAGGATGGAAGAAAGGGTGGAAATGCCGGACCGTCCCTCGAATGCGCGTTTGCCCGTCAACATCTCGTACAGCACGGAACCGAAGGAGAAAATGTCGGAGCGCGCGTCTACGCGTTTGCCCTCGGCCTGTTCGGGCGACATATAACTGACGGTGCCGATGATGGAGCCTTCGCGCGTTAGGGCGGCCTCCATGGTGCTCTGATCGCCGGTATGGCCCGATATTCCCGAATCCACCCATTTTGCGAGGCCAAAGTCGAGGACCTTGATCAGTCCCGACGTGGTGACCATGATGTTGGAGGGCTTGAGGTCGCGATGAATGAGGCCGGCGGCGTGGGCGACTGTCAGCGCGCTGGCGATTTGAACGGCGTATTGCAGCGCCTGCGGCGGCGCCAATCCTCCAGCGGGAGTGAGGTCGCGGAGAGTTTTTCCGCTGATGTATTCCATCACGATGCACTGCATGTCTCCTTCCGAGACAATGTCGTACAACGTAATGATGTTGGGATGGTTGAGCGCGGAGGCGGCCTGCGCTTCCTGAAAGAAGCGGCGCTTCCGCTCGGGGTCGGTGGACAGGCCGGGAGACAGAATCTTTACGGCCACTAATCGGTTCAGGCGCGTGTCTTGCCCCTTGTAGATTTCGCCCATTCCGCCGGCGCCAATCTTGTCGATCAGTTGGTAGTGTAGGATCTTTTTGCCGACCATGGTACGGAAGGAGCGCTCACGCGCATTATGACGCGAATCAGACGGCCAGCGCAATCAGGCCTGGGTACCACGGGGGGCGGGGCTTCAGGATCGGGTCTAAGCCAGCCAAATCTATGGCATCCGGATGATGTTCTCGCCGTAAACCTCCAGAATGGACCAGACATTGGTGATCCGGAACAGATCGCGGACCCGTGGGCTCAGGTTGATCAGGATGAGCGTGCAGCCCGAAGCCTTCGCCGACACGTAGAGTCCCACGATGGTTCCAAGACCCATGCTGTCCATCCGGGTGAGCTCGGTCAGATCGAGGACGATCTTCCTGGAATGCGGGATCAGGCGCTTGACCTCGTCGCGCAGAATGCCAGTCAGACCGGCGGTCAGGGTGCCGGTGCAGTGGACGATGGTGGCGTCGCCTTCGACGTAGGTGCGAAGGCTCAACGGAGGAAGCGTTGCGTCGGCTGGGCCTGCTGACATTGGGAACACTCCTTAGGGGGACTATTGTACCGGAAGAAATGGCGGGTGTCGCGGTGATGCCTTACACAGGCGGCACGGCGAGTCATAATTCGCACAATAGTTATTCAACCGTCACGAAATGGACATGATGGCCTGATACCTTCTTTCGGAAGGACCGGCTCGCTTAACGGTGAGACATCGTCCTGAAACAATTTCTCTGCATGGGGAAGGTGGATAAATGAGGTTGAGAATCACGTTGTGTGCCTATCTGGCTATTGTCACTACAAGCGCGTTCGCCGCTGAAGGCCCTGTTCCTACGGGTATTCCGCACCTGGACCACGTCTGGGTGATCATGATGGAAAATCACGGCTATGGACAGGTTGTCGGCAACCCGAATGATCCGTATATCAACGACCTGGTCAGTGTCACGAATACGGCGACGAACTATTTTGCGGTGGCTCATCCGAGCCTGACTAACTATCTGGAGGTGGTTGGTGGCTCGAACTTCGGCGTACTGAGTGACAATAATCCCGATTGGCACAACTTTTCTTGCACCAATAATCTGGCTTCCGGCACCACTAACACAGATAACCCTGCGTCGCCCGCCATCTGTCCGATCTCGGGCACCGGGACCGATACGGAAACGGTCGCAGTGGATACAACCAATGAAACCACTGGTCCTCCCGGAGTGAACAACATTGACGGGACCATGTCCATCCCGGCAGCTCCGAACACCGTGGGCAAAACCATCGCCGATCAGCTCGCTGAAGCCGGGAGCACCTGGAAAAGCTATCAGGAAAGCCTGCCGCCCGGAGGCGCCGACACGGTAGATTACAGTGACGGTTTCTTCACCAACAACACCGATTTCACCGCCATCAAGCCCGCGCTCACCCCGGCCTTGACGTCGAGCGACATTGTCAATCTTTATGCGTCCAAGCACAACCCGTTCGTCTATTTCAGTAGCGTTCAGGAAGCCGTCCAACCTGGCAGCGACCTGACGAATGTCGCGGGTTTCGACGGAACGGGCGGCCTGTATGGCGATCTTCAAGCCGGCTACGCTCCGGCCTATTCGTTCATCGCGCCGAATCAGTGCAACGATCAACATGGCCGCGGCAATGCTGGTCCATTCTGCAACTACGATCCCAATGACAACGGCACTCAGGCCGGTCTGAACCCAGCTCTGATGCAACAGGGCGATGTAAGCGTTCGACGAATCGTGACGGCGATCAAAGACTCGCCCGTGTGGCATCAAGGCCAGAATGCCATTGTGATTCTGTGGGACGAAGATGACTACAGCGTCTCGCCAACAGTCAATAAGGTGCTGCTCATCGTGGACACCAACTACGGGAGCCATGGTGTATCGAGCAACACGTTCTATACACACTTCTCGCTGCTGAAGTCGATTGAGGGCGGCTTGGGACTGCCGTGCCTGAACCACGCGTGCGACAGTACCACAGCCGTGATGTCGGACCTGTTCGGCACCGGTTATCCCGCACCGCAATCGAGCGCACGGAGCGAACTACGGGGTACGGTCCGGCATTGAGAAGCTGTCAGTTCCATTGGCAGTAGGCCCTTAAGGTTCGTTGTGTGTGCCTTTCAGAGCGCGGCTCTTGACATATATTTTAGTTTAATCTAAAGTATATCCATGGCCTCCCAGGCCGCGGTCCTGGCCGCGCTCGCTTCCCCGCGCCGGCGCGAAATCCTGCGCTTGGTGTGGAACGAAGAACTCACCGCTGGAGCGATTCACCAAGCCATGCCGGACGTAACGTTCGGCGCGGTTTCGCTGCAGCTCCGCTCGCTGGTGGAATCCGGAGTGATCCAGACGCGCGCCAAGAGCAGGAACAGGTTTTATCGCGCGGACCGCGAGGCGCTGGGCGCGCTGGGCGGCATGTTGGAGCAAATGTGGGACGACAAGCTCTGGTCTTTGAAGCTGGAAGCGGAGTTGGAAGAGACACGGCGCGGGCCACGTCCGCGAGGCAGCACCAAATCAAAGAGGCAACGTCGCGCCAAAAGGGAAAAAAGATTGATCATGCAGCCGAACTTACCCCATGCGGTCGAACGAACCGTGGAAATCCTGGCGTCACCTGAAACCGTGTTCCGCTACTTCACCGACAGCGCGCGCTGGGCCAAATGGTGGGGAGCTGGTTCGACGATTGAGCCGCACCCGGGTGGCAAGGTCTACATTCGTTATCCCAACGCGGTGGAAGCGGGCGGTGAAGTAATCGAGATTGTTCCACCGGACCGAATCGCATTCAGCTTCGGGTATGCGAGCGGCCAGCCGATTCCGCTGGGTACCTCGCGCGTCACCATTCGTTTGGAACCGGTGGCCGGAGCGACACGGCTGCACTTGCGGCATGAATTCGCCGATCCGGCCGTGCGCGACCAACATGTGCCAGGCTGGCGTTTTCAGTTAGCGCTGTTCGCCAACGTGGTCGCCGACGAGGTATTCGCCGATGCCGCTACGGTGGTGGACGCCTGGTTCGACACCTGGACGGTTGCGGACGAGCAGGCCCGTGACGCGGAATTTATGCGCCTGTGTTCTCCTGACATTCGTTTTCACGACCGCTTTAGTCTGCTGGAAGGCCTGACCGATTTGTCGGCGCACGCCGCCGCTTCGCAGCGCTTCATGCCCGGCGTCCGAATGCGGCGCACCGGCGACGTCCGGCATTGTCAAGGCACGATTGTCGCCGACTGGGTTGCGACCTCGGGCGACGGCAAAGAAGTAATGGGTGGAACTAACGTGTTTCAACTGGGGCCCGACACGCGAATCCGCTCCGCCACTGGCTTCACGAATCCGCGCTAGGGTGAGTTAAAGACCAAAGTGCGCGGGAAAGCGCCTAGTGGTGCCCGTGATCGTTGGCGTGATGCTTGCTAGCCTCTTCCGAATGATAATCGGCATGGGCCTGGTGGCCTTCCGCCACGTGCGCGTGATGACCGGCCGTTAGGTGGTCGCCACGCTCGTGGTGGTCCGCCGCCGCTTGATGATGCTTGGCGGCATGCTCGTGATGCTCAGCGGCTTTGCGATGATGTTCCGCGGCTTTCTGTGACATGGATTGCCTCCGCGTCGCATCATATCGAGCCCGCATTTCAGCGGTGTGACGGCTCGGTAAACAATCGCGCCGCAACGCCGTCAGCCTTGCGCTAGCGGCGGAACTCGCGATATCCTGCCGTTGTCCGGAGGTTTTGGTCAATGAAGAAATCGGCAGTTAGCGTTGTATCTTTTGCTTCGCTCGTGCTCGGCTTGGCTATCGGCGCGCTGCCCCTACTGGCCCATCATTCCTTTTCGGCCGAATATGACGACACCAAACCAGTGAAGTTCGCCGGTGTGGTTACTAAAGTGGAATGGATGAATCCCCATATCTGGTTCTACGTGGACGAAACGAAACCGGATGGCTCGGTGACACATTGGGCGATTTCCGGCGGCGCACCCGGGCAACTCATGCGGCGTGGCATCACGAAAGACGTAATCCAGGTGGGGATGATGATCGATGTCGAAGGGTTTCGCGCCAAGGATGGCTCCGATAACGCCAACGGCACGAAGGTGACGTTCCCCGACGGCCGGCAGGTTTTCACCGCCAGCCAGGAACCGGATTCGAAGAAGGACAGCAAGAACTGACGCCGCGGGAGAATCGATCGTGAAGCGGGAGAATCGATCATGAAAAAGGCATCGAGCCGTTATTGGATCGGAAGCCGCGTAGCGTACGGGGCGCTGCTGGCTGGGCTGATTCTGTCTCCCGCGCGATTGCAACCACAGAGCGCCAAGGCGTCGGACGCGAAGATGCCGCGCACCGCGGACGGAAAGCCCGATTTTAGCGGCGTGTATGAGTGGCCGAAGGCCGACGGGGGCGACCGGTGCCGTTGCTCCGCAACCGTGTTCGATCACAAGAAAATGGCTCCGTTCAAGCCCGGAGGCATGCCGTTTTTCGAGCCACCCAACGGCGATCCGCGCCATGATGAGCCGCGCGCTTTTTGCATGCCAGCCGGTTTTCCATCGGGCATGCTGTCGGCGAACGCGGTGCAGTTTGTACAGAGCAAGAATTATCTGGTGATTGTGCATGAGTTCCAACGCATGACACGCATTATTCCGCTGGACGGGCGTCCGCATCGCACCGGGATTGAGCCGACGTATTTCGGCGATCCGGTGGGGCATTGGGAAGGCGACACGCTGGTGGTGGAAAGCACCAACTTCAAGCGCTGGGGCTTGGACGATTACTATTACACCGACAAAAACCAATACCGTATGCACAGCGACGCGCTGCGCACCGTGGAACACATCCGCTGGCTGGACTCGAAAACGCTCTCCTATCAACTCACCATCGACGATCCGAAGGTTTTCACCGCGCCTTGGACGCAGGATTTCACCATGGCATTCCATCCGGATTGGGATCAGGCCGGGCTGTACGAATACGTCTGCGAAGAGAATAACCGCTGCCCGGGCGGGAAGTGCAAGTCCGAATAAAACGGCGCCGCGAAATACTGAGCCGCGACCGTGAGGAAGCGGAATAAGGAGCAATCAATATCCATGCAGACCCGTAAGCTGGGAGGGTCCGGTCTCGAAGTCTCTCCCATTTGCCTGGGCGGAAACGTCTTCGGCTGGACCGCGGATGAGGCTACGTCATTCGCCATTCTGGACGCGTTCGTCGGTGCCGGCTTCAATTTCATCGACACCGCCGACGTGTACTCGCGCTGGGTTCCGGGCCATAAAGGCGGGGAATCGGAAACCGTGCTCGGCAACTGGTTTAAACATAGCGGCAACCGCAAGAAAGTGATTCTTGCGACTAAGGTGGGTATCGAGCTAGCGCCGGATAAGAAGGGGCTTTCGAAGGCCTATATCTTGCGCGAAGTGGAAGACTCGCTCGCGCGCCTGCAGACCGACTATATAGATCTTTATCAGTCTCACATTGACGACGCGAGCACCCCGCTCGAGGAAACGCTGGAAGCATACCAGCAGTTGATCAAACAAGGCAAGGTGCGGGCGATCGGCGCGTCGAACTATAGCGCGGAGCGGCTAGCTGAGGCGTTCAAAATTAGCCAGCAACACGGATTGCCGCGTTATGAATGCCTGCAGCCGCACTACAATCTTTACGAGCGCGCCGGCTATGAAAAGCAGCTGGAACCGCTGTGCTTGAAAGAAG
>JBKQHJ010000224.1:0-4647 GCA_052148835.1 Bryobacteraceae bacterium
GACGAAGCCGAACAGTTCTTGCAAAATCGAAATGCCAGCGTCGCTCGCTCCGATGGTGTTCGGGTTCATCCCGGAATACCGTTCGGCTTCCCTGCGGAATCAGCGTTCGGCTTCGCCGGAATCCTCAGTGGATAAGAACCGCTGCCTGGTTCACGATACCGACCTTGTTCGCCGCGCTCTTCCCAGCCGGGGCCCAACCGGAGCCCATCGGTGTCCCCGTACCGCCGTTGGGAGCCGGCCCGTTCGTGCTGGATACTGCCGAGCAACATAAGATTCGAGTCACAGTCGTGACCAAAGGACTCGTGCACCCCTGGAGCCTCGTATTTCTGCCGGATGGGAGCTTGCTGATCACAGAGCGGCCGGGCCGGATGCGCGTTGTTCGCGACGGGTTACTGGACCCCAAGCCGATCGGTGGTGTGCCGGAGGCGAGAACGAAAGGAAACGGCGGCCTGATGGATATCGCGTTGCATCCCAAGTTCGCCGAGAATCATCTGGTCTACTTCACCTACGACAAGCCGGTCGAAAAGGACAAGGGCGCTCCCACGGTTGCTCGCGGAAAGCTCGCAGGCGGCATGCTCACCGATGTTCGCGATCTGGTTGTCACCGACGCCTATGAGGGCACTGGAGGACTGAGTGCGCGCATCGCGTTTGGGCGCGACGGGATGCTCTATATGGCGACTGGCGGGAATGTGGGATGGGTCGCCCAAGAGCCGAGCAGCCTAAGGGGCAAGATTCTCCGCGTGCGCGATGACGGCTCTGCGCCACCCGATAATCCGTTCGTGGGCCGCGCCGGTTACCGGCCCGAGATCTATTCGCTCGGGCACCGCAATTCGTTGGGTTTCATAGTTCATCCGGAAACAGGAGTTTTGTGGAACCACGAAAATGGCCCTAACGGTGGCGACAAGATCAATAGTGTGGATACCCTCCATCGCCGTGGCTGGAATGACCGTTTATATGGGCGACCGCTTTCCTAACTGGAAGGGCAACATATTTGTTGGTTCCATGCGCACTGGCGAGATCCCTGGCACCGGACATCTGGAACGCATCGTGTTCAATGAGAGTACTGAGGAACTTCGGCGTGAATCGCTGCTTGGCGAATTAAGGCAAAGGATTCGCGAGGTGCGCCAAGGACCGGATGGGTACCTCTACCTGCTTACCGACGAAGAGGATGGCGCTCTTCTGCGAATAGAACCGGCGCAGTAGCAGCGCGCGGATCTAGCAGGATGCTGAAAAAGGCCAACATCCGCTTGCTCACGCGCGCGGCTCAGAATAGCCACTGATCGTTTGCCGGTGTTTACTGAGCCGCGACCGTGAGGGAGTCGGTCGCCAAAGGCTTTTTTCAGCATCCTGCTAGGGGACAACAGTAATAATTTCACGCGAACCACCCACGCACCAGGCGTCTTACAGACGGTGGCGCGTTAGCAGCTAACGAAACGGGGGGAGTATGACGAATTCTTGGTTCGCCAAAATGGCCCAGAAGGCCGCAAAGGTTACAGGTTCCAGTCCAGCCTTCATGGCGGTATGTGTGCTGACGTTAGCGTGGCTAGTGAGCGGCCCGCTCTTTCATTGGAGCGATACGTGGCAGCTCATTATCAACACGGTTTCAAACATCGTAGCCATGCTGATGCTGTTTCTCATTCAAAACACACAGAATCGCGAGAGCGCTGCGTTGCAGCTCAAAGTGGATGAACTCCTCCGCTCGGTACGTGGCGCGCAGAACGCCTTTATCAATCTTGAAGACCTCACCGAGGAAGATCTAGTTCGCATCAAAGAGCGATATGCCAAGTTGGCCGATGCCGCACGCGCGCAATCGGGCATGACCTCAACGTCCGGCCCCATGCCGGCCGAGCAGCCGGAATGAGTTTTCCCGCCGCCGGTGGTTTCATCGCACCGTTGTGGTGCTTTTCAACGCGTGGCCCTTCTCAACTGTTTCGTGCTTTCAAGCGCTTAGGACTGGGCATGCACATGCCTTTAGAAGGGCGTGGTTTGGAGGTGGTTATGAAAAGCAGATTCCTGAAACTGGTTCGGACGGCGCTCGCTCCGGTTGCTCTCGTGGTTGCGATGGCAGCCTTCAGTCCGGTGTCGGCGCTCGCCGCTGCGCATGGAGGTGGAGGGGGCCGTGGAGGATTCGGTGGAGGCCATGCTGGATTCGGCGGAGGCCATGCATTCTCCGCACCCGCGCGTGGATTCAATGGCGGCCGCGCTTATGGTGGAGGCCGTGCCTATAGTGGCGGCCGCGCCTATAGTGGAGGCCGTGCCTATAGTGGAGGCCGCGCGTTTTATGGCGGTCGAGGATATTATGGCGGCCGAGGATATTACGGCCCCGGTTATGGATTCGGTGTCGGCGTTTATGCGCCTTACGGATATGCCGCCCCGGTCTGTAATCCCGCCGGGTTCTACGATGCAAACGGCGTTTGGCAATATTATCCGGGTTGCGCCGTGCCGTACGGATATTAGCCTCGACGCGCCGGCCCGGAGGTCGCCGATCCAAGACTCGCACTTGCATTTACCCCCTCACTTGCATTTACCCCCCCAAGTGAGTCAAGCTGGATAGTTTTCCACGCTTTAGAGATCAATTCATGCGGGTGCGAGTCCTCTATCACGATCACTGTTTCGACGGCGCGGCCTCGGCGGCCTACTTTAGCCGCTTTTACGGGGACAAATACGCGCCCGCCGCCAATTTCGAATTCACCGGCCTGGCTCACAAAGCGTCGCAGCTTTTTGAGGACAGCCTGTTCGATGGCGATGTCAACGCGATCGTCGATTTCAAGTACTCGCCCAATCCGCGCCTGACCTGGTGGTTCGATCATCATCAGAGCGCATTCTTGAGCCCGGAAGACGCCGAGCATTTCCGTCACGACCACAGCGGCCAGAAGCTTTACGATCCGTCTTATAGCTCCTGCACCATGTTTATCGCCGATGTCGCGCGCAAGCGGTTTGGCTATCAGGCGCCCGATCTGGGCGAGCTGGTGGAATGGGCCGACATCATCGACGGCGCGCGCTACGCGAGCGCTCAGGAGGCCGTGGAACTAAAGGCGCCAGCCATGAAGCTGACGCTGGTGATCGAAGGCGCGAAAGGGTCCGAGATCATCCACAAGATCATCGGCTGGATGCGGCACTGCAAGCTGGGCGAGATTGTCCAGCAGCCGGAAATCCAGCAGCTTTACGCTCCGTTGTACGAGCGGCATGTGGGGTCCATCGACATCATCCAGAAACGCGCGCAGACCGACGATGGTGTGATCTTCTTCGATTTGGTCGGAGACAATCTGGAAGGATACAACAAGTTCATCCCCTACTATTTGTTCCCTAACTCGACCTACACAGTGTCGGTGAGCACGTCCAGCTTTCGGACCAAGGTATCGGTGGGTTCCAATCCCTGGGCGAAGGAGCCAGTGAAGCACAACCTCGCGACCATTTGCGAGCGCTATGGCGGCGGTGGGCACCCGCGCGTGGGCGCCATCAGCTTCGAAATCGGCGCCACGGAGAAGGCGCGCGAGGTGGCCGAGGAGATCCGGCAAGAGTTGGGGAGTTGAGGGGCTGGGCGTCCGGCTTGACCGCTAAGCCTCTACTGGTTCACATGGCTTCAGTTCTGAAACGCGAAAGCGCCCGTTCTGCAATTTGCCGTTCTCGGGCCACTCGCATGTAACGATGTCGGCCTCTTTCCGGACCACCAAAATCTTCCGCCCGTGTGGGTCAATTACCCACTCATCTTTATCAAACATTTCAGGACCTCCTTGTTTACAGATCCTACCGAGATTATACGCCTAACTCACCGCCTGCGTGCGAGGCCACCCAGGAGGGCACTGACGCCGTCTTAGCGTCTATGCCCCGGCGCGGCGGCTGGTGACATCCTTGAACTGCGCCGTGTCGGTGTACTGCTGGAATCCGGCCACCTTGCCGTTCTTGAACCGGAATACATGCACGAATTGGGCGTTCACCTTCGCGCCGGTGGCTTTGTAGACCCCACCATAGCGCCCCAGCGCGACCACCGTGTCGCCGCCGTCGACAATCTGCTCCGGTACGGCCGAAAAGCCATCCCATTCACCTCCCAGCCTCGCAAAAAGCCCCGTGAGCACCGCATCGACGCCGACATACGGGCTTTTGTCCGCGTAGACGAAGTTCTCGGCCTCGTTCCAAACGATTCCCGGATCGAGGGCCCCAATGACGAACGGTATGTCCCCGCGTCCCATAGCGGCGTAAAACGATTCCACAATCTGGCTATTTTGTCCCATGTATCTCCTGTCGCTTCTGGATTATGGCACAGATGGCCTGTACCGAAGTCTGGCAAACACCTTAGCCAGTGGTACTGATTACGACGGTGGTCCAGGTTTATGACCGATGCCGCAAACCGCACCCGAAATGTTATACTCGATCTTCCAAAGCGTCCGAAACTGAATTGCAATGGTCCATCGTCTTCGCTACATCCTCCCGGTGGTGGTGCTCCTAGCTTTCGCCTGCTGGATGTACAGCGACGAAATCCCCAAGCCGGACTTAGGGACCGCGATCCAAAGTCTGCAAGCCACTCTCTCGCAGCTTCAAACCCAGATTAAAGACCCACGAGCAGGCCCAGTCCCCCCCAGCGGGCGCGGAACCCGAAGGGGAGCGCGACGCACACGACGATGACCGTGGTCCGCGACGTCATCACCT
>JBKQHJ010000225.1:0-3165 GCA_052148835.1 Bryobacteraceae bacterium
TCCAACAGAGCCCATTCGTCATCGCTCAAATCAAATCGCATGATTCACCTCCCGCCACGGTGAATCACGTTCGCCCTTGCTTTTCAATAAGCTATCTGGGTACAGACCCTAGAATTCACTATCGACCGCCTTGGACGTCGAGAGCTTTACCGCCCCTCTTGGAGCATGACCGGCGGTCCAGCGCACACGTTCTGGATCAACGACCAAGCCGACCGGGCAGCATTTCTCCGCTGGAGAAGCACGCAGACATCTGGACCCTAGGCTTCCCAAAAAGAAAAATGCATACTGTCACTCCGGTTGGGAAGTCATGGGGGCAATCCCCAAAGAAGCGATCGGGGAGCTCGTGGTCAGATCGTCGGTGCGAGTTCTCTGGCAATTCTTGAACCAGCACACAATCATCTCGATCGGCGCGCCATTCGTCGTCGGACTTGGCGTCCAGGCGGCATTCAAGTCCCCATCAGAATGGGTAGAAGTGTTTGTACCGGCCGCGCGCGTATTGCAGGCCGGAGGCGACATTTACTTCAGAAGCGCCTATTTATATCCGCCCTTCATGGCCTTCATGATCATCCCGTTCGGATCATTTTCGGAACTTGCAGCCCGGTTGGGATGGTTCGCCATCAACGTCGTGTGCATCGTGGGATTGGTGCGATCGGCATGGTTGCTCGCAGGCGGCTCAACACTTCAATCGATTAGCGCGGAAACCCGACGCGATTGGGCCGTCGCGAGTGCGGGCGCAGTGTGTAGCGCTCCATATATCTTGAACGCGCTGGCACACCAGCAGCTCGATGTCATCGTCGGCTTCCTGGCTGTAGCAGGATGTCTTCTGCTCGTCCGCGGCCGCATCATTAGCGGCGCCGTCCTGATCGGCTTGGCCGCCGCATGCAAGGGACCGCCATTGTTGTTCGTGGCATATCTCATTTTTCGCCGCAACTGGCTGGCAGCAGGGCTCATTGTACTCGTAACTGTCGGGGCAAATCTCCTGCCCGACTTGGTCATTGCCGCGCCAAGCGGCCAGCTTCGGCTGATGGCTTGGGTCGAACGCTTCGTCGTTCCTTCGTTCAATGGCCCACTGGGATCTTGGAACGGGCTGGGCAACACCGCCAATCAGTCGCTGGCCGGGATGGTGCAGCGCATGTTCACAATTAAGATTCCGGAGGAATTGATCAAGGTGTCTGCCTACGGTCTGATGCTGATCTTGTTGGCCACATCAATTGTTGCCGCGCTGCGTGGTCAAGCTTTCGCGCGCGCCGGGACGCGCGCGGTTCGGTTTCCAAGCCATACGGCGTTGGAGTTGAGTGCCGTGTCGCTCCTCATGCTGTTGATGTCTCCGATGACGGACCTTGCGCATCTGGGGCCAGCGATGCTACCCGCGTTTTGCTTGGCGCGGATTGCCATTTTCCGCGGCGATCGAATAATCGGCGCGGCCGTGATCGTTGCCGCAGCGGGCGCTCTGGCTGTGAACAAAGACCTGATCGGGGATACGGGCTATACAGCCGTCACGTGGGCCGGCGTCGCAAGCTGGAGCATGTTGGTGTTGTGGGCTGGCTGCGTCACAGCGTTGGCGCAGGGCGATGGGGAACCGCCGGTCCGCGGATTCGCAGATTCGATATTTCCATTCCTGGCCCGCCGCTCAGCCGCTCACGCACGGTAAGGCATAGCCGGGATTAATCGCAGTCGTCTTCGTAAGCAAGTCCAACTGTGCGGCGTAGGGATCCTCGGCCGTGGTGCTCCATCCGTCGACGCTGGCGCGCAGGCGAATCCGACCATTGCCTCGGCGTTTTGCGGATCGAGCTTCATCGCGCGCTCGAAGTAGTCACGGGGCCGATGCATTGCTTTCCTTCGTCGGCCCCAGTGCGTAGCTCTGTGGCGCATCATCAGATCAATCGCGTCGGGATTGGTGGAATGTGCTCGGTCGACGGGTCGCGGCTCCCTAGGGACATCGTTGAGGCCAAGCGTTTGCTTCCTCTTGTATAGCAACCCTGATAGGATAGATTAGAATTCATTATCGACCGCCGGGGACGTCGAGAGCTTTACTGCCCCTCTTGGAGCATAACCGGCGGTCCAGCGCACGCGTTCTGGATTAATGAGTACACAGCCTAACACACGGTCGGTGGCGCGCATCGCGCAGAATATCGCGCGCCTTCCGATCCGCACCGCACGCTCGATCGCGCGGCGATTCGATTCTAATTATGCCTTGGAGCGTCAGGCGAAAGCGTTGTCAGAACGGATTAGCGCACAGCGGCTGGCTCAATTGCAGGCAATCCCGGGTATGTGCGCCGAGCGCGAATGCAGACTAGTGGCACACCTGGCGATAATGGCGCCATCCGGCGGCGAGATCGTCGAGATTGGAGCCTTTAAGGGGCGCGTTACCAGCTGGCTAGTCGAAGCTGCGCAAATGCGTCCTGATCGCGCGACCGTCACAAGCATTGATCCGCACAGCTGGGGCACGCGCCCTGCTTTTGAGAAAACCGTTACGGCTCTCGGATTGGCCGAACGTGGGCTTCGTGTGCATTACGCCGACTCGCGCCAACTGGGCCGCACCTGGTGGAGGCCGATCATATTTCTTTGGATTGATGGCTCGCATGAATACGACGACGTGCGCCAGGACATCGAGAATTTCACACCGCATGTCGTTCGTGACGGACTGATCGCCTTCGACGACAGCGCGGGCGGAACATTCCCTGACGTCGAACGCGCCATCGCCGAATGGGAAAGCGTCAGCGTCGCCTACAAGCGCATCGCCACGCTGCGGAATATTTCCGTGTTCCGGCGCGTGCCGTGAGAGCAATGTCCGCGATGCCCGATGACCGGTTCGCAAACCCTGGCCACGTCGTTATCACGCCCTTAGCGGGTTTCCGGGGCCCCACCGCTGCGATCTTTTACTGCTCCCGACCGTCGGGGCGGTGCGCGCGGCTATAGACAAATATATTCTCGCCGTCTTTGCCGGGGAACGAGCGCACAAGCTGTTTCCCGGAAAGGTTTATGACGGCCGCTGGAAGGTCGTTTTCATCCTTTGCTTGGAGGATGAGATAGTCAAACTCCGCCAATTCCGCATCGTTGGGCGGCGCGCTGAAGCCGTACGCCCACACGCGCATGGTCTGGCCATAGGGGCGTCCCTAGAAATAAGCGATCCGCTCATCGTTGGTGATGATTTTGGCATTGCTA
>JBKQHJ010000226.1:0-2919 GCA_052148835.1 Bryobacteraceae bacterium
CGTCAGAACAGAACATACCAGGGGCGTGGTAATTTGGACTCCCTCTCGATGGTAGGGGCCGGCGCACCGGCCCGGGCATTCGTCAGTTTGAGGCACAGCTTTCCGCTCGAGACAGGAAACGCGCGGCAGCCTCGACCATGCGTAGAACCATCTCTTCGCGCAAGGGCCGGATTAAAACATCAAAACCGTGGTGGTGGAGTACATCCCACCACAGGTAATCATGGCTGGCCGGCGAGACCAGCAGAATACAACTCCGCGGCGAACTTTCCACCAAACGATCCATCACTTCCCGCCAAGGGTAGCGCGGCTGATTGCGGTCGCACAGGATCAGGTCAAAATCCGTTCGTGCCGCTGTCCGGAACGCTTCTTCGGGGGAGATCGTGAAATAGAGCTGCCACCCGTGGCGATCTCCAAGCTGCTCTAGAACGAAGCGATCGTCCAGGCAGATACCCACCGACAGGATACTGAGAGGCCTTGTGGCCGGAACTGAGGGCCGGTTCTGGTTCTTGAACCAATCACGCCGCCACAATGTCGTCTCTTATGCCCTCGAATGTGGCGCCGCGGTCCGCGCGGTTGCCCAAAATGACAATGCCAGGTTAAGAGACCGGGTGACATCGTCCGCCCGGAATGGTTTTGTAAGCAGGTCGTAGCCTCCGCGGCGGATGAGTTCTTGCCGCAGATAGTCGTCCGCCACTCGAGAAACCAGGATGACGCAGGAACGCTGGGGTGAGGATGCGAAGGTCCGGACTGTGGTCCGCCAGTCCGCGTTGGGCCAATCCCGGTCGTACAAAATCAATGGGGAGTTCAATCGATTCATGGCGTCCCAGGCATCCGCGCGCGATTCGGCGAAGTGCATGTCCAGGTGCTCCTGCCCCGCGATGGCGGCCAGCATCTCACGATCATACTGGCTGACCAGCAGGGCGATGACCAGAGTGCGGCGGGGCGTTTGGTCGCCGGTGTCCTTGGTGAAGAATCGCGCGGGCCGCGGCCGCGCCGAAGCCCGCGTGGGAGAGTCCGCTAAGAAAGAATGCAGCGCGCGCCACATTGGGAGCATTCGGAAACCTCCATGAGTAACAACCGATAACGTGTTCTAGCGGCGGCCGCGTCCATTGTCCAATCTTTGACGGTAAGCGCGGATCCACGCTTCAAAGCAAGCCGAGTCTGGCCCGCTGGCGGCCGGTTCGCGACGCTCAGGCTGTTGTCTACGCCGCAAAAGTCTTGACCAGATTTTTAGAATTCTCCGTTTCATTGCCGGCCGACTCCTGCGACGGCCTTGCCGCGGAACCCGACCATTAGTTCCAAGTTATTCCCGATTCTTAGGCCGTTCCATACCGGCGATCTGGTAATTCAAGACGCGCCAGATAGGTAGCGCAGATCGCTACCCAACCTTCGCCTCGCAAACTACCGGATTTCTGGTATGCAACGTGAAACTCGAAAACGTGGTCTCTAATACAGAGGAGTTCTTATGAAAAAGCACGCAAGAGCATTGGCCCCGGCCCTAGTCGGTTTCTTCTTTCTGGCGGCCGCGCCATGGTTGAATGCTCAGATTACCGACCCTATTCAAGCGCACGTCAACCATAGCTTCGTGATCGGCGATAAGACATTGCCGCCGGGCGACTATACGTTTCGGATGGAGATGAATTCGAATCTTTCGGTGATGACCGTCACGAATGGAGATGGCGAAGCCATGGGAGTCTTTCCAGTCAGGCAAGCCATCGACGATCACACGCCTAATCATTCCTGGCTGGTCTTCAGGAAGTATGGAGACGCCGAGTTTCTCAGTAAAATTTTCGAGGCGGGAACCGACGCCGGCGCCGCCGTCAGCGAAACCAGCAAACAGGAAGAGCGTTTTGTCAGCCAGGGCCAGCGCGCAGTTGAGCACAGCGAGGTGACGAAATAGGACCTGCCGGGCTTCCTTCGTTGCTACCGGGAGCCCGGTGTTCAAATTACTCGCTCCCAGGTATGTTAAGCCGCGGCGTTAGAACGTAAACTGTAACCGGCTGATTCCCTCAATTGCGACGGGCGCTTCGACGAGATGCAGTAATTATGAAGCGCCCGTCATTCTTTCCTCAACGACAAGAGTTATTTTGGACGTCGGAACCGTGAAGACGATTTTAGTTGCGGGGCCGGGCGTGCGCCGCTTTGGAGTGTCATGGTTGACTTGCGACGCTCGCCCGGCTTTTTACGGGGATTCTACAAAGACTATAGACTTCTGAAGGCCAGCCTGAATATAGCGTGCGTCTGGTATTTTGTGATGGAGTGACCCAGTAGGTTCAGCTCTCTTCCAAGAGACGCCGCGAGCTGTTTCGGCCGGAATTCTGCACTGCGGTGACCGTTTCCAGTATCTTGCGTTTGAGCTCGACCGCCGAGCGCGGGAACCGACATCGGCCGCGCGCGCCCCTGGCGATTGTAGAATGGACTACAGATGCGTCGAGTATGCCGAGCAATTCTGATCGGTTTGGGCTTGGTCGCTGCGTCGTATTCGATGCGCCCCGGCAAGTACTGGATCTGTAACAACCCGTCCCATAAGACCGCAACCCAGGATCGTTTGGAAAGCCGATGCATGCCTTCCGCCCAAGCCACCGCTGAGGCGGAAGAACATCGAAAGATTCATCCCAAGGATGTGGTGATCTTTACGTGTTCGCTGTAGAGCAGGACTTTCAAGCTTGCGGGCGTCCGAAGCTTTCGATGGCCGCTGCTTCGTCTTCGAACATCTGCAGCACCGAATCGATACGGGTGACGCTCAGCACCTTCCGGACCGGCGCATCCGGCTTAAGCAGCTTGAGCGCTCCCGAATTCTTGATGGCGTGGCAGTAGCAGTTCATCAGGACGCCCAAACCGGTGCTGTCGATGCGGCTGACTCGGCTGAGATCGACCAATACCTTAGTGTCGCTCTCAAGGCCATTCGCCTGGAGAGCG
>JBKQHJ010000227.1:0-3743 GCA_052148835.1 Bryobacteraceae bacterium
AATATCCCGGCCGGGGCTATCGTCTTGCGTGCGTTCCTCGACGTGTCGACGCCCTACTCAGGCGGCACGACCATCGAGCTTGGTACGGCCGCTAACGCGAGCCTCTTTATGACGACGGCGCAGAACACGCCCACGAGCGCGAACCTCTACGACAAGCCACAGGACACCGTGAACACGACGGCCGATCCCCTGCTCGTCACGATCGCCGGGGGGCCGGTTGCGGGAGCGGGCTTCGCGTGCGTCGAATACTGCATTCCGTTGACATGAGGTATTAATGCTCCAGTTCATTGCGCTTCAGATCGCTCGCATCCTCTTCGCGCTGCGAAGCGTACGACCTCATCACATGATCTTCGCGTGGCTCGCTGTTCTGACGTTCGCTCGAACACCGGCCTACTCGGCGCTGGCGACCTTCATCGCGGCCAACGGCACCACGGCGCAGAACTGGAACATCGGTGGACCGAATGGACCGAACTGGACTAACAGTTCCGGAACGTCCGTCATCTCGGCGGCCACGAAGATGAGTGTGGACGGGCCCATCACAGCCGTGGGGCCGTCTGATGCGACGGAAATCGATATCGGTAACAGCCTAACCGAGCCGACGATCAATATCGGCGACCAGACCGCGAACGCGGCTGGCGTTATCAACCTCGGGCCTGCCTCATTTGCGACGACGACGGCGTCTGTCGAATCAGTGAGCATCAACACCGGGACGGCCGGGGGCTTTTCCAGCGGAAACTTCTCGGTGCAGTCGAGCACGTTCTGCATGAACGAAGCTTCGACAGACTTCCTGTTGCTCGGCGGGAATACCCCTTCCGGCTCCACGACGGAGCTTCTCCCTACAGGAGTAAATGTCGCAAACGGCACCGCGCAGCTTACGAGTTCGACAGTCACCATCGGCACCAGTTCGGCTGCTATGAGCATGACCACTACGGGCGGCGCTCAAATAGGTTCCGCCGGGGTGGAGTGGAACCTGAGCGTCGCGGGGATCGGGATTGCGGAAATTTCTGGCGTTGGCTTCGGCCCCGTTGTCAACCCGAACACGTTGGCCTGCGGCACGGGCGGTACTAAGGTCGTTGCTGCGAATACGTTTGGCGTCGTCGTCACCACAGGTACTCTAACGAGCAATTGCATACTCGACTTTTCGACGAATGCCTATAGCGGCCTCTACCTCGTCGATCTATCTGGCGCAACCCCTGGCGCTTCCTTCGGAATCCAATTCAAGAACGGCTCCGCCACGAACACCTATCTATCGTCGGGCGTCATCGCGGGCACGCTAGCGACGGTCTGGACCCACGGCACGAATACCCTCGCGGTGAGTTACTAATGAAACGCCTCCTCGCCTACGCTCTCCTCCTCAACGCCTTCACGTTACTGACGCCATTCTGGAATATGGATTTTCTCCTGCGCTTTCGCCCTAAGACCGATGAGCAGGCGCGCATGAAGCTCTCCCGCTTGGCGACTTTCTTTTGGGCGATGGTGCTTTTCGGGTTGGCAGTGCTGGCGTTGCAAAAAGTGGGACGCGTGGTTGAGGTAGGGTTGCAGATTGCCTCTGTAGCGTATGGCGCTCTGCTCGGAGTTTTTCTGCTCGGAGTTCTTACGCGAAAAGCAAATCAAGGTGGTGCGATGGTCGGAATGCTGTTCGGGTTCAGCACCGAACTGTATTTGTGGAGAGCGCATGTTCCCTGGACCTGGTGGGTAGTGATTGGAACGACCGTGACGTTCGTGGTGGGATACATAGCAAGCCTGTTTCAGCCTCAGCATCCAAAGAAAACCAGCGCCCCTGACGTATACTGACACCCTTCCATCATGCCGGAGCAGACCCAGCGAACCACCGCGCGTCCGGAGTTGGCCCGTGACCTGGGCGTGAGTCTCGCGTCTGCGGTCGTTGTAGGCACCATCATCGGCAGTGGGATTTTTCTCGTCCCAACCGAGATGATTCAGGCCGGAGGCTCTGCCAAGCTGGTGTATCTGGCGTGGCTCGTCGGCGGGATTCTGTCATTTTTTGGCGCGCTCACCTACGCCGAACTCGGTGCCATGAAGCCGCAGGCTGGCGGAGAATATGTTTATGTCCGCGACGCCTACGGTCCGCTGCGCGGATTTCTTTATGCCTGGACTTGGTTCGTCATCGCTAAACCTGCGTCCGTGGCCACGATTGCGATTGGACTGGTTCGGATTCTTGGCACGTTCTCGGTCTTTTCGTTTTTTTCCACGAACGTTATCTCCGCTCCTTTTGCAGTTACCTGGGGGCAGCTTGTGGCGATCGCTGCTGCGGTTCTCATTTCTCTTCTCAACTACTTTGGAGTTAAGAAGGCTGGCGAATTTCAACTTGTGTTCACTGTGTTGAAGGTGGCCATCATTCTCGGCATCGTAGTGATCTGCTTCAGCGGAGCCGGCAACGCGACTGGGCGCGGCTGGAGCAATTTTGCCACGACCTTCACCGGAGCAAAGGGCGGAGTTGCCGGCTTCATGGCGGCGCTGGTGGCGGCACTCTGGGCGTATGACGGATGGAATGATCTGAACATGGTTGCTGGCGAGGTGAAGAACCCGGCGCGCAGTATTCCGATTGCGTTGATTGCCGGCGTGGCTACAGTCGGGCTGCTGTACGTGCTGGTGAATGCCGGCGTGCAATACGTGTTGCCGGCGAGTGCGATTGCGGCCTCGCCGCGGCCTGCCTCCGACGCGGTCGCCTTGGTCATGGGGCGCATGGGCGCGAGCATCGTGTCTGCGGGCATGGCGATCTCGATGCTGGTCACGTTGAATGGCACAATTATGAGCGGCGCGCGCGTGCCTATTGCCGTTGCTCGCGATGGATATTTCTTCTCGGCCCTCGCTGATGTGCACCCGCGGTTTCATACTCCGTCGGTTGCCATCGTGTTTCAGGCCGTGTTGTCGATCGTTCTTCTGCTGCTGGGAGGAAACTTCCGGCAGCTTTTTTCGCTTGCCATCTTTGCGGAATGGCTCTTCTATATGATCGCGGGCAGCACCATATTCGTATTCCGGTGGCGCGATCCGCAAGCGGCGCGGCCTTATCGCGTGTTCGGTTATCCTTTTGTCCCGGCGCTGTTCATTCTTGTGGCCGCTGTTCTGCTTGTCTATACCTTCCGAGGAGACTGGCCGAATTCTTTTTATGGATTGCTGGTGATTCTTGCCGGCGTTCCAGTGTTCGAGTGGTTCCGGCGCCGCAGGGTTACTGTTTGATTACAGGGTACCCCCCTCCCCCCTGAATCTTTGGAATCATCGAGTTAAGCGTGTTTCGGCCCGTAAAATCCGCCGAGCAAAGGACTTAGAGGTCAAAATCCAGGGAGCATGGGGGTTAGGGGCTGAATTCTCGGTCGGTGCCTCCGTTTCGCTGGCGCTGCGTGTACTTCCTCTGCTGGGACAATTCTCAGGCGAAGTTGGGGCTGTGCGCAAGGTCAGATGTCACAGGCGCGCTGTGGACATTATTGTGAGTGGATCGATTCATTTCCGGGGGTTACGTCAAAATGCCTTGGCCGCAGGCTGCATCGCGTCCCACCTTTGCAAAAGAAGCAAAGGTGGGGCAGCCTCAGTCGTGATAGTGCCAGCAGTCGGGAAATCAAAGATGGACCGGCCCCCTAAGGCCAGCTCCGAAAGAGAGCATGTTATGCAGCGCTGGAAGCGCTGCTCACCCAGAGCCTTTGCGGCGCAGCTTGAAGTCAGTCCCGTCTGCCGCGGTTTTCAAGACGGCTGCATCGATCAATGTTGCCCTTGGGGCATCGTGGTTT
>JBKQHJ010000228.1:0-5555 GCA_052148835.1 Bryobacteraceae bacterium
CATGATCCGGATGCTCGTCGTCGGCTACGTATTCGCAATCCGCTCAGAGCGGGCGCTATGTCGTGAGGATCAGCCTCACCGGCGACTTTCACAACAAAATCGGCCATGAGCAGACATTCGAAAAAAGACGGCTACATGCCAAGTTCAGAATTCGGGGCGACGATCAGTCGGGCTGCGTGTCCGTGGAAACGTCCTCCGACGGCCCGAACGCCGGGAGGTACCGGCCAAACTTCAATTCGAAGTCGCTCGGAACGCCGTAACCGATGTCGCGGATCTTGGCGCGGCGCGCCTGCGCGCTCGGCAACGCGAGTAGTGGGAAGAACAGGTCGCTGCTCGACTGAAGCTCGGCAGCCGTTGGCGTCCCGAACCGATTGATCTGGGCCTTCGCAGCCGACAGCGTTTCACGGTCGAACGAGGCCAGACGCCGGACGAGCGCATCGACAAACGAGTCGAGTGCGTCGTCCTCCAGCGTGCGGTTCACCCAACCATAGCGCTCGGCGATATCAGCATCGAAATCGTCGCCGCTGAGGACGATCTCAAGTGCCCGCGAGCGGCCGACCAGGCGCGGGAGCCATTCGAGCGCTCCGCCGCCCGGGACCAGTCCGACGCCGACCTCGGGGTTGCCGAACAGGGCGCTTTGCCGGCTGGCGAAGCGCATGTCGCAGGCCAGAACGAACTCGTTGCCGATGCCGCGCGTGCGGCCGCGAATCTTCGCGATGCTGACGACCGGAGTGGACGAGAGGCGCAGCACAAAGTCGCGCCACAGGCCCAGCATCTCCGGACGTTCAGCTGCCCTGGCTTCGTTTCGCCAAAATTCAAAAAAATGCGCCGCACTACCTACACACATCGTCACCCCCAAGCCACGCACCAATGTGCCTGGCCTGTCAATCCCCAACCCCCAACCCCAGCAATGTCCGAAGGACATTGCCCTGACATTGCCCTGAAACCCGGGCCGCGCTGGACCGTCTGTTACTATGACAATCGTGCGGGTAAAAGTGCTGTTTTTCGGCATGTTGAAGGATATCGTCGGCCGCTCGGAAGACCACATCGAAGTGGCCGATGGCTCGCACCTGGACTCCGTTTTCGCGCGCTATGCCCGCGAGTTTCCCCGGCTCACGGACCTGGAATCGAGCGTCGTGCTGGCGTGCAATCAGGAATTCTGCGAGCGTTCGGCCACCATCCAGGAGGGCGACGAGATCGCATTCCTGCCGCCGGTCAGCGGTGGCTCCGGCCGTTACACCCACGAGATTTGCGACCCTGAGACCGGCTGCTTCTTTGCCCTCACGCGCGAGACCATCGACACGCCCGCCATCGCGCGGCAATTGTTGCGTGGCGAAGATGGCGCCGTGGTGGATTTCGAGGGCGTCGTCAGAAACAACACGAAAGGCCGCGCCACGAAATTTCTGGACTATGAGTGCTACGAGCCGATGGCGGTGAAAATGATGGCCGAGATCGGGCGCGAAATTTTGGGCACGCACGCTGTCGGACGCATCGCCATGGTGCACCGCCTGGGCCGCCTCCAGATCGGCGAAGCGAGCGTCGCCATTGTCGTCACCGCACCGCATCGCAAGCCCGCGTTCGAGGCCGCCCTCGAAGGTATCAACCGGCTCAAGCGGATCGTGCCGATCTGGAAGAAAGAGCACTTTGCCGACGGCGAGGTTTGGGTGGAAGGGGAATGGGACCAGTCCGTCTTGAAAAAGTGATCCGTCCGGTTGTCTGTTTTTTCATCGCGGTTCTCGGTCTGTGTGCGCAGCCACCCGATCCCGTCATCCGGGTAAATGTCCGCCTGGTGCGCATGCTGGTCACGGTGAAGGACGCCTCCGGGCAACTGATCGGGTCACTCAACAAAAACGATTTCACGGTCTACGACAGCGGCGTAAAGCAGGACATCGCCGTCTTCGATCGCCAGACCGAGCAACCCTTATCGGTGGCCATGCTGGTCGACACTAGCGCCTCCACCGGTATCGAGATGCGCTATGAACTCGATTCCGTCAGCCGATTTCTCAAGGTACTTCTGACGGAAGGCAACCCCGACGACACCGTGGCTCTCTACAGCTTCAACAGCGATGTCACTCTGCACGGCGGTTACACGCGGCGCTTCGGTCGTGTGGATGCGTTGCTGAAGCAGCTGAAATCCAACGGCGGCACGTCGCTCTATGACGCCATCTTCCTGGCCTCCCACGATGTGGAGTATCGCAATGGCCGCCATGTGATGGTGCTGGTCACCGACGGCGGAGACACCACCAGTTTCGTTGACTATCATCAGGCGCTGGAGTCCGCGCAACTGGCCGACGCCATCCTCTATCCCGTGCTGGTGGTCCCCATTACCAACGATGCGGGCCGCAACGTCGGTGGTGAAAATGCCCTTACCACGCTCGCCGCGGGTACGGGCGGCCGCGTCTTTACCCCCAGTTTGGGCGCGCAGTTGGATCGCGCGTTCGATGACATTCTGCGCGAGTTGCGGACGCAATACCTGGTTGGTTTCTATCCCAAGGATGTCCCGCCCAGCAAGGATCGCTTCCATACGTTAAAGGTCACCGTGGCGGGCGCTGCTGCAGGGCGCGGTTTGCGAGTCAGCACGCGTAGCGGATATTATGGTGAGGCCAATGAGGGTCGATCGGGATTTGGGCAGTGACGCGGAGGCACCCGTGAGCAAAGCGAAAACCAAGGCTCCGGAACAAACCTTCGAGGAAGTCAAGTATCTCCGCTATCTCATCGACGAAGCCATCCCGGTGCGGATCCGCTTAAGCAGCAATGAAGAGGTATCGGGCGTCATCGAGTTCTACGATTCGAACTTCATCCGCGTCACCCGGGAGAACGCTCCCAATCTTTTTCTGTACAAGCACGACATCAAATATCTGTACGAAGAGCCGGAAGCCTGACATCTCCGCCGATGGTCAGTGCGCGATCCACAGCCAATTTGCATGCCTTCTTATTTGGAGATTAGCGAAGCGATCGCGCGTGAAGCCGGTGCCCTGCTTCACAACTATTTCGAGCGCCATATCGGCTTCGAGCTGAAGGGCGAATTCGATCTGGTGACGGAGGCCGACCGCGCCTCGGAAAAATTGGTCATTGAGCGGCTCCAGCAGCATTTCCCAACTCACTCCATCGTCGCCGAAGAGAGCGGCGGCCTGGCCGGTGAGTCCGCGGAGTATTGCTGGTACGTCGACCCGTTGGATGGCACCACGAATTTCGCGCATGGTTTCCCGATGTACAACGTCACGCTGGCCCTAGAAAAGGCCGGCGAGATCGTGGCCGGAGTAATCTTCGATCCCGAGCGCGACGAAATGTTCACCTGTGAGCGGGGAGGCGGCTCGCAACTGAACGGCGTGCCGATTCATGTTTCGCACGTTCCCCACGTCGACGATGCGTTGGTGGCCACTGGCTTCCCCAGCCGCAAGCGGCATCAGAATATCAACGTGCATTTCTACTATCAGCTCGCGATGATCACGCACGGTGTACGCCGCGCCGGGGCTGCCGCGCTGGATCTGGCCTACGTGGCCTCCGGACGGCTGGATGCTTTTTGGGAATTTGGACTCAATCCCTGGGACATGGCCGCCGGCATGTTGTTGATCACCGAAGCCGGCGGTAAATGTTCGGACATGCACGGCGCGCCGGCGCGTTTGCGAGGTCCGCATCTGTTGGCCGACAACGGCAAAGTTCATGAGGCCGTGCTCGAAATCTTCGCCGAAGTGTTTCGCCGCGAGTACCGTTACGCGATGCCGGTTATCGAGTAGCTTCGGCCAGGCGCCGGATTGCTTCGCGAATCGCCCGCTCGCCAATCGATGAAAATCCCAGGATGAATTCGCCGCTCGGCGGTTTGGTCAGATAACAACTCGCCGAGCTGACCAGTTGAACCTTGGCGGCCGCCGCTTTTTCTTCGATCTTCCGGTCTTGGAATCTGACCAGGACGTGCATTCCCGCGGCGTCGCCGCGGATTTGGACACGATCGCCGAAATACCGATCCAGCGATTCCACCAACGCGTTCCGGCGCGATCCGTACATGCGGCGCATGCGCCGGATGTGGCGCTCTAAGTGGCCTTCGGCAATGAAATCGGCTAAAGCAGCTTGCTCGGGAACTGGGCTGTGCCGGTCGGCCAGCCATTTGGCGCGGCGCAGCGGCGTTAACAAACTCGGCGGCGCTACGATATATCCGATCCGCAGCGACGGAAACATCACTTTCGAGAATGTTCCGATATAGATCACGGCGACGCCGGCGGCCAATCCCTGTAGGCTCGGCAACGGCGGCCCGCTGTAGCGATATTCGCTGTCGTAGTCGTCTTCAATCACCACGGCATTGTGGCGGCGCGACCATTCCAGCAGCTCCAGGCGCCGCGACAGCGACATCGCAACGCCGGTGGGGAATTGATGCGATGGCGTTACATAAACCAGCCGCGCTTTCGTCCCGAGATCCCCAATTACGATTCCATTCTCGTCGATCCGCGCGGGCCGAAGCCGCGCGCCATAACTGGCCAGGATGCGGTGCGCGCCATGATATCCGGGATTCTCAATGGCCACTTCGTCGCCCCGTTCGAGCAACAGCCGCACGCACAGATCGATGCCTTGCGCCGATCCGTTTACGATGATCACTTGTTCGGGAGTACAGCGCGCCGCCCGCGATCGCGATACGTAAGCCGCAATTTCTTTCCTCAACGGTTCGAAGCCCGCGGACTCATCGGAGTAGTCGAACAGCTCAGGCGCCGTCGAGCGCAGCCGGCGCATCACCAGCTTGCGCCAGGTGGCCATCGGGAACAATCCCAGGTCCGGCCGCCATTGCGTCAAGCAGATGAAACCACCGGGCGCGTGCGGATAGAAATCGGCCTTTAGTCCGGCGCCATAGCGCGAAAGCCGCGGAGCGGGTGTAGGATCGGTTTGGGGAATCTGCTTATGGTTCGGCCGCAACAGCTCGTCGGGCAGCTCACGGCAGACAAACGTTCCGGACCCGCGCGAAGCCTCCAGATACCCTTCCGCGATCAGCTGATCGTAGGCCACGGTTACGGTGCTGCGCGAAACTTGGAGCGCGGTACAAAGCTCCCGCGTCGAGGGAACCCGCTCGGCGCGGCGGAAGCGCCCGGTCAGGATCCCGTGCCGCCACTGATCGTAGATTTGGCGATGCAGAGGTACTTCCGAATCCCGCTCGAGTGGAATGGCCGCGCGCATTAGTGGACTGTTCTATTTTATCAAGAGTGGATCTTTCGCCAGTCCACGTTCCGCGCCATACTCGGACAGATGGAAACCTACACCCCCACCGAACGGACCCAAGTGCGGCGCCGCTCCATGCGCGGCGTCTACGACAAGGCTCAGGTTCACGCCATCCTGGACGAAGGCTTCATCTGCCATATCGGATTCGTCGTCGATGGCCACCCGCACGTTGTCCCTACCGCTTATGGCCGCGCCGGCGAGCAGATCTACATTCATGGATCTCCGGCCAGTAGGCTCATGAAAGGCAGCCCGAATCAGGAGCTGGACCTCTGCCTGACAGTCACACTGGTGGATGGCCTGGTGCTGGCGCGATCGGCATTTCACACTTCCATCAACTATCGTTCTGTGGTGGT
>JBKQHJ010000229.1:0-70295 GCA_052148835.1 Bryobacteraceae bacterium
CTGGAGAAGAACGGCCCGAAATTGGGCCAGCACTTAGCGAAACACACGCGCCTGCGGCACGCCAAGTTTCAGAACACCGTGCATCACCGCGAGCCCGATATCAAAGAGTGCCCGGGCGGACTTCGCGATTGGAATCTCATTGCATGGCTGGCGCGCCTGGGCGCCGAAGGAGCTCACGCCAGCGATGAACTCAACCAGGCCGGCCAGTTCTTGTCCGCGCTGCGTTGCTTTTTGCATTACTATTCCCAGAGCGACCGCAATCTGTTGGACTTGGAAGCGCAGGAGCGAATCCTTGCACAGCCATTTAGCCGCGCCAAGACTATTCCCGACGGAGCAAAAGCGACTTCAGAGTGGATGCGCGAGTACTTCCGGCATGCCTGGGTGATCTTCAACGAAGCGCGGCGCGCGTTGAGCTCCATCGAAAAAACCGAGAGTACGCTGGCGGGGAATTTTCGCGATTGGCGGTCGCGCCTTTCCAACAGCGAATTCACCGTTTCGCGCGAGCGGATCTTTCTGCGGAATCCGGGTCAGTTGGAAACCGACCCCGCGGTGGTGCTGCGGTTGCTCGAGTTTATCGGCCGGCACGGTATCGCGCCCGCGCCCGATACCGAACGCCGTTTAGAAGCGGCACGTAGCTCGTTCGCGGCGTATTGCGCTCAGCCCCGGCCCCTTTGGGCCATGATCGAAAGCGTTCTTTCTCTCCCCCGGACCGCGCTCGCTCTGCGTAGTTTGCAACGCGCGGGATTGCTTGCCGCGCTGTTTCCCGAATGGGCTTCCATGGTGGATCTGGTGGACGCCGAACCCGAGCATCGCTATAGCGTCGACGAGCACACCTTGATGACGGTGGAGCGCGCTACCGAGCTCGGAACGAACACGGACCCCGCGCGCCAGCGGTTCACGCAACTTTTTTCGGAGATCGAGAATCCGGCCGTGCTGGTACTTGCATTGCTGTTTCACAGCGCCGGAAAGGGCTCCCCAGGCGACCCGGTGCGGGCGTCGATGGCGTTGGCCCGCCAGGCCATGGAACGCATCCGAGTGCCCGCGGAAGATCAACACGCCGTGAATTTCCTGATCGAGCACCAGTTGGATCTGGCCGAGGTGATGAGCGGACGGGACGTGGACGATCCCGCGACCGCGCGCCAACTGGCCGAACGCGTGGGAACCATCGAGCGCCTGAAGTTGCTCACCGTGATGACGTACGCCGATCTGGCGGCCGTAAGCGCGGACGCCATGACGCCCTGGAGAATCGAGCGGCTCTGGCGCGCTTACGATGTAACGCAGCATGAGTTGACGCGCGAACTGGAAACGGATCGCATCCAGGATGTGCCCGACAATGTGCCTGGCCGTCCGGCGTTTCTGAAGGGCTTTCCCGTCCGTTATCTGCGCGCGCACTCGCCCGCCCAAATCGAAGAGCACGGCCGGCTGTATGAGGAGAGCCGTCCCACCGGCGTGGCGGTGCAACTGGATCGCATCGAAGGCGCCTACCGGCTTACCGTGATCGCGCGCGATATGCCGGCCCTGTTTGCCTCTTTCGCCGGAGCCATTTCAAGCTTCGGCCTGGACATCCTGAAAGCCGAGGCGTTCTCCAACGCCAGAGGCATGATTCTGGATACTTTTGTTTTTGCCGATCCGCAGCGCACGCTCGAACTGAATCCGCCGGAATCCGAGCGGCTGCTGGATCTGATCCGAAGGGTCGCGCTTGGCAAGACGGACGGTCAGCGGCTACTGCGCAGCCGGGCTCAAGCGGATCCCAAGAAGCGCGGCGCGCCGCCGGAGGTGCATTTCGATTCCGACGCCTGCGACACCGCTACGCTGGTCGAGATTATCGCCGAGGACCGTCCAGGCTTGTTGTACAACCTGGCCACCGTGTTCTCGTCCACGGCCTGCAATATCGACGTGGTGCTGATCGATACCAAGGGCCATCGCGCGATCGACGTGTTTTACGTCGCCCACGACGGCCAAAAGTTGTCGCCCGAACTGCAAGCGACGCTCAGAGAAAAGCTATTGACCGTTTGCTAAAGCCGCTATACCGCATCGCGTACCTGCTCTTTTGTAATCGAACCGCGGGACGGATTCTTTAATGCGATGGGTCGGGCGCCGCGATAGCCGTGCCGTCTTCATTCACTGCAACGCGACGGTGGTGCGGCGCCGGGCTGTTTGAGTCCGAGGGAGTTGAGGAGGGATCCGAGTAGCCCCCGTCACTAGGCGCGCGAGTCACGTGAACCGGCGTGTTATCGCGGTCATCGGAAGGCGACATTCGGGTGCGGCGGTAGCGGACTTCGGCATCGGAAAAACGCCGCCGGGCTTCGGGAGCCAGATCCACCTGAATATTGCGTTCCTCGCCCGGCTGTACGCCTTCAGGAAGGCTGAAGTACAGCGTGTAGCGCTGACGGAGACGCGTGAGCGTGTCGTCCAGCGCCGAAGCGTCGTTGACAGACAGGCTGTCGCCGCCCGAATCGCGGGCGATCTCCGCCGTCCCGGCCGACTGGTGTGGTTGTCCTCCGCCTCCGCCGCCCGGGTAGCGGTTTCCGCCACCTCGCCCGAAGATGATTCCGCCCAGCGGCCCACCCAGGCCTGGCCCGCCGCCCAACCCTCCCGGCTGTTGTCCGGCGCGCCGCCCGCCGTACTGAGGCGCGGCATCGGGGGCGATCAGCGCGCACATTACGGCATTGGCGTTCGCCAAGGCCCGGCCGACGCCGATATCATCCCGATCGAATTCCGTCGAATCGTCGGTCAGAATAACGATGGCGCGGCGGGCGTCGCGGCGGCCCTGCTGTCGAATGTAGTCGGCTGCGTCGAGCATGGCGCGTGTGATGTCGGTTCCGCCATTGAAGCGCTCCTCGCGGAGCAGCCGGTCGAAGGCGCGCTGCACTTCCTGCTTGCTGCTGCTCAGGGGCAGGCGCACCCGTGTGTAGCGGTCGAAAACCATGATACCCATGCGGTCGTCCTTGCCCAGCTCGCCCAGCGCTTGCGCCGACGCATCCGCGATGCGTTGCACGTGCGGCCGCATACTGCCGCTCACGTCCAGCAAGAAGAGCACGTCGATCGGCAGGTTGTCGCTGGCAAAGTTGCGAATCGGCACCACCTTGCCATCCTCGTGTAGGACGAAATCGCCGGCGTGCAGGTGAATGATGGGGCGATTGCTGGAATCGACCACCTGCGCGTCGACACGAACCAAAGACACATCGCTGTGAAACACGACGTCCTTGTCGCCATCGGATTGGGCGCTTCCCAGCGCGCAGATCAACAGGAAGAGACCGGCAACTCGAGACATCGCACCTACTGAATAGTAACGTATGTCGCGCGGCCCGCGTTTCAGGCCGTTTCCATTGCAAGAGGCAAAGGCTGTTTGCCATCCACATCTTGGACGCCTAGCTCGGACGCCACGGCCGCTGCCACCAGCACCTGGCCGGAGCGATCAAGCAGTTTGGGATCGCGCCAGAGCGCCGCGATCACGCGCCCGATAAACCGCGGGCTTTCGCTATTCGACAAATCGAACCAGCCTGAACTCACCACGGCTTCCGTGCGAACCAGCCCGGGGTAAAGCGAAATTGCGGCTATGCCGTGCGGGCGCAGCTCCTCGGCCATGTCGGACGCCATCTTGTCGGTGGCGGCCTTGGAAATACCGTATATCGCGTTTCCCATGTATTTGCGCGCGGCCCAATAGCTGATGTTGACGATGAACCCCTGACGTCGCGGGACCATTATTTTCGCCGCCAGCGATGAAGCGACGAAAGCGGCGCGCACTCCGGCATCCAGCATGCTCTTCCAGCGATGCATCGGCTGTTCCCAGAACGGAAGCGGCCAAGTGAACCGGCCGTCTTCCACCATGTGCTGGTAGCCGCCCCAGGCGTTGTTGACCAAAACATCCAGCTGTTGGCCATTGGCCATTAGCTGATCGAAGGCAGAATGGGTTTGAGCATCGTCAGTGTGATCGCACCCGATTCTTACAACGGTAGGTGGCAAGTCGGCCGTTGCGATGCTTCGGCCGGTCGCGAATACCTGGAATCCGGCTTCGGCGAGTGCAATCGCGACACCGCGCCCCACGCCTCGGCTCGCACCGGTGACCATGGCGACTGGCATTTGATTAGTTTAGTGCGAGACTGGAGGCGGATGCATATGCGATTCGCTCTGGCGCTGATAGCTCTTACTCTGATGGCTCAACAACAGAAGAAGCCCAAGTTCGAAATCACGGAAGTGAGAGCGACCGGTTGTGTGCGGCGCGCCGCCGACAGCCGGTGCCTGTTGCTAGAGACGCTGGACGGCAGCACGACCTATAGCTTCGTGGCCGCGCCCAAGCCCGATCTCGATACCGTAATCACGATTCAGGGCAAATCGCACGAAGGCAAAAGCGCCTGCAAGCAGGGTATTCCGATTGATATTGTCGATTGGGAGCCGACCGACCAGATGTGCGTGTCGCAGCCGAAAGCGAAATAGCGCCTACAGCAGCCGGAAATTCACTTCGATCTGCGCCTGCACCGCAACAGGCTTGCCGTCCTTCTTGCCAGGGCTGAACTTCCACTTTTCGACGGCTTCAACGGCTTTCTGGTCCAGGCCTAAACCGAGCGGCCGGATAATTTTGATGTCCCGCGGATTGCCCTTTTCATCCACCACGACAAACAGCAGAACGGTCCCCTGGAACTTGGCTTTGCGAGCTTCTTCGGAATACTCGGGCTCTACCTTGAAAAGGATGCTGGGGGGAGACACGCCACCGCCGATCTTGTAAGCGCCCCCGCCCATATTGCCGCCTGACCCTGGGCCAAAACCTGGTCCCGAGCCCGGTCCCACGCCGCCACCGCGCCCGCTGCCCATGCCACCGCCCGAGCCGAAGCCATTGGAGGCTAGGCCGGCCTTCGACAGCGGATCGCCCAAATCGGGTGAATTTACCTTGGGAATGTTGGCGTCCGGCTGAATGATCAGCGTCGGGTCCATCACCAGCTTCGGATTGTCCGGCGGCTTAACCGTGGGAGGCACGAACTGCTTCTTAGCCAGCTTCGGCAAGTTGCCTTTGCTCACCGGTGTGGGAGAGCGGTCCCCACCACCGCCGCCGCCGTGCATGGCGTCTTTCTTAACAGTGGGCTTGTAGGGAGCGATATCGGGAGCGATCAGATCGATCTGCTGCTTCACCACCTGCTGTACTGCCTTGTTCGTTCCCAGGAGAAACAATAACGCGATAACGGCGACGTGAACCAGAAATGACGTCAGACCGGCGCGCTTCTCATGGCCACCATAGAACCCCCAGATTTCCCTAACGGCGACAGGTTTCGAAGTGACCTCCAAGGGAGGCAGCTTGGGCGGATGAATTATTTCCTTGATGCTCCGCGCGAGAGACCGGAAAAACGGCTCATCGATCTTGGAGCTCAACAGAAGATGAATATCATCCGGGTTGTCAGGAGGGTTACCCCCCGGATACCCCACTGGTTGGTCATGAGCAGACATATCTTCTACTGCGCCTCAATCACGCTGAGATGGTAGACGTCGTTACACTGCACAAAAGTTGCACTAACACGCTACGCCAATTCTAGCACTTCCCGTTTCTGACGACACCATTCTATGAGAAATGGAAGCTACGACGTCCGCGCCGCATAAGACCCCTACACTGGAAAGGTAGGACATGGCTGAAAATTCTCTCCCCATCCGCGAAGTTCCTCTATTGATCTATGACGGACGTTGCGGTTTCTGTCGGATCTGGATCGAGTATTGGAAAGCCCTTACCGGCGAACGGGTTGCATATGCTGCTTCACAGGAAGTGGGGGGGCTTTATCCTCAGATTCCGGAGAAAAACTTCAGCGAATCCGTGCAGTTAGTGCTGCCGGGCGGGGAAATTTTGAGTGGCGCGCGGGCCGTATTCACGACCTTGACCGTCGCGAAACAGATGTTCTGGCTCCTGTGGGTCTACGAACATGTGCCGGGTTTCGCCGGGATGAGCGAGGCGGCGTATCGGTTGATCGCGAGTCATCGCACTTTTTTCTATCACTTCACGCGGCTGACCTTCGGAAAACGCGTTCAGCCATGGAAGTTCGCCAAGACGGAATGGGTTTTCCTGCGGCTGCTGGCCGCCGTCTATTTGATTGCGTTTGCGTCCCTTACCATTCAGATCACCGGATTGATTGGAGCGCGCGGCATTTTGCCCCTGGGCGGGTATCTGGCCGCCGTTTCCAAAGCGCTCGGAGTGCGCGGTTACTGGTCCATGCCCACGATTTTTTGGCTGGCGCACGGGGACTGGTTTCTGAAAGCAGTTTGCTTCGCGGGAGTGGCGATTTCGATCGCGCTGCTCCCTGGAATCCTGGGCGGCGTGTGGGAGCGGCTGCTGCTCGCGTGTCTGTACGTGCTTTATCTTTCTCTGTGCACCGCGGGCCAGGATTTTCTGTCGTTCCAGTGGGACTCGCTGCTGCTGGAGACCGGGTTCCTCGCCATCTTCCTCGGCAACTCGAAATTGGTGGTGTTGCTATTTCGGTGGCTGCTGTTTCGGCTGCTGTTCCTGTCGGGTGCGGTGAAACTAACCAGCCACGATCCGGTGTGGCGCGATTGGACGGCGCTCGCCTATCACTACATGACGCAGCCGCTGCCCAATGTGATTGCCTGGTACATGTACCAGCTGCCCGTCGGCTTCCAGCGCTTTTCGACCGCCGCGACATTATTTGTCGAACTGTTTATTCCGTTTCTGTTTTTCGCGCCTCGCATGTGGCGATTGTGGGGGGCGGGCGCCGCGCTGTTTTTGCAAACTCTGATTTTCCTCACCGGCAATTACACGTTCTTCAATCTGCTCACGATATCGCTGTGCGTGTTCCTGTTTGACGATCGGGATTTTGGCAAGCTGCGCTTACGTGAACACGCCGCGCGAACGGCCCGCTACGCAGTAATCGCGGCGGCGGCCGTCATTCTGGCGCTAAGCATTTCTGAACTGCACGAAATGTTCTTCGAAACGACACCGGAGGCGGCGAGTACGCTGGTGCAGATGGCAGCGCCGTTTCAAATCGCGAACACCTACGGGCTTTTTGCTTCGATGACCACCACGCGGCCTGAGATCATCGTGCAAGGGTCGAACGATGGAGCGACGTGGCTCGACTATCAATTCCGCTTTAAGGCCGGCGATTTGCGCGAGCCGCCACACTGGGTTGCGCCGTATCAGCCCCGGCTCGATTGGCAGATGTGGTTCGCGGCGCTCGCGGACTATCGTGCCGCGCCCTGGTTCACGAACTTCATGGTGCGTTTGCTGCAGGGCTCGCCGGATGTCGTGGGATTACTCGGGAAAAATCCGTTTCCCAACGCGCCGCCGAAATACGTACGCGCCGAATTATTCGATTATTCGTTCACTAATTTCGCGACACGGCGTGCGACGGGGGATTGGTGGGCGCGACAACCGCGCGGTTTGTATTTCCCGGAGATCTCGCTGGAAGATTTGAGGCCGCGCCAGGCCGCGATCTACTGAATCACAAAGAAACCGGTTTCCACGCGATCGTCGGCGATCCGGTTCCACATCACGCGAGCTTTGCCGCCGGCAATGGCATGCTGGAAGGCGACCACTTGGCCGGTGTGCAACGCGGCGTAGGCGTGAACGGCGCGGAATCCGCTCTTGCTGTAGTCGAGCAGGCGCCCGACAATCTCCTGCGGCGAGGGATCGTCGAACGAAAGTGTCAGAGACCCTTGACCGCGGTAACGGCGTTCGGTGCGGCGATCGGCGGCTGCCATGTAGATCAGGTGGACAAGCCCGGCGTTTTAGGACGCGCAGGACTGCCGCACGGCCTCCCTTCCGTAAAGTTTCAGCTTCCGGCTCAGCGTGCGCCGCGAGATGCCAAGCAAGTCCGCGGCTTTCTGCTGGTGGCCGTTGGTCTGCGCCAGCACCCGCAAGATGGTGCTCTTTTCCATGCCGTCCAGATTAGCAGAGGAACCCGCCGGGGCCCCACCCGAGGCGACCGCCGCTGGGACCGTCAGCACATTTGTGGGCGGCGCCGACCCGCGAGGGGGAGTCAGAAGCAGATCGCCCGCGCCGATCTCGATATCGCGCGCCAGCACGGCGGCCTTGGTCACCACGTTGCGCAGCTCGCGCACGTTTCCCGGCCAGGGATGTGCTTCGAGCACCCGGAACGCTTCGCCCGAGAAGTTCAAACGCGGGTTGTTTTGTTTCAGGAAATGCTCGGCCAGCGGCACGATGTCTTCGGGGCGCTCGCGGAGCGGCGGGACGCGCAAACAGATCTGGCCCAGCCGATGGTACAAATCGCCGCGGAATTTTCCGGTTTCCACCATGTATTCCAGGTCCTGATTGGTAGCGGCCACGATGCGCACGTCCACGGTCACTTTACGCGTTCCGCCCAACCGGTAGTATGCCACGCCATCCAGCACTCGCAGCAGCTTCACTTGCATGCGAGGCTCCAATTCCCCGACCTCGTCCAGGAATAGCGTCCCGTGGTGCGCCAGCTCGAACAGACCCGGTTTGGAAGAGTCGGCGCCGCTAAACGCGCCCTTTTCGTAGCCAAACAGCTCGCTTTCCATCAAATGCTCCGGCAGCGCGGCGCAGCTCACGTCCACCCAAGGTTTTGCGCAACGCAGCGAGTAATGATGGACGGCGCGCGCGATGAGCTCTTTTCCGGACCCGCTTTCACCCGTAATTAGAACGGCTGCATTACTTTGCGCGATCCGTTCGGCAAGCTCGATGAGCTGCAGCATCACTGGGCTGGAAATGACGGCGGGCATGCCCAGGAACGTCTTGGCCTGAGGGGAAATAGGCACTATTATGCATTTCGGCCGTTTCGGTGCCTCTCAGCATGGTACTTCAGTGCTGGATCGCACTGGGATAATCACTGATAACATCTCCGCAAAACACTGCGACAGGACGGACAGAATGTCTCATGTGGCTCAATGGGCCACGACATTTTGGCCCGCGTGCCTAACGGTTAGGTTAGCTCTCGCCGATGTATCAAGTGGATAGAGACTACGGCTTTTGGCAGCGGAGCTGCAACCGCATCGGCACGCATGCGGGTATTTACCAGGGTCCCGACCAAGGTATTGACAAACAGGAATCGGATGTCCTTATTTGCCAAGGTCTACATTTCAGCGATCGTTTTGATTGGCACGGCGATCATGGTCGTCGAGTTAGCGCGTTGGGAATCCCAGGACCTGATCCGGTTCCTCTGCTACCTGGCGTTAGCGATCGTCGCCTCGCGCCTGAAAGTATCGCTGCCGGGCATCAGCGGTGCGCTATCGGTCGTGTTTATTTTCATTCTGTTCGCGATTGTGGAGCTGTCGCTGCCCGAGGCATTGTTCATCGGATGTTCGGCGATTCTGATGCAGTGCCTGTGGAACTACCGGCAGCGTCCCAAGTGGCATCAGGTGCTATTCAATCTAGGAAGCATGGCGATCACTGTGCTGGCTGCGGGCAAGGTCTGGCATTCCGGCATATTGATGCGGGGGCGCCTGGAACCGGCGCTGCTTTTGGTTTCGACTTCGACCGTGTTCTTCCTGCTGAACACGTTTCCGGTAGCGGGCGCCATCGCGCTCACCGAGCACCGCTCCCTGCGCCAAGTTTGGAGGGAATGCTACATCTGGTCGTTCCCTTACTATCTGCTGGGCGCCTTGATCGTAGCCGCTGGCAGCGCCGTCAATCGCCATTTCGGATGGCAGACCGCGTTGCTGGGCATCCCTGTGGTGTACCTGGTCTACCGCTCTTATTACCTTTACATGGGCCGCATGGAAGACGAAAAGAAGCACGCCGAAGAGATGGCCGCGCTGCATCTGAGAACGATTGAGGCTCTCGCGCTCGCCATTGAGGCCAAGGACCATACCACGCGCGATCATTTGCAGCGGGTGCAGTTTTATGCGGTCGAGGTCGGCAAGGAACTTGGCCTGGACGAATCGCAACTGGAAGCACTGCGGGCGGCCGCGGTGCTGCACGACATCGGAAAACTGGCTGTGCCGGAGCACATCATCTCGAAGCCGGGCAAGCTGACGCGCGAAGAATTCGAGAAGATGAAGATCCATCCGGTGGTGGGCGCCGAGATATTAGAGCGCGTGCGCTTTCCCCATCCGGTGACACCGATCGTTCGGTCGCATCATGAGCGCTGGGATGGCACTGGATATCCGGACGGGCTGCGGGGCCCGAGCATTCCCATGGGCGCGCGGATCCTCGCGGCTGTGGATTGTCTGGATGCGCTGGCATCGGACCGGCAATATCGCCGGGCGCTTCCGCTGGACGAAGCGATGAGCCAGGTGGCGTCGGAAGCCGGAAAAGCGTTCGACCCCCACGTGGTGGAGGCGCTGCAGCGACGTTATGTCGAACTGGAGGCCATGGCGAAGTCGCAGGAAGTGGAGCCGGCGAAGCTCTCCACCGACCTCAAGATCGAGCGGGGTTTGGAGCCCGCGGCAGGCTTCGAGAACAGCCGCCGGCCGGCCATCGCGGAACCGGCGGAGAACTTTCTCACCTCCATCGCCGCGGCGCGTCAGGAAGTGCAGAACCTTTTTGAACTCGCGCAGGATCTGGGCAATTCTCTCAGCCTGAACGAAACGCTATCGCTGTTGGCGCTGCGCCTGAAGCGCATGATCCCTTACGACTCGCTCGCCATCTATGTCCTGCGCGAGGACCGGTTGCGCGCCGAGTACGTGAACGGCGAGAACTTCCGCCTGTTCTCGTCGCTCGAGATTCCGCTCGGCCAAGGCTTGTCGGGATGGGTGGCCGAGAAGCGCAAACCGATCATTAACGGCAATCCGTCGGTGGAACCCGGATACCTGGATGACGAGACCAAGTTCACCACCATGCGCAGTGCCCTGGCGGTTCCGCTCATTGGCCTGAACGGCACGGTGAGTGTCCTGACTCTCTATCACACCGAGCGCGACGCCTTCACCAACGATCACCTGCGCATTTTGCTCGCGATTGTTCCCAAGCTTGCGCTTTCCATCGAGAACGCCTTGCGGTTCCAGCAGGCGGAAAGCTCGGCTTCCACCGACTATATGACCGGGCTGCCCAATGCCCGATCGCTGTTCCTGCACCTGGACGGGGAACTGGCGCGTTGCCGGCGCCTGAGTTCGCCGCTGGTGGTTCTGGTGTGCGACATGAACGGATTCAAGAAGGTGAACGACAAGTACGGGCATCTGGAGGGCAACCGCCTGCTGCATTCGGTGGCGAAGAAGCTGAAGGAATCCTGCCGCGAGTACGACTATGTGGCGCGTATGGGCGGCGACGAGTTCGTGCTGGTGCTGCCGGGGCTGCAGGCGGACCAACTGGCGCCGAAAATCGAGCGGTTGAAAGCCATCACCGCCGAAGCGGGCCGCGAAATCTTCGCCCAGGAGACCATTGGCCTGAGCATCGGCCATGCCATGTTCCCCGAAGACGGCGTGGATGCCGATCGGCTGCTGAGCGAAGCAGACCGGCGGATGTACATCGCCAAGCAAAAGGAAAAGCTGAGCGTGGTGGGGCCGCGCGGGTTCGCCTTTGAGCCCACGGGCGCCTGGTAGGCAGCCCATGGTTGCCTTTCGAGCGTCGACCAAAGTGACGCGTGCAGTGTGGCGTCAAACGCGGCGGATTTTGCTGACCGTCCTGCTCGGAGGATTGCTCGGGGCGACGCTGGTGCGCCTGGCGCCCGGCTTCGGCGTCGATGAGAGAGAACTCGATAGCCGCTTGAGCGCCGACAGCCAGCAGGCGATTCGCAGCGAGCGCGCTCGCGACAGCAACATCGCCGCGTTTTATGTCCGTTATCTGACCGGGTTGGCCCACGGCGACTTCGGATTTTCGAGATCGCTCAACCGCCCAGTTTCCCAGTTGCTGAAAGAACGGCTCCCGCTGACCCTGGTATCGCTCGGATACGGCGTGGCGGGCGGGGTGTCGATCGGCTTGACGCTCGCGCTGTTAACAGTCTGGTGGCGCGCTCCGGGTGCCGATTTCGTGCCGGCTGTACTTAGCGGACTGTGTCTCGCGGCGCCGGCCGCGGTAATCGCGCTCATCTTTCTTTGGATCAGCCCATGGTTGGGAGCCGGGGAACGCTGGGCGATTGCGTTGGTCGTCTTCCCGCACGTCTATCGCTACGCCAAGAATCAATTGGTTGCCACTTCGCAGTCGCCCCATGTGGTGGCGGCGCAGGCCAGGGGATTGAGCGGTTGGCGAGTGCTGTGGGCACATGTTTTCACTCCATCGGCGCCGCAACTGGCGGCTCTAGCGGGGATCTCGGTGAGTCTGGCGTTTGGGGCGTCCATCCCCATCGAAGTGATTTGTGATACCCCCGGGGTGGGGCAACTGGCGTGGCGCGCGGCTCTCGATCGCGATCTGCCTTTGTTGGTCACCATCACGGTGTTGGTGGCGCTAATGACGCTGGTGGTGAACAGTCTAGCCGATATAGCTTTGGTGGCTTGGAAGCCGGTTGGGGACGTGGCCGAATGAAACTTCGGCAGAAAATCGCGCTGGCCGTTTTGGCGGTAGCCGTCGCGGCCGCGCTCGGAGCCGGGTGGATTGCGCCGCATTCTTACGCCGAGCAATCGCGCCAGTTCATCAGTGCGGCTCCTTCGGCGCATTTTTGGCTGGGAACCGACGAGCTGGGCCGGGATCGCTTTGCGCGTCTGCTTTACGGCACTCGTGTTTCCCTATTGCTGGCGCCTGCCGCGGCGCTGCTTTCCACTCTGATTGCAGGCCTCATTGGCGGCGCGGCCGGATACCTGGGTGGGCGGTGGGAGCGCGCGGTAACGGCCGGCGTCGATCTGTTTCTATCGCTGCCATGGCTGTTCCTGTTATTGGCGGTTCGGGCACTGCTTCCACTCAACACGTCGCCGGTGACATCGGTGATGATCACGTTTCTGCTGCTCGGATGTCTGGGTTGGGCGGCGCCCGCGCGCATCATCCGCGCCGGGACACGGACGCTAGTGAGCTCAGACTATCTGGTGCAAGCCGCGGCCAGCGGCGTCTCGCGATGGCGTTTGTTTTGGCGCCACCTGATGCCCAATTTGCGGCCGATTCTGCTGGCGCAGTTCTGGATTTCGGTGCCAGTATTCATCTTGAGTGAGGCCAATCTCGGGCTGCTCGGGCTGGGGGTATCGGAACCGCTGCCTTCCTGGGGAACGCTGCTGCGGGAACTGGAAAATTACTCGGCCGTGTTGCAGAATCCCTGGACGCTGGCGCCCATCGTGTTGCTGCTGGTGGTGGTCAGTTGTCTGCAGCTATTGCTTCGAACCGAGGAGAGCGCCCTATGCTAATACGCTCCGCGACAGTCCTTTTGCTCGGCGGCGCTTTAGCGCTGAGCGCGTCCGAATTAAGGTTCTGCCTCCGGGCCGATCCCAAAACGTTTAATCCGCTACTGGTGGAGGACGAGTCGTCCTCCTCCGTCCGTTATCTGACGGCGGGCGTGTTGATCCGGCTGAATCGTTACACACAGGAGCTGGAAGGCGAGCTGGCAACTAAATGGAAGGTCTCGGAAAACGGGCGGCGCATCGATTTCGAGCTGCGGCGCGGAGTGCGCTTCTCCGATGGCACGCCGTTTACTTGCGAAGACGTAGCGTACACCATGCGCCAGTTGATGGATCCAGCGCTGCATTCGCCCGTGGGCGACGCTTTTCGCTCGGCCCCGGGCGCGGTGGAGACTAAGTGCGCGAGCACGTCCTCGGCGATAGTGCGCTTCCCCGGGCCGGTGGCCGCGCTGGCCGGCCAATTCGATGGAGTGGCCATCCTGTCAGCCTCTTCGCCGCGCAAGGAATCCGCGGTGCTCGGTCCTTTTGAGTTGGCCGAGTACAAGCCCGGCGCTTACGTTTTGTTGCGGCGCAATCCGAACTATTGGAAGCGCGACGCGAATGGACACGCGCTGCCGTATCTCGATTCCATCCGGCTCGAGATCCAGCAGAATCGCGAACTGGAGCTGTTGCGATTCCGGCGCGGCGAATTGGACCTCATCAACAAGCTCGATCCGGACATGTATGACCGCCTCTCGTCCGAGATGCCGCACGCGGTGGTGGATGCCGGGCCGTCGCTCGATTGGGAGACGGTGTTCTTTAATCAGGTTCAGAATGCGCCGTTGCCCGAGTACAAACGGCGCTGGTTCCGGTCCGCCGATTTCCGGCGCGCTATTTCCGCGGCCATTCGGCGCGACGATATCGTTCGCATTGTTTACCATGGGCACGCGCACGCGGCCGCCGGTCCGGTATCGGTGGCGAATCGCTTCTGGTTGAACCCGGCGGTGAAGCCGGGATCGGGCTCCGAAACCGCTGCCCTGGCGCTGCTCGAACGCGCCGGTTTCCGTCGTTCAGGCCAGGGGCTGGTGGATGAGGCCGGCAACAAAGTCGAGTTTTCGATGATCACCAACGCGGGCAACAAGCTGCACGAGCGGATGCTCGCCTTGATCCAGCAGGATTTGGCGCGCCTGGGGATCCAGCTCAATGTGGTCGCTCTGGATTTCCCATCGCTGGTCGAACGCATCAGCCGCAGCTACAACTACGAGTCGGTACTGATGGCCTGGGTCAATACCGAACTTGATCCGAGCTCTCAGATGAACATATGGCTCAGTTCGGCGGCGAATCACCAATGGAATCCCAACGAGAAATCGCCCGAGACCGCGTGGGAGGCCGAAGTCGACAAACTGATGCAGGCCGAGAATTCCTCGCAGGACGCGCAAAAGCGCAAATCCTATTTCGACCGGGTGCAGCAGATCGTAGCGGACCAGGCGCCCATTGTCTTCCTGGTGAATCCGAACGCGCTGTCGGCTGTAGCGTCGAATGTGAAAAACGCCGCGCCGGCCGTCATAGACCCGCAGACTTTTTGGAATGCGGAGCGCCTGCAAATCGGCGCAACCCTCGTTAGTCAGCGATAACCAGCCGGCGATGACTACGCTCCTTCAAGCCCGCCTCTCGGTGAATTACCCGAACAAACCCGGCGTGCTGCGTGACGTCCGACTGGAGATCGGCGAAGGCGAGATTCTGGGTCTGGTGGGCGAAAGCGGATCGGGCAAGAGTACCATTGCGCTCGCGCTGTTACGGCTGCTCGAGCACAAGGGCGCGTCGATCACGGGCGAAATTCGCTTCGCCGGCCGCGACTTGCTCGGTTTGCGCCCGAGCGAAATGCGCCAGATTCGCGGTCGCGACATTGCTCTGGTATTGCAGAGCCCACTCGCGTCCCTCAACCCGGCGCTGCGCATCGGCACGCAAATGGCGGAGGCCTGGCGCGCACACAGTGCGGAATCGAAACTGTGGAAGCCGCGAGCGCTGGAGCTGTTCGAGCGAGTCAGCCTGCCGGCCGAAGAATCGTTTCTGGACCGTTATCCGCGGCAGTTGAGCGTAGGGCAAGCCCAGCGAGTCCTGATCGCCATGGCCGTCCTGCATAAACCCCGGTTGCTGATCGCCGACGAGCCTACCAGCGCGCTGGATGCGATCACGCAAAGTGAAATCCTGGATTTATTCCGCAGCTTGAATCGCGAGTTGAATATGGCGATGCTTTTTGTCTCGCACGATCTGCTGGCGGTGGCTTCGCTTTGTTCGCGCATCGCAATTCTGCAGCGGGGGCAGATCGTCGAAAGCGGCACTACGGCACAGATGTTTCGCGATCCGCGCACCGCAGACACGCGCGCCTTGCTGCAGGCAGTTTTGCGAAATTCGAGCGCCGCGGCGGAATTCGTCGAGAAACCGCTTCCTACGGTCACGGCTCGGTAATTAACCGTTGAATTTCACCGGCCGCGCTATCTTAACAGCCGGATTCTTCAGCAGTTCCGCCACCACGTCTTCGGCGACCGGCTCATCGGTCTGGATCACCGAGAACGCCTCGGTCCCCGCTAACTTGCGGCCCAGCGAAAAGGTCGCGATATTCACGCTGTTCCTGCCTAAAACGTCGCCGATGTAACCGATTACACCCGGCACGTCCTCACTCGTGACGAATATGAGATTGCCTTCGAGCGTGGCCTCGCAGTGCGTGCCGTCAATCTGGATCAGCCGCGGCTCGTCCATGACAACGGCGCCTTCCACCGAAGTAACGCCGGTGTCGGTTTCCAGATCCAAGCGAACCGAATCGATGTGGGCCGCGCGTTTTTCGTGGCGTTCGGCCACGGTGAGTCCGCGGTCGCCGGCAATCTGCATGGCGTTGATCGAATTTGCTTTGCGCGCGAGCGACCGTTGCAACACGCCCGCCAAGCCCGCGTTGCGCACCAGATGCGTATTGAACTCGGCGATCTTGCCGAAGTAAACCAGACGCACGGCTTTCGGATTGCCGGTGGAGATATACGAAGCGAAGCCGCCCAGGCGCTCGGCCAGCTTCCCGTACGGTCCCAACGTCTTGTACTGCTCCGGAGTGAGCGCGGGCAAATTCACGGCGTGCAGCGCCGCCCCATTCTGCAGATATTCGACAATCTGCTGCGCGATCCGAACGCCCACCGTCTCCTGCGCTTCTTCGGTGGAACCGCCGATGTGCGGCGTCGCCACCACGGTCTCGATGGCGAAGAGCGGATCGCTCGGCGACGGAGGCTCGCTTTCGAAAACGTCTAGGGCCGCGCCGCCCACCTGGCCCGAGGCCAATGCGTCACGCAGCGCTTCTTGATCGATCAACTCGCCCCGCGCGCAATTCACGATGCGCACGCCTTTCTTCATCGTGGCGAATGCATCGCGCGAGAGCAGCCGGAACGATTCGGGCGTGAGCGCGGTGTGCAGCGTAATGTAATCGCTGTCGGCGTAGAGCGCCGGCAGATCCACCAGGGCCACGCCGACGTCTTTAGCGGTCTGCGAATGGACGTAGGGATCGTGCGCGATGATCCGCATCTCAAAGGCCGCCGCGCGCTTCACTACCTCGCGTCCAATGCTTCCCAGGCCGATGACGCCCAGAGTTTTGGCGCGCAGCTCCGTCCCCATGAACTTGCGCTTCTCCCACTTGCCCGATTTCACCGAGGCGCTGGCGTTAGGGATAGAGCGCGCGAGCGACAACATCAGCGCCATGGTATGTTCCGCCACCGAAACGGCGTTGCCGCCCGGAGTGTTCATCACCAGCACCCCGGCCGCTGTGGCAGAAGGCAGATCCACGTTGTCGACCCCGACGCCCGCGCGTCCGACGACGCGCAGATTCGGCGCCGCGGCCAACACGGCCTTGTCCACCGTAACGGCGCTACGTACGATCAGCGCGTCGGCGCCCGCCAGGTGTTGCATGTATTCTTTTGGATTGGAAACAACGATTTCCCATCCCGGCTGTTGCTGCAGCAACTTCACTGCCGCTGGAGCCAGCGACTCGGCTATCAGAATTCGCATGTTTGTGTGGTTTGAATTTACGTGGCCTTAAGCTGTGACTGTCTTTTTTGCCAGAGCGACTTCGGCGTACACGTTCTCGGCCGCCGCTACTCCGGTTCCAAATTTTACAGGTACGCCCTGCGCCGCCAGGATGATTTCCAGCTCGGCTAGGACGGCGAACAGATCCGGAAAATCGAAATAGCCGAGATGCGCGATACGGAAGATCTGGCCCTTCATGGATCCTTGGCCGTTGGCGATGATGGATCCGAAACGGTTGCGGAAATCTTTCACGATGGCGCCCGAATCGATGCCTTTCGGCGCTTTCACCGCGGTAACCGAAGCGGCGGGCGATTGCGGAGCGAATAGCTCCAGGCCCAGCGCCGTCACCGCCGCGCGCGTGGCACGGGCGAGCATCTGGGCATTGTCCACCAGCTTGTCCATGCCAATGGACTTGATGTATTTCAGCGCTTCGGCCAGCGCCAGCAGCAACGACGTATTGGGCGTCCAACTGGATTCACCGCCCGCCGCGCTTTTGCGTTCCTTCTTCAGATCGAAATAATAGCGCGGAAGTTTCGAGGTCTCACCCATGGCCCAAGCTTTGGGGCTGATGGAAAGAAACGCCAGGCCGGGCGGGATCATGAAGGCCTTTTGCGATCCGCCGATCACGATGTCGAGACCCCAGCCGGGAATGTCGAGGGGCATCGTGCCGAGTCCCGTGATTGCGTCCACGACGAAGATCGCGTCCGTTTTCTTGACGGCTTCGCCCATGGCACGCACGTCGTGCGCGGCGCCGGTGGAGGTTTCAGATGCCTGGACGAAAACGGCGCGGACGTTGGGTTCCGATTGGAGCGCCTTGGCAACCCGTTCCGCGCTGACCGCGCCGCCGTACTCTTCTTTCAACACGACGGCATCCAGGGCGAAGGCTTTGGCGATCTCCGCCCAGCGCTCCCCAAATTTGCCGGCCGAGCAGACAATCACGCGATCGCCGGGCGAAAGGAAATTCGCAACCGAAGCTTCCATCGCTCCGGTGCCGGAGGCCACCAGCGCCAAAACGTCGTTAGTGGTGCCCATCACTTCCTTCAAATCCGCGAGCACGGCGCGGTACAGATTGCGGAAGTCTTCGGTGCGGTGGTGTATGTCCGAACCCATCATCGCTTGCAAGGCTTTCGGAAGTAGCGGCGTGGGACCGGGTGTAAGCAGGCGCTGTTTCTTGATATACATGAGGAGGATTAAACATCAGGATAACAAACGATGGCTCTACTCGACCGGATTCAGACCGACATGGTGGCCGCGATGCGCGCCAAACAAGAGACCAAGCTCAATGCGATCCGCATGATCAAAGCGGCGCTGAAGAAGCACGAAGTGGATTCCATGAAGCCGCTGGACGAAAACACCGAGCTGCAAGTGCTCGGCACGCTGATTAAGCAGCGGCGCGAAGCGGCGGATATGTTTCGCAAGGGCGATCGCCCGGAACTGGCGGAAAAGGAGGAAGCCGAGCTGAAGCTGATCGAATCCTACATGCCCGCCGCACCAAGTGAGAAGGAGATCGACGAGGCCATCGCCGCCGCGCTGGCGGAGACCGGCGTCACGTCGGCCAAGCAAATGGGCGTGGTGATGAAGGCCACGCAAGCCAAGCTGGCGGGGAAACGGGTGGATGGAAAAGCGCTCAGCGAAAAAGTAAGGGCCCGGCTATCTTGAAAGCCGAGCCCATGCGAAACCAGACTTCTGAATTCTTAGAAAATAATCTTCCCCGCGATCTGCATATTGAACGGTTCGCCGGGACCCAGGCCAGGAGCGCCGTTGAAGTCGCCAATGGTATCGCCGACCACGCCGTTACTCCCCACCGAGCCGGCGCCCGATGCGAGATTGATGCGGTTAAACACATTGAACATTTCCGCCCGAAGTTGTAACCGGAGCCTTTCTTTGATCGTGAAGTTCTTGAATACGGAAAAGTCGACATCCGCGAAGCCTGGGCCATAGAGCGCGTTGCGTCCCAGGTTGCCGGGGCCGGAGGTTGCCACAAAGGCCGCTGGATTGACCCACTGTTCGCCGACACCCTGGACGAAAGTTTGGTCGATGCCCGCGTATGGATAAGAGATCAGATTTACGCCGGGCCGCTGCGTGCCAGAAGGGTCGCTCCCCGGGAAGTTGAAGGGCTGTCCACCGTGAAGTGAAACGAAGCCATCGAACTGCCATCCGTTGGTGAGCAGCTTCCAGCGTCGGGCTCCGGGTATGTTATAGCTCCAGAACGCCGTGAAATTAAGACGTGTGTCGAAATCGCTGCTGCCATATTCCTGTCTCAAGTTGAAGCTGTCGAGCGGAATCTCTCCGCGGTACTCGGTGACATCGTCCAAAGCGTGCGCCCAGGTGAACGAGAACTGCGACGTAAATCCGTGCCAGGTTCTTACGCGTAGCGTGGACTGGAGCGAGTTGTAGTTGGAGTTGCCGATGCTATTGAGCTGGATAATCGAACCATAGTTGGGATATTCGGCGGAAAATGCCCCGTTCTGGTTGATATTTTGCATGATGGTCAGCCTGCGTCCCTGGCTTCCTACATATCCAACTTCCAGAACCGCCGCTTGACCCAGGCTCTTTTGGATATTGAAGTTGTAGTTCATGTTATAGGACGGACGTAAATTGTGATTCACGGAGAACACGTTGTAAGTCAAGCCGGGCAGGCAATTCGGATCCGTGGCGGAATTTCCCAGGCAAGTAGTGACTCCGGGAAAAATAGAGGCGCCGCCGGCTTGCGCGGTCTGCCAGTTATACGCGTTGCGGCTGTAACTATCCACTGCGTCTGGACCAATAGGATTGTCTTCCAAGCCATCCGCCGCGCTGATGGGCGGGCGGAAGTCCAGAAACGGATTCATGTTGATCTGGTCGAAATAAATCCCGTAACCTCCGCGCAGCACAAACCCACCGCCCGGATTGTAAGCGAAGCCTAATCGGGGAGCAAAATTGTGATAATCCGGCTTGTAAATGGAGTTAAGACCGTCTCCCTGTAGCACCAGACCCTGGCCTGGCTCAAAAACACCCAGGTTGGTCCCTTGGTCGCTATGGAGCGGACCGAAGTATTCCCAACGCAGCCCATAATTGATATTGAGCTTCGAGTTGACTTGCCAGTTGTCTTGCACGAAGAAATCGAATCCATTCACCAACACCTTCCGCTCCGCGTCACCGACAGCGATGGAGGATGTGCTGACGTCGCCCGCCAAGAAGTCGGCCAGCGACTGCGTATTCGAATTGCAAACTAGCGAGGGGTTCGCCGCGCACGCCGCGGCCCAGGGACCTTGCGATCCATTGAAACTGAAGATACCTGTGGATGCGCGGTAGTAAAACTCGTCCACGCGACCCTGCCGAAACTCGCCGCCGAACTTCAGTTCGTGCCGGCCCGTGATATAGGACATTACGTCCGTCACATGCCCGGTAACGTCCTGGCGGCCTTCGGGCGGCGTGATGCCCACCTGATCGAATCCACTAATCTCGATGTTGGACGCTCCCATCACCGGCTGGCCACCCACCAGGGCAGCGGGACTCAGGTCCAGCCCCAGGTTCGCCATATTAAAGCTATTGTTGGAATCGTGAAAGATCTGGTCGAAATAGCTTACGCCGAAGAGCAATTGGTTAGTCAGTTTATTGGTGAATACCGAGCTCAACACCGCGGAGTAGTTCTGCACGTGGAGCGGAGCCACTTCAAAGTAGTAACCCAGGTTGGAACTCGCCGTAGCTAGCGCCAAGCTCGCACCGGGAGGCTGGGTTTGGCTGCCTTGCCCGCCGAACCAGTGGATGGACAACCGCTCCTTGTCGGTAAAGTTGAAGTCCACCTTAGCGACGCCGTTGTAGCTGTAGCCGGTACCTGGAACCGTTGCGAAGTAGTTGTTGACGGTAGCCGGCAGATTGGCGATGGAGCTTGGCCATAGAGTGGAAAGCAGCCTAGCCGACAGCGTACTTTCCGGAACGCTAGCCGCGTTCAGCAGCGCTTGTGCCTGGCTCACCCAGGCGTTGGAAGGCTCCGTGGATAAGCCAGTCAATCCAAAAATGTATTGCTGTTTTTCAAAGCCAATGAAGAAAAATGCTTTGTTTTTGATGATGGGTCCGCCAACAGTTCCACCCCAGTTCTGGTTGCGAAGCTCGGGCGGCCTGGGGAAATCGGGCGTTGGAACGAAGAAGGGCGAACTGGCTGCGTAGAATTCGTTGCGGTTGTAATAGTACGCGCTGCCGTGCACGTCGTTACTGCCGGTCTTGATGGTGAGGTTCACCGTGCCGCCGGAGCTGCGGCCGACTTCGGCGTTGGACTGAGTCTGCGCCGAAAATTCATCGATCGCGTCGATCGGCATCACGACGCCGGCAATTCCCGACACACCACCTTGGTTGACAGCGGGGATGTTGTGCCACATGTCATTGTTGTCGGTGCCGTCGATCTGCCAATTCATCTGGTTGGCGCGCGTGCCATTCAGCGATCCAAAGCCACCCACTGAATAGCCGCCATAACCGGGCTTGACTGCGATCAATTGCGTAAAATCGCGGCCGTTGAGCGGAATATTTTGTAGCGCAACGGTGGGAATGGTGTCGCTTTCCGTGGAGGTGGTTGTGTCGATTGCGACGGCCGCAGCCGAAACCTCGACCGCAGTGGCCTGCTGGCCCACCGCCAGTTGCACCGGCACGGTAAATACATTGCCCGCGGAGACGACCACATTCGAAACAGTCGTCTTTTGGAAGCCGCTGGCTGTAACAGTTACAGAATAAGTTCCTAGTGGTAAATCCTGGAATGAAAATTGGCCGTCACCCGTGGTGGTCGAATTATGGGCAATATTCGTGGCGGCGTCCGTGGCGGTTACCATCGCTCCGGCGACACTCGATCCCGACGGGTCGGTAACCGTGCCATTAATCGCGCCCCGGAACGTCTGTCCGTAGGCTCCCAAAGTAAACAACAAACAGAAACAGAAAATCAACGTGTGTAAACGTGGCATACATCCTCCAAAAGATGTGCAACTTTAACAGCAGCGTGTTTTGGATAGGCCGCGGCTTCACGGGGCCGCAACCAAGTCCTTCAACCGATAACTCGCGGGGATCGGTTACGATGCAAATCGAAAGAGACTAAACTGGTGCCATTATGGACTGGTTACAAGAGCGTGTCAAGGTCAAGCCGGCAAGTAGAGGTCAGCTTGCCACGATAAAGGAATGACGGAGACCGAACGTGCTTATTACGACCGCCGGGCTGAGGAATACGACGACTTCTATCTCGGCACTGGATTATTCGCTTCGCGAATTCGTCCCGGCTGGAGCGAAGAAGTCGCCGTTCTGCAAACGTTACTGGATTCGCTGTGCTTCGATTCATTCTTGGACGTAGCCTGCGGCACGGGCTTTCTCACGGCAAGCCTGCACGGAAGGATTACTGGCCTAGACCAAAGCGCTTCGATGCTCTCGGTGGCACGATCGAGGTTGCCACGTGCGTCGTATGTTCGCGGCGACGCGTTAGCGCTGCCGTTCCGATCAAAACAGTTCGACTGCCTGGTGGTCGGCCACTTCTACGGACACCTTGGCCAGCCCGCCGGCAGCCTGTTTCTGGCCGAGGCGCGGCGCGTGTCCAATTCGATGCTATTAATCGATGCGGCTCAACGCGACGATGTCCCACCTGAACAATTTCAGGAACGAGTGCTCAACGACGGATCGCGGCATGTGGTTTACAAGCGTTACTTTACGCCGGAGCGTTTGATCGCTGAAATCGGAACGGGGCGCGTGCTGCACGCAGGCCGATGGTTTGTCGCGGTGCTGGCGTAAGCGAGCGGTCGTTCAGTACTTCATGAAACCCGCGCGCTCCATGCCTCTTTGCGCCTCGGGATTTTTCATGAAAGTTTCCCAAACGAATCCGGTCCGCAGGTTTTCAGCCATCAGCATGGTGATGCCGGTATCGATGCCGATCACGTCCGGGTCGTACCAATTCTTCAGCGGATTAAATGCATTCACGAATCCGTACCGGCTCCAAGCGTGCGTGCCGTGATGCGTTCTGATGTTTCTCAAAACTCGCAACGTGGCTTGCGGCAGAAACGGTAATGAGCCGGCGGTGGCACTCGGCGCGACCGTTCCGTCAATCGGGCCAATCTCGGGCGGCCCTCCCCAGATGGTGTAACCGTGCTCGGAATCGGATGCCGTGATGCCCCACAAGTCGTTGCTGTAGTCAGGAAATTGTTTCCCCAATTCCAGGCAGAACAAGCGATGGGCTTCGGTGGCGCTCATTGAGTTTTTGAAATAATCCGCATAGCGATCGCGCTTATTGCGGAAATCGAACCACGCCTGCGAGTATTGGTGCACAAACAAGGGCGCGTAGGACCCGATGTAGCGCAGTCCTTCGTAGTCGAAGATAGTGCGCTTCCATCCGTTCCAGGCGTCCGTTGGCAACGGATGAGTCTGGGATCCCAAGCCGAGCAGGTAGATCATCATCAGTTCACTGTAGTAATCCCAGCGATAGGACAGAAAGCCAAACTCCGGTGTCCAGCCTTGCGACAACATGGAGGTGTCCTCCGAAAGCCAGGTCCAATCCACGCGGGCGAAAATGGCGGACGCCAGGCGAGTGATCTCGGCGTAGCGGAAATGCTGGCGTGCGGTGAGAAGGCCGCAAAGCAAGATTGCGGTGTCCACCGATGAGGCTTCAGCGTCCCAGATTCTCTCGCCGCTGGTGATGTTGGCCCAATGAAAAAAGAATCCGCGGTGCGTGGGCATGTTTCGGTCGAGAAAGTTGAGCGTGGCCAGCACGCGGTCGCGCGCGTCCGTATAGGAGACCCAACCACGTTTCTCTCCAATACAAAGCGCGCTGAGGCCGAAGCCGGTGGCCGCGATACTCGCGACAATGCCGCTATCGGAGGTGTTGGCTTTAGAGCGGTCCTTCACCAATCCAGTTTCGGGATGGGCCTGCTCCCAGAAATACAAGAAGCACGCCTTTTCGATCTCGTCCAGCAAGCTATCGTCATCGGACGACAGCGCGACGCTGGCGCCAGCGATAGGAGCGGCGGCGGAGGACTGCAAACGCGCGCTCCCACCGGCCACAGCCTGAAGAAGCGTTCTGCGCGTGAGGCGGCTCACAGGCACACTTTCAATGTAAAGCCTTGGGCGGCTATCCTGAAATCGGCGGATGCGAACAACAGCTCGCAGGTTCGCGATTTGGGCCGGGGCGGTGGGCTTAGCCGTGGTTGCCGTGGCATTGGTCATCAAGCTGCGCCCAGGGAGCTTCACGCTCACCGGAGTGGTTCTCCAGCAGGACGAGGACCCGAGAAAGCAACTTCCCATCGCCAACGCGAAAATCACGGCAAGGGAAGGCGAGCAGACCGCGGCCGGCGAATCCAGTGCGTCCGGCGTTTTCAAACTCAAACTTCCGAAAGAACGCTGGCGAGACCGGCCAGTGACGTTGACGTTCCGGCATCCCGACTATCGGCCGATGGAGGTCGCGCGGCTCAATGAGCAGCTACAGGGCGAGATATACGTGGTGCGGATGACGCCCAATGTCACGACGGCTGGCGCGGCTGTGGGCCTCCGCGAAACGACCATTAAAGATGTCCGCATCAGGTATGCGGAAAGAACTTTGAGTACCGTCAACGTCGGCAGCGCGGCCAAGACGTTTACCGTGCAGAACATTGGCAACGTCCCCTGCGGAGGCAAGCCGCCCTGTTCGCCGGATGGCAAATGGAAAGCGTCTGAGGGCGGCATAACGATGGATGCCGGCCAGGGGCAACAGTTCGACAATGCACGCGTCTCCTGCATCGCTGGGCCTTGCCCTTTCACCAAGGTTGAAACCGGCGCGATTCCCCGTCCAGGCCGCGTCATTACAGTGAAGGCGAGCGACTGGTCCGATACAGTAACGTTTCTGGTGGAAGCCGAAGTGACGCGCGCCATGCCGAGTGACGCGATTCGCGAAGCCTATCCAGCCATCTATGGCCGCTCCATGAGTTTCACGCTGCCCGCCACCGCGGAGGGTCCCAGCATCGAAACCGACTTCGGTGGCGCCGAGATTGTATTTCCGTTGGGCCCCGCGCTCCAGCTCTCCTGGGCCGATTGCACGCTGCAAGTGGCCGCGGATCAAACCAAGCTGTACCTTTGCGAACTGAAGCCGGGATATCAGTTCCAATAGCGACACGTACTTACTGCTGCTTCATGCGATCCTGCACATGATCCTTGATCCAGTGCGCGTCCCACCACTCCACCGGATTCACCTCAACGCCTTCCACCTGCATCGAGTAGTGCAAATGATCGCCGCCGGCCAAACCGGTGGATCCGCTTTTGCCCATCTCCTGGCCGCGTTTCACCATGTCACCCTCCTTCACCGCAATCGAGCTCAGGTGCCCGTAGATCGATTGCAAACCATAGCCGTGATCCACGACGATGCAGTTGCCGTAGATGCCCAGGGGCGCCGCCCAAACCACACGGCCGTCGTTCGAGGCCAGCACCGGCGTGTGCGCCGTCACGGCTAAATCGAACCCCAGATGAACTTGCTGATCCACCTTCTTGCCTTTGTAGATGTAGCTGCGCACGTCGGCGAATTCGGACTCTACCTTTGAATTGGCCAGTTGCAGGAACGAATCGGTCCATAGAAACTTCTCGGCTGTTTTGAAGCGCAGGTCCGCCAGAGTCTTGTTATTCCGCCGGCGCATTTCCCCATTGATCTTGAGGAAACGGGTCAGCAGATCGCCCGAGCCGCCCGGATCGATCTGATTCACGACTTTATCGAGGAACTTGTCGTCTATTTCCAGATCGCGCTTCCGAAACTTCTTGGAGAATATCTTGAACCAGAATCGCGCGGTCGCTTCAGTCCCCGCCGAATTCTTCGCGAAAACCACGGGCGCTGTGTCGATTGGTAAATCCCACGGATAGGCGAAGAGCGCGAGGCGCTCGGCCCGACCCGCGATGGGGAAACTCCTGTACGTGTCCTGGCCCACGCGCACGCCCGCTTCGCTCCAAGCACCAGTTGGCGTCAACAGCAGCATCTCCGAGCCGCCTTGGTTGATGTAGTGCTGAAACCCGTCGGCGGAGATTGAGGGCGGCCGAAGGACGACGACCACGTTCGTTGAGATCGTGTCTGTAGCACCGCGAAAATCGTTGGATTGCGCTTCCACCACCAGCTTCGCCGGGCCTTCCCGCAACTTCGGCGCTTCCTTACTCCCGGCATTGAAGTGAACATCCTGCTCGGGAACCTGCGCCAGCCAAAATTTGAACCGATCCGCGGGGGTTTTCGTCTCCAGCAGCGGCCAGCTCACGCCGTTCTGCTCGACGGATGCTGTGAACCGGCGCATCCCATGAGGGTTCGAAACGCGAACCGCCACAGGTGTGTTGACCCCGATGTCTTTGGGTTGGGGGTCGAAGGCCAGCTTGGTGTGAGACGACAGAAAAAACAGTGTTGCAAGCGGAGTCGCGATTAAAACTACTAGCATCACGAAAGCTATAATCTTGCCCATCGCTGTTCGGATCATAACAAGGAATGTTCAGCCGAGCTAACATTGAATCGTGCCGCTCCGGCTGTCCCTGCTTTTGCTATTGCCAGCGCTCCTCGCTGCCGAGGACCGTTGGGTCGCTCTCAGATCCGGTCCGTTTGAGGTCTACAGCAACACCGGCGATAAACCCGCGCGCGAAAAGCTGATGGTGCTGGAGCAATTTCGCGAGACTCTGCGCGTTATTACGGGCAAAGAAGACATGCGCCTGGTTTGGCCGATTCGGGTCGTCATTTCGAAATCCGCGCCGGCGGACACAAAACCGTTCGCGCTGGGCCGCGACGCGCGGATGGCAACTGCTACCGAGTCCGCCGGATTTTCTCGCGACGAACTGAAGGAGCTAGCGCGGATTCTGCTTCGTGACAACACCAACCGGCTGCCTCCGCAAGTGGAAGAAGCCATCATTGAGCTGGTTTCGACAGTTGAAATCGACGGCGTACGCATCACGCTCGGAGCGCCGGTTCCCGAAGCGGAGCGTTCGCCCGGCTGGGCACTTATGCACCTGGTGGCGGTGAATCCGGAGTACGCCGGCCGCACACGCGTGATGATTTCGAATCTAGAGCAAACCAACGATTTCGAAGCCGCCTGCCACAACGCTTTCGAGAAGAGCGCCGCGCAAATCCAACAACAGGCGGAAGCGGAGCTGAAAGCGGGAACGTTTGCGACAACCTCGATCTCCGGGCGCGCCCTGAGCCCAACCCGCGATTTCAAGCCGATTCAGTTAGGCTCGGAGGACGCGCGCTTCGTGCTGGCCGATCTGCTGCTTGCCAGTGGCCACTTTGCCGAAGCAGGCGCCGCGTATCACGTGCTTCACGGGCCGGCAGCGGCGGAAGGCATGGCGTTCATCGCGCTTCACGACGATAAGGACGATCAAGCGCAGATGGCCCTGCAGGACGCCATCGAATCGGGCAGCAAGAATGCGCGGGCGTGGCTGCAACTGGGAATCATGAAAGGCGACGCGGACCAGCTCAAGAAAGCCAGCGAGTTGAACCCGCGCTGGGGCGAGCCATACTATCAGTTGGCCGATCTTAACCCGGCCATCGAGAAGGAGCAGCTTGAGCAGCGAGCGACGCTGCTGAAGAAGGCCGCCGCCCTGAACCCGCGCAACAGCGAGTATTGGACGGCGCTGGCCAAGACGTATGAAGTGGCGAAGGATTTCGCCGAAGCGCAGAAAGCCTGGTCTGGCGCCGAGCGCGCCGCCGCCAACGACCAAGAGCGCGAGCGCCTCAGCAAAGTTCGTTTGGAAGTGCAGTCCAAGCGCTTCGACTACGAAAGGGCCGAGCGCAAACGCATCCATGACGAACAGGAAGCGGACCTGGAGCGCGTCAAAGCGCAGAGCGAAGCCGCGATTCATGCCGCCGAAGATGCAGCCCGCAAGAAGATGAATCCGGATGGCGCCGCGCCGCCCAAACCAGAGGCCTGGTATCAAGCGCCGGCTGCGACCGGCCCCAGCGTGCAGGGCGTATTTCAAAAGCTGGATTGTCTCAGTGGCGCCGCGCGGATGGTGATTCAAACCCCAGATGGAAAAACTTTGCAGCTTCTGATGGCCGATCCCTCGCAGGTTTCACTCAGCGGGGGCGGAGGCGAACAAACCTTGAGCTGCGGTGCGCAGAAAAATCCACGGCAAGTGGTGGTGCACTACAATCCGAAGCCGGACGCAAAATTGCACACCGCCGGTGAAGTGACGACGATCGAATTCCATTGAGGACCGCGGTCAAGCGATTCATTTTCCGGGTACTGGGTAAAGATCCGGAAGCGATCATCGTCACGTTCGCGTCGGGCCATTCCGAACTGGCGCAAGCGATGTTCGCCGAGATCCAGCGTCTGGTCCCGGACCGAAAACACGTCCTGGTAAAGCCGGCGGATCTCAGCAGCCGGTCGACGTTTGCCATCTACCGCGAGCTTCGCCGTCGATTTCGCGCTTATCGGATTGGTCAAGTTCCTCTGCTGTTCGATCGCGACCCGCGATACAGCGCGTTGCGCCGCGCGGTGTTTCTTTACGCTCCAACCAAGATCCTCGCTTACAACGCGCGCTTGGAGCGCCATCAACTGAGCCTTGGAACCGCGATCGCATCCTTTCTTTTTGTGAAAGGCGTGCCGCTCGATCGCATTTTTCTTCGTCCCAAGTGGCTTGTCCCGTGGAAAAAGGATCGCTCGGTTTATCCCTCCAAGGTCGCAGAGATCGAAGGCCGTCCTCTATCGGCACGCCGCCGACGGATCGCGGTGTTGAGTCCGTATTTTCCGTTTCCCCTGTCGCACGGGGGCGCGGTTCGCATCTTCAATCTGTTGCGAGAAATGTCCGCCGAGTTCGATATCTTCCTCTTCGCCTTCCGCGATGCTGAAACCAGCGACGACGACTTGCGGCCGGTCTTGGACATCTGTGCGCGCCTGATCCTGGCCGAAAAACCGCGCTATCGCGAACCGCGCTGGTCCACAATCGCGCCTCCCGAAGTCCACGAATTCCATTCGCCTGCAATGATCGCGGCGCTTGTTCACATCCGGGCCGAATACAAGGTCGAGGCGCTGCAAGTGGAATACACCATGCTCGCTCCCTACTCGGGCGACGTGTTGGTGGAACATGACGTCACCTTCGCTCTGTATCGGCAAATCCGTGACCGCGCTCCCGGCATGGCCGAGCGTTGGGATTACTGGCGCTGGCAGCGATTCGAGAAGAAATGGATACGGCGCTATCGCAAAGTGTTCGTCATGTCGGAGCAGGATCGCGCCTTGCTCAGCAGTCCCAACGTTGCCGTGATCCCCAACGGCGTGGATCTCGACCGCTTCACTCCCGAGATCGAGCGCCCCGGCGAACGGCTGCTGTTTATCGGGTCGTTCCGCCACTTTCCTAACATCGTGGCGTACCGATTTTTCGTCGAACAGGTTTGGCCCATCTTGCGCAAACATTCTTCGCAAATCACGTTCACCGTAGTCGCCGGCCCGGATCCCGTGCTCTACTGGCGCGAACACACCGGGCTTTCTTCCATTCCTCAAGACGAGCGCGTCCGTCTGCTTGAATTTGTCTCCGACGTCCGTCCGTTGTATATCGAAACCAACCTCGCGATCGTTCCCACGCTCGTGTCGGCCGGCACGAATCTAAAAGTTCTGGAAGCGATGGCGATGGATCGCGCGGTGGTCTCCACATCGTCTGGTTGCTCCGGGCTCGGTCTTGAGCATGGGGTGAACGTTTGGATCGCCGACTCGCCGGACGATTTTGCCCGCGCTATCCAAACTCTGCTCGAAGATGCAAGCCAGCGCCGCGGGATCGCCGAGGCTGGCCGCGTCCACGTGGAGCTGAACTACGGCTGGCGCGGAATCGGAGCACGCCAACGTGCGCTACTTCGCCAGGTGGTGCCCCCGCGCGTTCGCATTCGGCCCGCCGAAAAATGCGATCTGCCCGAAATCGCCGCCATCCAGCACACCGCGCCCGAATCGTCGCAGTGGGACGCCCAGGACTATCTGGCTTTCGATTGCCAGGTGGCCCTCATGGCCAACACATCGCCAGAAGAACCCATCGCCGGGTTCTTGGTTTCCCGTTCGGTGGCCGATAGGGAACGTGAGATCCTGAATATCGCCATTCACCCGGATTTCCGGCGGCTTCACATCGCTACCGAACTGCTTCAAGCCGAGCTTGCGCGCTGGCCGGGGACCCATTTCCTCGAGGTTCGCGAATCGAACGTCGCGGCCCGCAGCCTGTACGAAGGGCTTGGTTTTCAAGCGGTCGGCGAGCGGCCTGCGTACTATGACAATCCTTCAGAAACAGGGATTGTCATGAGGATTCTTTCATGATACTGTCACATATGCGGGGGCCATCGGTGACCGCCGCACGGACGAATGCAGCTATTCATTCACTACCCACCGAGCAAGTTAATCCTACCGACTCGGCGTTTCAACCTCAAAGGAGATAGAACCCTGATGGAGAACACGCAAGAAGAATTGAAGTCGCACCTGATGCAAACTGACGAACAGTTTCGCCAGTTGGTTGACGAGCACCATCGCTGCCACGAGCAGTTGGAAGCGCTGGAAGCCAAAGCGCGCCTCACTCCCGCGGAGGAAGTGGAGGAGCATCGGCTGAAGAAAGTTAAACTCCAGTTGAAAGACCAGATGAATCAAATTATCAGCCGCTATCGGACGCAGCACGTCTAAACATTGGGTGCGTGAGTTGTAGATCAAATGACCCGATCCGGAGCCTCCGGGTCGGGTTTTCTGTTGGAAGTCAGCCGCCGATATCTACTCTTCGTCGGATGACAGCTTCGCTAAGACAGAGAAATCCTCGAGCGTGGTGGTATCGCCTTTCACTTCGCCGTTGGTTGCCAGCTCTCTTAGCAGACGTCGCATGATCTTGCCGCTGCGCGTTTTGGGCAGGGAGTCGGTGAAGCGGATATCGTCGGGCTTGGCAATGGGTCCGATTTCCTTCGCCACCCACTGGCGCAGCAGATTCTTATTTTCTTCACTGGGCTCCACGCCGCCCTTCAACGTGACGAACGCGGATACCGCCTGACCCTTGACGTCGTCGGGACGGCCGACCACGGCGGCTTCGGCGACCATGGGATTGGCCACCAGCGCCGATTCGATCTCCATGGTGCTCAACCGATGCCCGGCTACGTTCAAGACGTCGTCCACGCGGCCCATCAGCCAGAAATAGCCATCCGAATCGATGCGCGCGCCGTCGCCGGCAAAATACATGCCTGGGATCTGCGACCAATATTGGTCTTTGTAGCGCTCGGGATCGCCGTAAATGGTCCGCAACATGGAGGGCCAAGGTTGTTTAATCACTAGAAATCCGCCGGAGCCTGGCGGCACACTCTGGCCCTCACGATTCACCACATCGGCGATCACACCCGGCAACGGCAGCGTCGCCGAACCGGGTTTGGTCGCGATCGCGCCGGGCAGCGGAGAGATCATGGCCGCTCCGGTTTCAGTCTGCCACCAGGTATCGATAATCGGACAGCGCCCCCCGCCGATCACTTCGCGATACCACATCCAGGCTTCGGGATTAATCGGCTCTCCGACGCTTCCGAGCAGCCGCAACGAGCTTAAATCGTGCTTGCGGGGCCACTGCTCGCCCAGGCGCATAAACGCGCGAATCGAAGTGGGCGCGGTGTAGAAGATGCTGACCTTGTATTTGTGAATTATGCGCCAGAAGCGATCGGGCTCAGGCCACGTCGGCCCGCCTTCGTAGATCACAACACTCGCACCGTTTTGCAGCATGCCGTAGACGACGTAGGTGTGGCCGGTCACCCAGCCGATGTCGGCCGAGCACCAGAACGTGTCTTCGTCGCGTAGATCGAAGATCCATTTGGCCGTGATGTAGGAGCCTACCGAATAGCCGCCGGTAGTGTGCAGAATGCCCTTGGGTTTGCCGGTGGTGCCGGAAGTGTAGAGCAGATAGAGTGGGTGCTCGGCGTCCAGCGGCTCGGCCGCGCAATCGTCGGACGCGGTCTCCATCAGCTGGTGCCACCAATGATCGCGCCCCGGGTGCATCGTTACAGTGCTGCCGGTCCGACGATAGACCATCACATTCCGAACTGTGGCGCAGTGCGGCAGAGCCTGATCAACCGCCTCTTTCAGCTTTACTTCCGTACCCCTTCGAAATGCCCCGTCCTGCGTGATGACGGCCACCGCGCCGCAGTCGTTGATGCGATCGATCAGCGCCTGCGCGGAGAATCCGCCGAACACCACGGTGTGGGGAGCTCCAATGCGCGCGCAGGCCAACATTGCGATCGGCAGCTCGGGCACCATCCCCATGTAGATCGCGACACGGTCGCCTTTGGCGACACCCAGCGACTTAAGCACATTCGCGCATCGCGAGACTTCGCGCAACAGTTGCTGATACGTGAGCGTGCGCGAATCGCCCGGCTCGCCTTCCCACTGGATCGCGGCTTTATTCTTGCGCCAAGTGGCGACGTGTCGGTCCAGGCAGTTGTACGAAAGGTTGAGTTCGCCGCCCAGAAACCATTTGGCGAAGGGCAGATTCCATTCGAGCACGCGATCCCACGGCTTGAACCAGTGCAGTTCGCGAGCGATCTTGGCCCAAAAACCTTCCGGATCGTTCTTGGCTTCCTGGTAGAGGCGCTCGTAATCGGCCCGGCTTTTAATTTGTGCGCCGGCGCGGAACTCGTCGGAGGGCTCGAAGACGCGCTGTTCGTTCAAAACGGAATCGATAGCGTGCGATGACATGGCTCTCCATAGCATATCGCCGAATTGGCGAGATATTAGTAGCTGAGCAATGTGGTGTGCCCACTGTTTGCCGACGCATTACGGACCGCTGCCGAGCCGTTGGATCGGTTATAGGTGTTGATCCAGATGTAGAATGAGTGCCTGGGGACGGCAACTTCGGCCCGTTTGGCGCGTCTCACCACTGGAGAAAACATGCGAAACTTCCTAATCGGATTGGTAGTCGGCGTCCTGCTCTGCGGCTTGGCCGCGCTGGTCATGTTTTTTGCCGCCATCCGATTCGCCGGCTCCTTCGCCAACCGGCCGGTGAGTGTGGCCGACGGCTCCACGCTGGTGCTCGATCTGGAAGGTGAGGTGCCAGAGCGCTTGCCGGCCGAGATTCCAATCCCGATACTTCAGAGCCAGAGGACGATGTCGGTGGAGCAGGTTTGGGATGCATTGCGGCGAGCGGCCACCGACCCGCGCATCCGTGGAGTCCTATTTGAGCCGCGGGGCCTCGACATCGGCTGGGGCAAGATGGAAGAGCTTCACGACGAGCTCGTCCAGTTTAGGAAATCCGGAAAGCCGATCGTCAGTTATTTGCGCTCCCCCACGGCGCGCGAATACTATCTGGCGGCGGCCACGGACAAAATCTTCATTTCGCCCGAAGACTCGCTGGATCTGAAGGGATTGGCCGCCGAATCCCTGTTCTTCAAGCAGACGCTCGATAAACTCGGCGTCAAAGCCGAGGTGATCCACGCCGGCAAGTACAAAGACGCGGGCGACATGCTCACCATGACCTCGATGACGCCCGAGACACGCGAACAGTTGAACGCGATTCTCGATCAATACTATGGCAACTTGATCGCGACAATAGCCGAGGGTCGCAAGAAGCAACCCGACGCCGTGCGCGCTCTGATCGATGATGGTCCGTTCCTGGCGAAGGACGCGGTTTCCAGCGGTCTCATCGATTCGCTCGGTTATGAAGACCAAGCCGTCGCCGAAATGCAAAGCCGCCTGAAGCAGAGCGAACTGAAAAGGATTTCCGGGCGAGCCTACGAGAAGGGAGCGCAAGCTTTACCGGGAGGACGCAGAATCGCCCTGGTCGTTGGACAGGGAATGATCACCTCCGGCACGGGCAACGATAGCGCCGACGATGAAAGCTTCACCGGAACAGGCTTCATCAAGTTACTCAAGCAAGTGGAGAACGACTCCTCGATTCAGGGCGTCATCATGCGCATCGATTCACCCGGCGGCGATGCCGTGGCTTCCGACGACATCTTGCATGAAGCTAAGAATCTGAGCAAGAAAAAGCCACTGGTAATTTCCATGGGCGACGAGGCGGCCTCGGGCGGATACTATGTCGCCGCAACGGGCGATCCCATCATTGCGTACCCCAACACGCTGACCGGTTCCATCGGCGTTATCTTTGCCCGTTTCGAGCTGCACGGGCTCTACGACAAGATCGGAATGAGCCAGCAGCTACTCACGCGGGGCCGCTTTGCGGACATCGATTCCTCCGCCGTGCCGCTCAGCGATGCCGAACGGCAAAAACTCGCCGGCCAGATCGATGATTTTTATCGCGCGTTCGTCAGCAGCGTGGCGGAGGGGCGCAAGAAGCCGTTCGATCAGATTGAACCGCTGGCGCAAGGGCGCGTGTGGGTGGGCGCTCAGGCCAAAGACAATGGTCTGGTGGACCAGTTGGGTGGGTTAGATCGTGCCGTCGAAGTCCTGAAGCAGCAGGCGCACATGTCGGCTTCCGAACGGGTCACATTGGTGCCCTATCCAGGACGCCGCAGCGTTTTCGAATTGCTGTTCAGCCGCGCCGATCCAACGGCCGAAGCCCAGCTGCGTCTGGAAAAAATACTCGGCAAGCTCCCATTGCGCGTGCTCTCCGAGCGAGGTTTCCTGAAAGTGATGCCGTATTCGATTAATGTGCATTAGCTTGTCCCAGGGCCTGCCGTGTGGCCCGGTCCCGGTCCTGCGACCAATCCTATTCGCTTACTTAGTATGCGAAACGATCGAGTACCAGGACGTTCGGTCTATGGTGATTCACTGATTCCGGATCTAAGGTAGAGCTAGGCATTAGGCTTTATTTTATGGAGACCCGCCACGATCTACGGAGAAAAGATAGGCGGCCTTGCGAGCAGCGCGTCACGGTACTATGGCGCGACACCGGCGGTCAGGAGAAGTTTTTCCTTGCCAAGGCGCTGGACATCTCTGAGCTGGGCTTGCGCTTCGAAATGCCTGAGGCGCTGCGAAAGCAGACGTCCTTGACCCTTGGCGCGCCAAAGCTAGGGCTCATGGGAAACGCCTCGGTGCGCCACTGCGCTCGGATTGGCGCTTCGAAGTTCGCGGTGGGAGTCGAGTTTGCCGCCGGGATGCGTTGGGTGCCAAAAGATTAGATTATCCCGCTGTTAGAATTGAAGTTTCGCATGGCGGAGCTTCATCCTCTTCGATTGATCGTCGGAATCACGGGCGCGACGGGTGCTATCTTCGGTGTCCGGCTGCTCGAAACATTGCGGCGCCGGACCGACGTGGAAACGCATTTGATTGTGAGCAAGTGGGGCGCGCACACGCTGGCGGAGGAGACCTCGTATTCGCTGGATCGCGTGCGTCAGATGGCGACGCACTCCTATGCAGCCAGCGATCAAGCGGCGGCGGTTTCGAGCGGTTCTTTCTTAACCGGGGGCATGATCATTGCGCCGTGCAGTGCGCGGACACTAGCGGCTATCGCGACCGGCCAGGGAGACAACCTGATTCATCGCGCGGCCGACGTGATCCTGAAGGAGCGGCGCAAGCTGGTGCTGCTGGTGCGCGAGACGCCGTTGCACGAAATCCATCTGGAGAACATGCTGAAGCTAGCGCGGATGGGCGCGGTGATTCTGCCGCCCGTCCCGGCGTTTTACAATCATCCGCAATCGGTGGATGCGCTCGTGGATCACGTAGTGATGCGAACGCTCGATCAGTTCGGCATCCACACCGATCTGGTCGAACGCTGGGGCAGCGAAACAGCCGCGGCCAAATAAAGAGGCTTAGGCGCCCCGCTTCGCTTTGAGTTCGGCCAGCAACCGGGTGACTTCCTCTTCTTTTTCGAGCGAAGCCAGCCGGTCCTCGATAGTATCTTCGGTCAATTCGGCCTTGGCCAGGCTCAACGCTTCGTTGCGCTGCACCTTGCCCTTCATGCGATCGAAGGCCTCGGCGTTCGAAGCATTGCCGGCTGCCAGACGCGCGTCGCCGGCTCTGTTCAGCGCCCGGGCGCGGCGATGCTGGGCGATCAGCACATCGCTCTTGGCTTGGGCTTCGGCCAGCTTCTGCTCCAGCTTGCGCAACGCGGATTTGAGATTTTCCACCTGCGCCGTCTGGTCGGCCACCTGCTCCGCGAAGTTCTCGCCGAGCTTTCGATAACTCAGGGATCGCTCAATGGCCGCCCGGGCCAAATCGTCCTCCTTCTTGTCTACCGCCAGCTCGGCTTTGCGAACCCATTCCGCGGATTTCTCCTCATTCTCCTTCTGCTTCTTTTCGAGCAGATGCTGATCGGCGATGGCGATCGCCACCTGAGTCTTCACCTGTAGCAATTGGTTCTGCATGTCGAGAATCACTTGCTTGATCATCTTTTCGGGCTCCTCGGCCTTGTCGATGATGTCGTTGAGATTCGCCCGGACCAGTGTAGCCACGCGCTCTAACAGTGCCATGATGTACCTCCTAGGATTTGGCGACCTCTCCCGATCCGTTGCCGGGTTTGGGAGCTTTATCGCCGATAGTTCTGACTTTTCCAAGTAACTCGGACATCTGCATGCCCGAAAGTGTTTCAAACAGCGCTGGGATCTGCGCCGCAATTTTGGTGATATCGCCGGTTATCTTGTGCATTCCCGCGGCGTCGCCGTCACCGGTGGAAACGATGGTGATCTTGTCGATATTCGAGAGCGGCGCAGCGAGAGCCCGCACCACCTCGGGCAGCCCAGTGATGAGCTTGTCGACCACCGCGGCCTGGTTCCACTCCTGATAAGCCTCCGCTTTGACGCTCATGGCCTTGGCTTCGGCTTCGCCTTTCTTCAAAATGATCTCCGCCTCGGCTTCACCCTGCGATCGAATAGCGGCGGCATGGCCTTCCGCTTCTACCGTGAGCCGCGACTTCTCGGCGCCCGCAAGCGCTTCAATACGGCCACGCTCCACTTCGGCTTGCTTGAGAATGGTGGCGATCAGCTCATTTTCCCTACGCTTGATCTCAGCCTCCTGCACTTTGATTTCTTGTTCTTTCTGCACCTGCTGGATCTTCACCTGCTCGGCGATCACTTGCTGCTGCATGATATTGGCCTGGATATCGTAGGCCTTGTCGGCCTGCGCCTGCTGCTTCTTGGTGGCTTCCACATAGGTGGCCTTCTTGATTTCGAGGTCGCGGCCAGCCTCGGCCTGCTTGGCCTGGGAAAGCGCCTCCGCCAACACGCGCTCCTGATCGGCCTGCGCCTTCGCGACGGCGGCCGCCCGCATTGCCTCGGCGCGTTTGATCGCTGTATCCCGCTCGGCTTCGGCGGTGGCCACGTCGGCATCGCGCTTGATGCGTGCGATGTCGGGGCGCCCCATGTTGGAGATGTATTCGTTTTTATCGCGCACTTCCTTGATGGTGAACGAAATCACTTCCAGGCCCATCTTGCTCAGGTCGTCGGCGCAGGTGGCGCGCATGCGGTCGCCCACCATTTCCGGCTCTTTCACGATCTGTTCGACTGAAAGCTGGCCGATGATGCCGCGCAAATGGCCTTCCATCACCAGCCGGATCAGCGCTTCACGCGCCTGATCGGTTTTAGTGAGGAACTGCTCGGATGCGGTTTTGATCGACTCCGGATCCGATTTCACTTTGATCTGCGCCACGGCCTCCACGGTGACCGCGACGCCCTGCTTGGTGTAGAGGTCCTGCTGCGGAGCCACGTCGAAGGACATCAATTGCAGCGACAGCTCGTGACAGCTTTCGATCATCGGAAAAATCACGGTGCCGTGGCCCTTCACGATTCGAGTGCCACGGAAGCCATAAACCACCAGCGCTTCGTGCGGGCCCGCCTTGCGATACAGCCGGGCAAACATCGCCATCAGAAACAGGACGACCAGGACCATGAGTCCGGCCATCGTGAGTACTTCCAGTGGAACGCGCATGCTAATTCTCCTTTTTCCCCTCGCTCATTTCTTCCCACGGGCGAACGTAAGCGATGCCGCGCTCGTAGCGCGTCACCACTACCTCGACGCCCCGGGCGATTGGGCGGCCGTCCTCGCTTCTGGCGCTGGCCGCGTGGCGCACCCCGTCCTGCGAAAAAATCATTTCGCCCGTGCCGTTTTCGCGTACCGTAGTGCTTAAGCGGCCCAGCACGCCGACCATCTCGTAGTCGGCCGGATCCAAGTCGCGATCGTGCTTCAATAGCACTTTGAACAAAAACCAGAACACGGCCGCGGCCCCGCCCAAACCGCTGAGTAAAGCCAGGCCCAAAGCTACCAGCGCCCAAACGCTGGAATAGCGGCTGAGCAGATATCCGGCCCCGCCGAACCAAGCCAGGAATGCCGCTATAGTTCCGAAGTTAATCGGAGATTCCGCGGATCCTTTGCCGCCGCCATGCGCGGCGTGTCCGTGCAGCCCGCGTGGCAAATGTAGATGCAGATGCGTGGTACCGGCCAGGAACGAGACCAGGCTGCACAAAAAGCCGACGCAAAAACAAAAGAAGTAAAAAGTCTCCCAACTCATTTGGCGATCCTCCTGGATGGCGAGTGGGGTTCGGGCCGCAGGACCTGGAACAGACGATCCACCAGGCCCGGCGTGTCCAAAATCGATTCCAGCAGTAAAAGACATTTGCGGGAATCTTCGTGCTTAGCCAATCTCAGCAGCGCGCGGCTGACTTCGGGATCGCGTGCAAACCGCTCCACGCCGCCAATCAGCCAGAGATCCAACTGATCCTCGCCCACCCGCACATCGGACATCAGCTCGGTGTGAAAGCCTTCCGGATCGTCCACCAGGTAGCCCGGATGCACTTTGAAGAAGCGCGCCAGCAGCATGCGGGTCGCGTTGGTCAGATGCGGGCGGCTGCCGTTTTCGATCTGCGACAAATAGGACTGGCTAAAGGACTGCTTCTGTTCGCGCTTGATGGCACCGACGATTTCCTGCTGCGTCATCTCGCGGCCCAGCCCGCGCAGGGTACCCTCGACTTCACGGAGATAGCGGAGTTTCTCGCCCAGTCTCATATTGCAATATGCAATCAGAATATTGCAGTCTGCGATTAGCGTCAAGAACGCAATCGAACTGCCGTTTTAGGACGCTTTGTATGTTATTGAGCTGGTTGAGGAACTGCTAGCAGCGCGCCGGAATCTGGCGCCTTGTAAATCGGCTTCATCTTGGGCAGGGTTGCCGAACCTTGATCCTCAGGGCTCACTACGTAGAATTGGCGCGCGCCATCGAACCCGTCGCGCTCTACCGGCGCCATCCAGGTTGCTTTGCGGACCACGCGGTAGTAATTGAAGGCCGGTTCAAAGATCCAGGAGACGCCCAGGCGGATCGGGCCGGAGTTCGGTTTCGGCGCCGCTTCCAGCGCTTGGAAAACTCGTTTGGTATCGATGTCGTAACGCCAAACCCAAAAGCTTTTCACGTTCCATTGCGCCGCAAACTCCAGGGCGAACGAAAGCAGTACGATCGCGACCGCACCGCCCATCCAACGGGAAACGCCGGGACGTTCGGCCAGCATTCGCGCGAGGCCGAGAGCGGCCAGCGACGCCAGGGGAACAAAGTAGATTCCGGTGCGATCTTGAGGATAAGGGATCCCCGATATCAGATGCGCCGCGGCGAGCAGAAGAGCAGAGCCAACTACCGCAAGCGCTGAAAATAACGTTGCCACGCCGAGGATCGAACGCACCAGGCGCGTTTCGATCGCTGCCACGATCAGCGCCGTCGCGGCCGCGACTGGAAGGAAAAACAGCGCGAAATTGGCCCAGATCTGTTCGATTCGCTGCATCACGCCGAAGCCGTTGCCATAGGCGAAAGACACTTCCATCAGGTTGCGCAGGCTCTTGAGCGCCGCAGCCGTGCCGACGTAGAAGTCTTGACTGCGGGCCAAATCGATAGGAGCTGCGAGTAGAAAGGCAATCGCCAACAGGACGACGGGAACAACGAAATTCACGAACGGCGCATAGGGATTCGCCGGCCCACGTGCCGTCTTCGGTTTGGCTTTCTTGGCTTTCTTGCGAACGCTAGCCGGAGGCGGCGATTCGGGCGGTTTTATCGCGTCGGGCTTTCGCAGCAGTAAGACACAGAAAGCGGCGGCCAATACAAAGACGGGCATCAGCAGGGTAAGATTTGCGGCTACCGCGATCGAGCATCCCAAGGCCGCTTTCCATAGCCGCTTGCGAAGTTCGATTTCCGCGCTGCCGCGGGCGCCCTCATCCAGCCATTTCAGCATCTCGTATAGTGCCCAGAACAGACCGGCCACGGCGAGACCGTAGCCCCGCGCTGCAACCAAAAAATCGAGCAAAATTGGGTTCAACGACAGGACGGCGCACCCGAGCAGAAAGAACCAACCGTCGCCGAATAGTAGCTCGCACAACCGAAAGACGGTCCAAAAGAACCACCCGCCGGCGAGAACCGTCGGCAATCGCAGGGCAAACTCGGAGTCTCCGAAGAGCGTCGTCGAGATGCGGAACAAGATGGTCGCCAGAAAATGGTGGTTGGGATCGTAATACTGAAAGATCGCGGAGGCGGGCCCGGCCAGGTAAAGCTGCCAAGTGAGTGCTTCATCGTGAACAATGGATTGCGTGGCGGCGCGGTAAAGATTGGCCGCGAACAGCGTCGCAAGCAAGACGAGGGCTGCGACACGGAATGCGGACCTGGTCAAGAAAGCTTCTCTCGATAAGAAAAGATCACGAGACCAATGCATCCAAGCAACGATACCAGGGTCAACCATGCGGCAGGCACAAAGTACGTGGAATGGTAATCCAGCGTCAGATCCCCTTCACCCGCCGGCAGCACAACGCCCAGCAGCGCGTGATCGACGGGCAGAACCGACAGCTCGCGAGCAGATAATTTGGCGGTCCACCCGGGGAAATACGCGTTGCTGACGCGCAACAGACTGGGAGTCGCCGAGCGGTAGTGGATGCGGTAATGGCCAGGCGTGAACTCGCGCACATCGGCGCCCCCGTTGGCGTCCTGCGCCGCGGACGTTCCTGCCGGCACCAGCGCCTGACGCTCTGGGTCCAAGCTAGCCAGCCGTTGTTTGCTCTCCTCGTCCGTTCCGACGGGAATCAGTTGCTTCGGAAAATTGGCGCGCGGAAGCGGATCGGCCAGGATGCGGATGTCGCCCGTTTTGCGGTCGAGCCAGCGGCTTACGTTGAGATCCTTGCGCAGTGCGCGGTTCGAATGCATCGCCGAAATAAAAGCGTCGTATCGGGCGAGCTGAAGCGGATCGTAGGAGTAAGTCACTTCGGTGTGCTGATCGTAATAATGAGCCAGAGGGCCAAAGCTAGCAAGCGATTCGCCGCCGTCGAATCGAGTAAGCGGAGGCAACGCGGCGGCCACGGCTTGATGGAAAAGCTCTTCCTTGGACCCGTACAGGTCGTCGTAACTCTGGCGGGAGTAGGCAAGCGGATTGGTGAGCGATTGATGATAGAAAAGATCCAGGCAAAAGAACAGCAAGATTGCCGCGGGCAGCCATGCAACGGGCCATTTTTTGACGAGAGCCGCCACTCCCGCCCCCGCCAGTAGCGCCAGGCCGAGAGACACTACGAACCAAATGTGAACCGGGGCGCGGATGCTGCTAAAACCAGGCAGAAGAGCTACCAATCGATACAGTCCGGCCGATTGTCCCATCGCGTACCAAAGAGTGGGCACGATCAGAAGGAGCCCGATCATTCTCAGCCGCCGGTCGCGCAAGCCGAGTATCGCTAAAGGAAGCAGCAAAATCCCCGCGTAGAAATAATATTGGGTAATGTCTTGTGGCCCATGATAATTTCCCGACAGGACACCATAAAAATCGGGGCTCACGAGTGTAGATAAGGCGGCCAGCGGTATCATGCCCTCGGTTCGGGAGCTGGCCGTCAAGCCGGCACGAATCGAATTCAACGTTAATTCCAGGCCAGGCCCCGTGGCGATTGCGGAAATCAATGTGCCTATTAGCGGGATTGCGAGGGCCATCCCGAAAATAGGGAACCAGCGGCGAGGCTCCAGCGCGATACGTGCGACGGCGAACAGGCCGAGAGCGAGAAAGCTATACAGAATGGTCTGAAAGTGCCCCGCCAAAATTAGCATTCCACCCGCCAGTCCACCGAGCACGGTGTAACGCAAAGGGTGCGATTCCAGAGCCAGATCCAGCAACAGCAGCAGCCACGGCATCCAGGCCGCGCCCTGCAACATGGGCGTATGGGAGCTGTGGCCCACGAAAAATCCTGAGAGGCCGTAGCAGAGGCCCACCAGCACCGCGGCCTGACGGTGATGCAATAATCGCCAAGCCAGGAAATAAGCCCCAAAGCACCCTAGTAGCGAGTGCAGCCAATGTTCTACAACCAGGGCATGGGGCGAAACACCGATCAGGAAAAAGGGCCAGTTGAGCGGATACCAGGCGCCCACCTGCGGATCAGCGAGAAACGGGAAACCGGACGATGGATAAGGCGACCAGAAGGGAATCCTCCCGGCGTGCAGCTCCCCTGACAGGTAATTTTGTATGGGCTGAAAAAAGTCCGCTGCATCCCACAAGATCGACGTATGGCCGGACGTCATCGGCGTCCAGTAACAGATCAGTGTCATCGCGACGAGCACAATCGGACCATAGAAAGGCCAACGGTCGACCGAAGGTCTCACGGGCGGCGCTACCGCCGGCTGCTTTTTCTTCGACGTTTTAGGACTGCGGTTGAGTTGGGATGGCACGAACGATTCTCCCGATTGTACTAACCATGAGGCGAGGCTATCGCGCTGCCGGCGAGTCGGGCGGAAAATACCATAACCAAACCCCTGGGCTGACTTTTTCGGTTGGCCTGATTTGATCCGGCCAGAGTTGAACTTCCGGATGGTCGTCCTCCAAGCCCAGCCGCGCCGCTTTCAACACCGTGAGGCTGACCGCATTCCATCCTGGCGACGGCGTTACCGGATCGGTGGAGTGGATCGGTGGGAAACCATGGACTGCCTCCAGATAAGCCACAATGAATGGGTTGAACGTCACCTCGGTGGCGCCGACTTCGTGCAAACGTTTTGAGAGGCGCTTCATGTCCTGACCCCAATCGAGGTCGGAGTCTACCAGGATTTTTTCCGGTTCGTTGCCGGCGAGAGCGTTAAAGTAAGGGATGTAGTCGGGATGGCTGAGTGCGGAAGTAGCCACCAGCCACAACACCAGACCGCCGAACACCCAACCGGCCCACTTCGCGGTGCGCGATATTTCGAGCAAACGCGCGGCGCCTGCAGCTGCGACAATCGAAAATCCAATATAAACCGGAAGAATGTGACGTACGCCAATATTAATTCGGCTGAATATCGCAACGAGAAGGATTCCCCCGGTAAACGACAATGCCAGAAAAACACCCCGTTTGGAGCCGCTGGTCCAGCGTACTGAGCTGCGCCACGACGACACTGCTCCGTAGATGAGCAATGCCAGGAATGGCAGCGGAGTTTTCACGGCAAGGACCACGAAGTAGTAATACCACCAGCCGGACATGCTACGTCGGCCCAGCAGGTACGAAGGATTTCCCATGCTGTTGTGCCGTGCCACAGACCGAATACCGTCGTATAGCTCCGGCGCGGGCAACTTGAGATTCGCAAACCATACCTTGCCGAAGCTAAAGCGATAGCCGGCCCAAACCAGGAGACACGTGACCAAAACCGCGATGCAAAGCGACGGGATCGCGCTTCTGATTGTGTTCAGGATTGGAGCACGATCGGGCCGCTCGGCGAAATAGAACCAGATCAACGCCACAACTGTCGAGGCCGGGAGAAATACCAGGAAGGAGAATTTCGAGAGTGCGGCTAAGCCGATGCATATACCCAAAAGCAAACCGTGCAGCAGCGTTGGTTTTTCGATCCAAACCACACCTGCGAGAAACGAAGCGCCAAGAAAGGCTGTCAGGCCCATGTCGGTGGTGGCTAGCCCGGCGTGCGCCAGAACGGAAGGAATAAATGTGAAAAACAAAACCGCCAAGGTAGCAACCGGCTCCTCGAAATATCTGCGGGCCCAAAGATAGACCACCAGCGCTGCAATCCAGAAGAAAGGCAAGATTCCCAGCCGCGCCAGAGCCAGGTTGCGGTCATAATGGCCGTCGACGGAAAGAATGGCAGCCCCTTCCTGGTACATGAGCGGTTTCCCATAGCCATGGACGCCCACCAGGTAAGGGCCAAGAGCCGCGGCTACACGGGTCAAAGGCGGATGCTGCGTCTCATACCGGTACACGCCCTTCGTCAGCCACTGCATGCCGCAAGCGATGTGTGCCGGCTCATCGATTGTATGGTTGAAGACGTCGTATGTCGCGACGATACGCAGCGATGCGATGGCGACCAAGAAAAGGAAAACAGCGAAGGAATGTTTGCGCAGCCACTCGAGAGCCGCGTGGTCCTTCGGCGCCAGAGTGTCGAGGACGGCGGATGGGGCCCGCACACGTGATTTTGTGCCTTTAGACCGTACTTTCGCCAAGAAGCTTTATTGCCCCTGCTGCATCACCGCCCGCCCGTGGTAGGCGTCCAGCACGTCGCTCACCCGGCCCTCCATCATAAGGGAGCCGTGGTCGATCCAAATCGCGCGGTCGCACATGTCGCCAACCGCTGCCGCCGAGTGCGACACGAACAGCATCGATTTGCCGGCGCGGCGGAAGGACACCAAAGCTTCCCTACTTTTCTCCTGGAAGCTGGCATCTCCGACCGCCAGCACCTCGTCGATCAGCAGAATATCGGGGTCGCATTGAATGGCGACCGAAAAAGCCAGCCGCATCACCATGCCGCTCGAATAAGTGCGCAACGGATCGTCGATGAAATCGCCGATACCGGAAAACTCGACAATTCTATCGAAAAGCTCGCTGGTCTTCCGTCTCGATAGGCCCAGCAGCGCCGCGTTCAACACCAGGTTCTCGGCGCCGGTCAGATCCGGATGAAAGCCGGAACCCAATTCCAGAAGAGCGGCGATCCGGCCGTTGACCCCCACTTTACCTTCATCCGGCATGGTAAGGCCCGCGGCCAGACTCAGCAGCGTGCTCTTACCGGCGCCATTGGAGCCGACGATGGCCAAGCTCTCGCCCTCCTCCAGTTGGAACGAAACGTTCCGCAACGCACAGAACCGCTCGTGATGCACACTCCCGAACCAGCGCGCGATGTGGGTTCGCAACAACTGGCGTCCCGTACTATGAGGGAACCACTTGGAAACGTTTTGAAATTCGATCAGCATGCCGGCCTACAGACGCGCGTAAAAGCCATTTTTCAACTTCTCGAATGTGAACCATCCCGTACCGAACATGACAACCGAGGCGATCACCAGATGAATCAACGTGGAACCGAGTGGCGCATGGCCCTCGAGCAAAACGTTGCGCATCATCAACACCAAGGCGGCTACTGGATTAAATTGATAAATTCCTTTGAACCTCAGCGGAATGGCCGCGAATGAATAGAAAATCGGTACCAGCCAGAAGAGCACGGTATTGGTCGACTCGATGACGTAGCGCGTGTCCCGCACGTACACGTTCAGCGCCGAAAAAGCTAACGCTAATCCCAGCACGAACAGAATCTCTAGCCCCCAGATCAGAGGCAGCCAAAGCCAGTGGATGTTGATCCCCCGTCCAAATACGACGATTATGCCGAGTAGCAGCGCGATCTGTATGATCAGATGCAGGCAATTGGATAAAACGCTCGCGATCGGGAATACATACCGCGGCACCGGGATCTTCTTGATAAGCGGTGCGTTATCTAGAATCGATGACGCGCCCGTCACCCAAGCCAGCGTGAAAAAGTTAAATGGGACCAGGCCGCACAAAACAGAAAGCGGGAAAGTCCGGTCGTTGGCCTGGGCGAAGATCTTGGTGAAAATGAATGTCATGACGCTCATCATGATCAGCGGATTCAGCAAGGACCACAGCACCCCTAGCGACATGTTTCGATAACGAACTTTGAAGTCCTTTTCGATCAGGTTGCGGATTAAGAAAAGATAGTCACCGTTCCACATTAGGACAAAACCGAATTTACAAGCACGATTCCACAATTATACGCCGAGCGCCTCGCTGAATCCGAATCTGTGGCTACCTTCATCTCCACGGACCGGATTCGTTGATAATCCCAGCTCCCGCTAACAGATTGTAACGATATCTAAACGAAATAGAAACATATCGATAGCGCTCGGGCGGAGCGGGGGCTACCGCAGGGAGAGATCGTCCTGGTACGAGAGCGGAGATCGACACAAACCGCCAGTGACCAACCATTTCCTGTCACGAATGTTTTTTCCACAATTCAACCGACTGTAACGAATGCCGGGATACAAAGGGGCATGAAGTGCGACTTGCACGTCCATACGCGTCACTCGGGCATGTGCAACATTCCCGGGTTTCACCGTTTCTGCCGCGAAAGCTACAACGATCCCCACGCCGTCTATGAGACTTTGAAGCGGCGCGGCATGGATCTGGTGACGGTCACCGACCACGATTCCATCGACGCCGCCGTCGAGCTTCGCCGCCATCCGGATTTCTTCCTCAGCGAAGAAGTCACCTGCACCACGCCATCGGCCACCGAGATCCACGTGGGTGTGTATGGCATCGAAGAGCGGCATCACATCGAGCTTCAGCAGAGGCGCAACGATGTACCGGCTTTGGCCGCGTACCTCAACGAGCAAAAGATACTGTTCAGCATCAACCACGTTTTCTCCAGTCTTACCGGCCGCCGCGCGGAACTCGACTTCGAAATGTTCGAAGCTCTGTTCCCGGCCATGGAAACTTTGAACGGCCATATTCCAGCGGCTAATAATCGGGCGGCCACGCAGCTGGCCGGGGATTGGCACAAGGCCTCGGTGGGCGGTAGCGACGCGCATACGCTTGAAACGCTGGCGCTGACCTATACCGAAGTCGCGAGCGCGGGCAGCATCGCTTCGTTTTTGGAAGCTGTGCGGCATGGCCACGGGCGAGTAGCGGGCGCGTCGGGCAATTATGCGAAGCTTACACGCGCGGTGCTGGGCATTGGAGCGAGCCTGGTGCGGGAGCGCCCCTGGACCTTCGCGCTTACCCCGTTAATGCTCGCCGTACCCGTGATAACGCTGGTTAACTATTTCTGCGAGTTGAATTTCCACGCGCGTTGGTCGCGCGCCCTGTGGCCCACGGCGTTACCCGAATCCGGTTGCACGGAAGCGGCGGAAAGCTAGTCCATCGCCTTGCATGCAGGTGGTCGGGTTGATATATTGAGACCACGCGCGGCCCAGTGATTCCATATCACAACACTTGATATAATCGCGCGGGAGGTAAAAGCACCATGTCCCTGGTATCGGGCTTCCACCACGTCACCGTTTGTGCATCGGGAGCCCAAGAAGACGTAGATTTTTTGACGCAGGTCTTTGGGCAAAGGCTGATCAAACAGACCATTCTTTTTGATGGACGCTACGCCCATTACCACTTGTATTATTCGAATGCCGGCGCGGAACCGGGCTCGGTTTACACCACCTTCCCCTATAAGCGTGTTCCGGGCCGTCCGGGATCGGGCCAGATTCAGTCCACCGCTTACACGGTGAAGAAGGGCGCCACCAAGTTCTGGGACCAGCATCTGACGCATCACAAGGTGAAGCATAGCGGCGTTCAGGAGCGGTTCGGGCAGAAGTTCATCCGATTTGATCACCCTTCCGGCTTGCAGCTCGAAGTTATTGAGGACTCCACCGACGATCGCAAACCCTGGACGGTAGGCGAGGTCAGTGCCGATGTCGCGACACATGGGTTCCATGGACCGGTGCTTTCGGTTCGCGAGATTCCCGAGACAGAGCGGTTTTTCGTCGAAGCCCTGGGATTCAAAAAGACCGGTGTGGAAGGTAACTATCATCGCCTGGAACTGAACGGCGGCGGCGCGAACAAGACCATTATTCTGCTGCACGAACCGGACCGTCCAGGGGGAAGCTGGGGTTTCGGCGCCGGCTGCGGCCACCACGTCGCACTCGATGCCGGCACCGACGAAGGTCTCGCCGAGCAGAAGGGCATTTACGAAGAGCTGGGCTACACCGATTGTTCCGAAATCAAAGACCGCAATTACTTCCATTCCATCTATTGCCGCTGCCCGGGCGGAATCCTGGTGGAGTGCGCGGCCACGGCCGAGGGCGGATTCTCCCGCGACGAACCATACGACGCGCTCGGTCATCAATTGCTGCTGCCGCCGTGGTTTGAAGAACGCCGCGACGAGATCCTGGGAATGCTGGAACCGATCACGATTCCGGAGAACAATTTCCCGGTGCATCAGGAAGCCATTGCCGTGCACGCCGCCACTCCCGGTGGAACGCCTTCCGCCGCGGATGCCGTCGGCATCGGACCATCCCGTCGCCAGGCGGTGTTTATTAGCGGAGAGGGCGCCCAGAAGAAGTAATCGCTTCCGACCCGCGACCGGCTTCCCAGCCGCGACTTCCGAGCCGCGACTTCCGAGCCGCGACCGTGAGGAAGCGGGTAGTAAATTAGAACTGTGAGTATCGATTCAACGCGGCCCCGCGTTCGAGCAGTCGGCTCGGCGCGGGGTTTGTCGCAATTTGCGGGAGTGTTGCTGCATGGGCGCGGCAAAACACCGGAAGAGAAAATTGATCTAGCGGCGCGCTTCGGCACTATCGAGGGCATTCGTTGGGTGGTTCCCGAGGCGGAAATTCCCGGCAGTTGGTACCCGGGAAGATTTTTCGATCCGCGGGAGATGAACGAACCCTACCTGAGCGAATCTGTCGAAAGATGCCACGAGGCGGTTCTGGAAGCGGGTGAGTACGGGCGTCTGGCGCCGGACCGTTTGGTTATCGTTGGCTTCTCGCAGGGCGCCTCGCTGGCACTGGAATACGCGCTCCGTCATCCCACGCGCGTGGGCTCACTGATCGTACTGACCGGTGGTTTAATGGGCGTGCCCGGGTCGGATTGGACGACGATCGCGCCGCGGTCCTTGGCCGGCTTGCGTGTGTTGCTCACCGGAAGCGACGTCGATGAATGGATTCCCGAGGCATCCACGCGTGAAGCGGCCGATTTGTTTCGAGAACTGGGCGCCGATGTCCAGCTTCGGATTTACAAGGGCCGCCCGCATGTCGTAAGCGAGGAAGAGATCGCCGACGCGCGAAGTTTCCTGAGCTGGATTCAGATGACGGCGGGCGTGCGATAAAGTAGATGGACATGAAAACGCGCATTCTGGCTTGTTGGCTTCTTGGCACTTGGCTGTTAGCGGCACCGGGCTGGTGCGCCGAACCGGAACATTGGGTGAGCACCTGGGCCACTTCGCCCCAACAGCCGCGGCCGTTTCCAGCTCCGCGTCCGCCCGCGCCTCCCGCTGCGGCGGCGGCTACCACGCCCACAACTCCCGCCCCGCCCCGTCCCGCGGCCATCACCAGCTTCCACAATCAGACATTGCGAATGATCGCGCACACTACCGTCGCCGGGCGGCGCGTGCGGATCGAGCTTTCGAACGTCTTCGGCAGCACGCCGCTCGGAATCGGCGCCGCTCACATCGCGCTGCGCGATAAAGACTCGTCCATTATTCCGTCCACGGATCGGGAGTTAACGTTCGGCGGAAGGCCCATGTGTTGGATCCCGCCAGGGGCGACCGAGATCAGCGACGCTGTGAGTTTCGACCTTCCGGCTGCCAGCGATCTCGCGGTGAGCGTCTTCATTCCCGAAACCGGAACCACCGACACGATGCACGCCGTCGGATTGCACACCACCTACGTATCCAAGGAAGGAAACGCCACGGCCGCTCCGGCGATCACGGACGCAGCTACCACGCAGTCGTATTACTGGCTCACGAATATCGACGTGGCGGCTGCGCCCGATGCCGCGGCGATCGTGACTTTTGGCGATTCCATCACCGATGGCGCGGTGTCGACGCCCAATGCCGATCGGAGCTGGCCGAGCTTCCTGGCGCGCCGGTTGGCGGCCAATGGCGGAGCCAACATTGGCGTACTGAACCAGGGCATTTCGGGCAACCGGCTGCTGCGCGATGGCGCCGGAGTGAATGCGCTCGCTCGTTTCGATCGTGATGTGCTGGCGCAGCCGGGCGTCAAGTGGCTCATGGTCCTGGAAGGGATCAACGATATAGGGTTGGGGTCCAGGGCCGACGCGCCGGCCGGCGATGCTGTTACTTCGGACGACTTGATCGGCGCACTGAAGCAAATCATCGAGCGAGCGCATGAGCACGGAATCAAAGTGATCGGCGCCACGCTGACGCCTTACCAAGGCGCCGCCTACGCTAGTGAGAATGGAGAAATGATTCGCGAGCAGGTGAACCAGTGGATCCGGGCATCATCCAACGGTGGCGGCGCGTTCGATGCGGTCGTCGATTTCGACGCCGCGACGCGCGATCCCGAACATCCCAAGCAGTTTCGTCCGGGCTTCAACAACGGCGATCATCTGCATCCGAACGATGCCGGATACGAAGCGATGGCCGACGCAATCGATCTGACGATATTCGGATTGAAGCCGGCTGCCACGGCGGCGAAATAGTTCAGACTCGTTCCAGCAGCGTCGCCATCCCCTGGCCCACGCCGATGCACATGGACGCGATCGCGTAGCGTTTGCCGGTGTTCTGCAATTGATGCGTCGCCGTCAGGATCAAACGCGCGCCGCTCATTCCCAGCGGATGGCCGAGCGCAATGGCGCCGCCATTCGGGTTTACCTTTTCGGAATCGTCGGGCAATCCAAATGCGCGCGTCACGGCCACGGCCTGCGCGGCGAATGCTTCGTTGAGCTCCAGGATATCGATTTCGTCCATCGACATCTTCACTCGCGCCAGAAGCTTCTGGATCGCCGGGATCGGACCAACACCCATCACTCGCGGTTCCACGCCCGCGGCCGCCGCGCCGATAACGCGTGCCAGCGGCGTGAGTCCAAACTTCGCCGCGGCTTCTTCTGTCGCGACAAACAATGCACAGGCGCCGTCATTGATGCCGGATGCGTTGCCGGCGGTCACGGTGCCGCCCTTGCGAAACGGTGTCGGTAGCTTCGCCAGGCCTTCGAGCGTGGTGTCGGGCCGGATGTGCTCGTCTTCGCAAACCGTCTTCGATGTTCCCTTCGGTCCCGGGATGATGACTGGCGCAATCTCTTCGGCGAAAAATCCGGCTTTCTGCGCGGCCGCGGCCTTCTGCTGCGACCATAGCGCGAACTTGTCCTGCGTCTCGCGGTCGATCTTGTAGTCCTCCGCAACGTTCTCGGCGGTCTCGGCCATCGAATCGGTGCCGTACTTTGCCTGCATCACCGGATTGATGAAGCGCCATCCGAGCGTGGTGTCGAAGATCTCGGCGTTACGTGCGAACGGCGTGGTGGCCTTGCCCATCACGAACGGCGCGCGGCTCATGCTTTCCACTCCGCCCGCGATGGCGAGCGACATTTCACCCGCGGCAATCGCACGGGACGCAGCCGCCACCGCTTCCATCCCGGATGCGCACAAGCGATTCACCGTCACGCCGGGAACCGTGTGCGGAATGCCGCTCAGCAGCAGCGCCATGCGCGCGACGTTGCGATTGTCTTCGCCCGATTGGTTGGCGCAGCCCATGATCACTTCATCGACGGTTGAGAAATCGCTCTCGGGATACTTGGCGCGCAGCGTGGCGAGCGTGTGGGCGGCGAGATCGTCCGCGCGAACCGGCGAGAGCGATCCGGCGTAGCGCCCGATGGGAGTGCGCACGCCTTGGCAGATGTAGGCAGTTGGCATAAGTTTTAGATTCAGTGCACGCTGCTTGCGATGCAAGAGGCGTGCTTCTTGATTTTACCTTCCATTCAGAGTCCGAACGCGGCCGGATATCTGACCTTGCCGTGAATCCCGTCCAGAACGCCCGGGCTGAGTTCCATCGCCATAAAGGCGCTGGGAGGGAATGGACTTTCCAGAGAAGACGCCTTCTCGCAGGTGAAGCCGAAGCGCGGGTAGTAATCGGGATGGCCGAGAACGATGACGATCTTCTCTCCCTGCCGGCGCAATAAATTCAGACCATGCCGAATCAGTTGTCCGCCGATGCCCCGCCGCTGATGTTCAGGCAAAACGGCCACCGGGGCCAGCGCCACGGCCGCGACGGATGCGCCGGTGGTTTCAATCCACATCCGGCTGAACAGGATGTGGCCAACCAGGCTCTTTTCACGCTGTGCTACAAGTGATGCGAGCACGACGCCCTCGGCACGCAATTGATCGACCAAGTCGGCTTCGTCGGGTCGGCCAAAGGCTGCTTCGTTGATCGAACGGACTGCTCGTCGCTCGTCCACTTCGCCATTTTCACAACGGACTATAAAGAGCACGTGTTTGATTCTACCGGTCTTTGGTGACAGGCCGCGTGAATCCCGAAAACATGGAAAAGTTACGAATCTGTTTAAACCAGACTTGCTCCCTTTTCCTGATATGATGCGCTAGACTTGTCTGATAATCTTATCGCTTAGCGCAGGCGAGAAACTTCGCTCTGCGATTTTTTGCGCCCCGATGGGCGGGCGGTATGTCGAAGAAATTGAGCCTATTTTGACGGACCTATTTCCCGAGGATACTCGATGTTGAAACATTTGCGACCTTATTCTTTCGTAGTAGACATGTTGCACACCTTTGCACTCGCGGCCGGCTTCACGTCCGCTCTCGTGGCGCAGAGCGCCGGGAACACACCACCGGCCCGGGTTCTCATTACCGGCCCCATCGATGCCGGCAGGCTGCACACGCTGGCCGGAAACACACGCCCGGAAGCGAACGCCCAGAACGACCGCGGGAAGGTGGCGGATACGTTTGCGATGGATCATATGCTTCTGCAATTGCAGCGCAGTCCGGAGCGGGAACAGGCGTTGAGGACTTTTATCGACCAGCAACACGATTCCAACTCACCCAATTTCCACCGCTGGCTCACGGCGGATCAATTCGGCCAGATCTACGGACCGGCGCCCAAAGATATCGCGACAGTTTCCGGCTGGCTGCGCTCGAACGGCTTCACTGTGAACGTCGTGTATCCCAGCGGCATGGTGATTGATTTCTCCGGAACGGCAGGCCAGGTTTCTGCCGCGTTCAATACGGAAATTCACAGGCTTTCTGTAAACGGGAAAGACCACATCGCAAATATGAGCGATCCTCAGATTCCGGAAGCGCTGGCGCCGCTGGTAGCCGGGATTGTGTCGCTGCACGATTTCCGGCCCAACTCGATGAAGATGTCGCCTACCCCCAAATACGGCGTCGAGTTTGAGCTGATTGTGCCAGCCGATCTGGCCACGATTTACGATTTGAAGCCGGCATTTGCGGCGGGGTACACGGGTGAAGGACAGACCATTGCGGTGCTGGAAGATAGCGATCTTTACAATACAGCAGATTGGGACACTTTCCGAAAGATATTTGGATTATCTACCTACACTGCGGGATCGTTAAGCACGATCAATCCGGCGCCACCTCACGGAACTTCCAATTGTTCGGATCCGGGCGCCAACGGAGCTGACGGTGAAGCGACCATCGACGCCGAATGGGCCAGCGCCGCCGCGCCGGACGCTGCTATCCACGTGGCCGCTTGCGCGGATTCAAATACAACGGTGGGAGTCCTGTTTGCAGCGCAGAATTTAGTCAATGGCAGCCATCCGCCTCAGATCATCAGCCTCAGCTACGGCTATTGCGAAGCGTTTAACGGCGCAACCCAGAACGCAGCCTACAACTCCGCATTCCAGCAAGCGGTGGCGGAAGGCGTATCGGTGTTTGTTTCGGCGGGAGACGCAGGCGCGGCGGGCTGCGATCACGGATTTAGTACCGCGACTCATGGCGTCGGCGTAAGCGGGTTTGCCTCTACGCCCTACAACGTCGCCGTGGGAGGAACCGATTTCGCGGATACGTCCCAAGGCACCACCAGCACGTATTGGGGTTCCACCGACAAAACAACCTACGGTTCGGCCCTGTCGTACATTCCCGAAATACCGTGGAACAACTCTTGCGCGGGTTCGGTCCTGGCGACTTACTTGAATTATTCGGTCGGTTATGGCCCGAGCAGCCTGTGTGGGAGCACCCTGGCCGAACAATCCGGAAGCCTTACAACAGCCGCCGGGAGCGGTGGGCCGAGCGGGTGCGCAACCGGTGCTCCGGCGGAAAATTGGGTGGTGGGAGGCAGTTGCAAGGGCCACGCCAAGCCGAGCTGGCAAACGGGAGTGCCCGGCATCCCGAACGACGGCGTCCGGGATCTTCCCGATGTATCGCTCTTCGCCGCCAACGGAATCTGGGGTCACTACTATGTGTACTGTTTTTCCGATCCTGTGAACGGCGGAGCGCCCTGCGTGGGCGCGCCGTTCCCGCCATACGATTCTTGGTCCGGCGCGGGCGGTACTTCATTTTCTTCCCCCATCCTGGCTGGGATTCAGGCGCTGGTGAACCAAAAGATGGGAGGCGCCCAGGGTAACCCGAATCCGGTTTACTACAAACTCGCGGCCAGTTCGGTGGCCGCATCGGTGTTCCATAGCATCACCACCGGCGACATCGTGGTCAACTGCTCGGGCGATATAGACTGCTTCGGTAGCGGATTCGAAGGCCGGGGCCGTGGTACGCCGGCCCCTCCGTTCGCCGGGAACGGCGCGCTATCCACCACCGGCGCAACCTATACGCCGGCCTTTGCCGCTGCCAGCGGTTGGAACTTCGCGACGGGCCTCGGCAGCGTGGATGCCTTCAATCTGATCTCGAATTGGAGCAAGGGGCAATAAGATGACGGGCATGTACAGAACTACTATTTTCCTCATCAGCAGTGCCCTTTTGATAGCGCTAGCGCCCGGGCGAGTGGGGGCTCAGAGTTTCGATACCAGTGGGACGTCGACGCTCAGCGGACAGTATCTGTTCCGGTACGTCGTTTTTGCCAATGACCAGAATGGCAACCTTACGGCGTCCTGCACTCTGACCGGCGGCATCAAGTTCGACGGCGCAGGAAAGTACACGCTCTCGAATACGCAACTGGCCCTCGCGGGGGATCCGAACCTCACCACCTTCTGCGCTTCCCTCGGTGGAGGAACATACGGCGTGCAATCGAACGGCCTGGCCCAACTGGACGATCCGCTATTCCCGGCAACCCTTTTCGGCACCTTCAGCCAACCCGTCGTCATAGCCAGCTCAACGGAAGATGCCAACTTCGATCTGTTTATCGCGGTTCAAGCGCCGGCGAGTTCCTCCTCGAAGAGCCTACTTGCGGGCACCTTCACGGTGGGCACGCTGGATTTCTTCTCTGCTTCCGACTCCCTGGCGCGGCAGGGCTACTTCACCATGAAAGCTGACGGCCAAGGGAATGTTGCGGCATTCACGGTGACTGGTTCATTACAAAATGTGAGTTCGGGCAAGACCGTAACCCAGAATGTTGCCGCTTCCACGTACGCGCTCTCCGGCCCATCTGGCGGAACGATTACATTCCCCGGCAGCGCCAGTCAGACCGAGATCGTTAGCGGCGAAAAGCTCCTGTATGTCTCGGCCGACGGCAATTGGTTCGTGGGAGGCTCAGCCACCGGATCGGACATGCTGTTCGGTTTTCGCGCACCCTCGGGGACGAGTTCGAATTCGCTTTTGAGCGGAACCTATTTCTTGGCGGGAATGGAAGACCTACTGCCAACGTCGCTAAATCTTCTGGACGCCTTTTGGGGTTCCATCAACACCAATGGAAGCGGAACTTTGATCACGCATGAACGATTTGACGACGTTGCCCAGTTCACTGCCTTCGACAACACCTTCAACTCGTCCGTGAGCATAGGTGCAAACGGCTCCTATTACGACGGTTCCACTTACACTTATCTCGCCGGCGCCAATGGTAAAGCTCTGATGCTGATTGGATCGAACCAACAGTTCTCGTTCATCGTCGGTGTTCACGCTCCCTCTTACACACCGGGTTCCACGCCCTGGATTGATCCGGTCAGCATCACCAACGCCGCCAATTACACGCCGATCTCAAACGCTTACGCGCCCGGTGAGCTGGTGAACCTGTATGGGAACTTCGGCGTATCCAATGAAGTCGCCAGCGCGCTGCCAATTCCCACCACGCTCGGCGGTGTGCAGGTTTTCGTCAACGGGCAGGCTGCTCCGGTTTATCTGGTAAGCAAAAACCAGATCAGCGCTCTGATTCCGTACGAGGTTTCGGGGCAATCCTTTGCTACGTTTCAGGTGGAGGTGAATGGGTCGAAATCCAACCAGGTGACCGTGTACGTCGACAACACGGCGCCCGGCATTTACACTTTCACCGAGAGCGGAATTGGCGCCGGAGCGATCCTGCACTCCGATTACTCGGCGGTAACGAATGGGAGCCCCGCCAAGGCCGGTGAGACGGTCCTTATGTTCCTGACCGGTCTGGGAGCCGTTACCCCGCAAGTGGGCGATGGCGCGGCGGCTTCGAGTAGCCCGGTGAGCAATAGCCTGGAAGCGAGCGACATCTCCGTGTTTCTCGCCGAGGGTGCGAATTTTGTGCAGACCCAGGTTTCGTTTGCCGGTCTGGCACCCGGAATTGCCGGACTGTATCAGGTCAATTTCACCCTGCCGACGAGCGGCCTGGATGACGGCGATGTGGATATTTCCTTTGGCACCGTTGAGGCAGTGAATCAGATGGCTACGATGGCCGTGTCGGGTTTTTCGAGTAGGACCGGGCTGATGGTTCCCAGCAGCCGCGCTTCCATGTTGCGGAGCCGCCCCATCGCGGCCGGCGGCCGACACACGAAGAACTTCCGCCGGGCGTTGCCGGAGAGATAGCTCGATTTTTAATATGATGGGACACTATGCGATTTCTGCTGGTGTTCGCGCTAGGGGTCGTGTGCGCGCAGGCCGCGCCTCCTGACGGCGCTACCCACTCCGACTGGCCGCATTATGGTGGCACGCAGCTCTCCTGGCGATATAGCGCGCTCGACCAGGTAAATACCGGCAACGTGAAAAATCTAGTGCCGGTTTGGATGTTCCAGACCGGCGACTATGCGGAGAATCTCCAGGCCACGCCGATCATCATCGATGGCGTCATGTACCTGATCACGCCGCGCATCCAAGTGTTCGCTCTCGATGCAGCCACCGGCCGCCTGCTGTGGCGCTACAAATATCCGACGCCGAGGCCGGGCAAGCCGGGCGGCATGACATTCGTGCAAAATCGCGGCGTGGCGGTCTCGGGCGGCAAAGTATTCTTCGGCACCACGGACAATTTCCTGGTCGCGCTGGACGCAAAGACCGGCGTGGAACAGTGGAAGGTGAGCGTCGACGATCCGCGCCAGTGCGGCTGCGACATCACGGCTGCGCCGCTGGTGGTGAAGGACAAGGTCATCGTCGGCGGCACCGGCGGCGACGCGGCGCACCGCGGTTACCTGACGGCGTTCTACACGAAAACAGGACGCTTCGCGTGGCGCTGGTACGTGATTCCCGGGCCCGGCGAAAAAGGTCACGAGACGTGGAAGGGCGATAGCTGGAAGCTCGGCGGCGGCGCGCCCTGGATGACCGGCTCCTTCGATCCGGAGCTGAATCTGGTCTATTGGGGCACCGGCAACGCGGGCGGCGATTTTAACGATGAGGATCGCCTGCTGCCCGGCGCGAAAGGCAAGGAAGCGAATCTCTATACAGCGAGCGTGGTGGCGCTGGATGCCGACACCGGCAAGCTGCGCTGGTATCACCAGGAAATCCCCGACGATTTGTGGGATTTCGATTCGGCCTACGAATGCGTGCTGATCGATCGCCCGATCAACGGCCAGATACGAAAGCTGCTGGTCCACATGAATAAGAGCGGCGTGACATTCGTGCTGGATCGCGCGACGGGCGAATTCATCGGCGCTTTCTCCATGCCGGAAGTGCAGACCTGGATTTCGGGCATCACCGAGGACGGGAAGCTGGTAGGGCGCGTGGAGCCGTCCGCGGGAAAAGTTGTGACCACTTGTCCGAGCGCCGCCGGAGCGAAAAGCTGGAACTCGACGGCGTACTCGCCCCGCACCGGTTACATTTATGCGCCGATCAACGAGGTCTGCAACGATCTGCGATCTGAATCGACGGAAGCGGTGGAGGGGCGCTTTCACGCCAACGGCGGATTCACGTTCAAGCTGCCGCCGGATCGAAAGACATACAGTCACGTGGATGCGTGGGATCCCATCACGCGCAAGCGCATGTGGAGCATGCCGTATCGATATGTGCTGCTGGCTTCAGTGCTGGCGACCGCGGGAGATCTCGTCTTCACCGGCGATCCCGAGGGCGAGTTTTTTGCTTTGGACGCGCGCAACGGGAACAAGCTATGGAGCTATCAAACCGGGGCGGGGAATCGCGGGTCGGCGGTTTCGTATTCGGTGGCGGGGCGGCAATACATCGCGACGCCGACGGGTTGGCAGCAAGCCATCACTGGAGCGCAGCTTGCGCCGCTGTTTCCCGATCAGAATTGGCGGACAGGCTCGACGTTAATCGTGTTCGCGTTGCCGGAGGCTTCCAAATGAGCCGCGGGCTGCTGTTATTGCTGCTGCCCCTGCTCGGGTGGTCGCAGAGTCCGGGTGAGAAGGTGTTTGCGCAATCGTGCGCGACCGGGTATTGTCACGGGGCGCGGGGCGCACCGGCTGGCGCGCCGAGGCTCGCGGGCCGCGGGTTCGATCAAGCCTATATCACCAATACGATCATGCGCGGACTGGCGGGAACGGCGATGCCCGCATTCGGGACCACGTTGTCACGCACGGATCTGACGGCTGTAATCGCGTACGTCGCGGGCTTGAACGGAATTGCGAATCCGTCGATCAACCTGGGTCCGGGTGGGCCTGGCGCGCCGGGCCCTCCCGAAACGCCGCTCTCCGCCGAAGCCGAACGAGGACGCGCGTTGTTCTTCGATGCAATTCGCGGATTTGGGCGTTGCTCCACTTGCCACGAAGTGAATGGCGTCGGGATTCCGGTAGCCACGCCGTTTTCGCAAATCCCCGCCGATGCCGCGGCGTTGCGCGCGATTGCCACTCCGGACGTCCGCACTGCTACTGTCGATGGCGAAGCCATGCCTGCGTTGATTGTCAGCCAAAACAAGACACGCGCGCTGTTCTACGATCTGACGTCCGTGCCGCCAGTGCTGCGGACCGTGGATCCCGGTGCATTCAAGGTCGCCGCTGGCAGCGCGTGGCGTCACGCATCGGTGATCGGCGCTTATAACGATGCCGAATTGGCGTCGATCCTCGCGTTCCTGCGCGAAACGATCAAGCCGCTGTAGCCGCCCGGCGGCGAAGAAGTTCAAAAGCGAAATCTCGTCCCATCCCTTGCGCGTACGCCATCGAAATCCAGAGCAGAGCGAACGGCTCGAGTAGCCGTGCCTGCCGGAGTGGCCCCGCGTCCACTGCTTCGAAGACCAACTCGTCGATCAGCTTCTTTACAACCTGCTTGGCCTGCGCGTCGTCCCCGCAATAGAACATTACGGGCCGATGCCCGTCAAAAGTCGAGTTCTCCATGATGTTCGCGCCTACAGTGTTGAAGGCTTTTACGACTTTTGCGCCGCGCGCCCAACTGGACACTTGCTCGGCACCCGAAGTGGTGGTCCCGAGCGCTAAGCCTGACAGATCCGGCAGCAACGGATTCGTCGCGTCAATCAAGAGTTTTCCGTTGAGATCGCCCAGGCCCGCGAACACTTGCTGGGTGACCGGCCAGGGCATGGCCAGCAACAGCACTTCGCCCTCGCGGGCAGCCTCGGCGAGAGTAGCCGCGCGAGTCTTACCGCTTGCCTTTGCGGCGAGCTGTTGCATTTCGACGCCCTGCGGATCGCGTGTGCCAAACAAAACTTCATGACCAACCTTGGCCCAACGGCTGCCGAGTGCGCCGCCTACGTTGCCCGAACCAATGATTCCAATCTTCATTTAAGTAGTCCTCGCTGCTTCTATTTTGCCAATACCGATGATCTGCCAATACAGATGATCTGCCAATACAAATGATCTGCCATTATGGACGCATGGCGCTGCAATTCACCACATCGTATGTCGAGGATTCCTTCTCGATCTTTCGGTATTACAAGAAACTTGCCGAGCGTGCGATGGCGCAGATAACGGACGATCAGCTTTTCGACACGCTGGAGCAGGAATCGAACTCGATCGCCATCATCGTGAAGCACATGGCTGGCAACATGCAATCGCGCTGGACCGATTTCCTGACAACGGACGGCGAGAAGCCGGGCCGCGATCGCGATGCCGAATTCTCCGATCCGCCCGCCACTCGCGAAGCGCTATTGAAACTCTGGGAAGACGGCTGGCAGTGTGTTCTGGGCACGATGGAATCGCTCTCGGACGCCGATCTCGGCCGCACCATCACGATTCGGGGGGAAGCGCACTCGGTGATGCAGGCCATCAACCGGCAGGTAGCGCATTACGCGTATCATTGCGGGCAGATCGTGTTTCTAGCGAAGCATCTGGCCCATGATCGATGGCAGTGTTTGAGCGTGCCGCGCGGAAAGTCATCGGATTTCAATCGGCGCGTAGAGGCGGGCGAGGCGAGCCAGCGTTAGGAGCTTGTCGCGACGCCGGCGGGGTTGTGAATTTCCTGCAAGCTCCAAACGCGGATGGGATCGCGTTTGCGCGAGACAATCGCCTGCGCCGCGGCCTTCGCCCCGCTGAGAGTGGTGATGCACGGGATGCGATAGGCGACGGCAGTGCGGCGAATGTCGCGCTCGTCTTTGAACGTGTGGCCGCCGGTGGTGGTGTAAATCACCAGCTTCACCAATCCGGCTTTCATGATGTCCACGGCGTTCGGGCGTCCCTCATTCACTTTGAACACGGTTTTCACTTGCAACCCGGCGGCTTTCAAAACGGCGGCCGTACCACGCGTGGCGGCGAGTTGAAATCCCTGCTCGGCGAATTTGGCCGCGACATCCACGGCCGCGGCTTTGTCGCGATCGTTCACGCTGATGAACACCACTCCGCTCTCGGGCAACGGCGTGCCCGCGCTTAACTGAGCCTTGCCGAACGCTTCGCCGAAGTTTTCGCCGACACCCATTACCTCGCCGGTCGATCGCATTTCGGGTCCCAGTGCCGGGTCGACGCCAGGGAATTTTCCGAAGGGGAACACAGGCGACTTCACGAAGCATTGCGGCACGGGCAGGACGCCCGATGTGCGGCCGCCGGTGAGATGCTCGAAGTCGCGCAGTTTCTTGCCCAGCATCAGACCGACGGCGAGTTTCGGTAACGGCACGCCGGTCGCTTTGCTCACGTAGGGCACAGTGCGCGATGCGCGGGGGTTCACTTCCAGCACGTAGACCTTGCCGTCCTTGATCGCGTACTGGACATTCATTAGCCCGATCACGTGCAGCGCTCGCGCCAGCCGCTCGGTGTAATCCTGAATCGTCTTGAGCACGGCGCCCGAAAGACCCTGCGGCGGCAGCACACACGAGCTATCGCCCGAATGCACACCCGCTTCCTCTATATGCTCCATAATGCCGGCGATCAGCACATTGCCGTCTTCATCGGCGAGCGCGTCCACGTCCACTTCAGTGGCGTCTTCGAGGAACCGGTCAATTAGCACCGGCCGCTCTTGCGAAAACACCACGGCTTCCTGCATGTAACGCCGGACCATCTCTTCGTCGTAAGCGATCACCATGGCGCGTCCGCCGAGCACGTAACTGGGGCGCACCAGCACCGGATAACCCAGCCGTCGGGCTACGGCGCAGGCCTCTTCCGCGCTAGTGGCCGTGCCGTTTGGGGGTGACGGAATGCCGAGGTCGTCGAGCAGTTTGCCGAACAATTTGCGATCCTCGGCGAGATCGATGTTGGCGGGATCGGTGCCGATGATGGGCACGCCGGCGGCTTTAAGAGGCAGCGCCAAGTTCAGCGGGGTCTGCCCGCCGAATTGCACGATCAGGCCATCGGGCTTTTCGACGTCGCAAATGTTCAAGACCTCTTCGAGTGTGAGCGGTTCAAAGTACAGACGATCGCTGGTGTCATAATCCGTCGAGACGGTCTCGGGATTGCAGTTGACCATGATCGATTCGCGATCGAACTCGGCGAGCGCGTAGGCGGCGTGGCAACAGCAGTAATCGAACTCGATGCCCTGGCCGATGCGGTTGGGGCCGCTGCCAAGGATCATGACCTTCTTGCGATCGCTCGGCCCGGCTTCATTTTCCGATTCGTAGCTCGAATAAAGATAGGGCGTGAAGCTTTCGAATTCCGCCGCGCACGTGTCCACGCGATTGAATACCGCGGTGACGCCCAGTTGCTTGCGCCGCGCCCGCACGGTGTTGGCGTCGCTTGCCAGCAACCGGCCGAGCCGCGAGTCCGACAGGCCGTCGCGTTTGGCACGCGCCAGTTGTTCGCGTGATAGCGCCTGGAGGCTTTGTCCCGCCAGATCGCGCTCCTGATCCGCCATTTCCCGAAGCTGCTTCAAGAACCAGGGATCGATGGACGTGATCTCGTGAATTTGTTCCACGGTCCAGCCTTGTTCGAGCGCAAAGCGGATGTAGCCCAAACGCTCCGGATTCGGAGTGATCAAGCGTTGGCGGAGGAGCGCCGGATCGAACACTTCCGCGGTCACCGACTTGCCCGTCTCCAGGCTGCGAATCCCTTTCGACAGAGCCTGTTTGAAGGTACGGCCGATGGCCATCACCTCGCCCACCGATTTCATTTGCGTCCCCAACACCGGTTCGGCGCCGGGGAATTTCTCGAACTGCCAGCGCGGGATCTTGACTACCACGTAATCCAGCGTCGGCTCGAAGCACGCCGGCGTCACTTGCGTGATGTCGTTCTTGATCTCGTCCAAACGATAACCAACCGCCAATTTCGCCGCGATCTTCGCGATCGGAAATCCGGTGGCCTTGGACGCGAGCGCGGAGCTGCGCGAAACGCGCGGATTCATTTCCACGATCACCATGCGGCCGTTTTCCGGGTTGATGGCGAACTGCACGTTCGATCCGCCGGTGTCCACGCCGATTTCCCGCAAGCAGCGCAGCGACGCGTCGCGCATCATCTGATACTCGCGATCAGTGAGCGTTTGCGCGGGAGCGACGGTGATGGAATCGCCCGTATGAACGCCCATCGGATCGAAATTCTCAATGGAACATACGATGATGGCGTTGTCGGCCAGGTCTCGCATCACTTCCAGCTCGAATTCTTTCCAGCCGAGCACGCTCTCTTCGATCAGGACTTCGTGCACCGGCGACAGATCGATGCCACGCTCCAGAATTTCCGTCAGATCTTCGCGGTTGTAAGCGATGCCGCCGCCCGAGCCGCCCATGGTAAAGCTCGGACGCAGAATCACGGGATAGCCGATGCGATTGGCGAAGGCCAATCCGTCGTCGATGTTATTCACCAGTTGCGATTGCGGAGTCTCCAGGCCGATCTTGCGCATCGCGTCCTTGAACAACAAGCGATCCTCGGCCTTCTTGATGGATTCAATTTTCGCGCCGATCAGCTCGACACGGTATTTGTCGAGCACGCCCGCTTCGGCCAGATCCACGGAAAGGTTCAGACCCGTTTGACCGCCCACTGTCGAGAGCAACGCATCGGGACGCTCGCGCCGGATCACTTCTTCGGCAAACGCGACGCTGAGCGGTTCCACGTACGTGCGGTCGGCCAGGTTGGGATCCGTCATGATGGTGGCGGGATTCGAATTGATCAGCACCACTTCATAACCGTCCGACTTCAGAGCCTTGCAAGCCTGCGCGCCGGAGTAGTCGAATTCGCACGCTTGGCCGATGATGATGGGCCCGGAGCCGACGATCAGGATGCGATGAAGATCGTTGCGTCGGGGCATTAACGGGATCCGTGGTCCTTGATCATTTGCATGAAGTCGTCAAACAGATAGTGCGAATCGTGCGGTCCGGGCGCGGCCTCGGGATGATACTGCACGCAGAACACGGGCTCGCTGCGATGACGGAAACCCTCGAGCGTTTGATCGTTCAGATTGATGTGCGTGAGGTCCACTTCATTCCCGTTCAGCGAATCGGGATCGACCGCGAAGCCGTGATTGTGCGATGTGATCTCCACCCTCTCCGTCATGCGATTCAGCACTGGGTGGTTCGCGCCGCGATGTCCAAACGGCAGTTTGTAAGTCTTGCCGCCGAGCGCCAGCCCCAGTATCTGATGGCCCAGGCAGATGCCAAATATGGGCTTCTTTCCGATCAATTTGCGGACCTGTTGCGCTTGGAATTCGAGCGGCTCCGGATCGCCCGGCCCGTTCGACAAAAACACGCCGTCCGGTTGGAGCGCGAGGACGTCTTCGGCCGAGGTAAGCGCCGGCACCACGGTGACTCGGGCGCCAACCTGCACCAGGCGCCGCAAAATGTTGCGCTTGATTCCGTAATCGTACGCCACCACGTGACAGAACCGCTCGGCCGCTTTCGCCATCGGTTCCGATGTCGAACAGGGCGTCACCGGCTGGTCCCAAGAGTATGGCGAGACAGTGGAGACACGCGTCGCAAGATCCAATCCAGCCATGGATGGCGCTTGGCGGGCCCGCTCGATCAAATCCTTTCGATCGCTCTCGCCGACCGATAAAACGCCGCGCATCACGCCGCGCGTCCGCAGGTGACGCACCAGTGCACGAGTATCGATTTCAGCCGCTACCGGGATTCCGTTTTCCGCAAGAAACTGCTCGGCGTTTTCTTCGGATCTCCAGTTGCTCGCGACACTGGAAAATTCTCGCACCACCAGGCCCTCGATGTAAGGCCGCGCCGCTTCCTGATCGTAGGCATTGGCGCCGTAGTTTCCAATTTGCGGATTCGTCAGAACGACGATCTGGCCGGCGTATGACGGATCGGTGAATATTTCCTGGTAGCCGGTGATGGACGTATTGAAGACCACCTCGCCCAGGCTATCCTTTGGCGCACCAAAGCTCTTGCCCTCGAAGACCGTCCCGTCCTCCAGGGCGAGGATTGCAGCATTCAATTCGGATTGTCCTCCAAGTGTTCTCAGGAAGGGCTGTCTTTCTTATTGAAGCACGTCAGCGCGGCTGGATTCAATAGTCGGCGGCCGCTGCGAGCACGAAAGTCGCGAAACGAATGGATGCTGGCTCGCGTGGGTGATACTATGAGATCGCGATCACCCGACGCGCCCGTAGCTCAGCTGGATAGAGCGATTGGCTTCGAACCAATAGGCCGGGGGTTCGAGTCCCTCCGGGCGCGCACCACCAACACACAAAACAAAGCACTTGCGCCGCCGCCGATCCGGGCGGAGCGATTGGTTTTGCCTCATTTTCGCTCCATTCTGACCAGCAGTTGACAAGCACGACTAAGAGTTCACCGCAATGAGCCGAGTGTTCGATAGGCACTGGCTCATGGAAGGTGTCGCGCGGCAGATGCGGCGGCAGGCGGCGAACTCGCCCTGCTACACGGGGATCACAACTCCGCAGAATCTGCGGCTCCTGAATTCGCTGACCGCTGACCATCTTGCCACGGGCACGCGGCTGATCTTTTCGCGGGATGCGGGCCACCACTCTTCCGGCTGGTGGAAGAATCCCGATTACGAGCGGTGCTGGCACCTATCGATGAGCTTCCTGGAACCGCTGACCGGGAAACCTCGCGACAAGGATGTGAAGTTAACGAATCGCTGGTTGGAGGCCTTCTATGGCGAAAACCGCAGATACGTGTGGAGCGAGTCGCCGTACTCCCCGGATGGGAAAGCTCGAAACGTGTGGCACTACCGTGTTTTCTGCGATCCGGCGTGGCAGCCGATCGTACCGCGCGGAGAGGTCTACAGCCGCGAGCTGACCGAGGCTGGCTGGCTGTCATTCAGTGATCTACAAGGTGAGCACAGCAGGGCGCTCGCGGCCCTCGAACCGCTCCCAGGGGAGATGTGAAAATGCCGGACCAGCAGTTGACCAGCGCAGCCAAGGGGTCGCTGTGATGCATACCCCTGGACCGTGGGAATACCTGCCGGACTTTGACGGAACGCATTGGACGGGCAGCAAGAGTGTTTTCGCTGAAGACCGCAGCGAAATATGTGTTACCACGCGCGGCGGGCAGGAAGCGGCAAATGTGCTGCTGATCGCGGCCGCGCCGGAGCTGCTGGAGGCGCTGAAGCGCATCGACACCGCGTGCAACACGTTCAACGGCGTCCCTGGTGGCGAACTGCAAGCGATTGCGCGCGCCGCCATCGCCAAAGCGGAGGCGCACTGATGCAAAACTTCCTTGCCGAACTCGTAGATGTAGCGCTCAATGGCAGATCGGCGGCAGAGGCGACTGGAGAATCGAACCGCACCGCGCGCGCACAAGTAGCATGGCCGGAGCTGATAAAGCGCAAGAGGTCCTACCTACTCATTGGTGGGAAAACCTACCGTGTGACGGTCGAGCCCGTGAAACTAAAAGCGGAGGCGCGCCGTGGCTGAGCTGCGGGCCGCGACTAAGTGCTACGTCGGGCTGTGTCCCACCTGCGGGCGCATGGAGGCGTGTTCGGTAGCCACGCCGGAGCGCGCTGGGGATAACTCCCGGTTTGTCGCCGCGCTGGTGCTGGCCGGAGTTACCGTGCAGACGCTCCCTGTATCCGAGGTCCGGGCAGCCGAATGGTGCCAGTGCGACGCACCGAAAGCGGAGGAGCCGCGATGACTGACAGGGAGCGCACCTTCATCCCCGGCGGCCCGCTAGGCCGCAAAACGCCGCGGATGCGCGCTGGCGGAGTCGGCGAACTCGCCGCGTTGGACCGCTTACGGGGTGTCGGCCGGAGTGTTGGCCTCACCGAGGCGCACGTCGAGCAGACCGTGACGCAGTTTCTGGAGCTGGACGGCTGGCGCGCGATACGCACCGATCCGGTGAGCGACCGGGCGCGCGGCAAGGGCTTCGGGGAGCTGGGGATGCCCGATCACCTGTACGTGCGGTATGGAATGCCGATCACGCGCCGCAATTTTTCGGGGCATCCGCCGGAAATCCAGAGCGGGGGTCAGGTCTTGTGGGTCGAGTTTAAACGCCCCGGCAGAAAACCGACGCCGCATCAGCTCGCCTGGCACGAAGCCGAGCGCGCCCGCGGCGCCCTGGTGCTGGTGATCGACGACATCAACTTCTTCTTCGCGTGGTACAAGCGCAGCGGTCTCGCGAGGCGCGTGTGAAGCACACCTACCCAGTCGAGGTGCTGTGGTGCCCGAACTTGCGCGGGAACGGCTGGAGCTTCCATCCGACCGTGCGCAAGAAGTTGCTCGCCGACACCCACGGCAAGAGCGTGCTGCACCTATTCGGTGGCGCGTCGACCTTTGGGATTCGGCTAGATGTGGATCCGGTGACTAGGCCGGACGTGATCGGCGATGCGTGGCTGCCTCCCTTCCGCCCGCTGAGCTTCGACGTGGTAATCATCGATCCGCCGTACTTCCACCTTTCGGCGCAAACAAAGACGGCGTTGCTGCGCGCGGCCGGCACCATCGCCCGCGAGCGAGTCATCTGGTGGCACACGGTCTGGATCTCGGCGTCCGGCGGAGTCTCGCTAGAGCGCGCGTGGCTGGTGCGCACTGGGGACTCGTGCCACGTGCGGTGCCTGCAATACTTCACGATCGCGGCGCGGCCGGGGCCGGTGAAGCGATTCCTGCGCGGACCGGCGATGAAGTACAACCGCTGGCTGGCGCACACCGGCGGCGTGCTGGACGTGGGCTACGACAAACTGGCGAAGGCCGGAAGCGAGGACTCGTTGCCGTGACAAGCCCGCTTGCGATGCTGAACGGCGCGGATCTATCCGACACGGCCAAACTGTGTTGGACCGAAATAGCGCGCTTTGCCGGCGCACGCAGCTACTGCTGGCCGAGCCAAGCGACCCTGTGTAAAATCCTGGGGTGGTCAGCGCGCAAGCTCCAGTATGTGCTAGTGGAACTGCGTGACGCGGAAGTGCTACGGATCAAGCAACGCGGGCGCGGGCAAACGCCGGTGTATTATTTGGGAAATCCACGGGTTATTGAGGAAAAGTCTGTTGAAAACCGGGTGGATGCTGCGCAACTGGCGTTCGATTTTGCGGGGCTAGCCTCGCAAACGGTGTGCGAGGACATCTATGAAGTTCCAAGTGAATTTAAAACTACTACTGAGCTGTGTCTGTCGGTAGAGGAAGCGGAAAACTCCCGGAGCGCTTCAGCCAGCCTTAAGAGTAATCCAGACAACGAAACCCAAGCTACCAGCGAAACAGCCGCCGAATTCCTGGAATTCATCCGGGTTGAGATGGCGTTTCCGGTGCGCGGCGAAATGCCCGATGCCGCGACGGTGGAGCGCGTGGCGGCGCTGCTGGCGGATCGGGAGGGGTATAGAGCCTTCCGGGTGCGATGGCGCGCCTGGTGCGCCCGTAATACCCCGGAAGGGTGGGGAATTTTCGTGCGGTTAGCGGAAGATTGCGCGAGGGACCCGGTGAGTTTCGCGAACGGGGGGCGACGGCATGGCGCCCAGGGAGATCCTGGGACCGCGTTTTTGAACGTGCATGCAACACCGCGCCTCCCGCTGGCGGAATTTGCCCAGCTTCAACGCGTGAAGCGCATGCCGGCGGGTCGCTCGCCGACTGTGGACCCCCGCGTGCTCACGGCGGTACAAGCCGCCTCCCGTTGGAGGGGCGGATGAGCCGCCAGACGGGCTATATCGGCCTGGATTGGCCGCTGCACGATCCGCGCGTCGATCGCGATGGCGTGGTGGAAGAAATTCTCGCTGGGGAAGCGCGGGCGCGGGAGGAGGCGCACGACCGGGAGACCGACGAAATGATCGCGATGGGCTGGGGCACCACCGACCGTGCCCGGATTCCGAGCGACTGGCGGGAGCGGCGGGGACCAGATAACGAGACGCGGCGCGCACGGAAGGCGGCCACGATGCGCCGGATTCGGGACATGCGGAAACGGATACGAACGGGCACTTAATTTGCCGGCGAAAGGAAAAACTCGCGTCACCGATGCGCAGCGGCGCAAGATAGCGGCTGGACGTGCGGCCGGCAAGCCTCGCAAGCGGATCGCGGCCGAGGTGGGATTGGCCGAGAGCACCGTGGCGCGCCAGCTGGCCGACCCTCGCACCCAGACTATCGCGCTGCGCTTCAAGCACCGCTACGAGCGCAAGTTCGAGACCATGTACGGCCTCACGCTCAAGAGCATGGAGGCCGATCTACGATCCAAGGACAAGGCCCTGGTGGCCGCGGCGCGGATGCAATTCATGCGGCTGCTGGTGCTCGGAGATCCGCCGCTATTGCGCATCGCGGCGTCCGATAATTCGGACGGCGAGTTCACGCTGGAAGAGCTGCTGAGCGCTTATGCGAGGGCGGCGCGTGGATGAGGAGCTTTTCAGAGCGCACCTCGGCTGGGCGGAGTCGATTGGCGAGGCGGTGCACCGCCGCATGCCGTTTTTCTTCGATGTGAGCGATCTGAGGCAGGAAGCTGTCATCGAGCACTGGCATCGCGTGGAGCGTTACGATCCGGCGAGGAACGACAACTACCGCGCGTACGCCTATTTTCCGATTCACTGCGCGGTGCTGATGTTCTGCCGCCGCCGGAATTACCGGGAGGCGACGCACGAGGAGCTGTTGCTCGATCACGCCGATCGCACGGAGACCCGGGCGGACGTGGTGCTGCTGGAGCGGGAGGAGCGGCGCAATGTACTGGGGCCGCGGGCCTACCGGCAATTGCAGAAAGTGCGGGCAGCGTTGCCGAGCTTGATGCCGGCGGATGCCTACCTGGTGCGGCGGGTGTATCTGGAAGGGGCCGATGAGGCGAGCTTGTGCGAGCTGTGGCATGTGGATCCGAAGGCGCTGGGGATACGGCTGCGGCGGGCGCTGGCGAAATTGAAGAGAGAGGTGAACGGATGAGGCGCACGCGCCGTGAGTTGCCTCCGGCGGAAGGGGGATGGAATAAATGACGCCCGGATTAGTGTGCGCTCTGGCGGATGCGCCGATGACGATACCGGGTTCGACGTTCGATCGGGAGTGCTCGGAGTGCCGGCGCCGCGTGATGCTGTCGCCGCAAGGCCAGAAGGTTCTGGATGCGCAGCCTTCGATCGAGCTGATTTGTTTGCCGTGCGCCGAGCGGTTATACCCTGACGATCTGGCGAACGGGCAGCCGGCGGCGGGGACAGTGCGCGAGTTCATGGAGGGGGTGAGCAGCGCGGTGCCGAACGTACGGAGGCATCGGAATTGATGACGCAGCACCGGCACTGTCGGCCCATCGTGCGGCGTCGCGGATTTTCTGCGTGTGTCGGCGTGTTCCTGAAGATCAACCCTACCATTGCAGAAGGACTTGCGATTCTGCATCGTCACCGCGTGCAACGCTGTTTTGATCTTGCCGAAGCGATGGTCGGGGCTCTTTTCGATGAGGATTGGCTCGCGTTGGCCACTCTGACCAGGGAACTCGCCGATCTAATCGAAGCTCTGGACGCGCCATGCGGGCCGAGCAGCTGACGCCGCAGCAGCTCGCCGAGCAGATTGCCGCCTTCCAGGACCACGCGCGCTTCTGCCGCGAGTCGCTACGCATCCGCAATCTCTCTGGCTCCAGCGGGCCGCTGATCCTGTCGCCGGGGCAACTGAAGCTGC
>JBKQHJ010000230.1:0-2939 GCA_052148835.1 Bryobacteraceae bacterium
AGTGTGTCGCAAAAAACCTTGACACGGCCGACGTTGTCATAGATGGGCTAACTGCAAGTCCACCCCTTCGGGGTTCTTTTTTTCGTGAGTCATACTCCACCGCCGAACATCGACTTTTCTCTCACGCAGGCTCTGGGGCCGTTCCGTTCACGGAAGCCGGCTTTCATCAGAGCCTCTCTGACGAATCCCTCAACGCTTTTCAACGCACAGATAGCGATGCACGAGCTCAGCCAGCGACGTCACTGAGACTCGCGCCAACATCCTCGCCCGGTCTGCTTCAATTGAGCTAGTCTCCCCATCGCCGGCAATGAACACCGTCCTCATGCCGAGGCGCAGCCCAGCTTCAATATCGCGCAGCGAATCTCCGACCATGAGGCTGTTCTCGGGCCGAGCTGCGGGGAAGTCCAGAAAAGCCTGTTCGAAGAGCCCGGTCAGCGGCTTGCGGCAATTACATTGACCCTCGTCATGCGGGCAGACGTAGATGCCATCCAGATGAGCACCGCGGGCCGCCAGACGCTCCCGTAACGCAGAATGGATGCGCGCCAGATCGTCTTGGGAATACAGGCCCAGCGCGATGCCGCGCTGATTAGTGATCACGATCACCTTGCGTCCCGAACGGTTCAGCGCCGCGATTGCGTCCTCAACGCCCGGCAGCAATTCAAGCTCTTCTGCGCAGGTGACGAACCGTCCCGCCGGAGGCTGGCGGTTCAGCACGCCGTCCCGATCTAGGAAAACATATTCGATATCCGGCAATTCAATGGCTCGATTGTTGCCCATCGCATTTATAATCTTGCAACAAGCTCTCCACAGGTTCTTGGGAAGATCCTCACATTCCTCGTAACACGAGGGGCGAATGCCATCTTCTCTGAATCTGGCCGGCGTCTTCACCGACGCTCTCTGCGAACACATCTCCATTATCCGCCGACTGGAAGCTCAACAGGACGCTTTCGAGCGTGCGGCCACCCTTATCACCGACGCGTTAGTCCGCGGTAACAAAGTACTCTGGTGCGGAAACGGTGGCAGCGCCGCGGATTCCCAACATCTGGCTGCCGAACTGGTGGGACGCTTCCGGCGCCGCCGCTCCGGACTGGCGTCCATATCGCTGACCACCGACACTTCCATTCTGACCGCCGTCGCCAATGACTTCGGATACGAAGAGGTATTTAGCCGGCAGGTGGAGGCGCTGTGCCAGCCGGACGATGTCGTGGTCGGCATCTCCACCTCCGGGAACAGCAAGAACGTTTGTGCCGCTCTACAGAAGGCCCGTCAGCTCAAGGGGCTGACGGTGGCGATGACGGGGCGGAACGGTGGGCACATGGCCACGCTGGCCGACGTTTGCATGCGCGTGCCCTCAACCGATCCGGCGCGGATCCAGGAGGCGCATATCCTCTTCGGACACATGCTGTGCGAGTGGATCGAACTGGCTACATGCATCCGCGAAGCGGTCGCGGCCGGCGGAGGCGCCTATGATTCCGGAGCTGCGTGACATTGTGGCGCTGGTCGAGTCGGGCTGGCGCCACGTTGCTGTTCTCGTGGTCGGCGATGTCATGCTGGATCAATACGTCTGGGGCGAGGTGGAACGCATCTCGCCCGAGGCGCCGGTCCCGGTGCTGCGGGCCACGCTTCGCGACCAGAAGCCCGGCGGCGCGGCCAATGTGGCGATGAACCTGGCTGGGCTTGGCGCGTGTGTGACACTCGTGGGCTTCGGCGGCGGCGACGGCGAGCAGGAGACTTTGGAATCGCTGCTGGCTGACGCGGGAATCGAGCCGGTGCTGACGAGTGTCCCGGATGCGGCTACAACAACCAAGCTGCGAATTCTCTCAGGCCATCAGCAGATGATGCGACTCGATTCGGAAGCCGCTCCGGCTTTTTCCGAAGCTGATTACCAGAGGTTGCTGGAACGCGCCTTCGCGGCATTGCCCAACGCTTCGGTTGTGGTGCTGTCGGATTACGCGAAGGGTGCGCTGAGCGAAGCTGTTTGCCAGGCTGTGATTCGCGAGGCGCACAAATGCAGTGTCCCTGTTCTGGTGGATCCCAAGAGCCAAAGCTTCGCGCGATATCGTGGCGCAACCGCAATCTGTCCCAACCTGAAGGAGCTGGCGGTAGCGACGGGCGAAGCGGCCGCCAATCTGAATCAGCTCTTGAGCGCGGGCCAGGCTCTCTTATCGTCTCTCGAATTGGAATTCATGGCCGTGACCCTCGGGGAAAAGGGAATTGCCGTATTGCAACGGAACTCGCGATTTCATGCGCCCGCCGTGGTACGCCAGGTGTACGACGTTTCCGGGGCAGGCGATACGGTTATCGCGGTCCTGGCGCTTGCCATGGCCTGCGGCGTGCCAATCGAAACCGCGATCCAACTTGCCAATGTCGCCGCCGGAGTTGTCGTCAGCAAAGTTGGCACGGTGCCAATTCAGCGTGAGGAACTGCTCGGCGCGCTGTCGGAAGAGATCTCGCTCCACATGGATGAGAAGGTATTGCCCTTGGACCGGCTGCTGGCGCGGGTCACGACGTGGAGGTCCGCGGGCCAGCGCGTGGTGTTCACCAACGGCTGCTTCGACATTCTGCACATCGGCCACATTCGACTTCTGGAGGAGGCGCGGCGCAAAGGCGGTCGTCTGATCGTCGGCCTCAACAGCGATGACTCGGTGCGGCGCCTCAAAGGGCCGTTGCGGCCAATCGTGGCGGAGAGTGAGCGTGCCCAGGTCCTGGCGGCGCTGAGCGCGGTGGACGCGGTGGTCGTTTTCAACCAGGACACTCCGCTGCGGCTGATCGAGGCCATCCGTCCCGACGTTCTGGTGAAGGGCGGAGACTACACCGAAGAAGCCGTCATCGGCGCTCGCGAGGTACGCGCCTGGGGAGGTCGAGTGGAATTGATTCCGCTAGCCGGCGATATCAGCACCACCCGGCTCATTGCGAAATCGGTGGCCAGCGTGCCGTCC
>JBKQHJ010000231.1:0-24469 GCA_052148835.1 Bryobacteraceae bacterium
ATCGCTCGCCTATTACGTGGTGCAAGTGGAGAAATTCCTAAGCCGCTATGAAACTCTGGTGGCCGAAAAGGGCGAAGGCGAATGTGTGGCCGGGTGGAGCGTTGAGGAAAAGCACACCGCCGACGAATTCCTGTCGCATGCGCGTGCCATTCGCGCCGAGCGGGCGGCTGCGGCGAACGAAGGCCGCAAGCCCAACCTCATCGGCCTGCTGAACTCTTGGGGCGGCGTGACGATTGCCTATCGCCGCCGCATGATCGATTCACCCAGCTACACGCTGAATCACGAAGAGGTTTGGAAGGCGCTGGAGGAGGGCATCCGGTTCGCCGAATGTCTCACGCCGGAAGCGGTGGAAGTGGATAGCTTCGGTCACGCCGCCGCGTTGCACGTAACCAAGCGCGTGTTCGACGCTGCCACGGGGAAAATGAGCGCCACTGGTGAGCCGGTGCGGCTGCCGGCGAAGTCGATCCTGGTTGCCGCCGGGACGCAGCCCAATACCGTCCTAGGGCGCGAAGATCCCGGCAATGTGTTTCTGGACGGCAAGTGGTTCCAAGCCGTCGATGAAGATGGACAGCCGGTAAAGCCGGAGCGCGTGGCCAAGCCGAAAGCATCGCGCGTGCTGACTTCGGTTCGACCCGACGGCCGCGGCGTCAGTTTCTTTGGCGATCTGCATCCTTCTTACGCGGGCAACGTGGTGAAGGCGATGGCGAGCGCCAAACAAGGCTATCCGGTGGTGACGCGGTTGCTCTCCAGGCGGGCGCCCGAGGCCCCGGAACCCGATGTTCTGGTGGCGCGCTTGAATCGCGAGCTGCGCGCGGTAGTGCGGGACGTGATCCGGTTGACTCCGAACATCGTGGAAGTGGTAGTGGAGGCGCCCATGGCCGCGCGAGCGTTCGAGCCCGGCATGTTTTACCGCCTGCAAAACTACGAGACCCTGGCTCCGCGCGTGAACGGCACCACACTCGCCATGGAGGGGCTGGCGCTGACCGGCGCGTCGGTGGATCGCGACAAAGGCTTGCTTTCGACTATTGTTCTCGAGGTGGGCGGCTCATCGGATCTGTGCGCCTTGCTGCAACCCGGCGAACCGGTGATCCTGATGGGTCCAACGGGCACCCCCACCGAAACGCCGCCGCGCGAGACGGTTCTGTTGGTGGGCGGAGGGCTGGGGAATGCCGTCCTCTTCTCGATCGGCCAGCAGCTTCGCGCCAGCGGATCGCGCACCATTTACTTCGCCGGCTACAAGAAAATGATTGACCGCTATAAAGTGGAGGAGATCGAGAAGGCCGCCGACGTGGTGGTGTGGTGTTGCGACGAAGCGCCCGGTTTCACGCCGGATCGCGTGCAGGACAAGGCTTTCGTCGGAAACATCGTGGATGCCATGGCCGCCTATGCGCGGGGCGATCTGGCGGAGCCCAATGTTCCTATGCCGGATGTTGGGATGAATGCCGAACCCGAGATTCCCCTTAGCGCCGTGGACCGGCTGGTGGTGATCGGCTCGGATGCCATGATGCACGCGGTGCAGCGCGCGCGCCATGGAATACTTGCGCCCTATCTGAAGCACGGCCACAAGGCCATCGCGAGCATCAATTCTCCGATGCAGTGCATGATGAAGGAGATTTGCGCGCAGTGCTTGCAGCAGCACAAGGATCCGATTACCGGCGAAGAGACCGTGGTGTTCTCCTGCTTCAATCAGGACCAGCAGATGGATCATGTGGATTTCGCCAGCCTTCGCACGCGGCTCTCGCAGAACGGCGTCGAAGAGAAGCTGACTAAGCAGTGGATCGACCGCTGCCTGCGGCGGATCGGCGCGCGCGAAGAGCTGGCAGTAACAGGCAGCTAGCTGCTGGTAACATCTAGCTAATGCTATCCGCCCGCGGCTGGCTTTTCATCGCTCTTGCTGCGTTCAGCATCTTTCTGGTTTGGATCTGGCTGCGGAGCAAGGATCGCGCGCCGGGCGTCCCGTCTCTTTTCGAGCTGTTCATCGGGTTTGCGACAAATTTTTTCGATACCCTCGGCATCGGTTCCTTTGCGCCCACCACCAGCATTTTCAAATTCCGGCACATGGTTCCCGACGAGAAGATTCCGGGAACGCTGAACGTCGGCCACGCCCTGCCCACGCTGCTCGAAGGCTTTCTGTTCATCGCGATCGTCAAAGTGGACATTCTGACCCTGGTCCTGATGATGGCGGCGTCGGTGGTGGGGGCCTGGTTTGGAGCCGGGATCGTAGCGCGCTGGTCGCGCCGCCGTGTGCAGATCGGAATGGGAATCGCGTTGCTAGCGGCAGCTTGCTACTTCCTGGCGCAGAACCTGAATCTGCTTCCCGCCGGGGGAAACGCGCTTATTCTCCAGCACTGGCTTTTATGGGCCGGCGTCATCGGCAGCCTGATTCTGGGCGCTTTGATGACCCTGGGTATCGGTCTCTACGGGCCGTGTATGATCCTGGTGAGTTTGCTCGGAATGGACCCTCACGCGGCGTTCCCCATCATGATGGGCTCGTGCGCCTTCCTGATGCCGGTGGCCAGCGCGCGATTTATCCAGGCGGGCAGCTACAGTCCGCGGATGGCGCTGGGATTGGCGTTGGGCGGGCTCCCAGGGGTCCTGATCGCGGCCCTGATCGTGAAGTCGCTGTCTTTAACGGCGGTGCGCTGGCTGGTGGTAGTGGCGGTGATTTACGCGGCTTTTGCGATGCTGCGCTCGGCATTCCAGGGCTTCGCGTCTCACGCTTCCGCCGGTGCCGCCAAAGCCAAGCTATACTGAATACAGACAGTCCTTGGGCCTCTATTTATGACCAGGCGAATTAAGTTTTTTGTTGCATCCACCTCCACCTGCCTCGTTTTCGTGCTGCTGTTCGGCGCCATGCGCGGCAAAAGCGCTTCCCCCGAAGATACTTACCGGCACCTCGCGGTTTACACCGAAGTGCTCTCGCGAATCAAGAGCGATTACGTGGAAGAGCCCGACATGAAGAGCGTCACGCTCGGTGCGCTGAACGGGCTGCTCGAATCGATCGACCCGTATGCCAGCTACCTGAATGCCGACCAATACAAGCAATGGCTCAAGAGCAAGGATCAGCATAAGGCCGACGTCGGTCTGATCCTGTCGAAGAAGTTCGGCTATGTGGGGATCGTGGATTCCATTCCGGGATCGCCCGCGGCCAAGGCCGGGTTGACGACCACCGATGTGCTCGAAACCATCAATGGCGTCGCGACGCGTGACATGCCGCTGGCCTTCGCTCAGTTATTGCTCGAAGGCGATGCCGGCAGCACGGTGGAACTGGGTGTGCTCCGTTTCCGCAAGCCGGAGCCGCAGAAGCTGACGCTGACGCGAGCGATGGTCGAATATCCCGCCGTGACGGCGAAGATGCTGCCCGATCAAGTGGGGTTGATCCAGGCCGCGAGTCTGGATGGCAACCGGGTGAAAGATATCGCCGCGAAAGTGGAGGAACTGCAGAAGCAGGGTGCGAAGCAATTGGTTCTGGATCTACGCCATTGCGCCACGGGCGGTCCGGAAGCCGGCGAGCAACTGGCTAATGTGTTTCTGGACAAGGGCCTCATCACTTACAGCGAAGGTCAAAAGGTGGAACGCCACGATGTGACGGCCGATCCAGCTAACGACCGCAGTCATCTGCCATTGGCAGTAATCGTCGATCGCGGCACGGCTGATGGAGCCGAGATTGCAGCAGGAGCCCTGATGGACGATAAGCGCGCTGAAGTGATCGGCGAGCGCACCTACGGCGATGCTTCCATCCGCAAGCCCATCCAGATGGACGACGGCTCAGCCGTCATCCTCTCGGTAGCGAAGTATTATTCGCCATCCGGCAAAGCGATTCAGGATAGCGGCATCACGCCCTCGGTTCCGGTGCAGGAAACCGAACCGGTGGTGGTGGATGACGACGGCAACCCGCAGACCGTGGAACCGCCCCAACAGCCGGCGGGAGAAGATATTTTGCTCAAGAAGGCGATTGAAGTGGTGACCAAGGGCAACAACGAAGTGGTTTCGAATAGCCAGGGCGACTCCAAGGAAGAACCGGGCAGACCGCCGGTCACTCCGTTGACTCCGCTGAACGTGCCGAAGCCCCCGCTCAAATAGAGTTTCGATCCTTGCCGCTTTACGAATACAAATGTGAAGGCTGCGGTGAAACCTTCGAAGTAATCCAGAAGTTTGCCGACGAGCCGTTGACGGTTCATGAAAAATGCGGCGGACACGTGCATCGTCTCATGTCCGCGCCCTCGTTCCAGTTCAAGGGCTCGGGCTGGTACGCGACGGATTACGCCAAGGGCGGTACCAGCACGCCATCCAAAAGCGAGTCGGGCAAGTCCGAGTCCTCTGATAAAAGCTCATCGGACACCGCGGCAAAAACCGAGACGAAAACTGAGACCAAGACCGAATCGAAGCCCGCCGCGAGCAGCGACAGTTCCAAGAACGATTAGCTGCCTACGCTAACTGCGGTGCACCGGATCGATCCAGCGGCTGTGCGTCGGAGGTTCCGGGCTTTCGATGTCGAGGTTCACCACGATCGGATCTTGCCCGCTGCGCACCACCACGGCTTCCACCGGATGGTCTGGGTCCGCATTGATCTCCTGGTGCGGTACAAACGGGGCGATGAACACAAAGTCGCCAGGCCCGGCTTCATCGAAGAATTCCATGTGTGCGCCCCAGCGCAATCGCGCGCGGCCCTTCAAAATATAGAGAATCGTTTCCAGATCGCCGTGATGGTGCACGCCGGTTCGGGCGTCGGGATGAATGGCCACGGTGCCGGCCCAGATCTTCTTGGCGCCGGTACGCGCATTGTCGATGGCCGCGGCGCGAGTCAACCCTGAGGTTTGCGGCGTGTTGGTATCGAACTCGTGCGAGCGTACGATCTTGACGCCACGCTCCCAGTCGGGCTCGGATTCCGCGCTCATGAAAGCACTAAAGCGAGCCGGGCTTCGTGCGCCGCTTTTCGTTGTTGCAGCAGCTCGGCGATGGCGCGCGATTCTTCCGCAAGTTCGCGGAATTGATCCGGGAACAGCGACTGGTAACCATCGGAAAGCGCGCGGTCGGGATTCGGATGCACTTCCACGATAAGACCGGAAGCGCCCGCCGCGATGGCCGCTAGCGCCATGGGATGAACCGTGTCGCGCTTGCCGGTGCCGTGGCTGGGATCGACGATGATGGGCAGGTGGCTCAGGCGCTGCACGGCAGGAACCACGCTGAGATCGAGCGTATTGCGGGTATGATCGGCAAAAGTGCGGACGCCGCGCTCGCACAGGATTACCTGATAATTACCTTCCGAAAGAATATATTCGGCGGCCATCAGGAATTCTTCAAGAGTCGATGACATGCCGCGTTTCAGCAGCACCGGCTTGCGCGCCCGGCCGGCCCGGCGCAGCAGCGAAAAATTCTGCATGTTGCGCGCGCCGATCTGGAGGCAATCGGCGTATTCTTCCACCAAATCGAAAGTCTCGACGTCGATCGCTTCGGTCACGATGCCGAGGCCGGTTTCCTCGCGAGCATCAGCCAAGTATCGAAGCCCTTCCTCGCCCAGGCCCTGAAACGCATAGGGCGAAGTTCGCGGCTTGTAGGCTCCTCCGCGCAATAGTTGAGCGCCCGCTGATTTCACCGCGCGGGCCGCTTCCAGAATCTGCTCCCGGCTTTCGACCGAACAGGGTCCCGCGCAAATTGCGATCTCCGGACCGCCCACCAGCACGCCGGCAACATCCACCACCGTGTTGTCGGGCTTTACTTCGCGGCTCACCAGCTTGTACGGTTTCGAGACTGGAATGGCTTCCGCGACGCCTGAGAGGCTCTCGAATTCCTCCCGCGGCACTGGACCATGATTACCGGTGATTCCGACGGCGGTTCGCTCGGCGCCTGGCATGACATGGGCGCGGAAGCCGAGACTCTGAATTCTGGCGCAAACCTGAGCGATATCCTGCTCGGTGGCCTGCGCACGCATGACGATGAGCACGAAACCAGTGTAACAACCGCTCGCTCACAACGCGCGGTTCAGAACGTAAATCGGAGCTGCAACTCCAGCCGGCGATTGTCAGCGTTTTCGGAAAAACCTTCGCCGTTGAGCGTTCCGGCCGTTTGATTCGCTTGTCCAAACAATGGCGACGTGATGTCGCCGACAATGGGCCCTGGATTGGTGTGGTTCAGCACGTTGCGCGCGGCCATGGAAACGCTGAAGTTGTAGCGATGGCTGGTGGAGGGCGCCGCAATGATGGATCCCAAGCCCCGCCCGGTAGCGAGATTTGGATTCGCTGCTCCGACGGTCTGAATTTGCTGTCCACTAGAACTCTTCTGAGTTCCGGCCTTCTCTCCGCCGAAACCGAATGTTTTGGAGATGCGCAGATTCACCGAGATCTGCCCGGGGCCGCGGCCGAAGTTCCGCGGCACCAGCTTCTCATCGGGCGTGGGATTGGGATCCAGCAGACCATAGGTCGTCTGGACCACGCCGGGCTTGTTGGGGTCCGTGGCAAAGCCGGGGCGGGCATCGAACAGGGTGGTGCCATAGAGATCGCTTCCCGTCGTAATATCGAACGGGACGCCGGACTGTACAACAATGAACGGGTTCAGCCGCACGTTCCAACGAGTATTGATGGTCCCGCCAAGCGTCGCACGATTCCGCACATCCGTAGCGGCTGGACCGTATTGGCCGGCGAAATTGTAAGGGTCGGGAGGCGATGTTCCGAGCCCGTCCGTATTGCTCATGGCGCGATTGAGAACGTAGAATCCAAACAGCGAGAAAGCCGCATTCACCCGGGCGTTCACGTTCACTACCAGCTGATTCTGGTTGTACAAACCAGAGGATTGCATCAAGAACACGGGGTTCGGCTGGCCGAGCGGAAACACGCCGCTCCCTGCGACGCCCGGCAGATAGGTACCCGGCAGCGGCGCATTGATATCGTTCGTCAGCAGTTCATGCAAACCGTGTGAGTTGGTGTAAGTAACCGCGAGCGTTGTATTCCAAGGCAACTGGCGCTCCACCGTAACGGACGATTGCATGATGTAGGGCGCACGCAAACTGGAGCTCAGCTCTTCGATCGGTTGGGGTGCGGCTTTCAATTCGCCGAGCGGTGGAATGGACGGGAAAAAGTCCGGCGCCGTGATGACATACTGCTGTTGCACCAAACCGTTGTAGCGGCGCGCCGTCAGGATATTCGCCAGCGCAAAACGGTCGTAGAAAATCCCGTAGCCGGCGCGCAATACGGTCTTGGGACGCGGGTTCTTGGCGCTGCCTCCAGGCGCCCAGGCAACGGCGAGCCGGGGAGCGAAGTCGCGCCAATCGTGAATATTCGTCTGCGTCTCATAACGGAGACCAAGGCTGAGAGTGATGTTGGGGCGGACTCGCCAGTCATCGCCTACGAACGCGCCCAGATCCGCTTGATGGACTGCCAATCTGGGTTGTCCGGCGTTGATGGTGAACTGCGCGGGGCCGGCGCCTGGCGTCCCGAGAAGCGTTTGGCGATAGCTCTCGATGGAGTTGAAAATGAAGGTTCCGTTGAAATCGTTCGGTGATACGTTGTCTTCCAGGTAGCCGCGCAACCGGATGCCGTATTTCCAGACGTGCGCACCCTTCACCGTGGTCGTGTAGTTCTGCAACTCAAAAGTATTTTGAGTATCGTGGGATCGCCCGAGCTGAGAGCCGCCATCGTTGAATGCGCCGATCACTTCAATCTCCGGCGCGTCGCTTTTCGCCAGACGATGAATCGCGCTGCGGAAGTATTGGAAACGGGTCTCATTGATGCTCGCGCCGAGCACGGCGGTTTCGGTGACCTGCACCGTCTGATTCAAATAGCCATAGTCATAGCCGCGCGAAGGCAGATCGAAGGTGCCGATGCCCGCCCCGTTGATGTCGGATTGGGTGATTGAGTAGCGGAATTGCAGCGTATTGTTGTCGTTCAATCGATAATCGATGCGCGGGCTGCCGCGAGTGAGAGCCTGCGGAACCGTGTAGATACTGAAGTAGGGTTGGATGCCGAGTGTCTGAGGATTCAAGGCGATGGCATTGACGATGGCGCCGTTGTCTACCGTGTTCCGCTGGCCATCGAACACGAAAGATGCATGCTGGCTGATGGGGCCGCCCACGTTGCCTTCGATTTCATTCAGCAAAAGTGGGGCCTTCTGCGCCGAATAGGGATTGCGAGAATTCCAAATATCGTTCGCATAATTGTAGTCCAGCGTGCCGCGGTAATGATCCGAGCCCGGCTTGGTGAAAATTTCCACGCGGCCATAGCCAAGCCGGTCATACTCGGGCGCGAATGGATTTTGGTTGATGCGAATCTCGCGGATGGAATCCTTGGGCGGGAGTTCGCCGCCGCTGAATCCGTCGACGAAGATCGTACCTCCGCCGGGGCCGGCCGATGGACCGGCTAGCGCTTGCAGATCCGACGCCAGATCGTCTGGATCGTCGGAGAGGGCTTGCAGATCATCGCCGCGTAACACCAGCGCACCGGCGTTGTTGGAAGGGTCTGTACTCACGGTAGGACTGGTGGTTTCCTGAACTACTAACTTTTGCGTGGTTGTGACCACGTCCAATTGAAGATTCAGCGTTTGGGTTCCCGGAGCGAGTGAAAGGGGCGTAGGGCGCGGAGTTACTAAGTCGGGCGCTGAGCCGGTCAAGGTGTAGTTGCCGGGGGCGAGGGCGGTGAAAGAATAAATCGCGTTACTATCGGCCGCGGTGGATTGGACTTGATTGCCGGGCCCGGTCAATGTGACTCTCGCGCCCGGAACCAACGCTCCCGTTTGGTCGGTCACCTGCCCGCGCAGTGTGGCGGTCTGAGCGAGCGCGTCCGAGGCAAAGGCTGCAAGCAGCAGGCAGCTTGCGAAAATCAGGCATTTCACGAGATAGCTCGTGATTAGTCTAGCCTGGGCTGCTGAAGATTGCCTGAAGGGCGATTACGCCAACACGCCGCGGAATTTCGGGCTCTCGTAACCAGGGAAGACAGACTTCAAGTTGGTATTGCCCAGGTGCCGGGCGACCAGTTCGCCCAGTACATCGCGAAAATCGGTGGTCAGCGCCAGATCGCGCTCTTCGTACAGTTGTTCGGGTTGAAGACCGGGCCAGTCGCCATAGACTTTGCCGCCGCGCACGTCACCGCCCAGGACGAACATGACGTTCGCATGGCCATGGTCGGTTCCGCGGTCGCCGTTCTCCTTCGCTGTGCGGCCGAACTCGGACATAGTCACCAGCGTGACGTCTTCCATCCGATCGCCAAGGTCCTGGTAAAAGGCCGCGAGCGCCTGCCCGAATTGCGCCAGATTATTGGCCAGTTGGCCGTTGGTGGGCTGCCCGCCGGTTTCGTTCACGTGCGTATCCCAGCCGCCGATGTCGGCAAACGCCACTTCCATGCCAACATCGGCTTTGATCAATTGCGCGATTTGTTGCAGACCTTTGCCAAAGCCGCCGTTCGGATAGGTAGCGCTGTGGGCGGGCACATAGGGCTGCTTTTGGATCGATTGGATGATCTTGACCGCGTTGAATGCCTCTTTAGCCGTGCCGTGGAGCGTTGTGTCCAGCGAGTTTTCGTACATGCTCTCGAACGCCGAGGCTCCGTGTGCATCACGGATTTGAAAATCGTTCAAGCTATGCACCGCCACTGCGTCGTTCGGCCCGCGCAAGCTGCGAGCTAAAGTATCGCCCAGACTGACGGCGCGCACGGGAGACACCGTACCGGATTGCTTGGCCGAAATTTGTTGAGACAATGCCCTATTCAGCCATCCGTCGGCGCTCCTAAGGCCAGGCGTACCGGACTCCATGTAATCCTGCGCGTCGAAGTGCGAGCGCGTGGGATCGGGCGAACCAACGGCGTCGACAATGGCCAGGCGCCGGGCGTCGTATATCGGTTTGAGCGGCGCGAGCGCGGGGTGAAGTCCGAAGAATCCGTCCAGATCGATCGCGGAGTTCGGCGTGCCGTCCGGCTTGGGGATTGCGATGGAAGGCCGCAGCGCATAATACCGCGGCTCGCCGAAGGGCACCACCATGTTCAAGCCATCCACGGCGCCGCGCTGGAAGATCGCAACCAGAATTTTCTTGCGGGTTTCCGATGAATCGGCGGCATAGAGCGAACGCGATAACCAACCGGGCATAACGCCCGAGCCGAACATCGCAAGCGCCGAGCCTTTCAGAAATACACGTCTGGACGGCATGTCTACCTCTTTTGAAAATCCGGCGACCCAATCACCAGAGCGGCAACAAGCGCCGGGTTTTTCTGCTTGTTGTCTTCGTTTTCCTCTAGAGCCTTGTCGATGGCCTCACGCGTTTGCGGCGACATGGCGCGAAACATCAGGGCCTTGGCGACTTCACTCGGGTCGTTCCCGAAGCGCGCCACATCCACTTTGACGCTCTCGACGTGATTTTGTGCAAGCTGCAGCGCGAAATTCATGCGCCCGAGCAGCGACGCCGAGTTCACCCATTCCGAATTCAAGTTCGAATAGCCGGTGGGCTCGAGTTTCTTGTATAACGGCTCGCCGAGTGTGCCCACCTGGTTCGCTAGCGCCCAAGCGTCCATCACATTGGCATCCAGCGCACGCGCCGAACTCGCCACCATCTCAAAAGGCGATTTCACTTTGGCTCGATACGCGCCCTCGGACCAGAATTCTTTCGAATTCAGCATGGTTTTCATCACTTCGCGGATGCTGCCGTTGGTCGCGAGGAACGTCTGCGCCATCCTGGTCACCAGCGACTCGGGAGGGTTGTCGGCCACGAAGCGCTGGGCCAGCTCCTTGGAAATGAAATGCGCCGTGGAGGGATGCCGCGCCAGGATCTCGAGAACCTGCTCGCCGTCTTCAATCCCTCCGCCGGCCGCGATTACGTGGCCCAGCACGATCTTCTCGCCTTTATCGTGCAGCTTGTCGTTGTAGAAGAAGCCGCCGCCTTTGCGACGTTCTTGAATGGTCCAGCCGGTGAAGCAGCGCGCTACCTCGGTGACGTCTTTCTGCGTATAGCCGCCATTCACGCCGAGCGTGTGAAGCTCCATCAGCTCGCGCCCGTAGTTTTCATTCAAGCCCCGCTTGACTTTTCGCTTCTTGTCGTTGGCATCCAGGTCCGGACGCACGGATTCGAAATTATCCAGGAAGAAAAGCATGGCCGGACTCTTCGCGGTAGCTTCTAGCAGATCGCGGAACTGGCCGAGCACGTTTGGACGAATAGCCTCACGTTCGTATTGCGGGATCAGGAAGCGATCGGCTCCCTTTTCGTAATAGACGTTAAAGTGATTGAACCAAAAATCGTCCAGCTCTTCCGCGAGTTGCCGGTTGCTCTCGATAGCGCGCAGCATCTTAGCGTCGACCAGATCGTAATTCACCACCTGCTGCGGGCCGTTCAGTAGGAAGATCTCGCGGCGGACGGTGCTAGAGGCGGGAGCGAAGAGACGCAGGCGATCTTTCTGATTCATCGCGACCAGCATGTCTTCGATGCGGTCCGGCGGCATGGATTCGAGCAGTTCCCGCTTCTTCTCTACGTCGTTCCCTCGCACGATTGCTAGCTCGGCCGGAGTGAGGACCTCCTCGAGCGAACGAATCGGCTCCAACTCGGCGTTCGGATCCCGCGCAGGGACGGCCACGCCGGCGGCTTCGGCCTGCTTCACTCTGTATCGCGTGATGAACCGCTCAATACTCGCGCGCAGCAGCAGATCGTCGGGCATTGGCTGCTTGCCGTTCGCGATGGCGCGGACCATTTGCGGCCCCGGATAATGCTGCAGCGCTTCGAGCGGCGTCATGCGCAGCGACTCCAACTGGTGGAGATGCGCTTCCAGAACGGGATTCTCGTTCATGCGATCGGGATGAAGTTGCTCAAAGATCCACTTCTTGAGACCGATTTTCTTCATCCGCTCAACGTCGCCGGGCCGAGGACCGAACGTCAAGCGACCAAGCGCGTGCAGGATCTGCTCGTCTTTCGAGAGCTTCTTCTGGAATAGTTTGCTTTCGTCCGCAGGCTTCGTTTTCTTGGGCTTCCCGACGGCTGGTAGCACGGCGAGTAGCCCGCACAGGGCGGGGGCCAGGAAAGTACTGCAAGTTTTCATGCGCCTACAACAATTAAACGTCATTCCAGCCTAGAAGTTTACGACGAAGTTCACTTACCTATTGACAATGTATTATAAGACTAATACACTATAACTATGAAACACGCCGACGGCCGAGTTCAGTTCACGCTCGATCCGCGCAGCGGCGTACCGGCTTACCGGCAAATTATTGATCAGGTTTTGGGCGGAATAGCGGCCGGTACACTGCGTCCCGGCAACCAGCTCCCTACGGTGCGCCAGCTGGCGGTAGATTTGGCGATCAATCCGAATACAGTGGTGCGCGCGTATCGAGAGCTGGAAATCCGCGAAGTGCTGGCCACGCAGCAAGGTACGGGAACGTTCTTGACGGACAAGAAGCCCCCCGTGGATGGCCTGGAGCGCGAGCGGCGAATCGCGCGGCTGTGTGGTGAGCTTTTGTCCAAGGCGGGAGCTGAGGGAATCGAACTCCCCGAAATAATTGGTTACTTGAACGAGATGAGCAGAGAAAAGGAGAGGAGAACCTGATTATGGGTCCACTAAGTGTTGTACGCATGTCGTCCATACCGTTGCCACCTCGGCCGCAGATTAGCGCGGTCGGCGCGACATTGTTCCTGATTTGCGTTGGGGCTGGGATTGCCGGAACTGTTGTGAGCCAGAATCGGCTGCCTGCTATCGCCGGCGCGGTGGTGGGCCTGTATTTTCTGTTCGCCATTCGCGTGGCTGAGCAATGGCAGAAGGCGGCGGTGCTGCGATTGGGCCGCTATATCGGCCTGCGTGGCCCGGGGATCTTTATGATCGTTCCAGTGATCGATCGGATCAGCCAGTACGTGGACCAGCGCGTCCGCGTGGTGGAGGTGAGCGCGGAATCGGCGCTGACGCGCGATACGGTTCCGGTGAATGTGGACGCGATTGTCTTCTGGCTGGTGTGGAATGCCGAGAAATCGATTCTGGAGGTGGTCAACTTCAGCGACGCCATCATGAAGACCGCTCAGACGGCGCTGCTGGAATCGATCGGCCGGCACGATCTGGCGCAGATGATCACGGATCGCGAGAGCCTGGGGCGTGAGCTGCAACGTTATTTGGACGAAAAGACGAATCCCTGGGGAATCACGGTGCAGTCGGTCGAAATCCGCGACGTGCACATTCCACAGGCGCTCGAAGACGCCATGTCCCGCCAGGCACAGGCCGAGCGTGAGCGGCAGGCCCGCATCATTCTCGGCACCGCTGAGACGGATATAGCTAGCAAATTCGCGGACGCTTCCATGGTCTACATCAACAATCCGGTGGCGCTGCATCTGCGCGCCATGAACATGCTATACGAGGCGATCAAGGAGAAGGGATCGATGGTGATTGTGCCGTCGAGCGCGGTGGAGACGATGGGTTTGGGCGGGATGCTGGCCACGACGACGTTGTCCAACCAGAGGCAGTAGCATGAGCGCGCGCCGGGATTTCTATAATGAAGCATGTCCTTGAGCGCGATGGAAATTGCTTCGGCCGAAGCGATCAGCAAATACGAACCGGTCATCGGGCTCGAGGTACACGTCCAGCTCAATACGCGCACCAAGATTTTCTGCGGTTGCCCGACGAGTTTCGGTGCGCCGCCGAATAGCAATGTGTGTCCGGTGTGCCTGGGACTGCCGGGCGCGCTGCCGGTATTGAATCGGCGAGCCGTGGAAATGGCGATCCAGGCCGCGCTTTCGACGCATTGCCGCGTGAATGCGTTTTCGCGGTTCGCGCGCAAGAACTACTTTTATCCCGACCTGCCCAAGGGCTATCAGATTTCGCAGTATGACCAGCCGCTGGCCGAGCACGGTTGGCTGGAGGTCCTGGTGGATGGCGCAAAGTTTGGTCAGGCCAAGAAACGCATCGGCATCACGCGCATCCACCTGGAAGACGACGCCGGCAAGAGCATTCACGACGGCTTCAAGGATTCCGACCGCTACACGTACGTCGATTTGAATCGCAGCGGGACGCCGCTGATCGAAATCGTGAGCGAGCCGGATATTCGGTCGTCCGATGAGGCGCACGCGTATTTGACCGAGCTAAAGCAGATCATGCAATATGTCGGCGTGTCGGAGTGCGACATGGAGAAGGGTCAACTGCGCTGTGACGCGAATGTGTCCGTGCGATTGAAGGGCGCGGAGAAGTTCGGGACCAAAGTTGAGGTGAAGAACCTGAATTCGTTCCGGTTCGCGAAGATGGCGATGGATTATGAGATCGCGCGGCAAGTGGCGGTGGTGGACGGCGGCGGGCGCATCGAGCAGGAGTCGCGGCTGTACAATGTCGCGACCGGCGAGACGGTTGGGATGCGGAGCAAGGAGCATGCGCACGATTATCGCTACTTCCCGGAACCGGACCTGTTGCCGTTGCGCGTAAGCGATGCGTGGCTCGCCGAGATTCGGAAGGCTGTGCCAGAGCTGCCGGCGGACAAACGGAATCGATTTGTCGAGAGCTACGGGCTGCGCGAGTACGACGCGCAGGTGCTGACCGCGACGCGCGAGATTAGCGATTATTTCGAGAAGGCATCCAAGGCGGCGGGCGATCCGCGCATGGCGGCAAATTGGGTGACGGGCGATCTGTTGGGCGCGCTCGAGGGCCGTGAGATTACGGAATCGCCAGTCTCGGCCGAGCGGTTGGGCGAACTGGTGGCGTTTATTGCGAAAGGCGAGATCAGCGGCAAAATGGCCAAGGATATTTTCGCCAAGATGTTCGAGGCCGGCGAATCGGCGGCGACGATCATCGATCGCGAGGGATTGCGGCAGATCACCGATAAGGGCGCGCTTGAAAGAATCGTGGACGAGGTAATCGCGGCGAGTCCGAAGCAAGTGGAGCAGTACAAGTCTGGGAAGACCGGCGTGATCGGCTTTCTGGTGGGCCAAGTGATGAAGGCGAGCAAAGGGCAAGCGAACCCGGCGGCGGTGAATGAGCTGCTGAAAAAGAAGCTGGGGTAGCCCATCTAACGGATGAAGCGCTGAAAGATCAAAGCTTGTACATCGCGCCTGCTGTCGATCACGGCGACAATGTCAATGAACTCACTCCGAATTACATAGATCAGACGATATGCGGAGATAAGCAGTTGTCTGTAATCCGCGATGCCCTTTTCCAGGAGTTCCGGCACGACTTTCCCCTGGCGCGGATTGCGGCGCAGACGGGAAGCTTCGGTTAGAAAGCTGTGGCCAAGCTTGCGGGCGGCGTCGGGCCGATCCCGCTTGATGAACTCAATGATTTCGATTAAGTCCAGCGAAGCAGCTTGAGCCCATCGAAGTGGCAGGCGCTTCAATCACCCAGCCTCTTTCGCAGTTCAGCCTCCATTTGCGATTGTGAAAGCCACTTTCCTTTTCTCAGGTCTTCTTCGGATTGGGCGATCAGCTTTAGCAACGCGAGCGCATCTTGAGTTCGCTCATAGCTTTCGATATCCATCACGACCGCCCGAGGCTCGCCGTTTTGCGTAATGACTACAGGACTCCGCTTCTTATTGACAGACGCCAGCAGTTCAGCGGCATGGGTTTTCATGTAGGTAATGGGCTTGACGTCTGAGGCACGCATAGTCCCTATTTTAGTACCATATTCGGTTCCGTCCACTTCTCAAGCGAATCTCGTGCCACTCTCAGACCTCAGGGGCCTTACCAACCGATAGCCTTCCAAAGCAATGCGCGACCAACAATGACGCCGAACGCGATGATAGCGCCGCACACCGTTAGCAAGGCGCTGAGCGCGAGCGACTGAAAGAACCCGCCAGTCCGATGCCTACGGCGGAGAACCTAGGCAAGGCCAAGATTGAGTATCACAGCAAAACCGAGGAAGCACATGGCCATGACTCGATCCGCCATGTAGCTTCCTATTGCCTTGGGTCCTGTCGTCAGCGCGTAGACTCCGACGCCCAAGCATGTCCCGACGGAGGCGATAAGAAAGCCTGCCCACAGTACAGCCATTCGAACACGCCGGTGCGCATCCCAGTAGCTCCCGAGTCGGTTCACTTCGCGTCCTTCAAAGCTAGCGCTGGTTGGCTTTCAGGATCTTCTTGCGCAGCCGGATCGAGACCGGCGTCACTTCCACGAACTCGTCGTCGCGGATGAATTCGATGGCTTGCTCCAAGTTCAGAAGACGAGGGGGAACCAGACGGATGGCTTCGTCGGAAGTGGACGCGCGCATGTTGGTCAGCTTCTTTTCCTTGACGATGTTCACGTTCAAGTCGGCGTCGCGGGCGTTTTCGCCCACGATCATGCCCTCATACACCTCGGTGCCTGGGCTCACGAAAATCTCGCCGCGCTCCTGCAAATTGAAGATCGCGTTGCCGGTGGTCTTGCCCCCACGGTCCGCCACCAACGACCCGGTGGGCCGCGACGGAATGTCGCCCTGCCATTCGATGTAGCTGTGGAACAGCGTGTTCATGATGGCGGTGCCGCGCGTGTCGGTGAGCAGTTCGCTGCGCAGCCCGATCAGCCCGCGCGAGGGGACGTGAAACTCCAGGCGCACGCGGCCCGAGCCGTGATTCACCATCTTGATCATCTTGCCTTTGCGCTGGCCCATCTTTTCGATCACCACGCCGATATACGTTTCCGGGCAATCCACCACCAATAGTTCGAGCGGCTCATGCAGTTTGTCGTTGATCGTTTTGGTGAGGATCTCGGGCTTGCCCACCATCAGCTCGAAGCCCTCGCGGCGCATCATCTCGATGATGATGGCCAGCTGCAGCTCGCCGCGTCCCATCACTTTGAAAGCGTCCGGACCGCCCGCCTCTTCGACGCGGATTGATACGTTGGTTAGCAGCTCTTTGTCCAGGCGATCGCGCAGATTGCGCGAGGTGACGAACTGCCCTTCGCGTCCCGAGAACGGCGACGTATTGATGGTGAACATCATCGCGATGGTCGGTTCGTCGATCTGGATGTGCGGCAGCGGCTGCGGATTTTCGACGCTGGTGACGGTCTCGCCGATGGTGATTCCTTCCACGCCCGCAATGGCGAGCACGTCGCCCGGGTATCCGATGGTCTCGTCCACGCGCTTCAAGCCCTCGAACGAGTAAAGCTTGGTAATGCGGGTTTTTTGGAGCGAGCCGTCGAGCTTGGCGATGGCCACTTCGTCGCCGTATCTCAAGATGCCCGAAAACACGCGGCCGATGGCCAGGCGGCCGAGATAATCGCTGTAGTCGAGATTGGCGACCAGTAGTTGGAGCGACGCGTCGGGATCGCCGGCCGGCGGCGGGATGTGCTTCAGGATTGTTTCAAACAGCGGGCGCAGATCGTTCGAGTCATCTTCGAGAGACAACTTGGCGATGCCAGCTTTGGCGTTGGTATAGATGACCGGAAAATCGAGTTGATCCTCAACGGCATCCAGATCGATGAACAGGTCGTAAACTTCGTTCAGCACTTCCTGAACGCGGGCGTCCGGCCGGTCGATCTTGTTGATGACGAGAATCGGCGGGAGTTTGGCTTCTAGCGCCTTCATGAGCACGTAGCGTGTCTGCGGCAGCGGGCCTTCGCTCGCGTCCACCAGCAGCATGACGCCATCGACAATTTTCAGAGCCCGCTCCACTTCCCCGCCGAAATCGCTGTGGCCGGGCGTATCGACGATGTTGATCTTGATGCCGTGATAGCGCACGCCGGTGGTTTTAGCGAGGATGGTGATGCCGCGCTCGCGCTCCAACTCGTTGGAGTCCATCATTCGCTCGACAACTTGCTCGTTGGCGCGAAAAAGGCCGCTCTGATTCAGCATGGCGTCCACCAGCGTGGTCTTGCCGTGATCGACGTGCGCAATGATGGCAATATTGCGCGTGAGGCGGTTGTGCTCGCGACCTTCGGTATGATCAATAGGGTGATTCAGGACTTCTGGCTGCATTCGATACTCTTATGGTCGCACGCCCAGTTCCAGTAACCGAATCGAAACTGCCTGTCGTGGTGATCGTCGGACGACCCAATGTGGGTAAGTCGACGCTTTTCAATGCGATCCTGGGCCAGCGGCGGTCCATAGTGGGCGACGAACCTGGGATCACGCGCGATCGGATTCAGGGCGAAGCTTCGTATTTGGGTCGGAAGTTTGAGCTCATCGACACCGGCGGCATCATTCAGAACGATGCCGAGTTGATCCCGACCGAAATCCTGAAGCAAGCGCGCGTGGCCTTGGAGCATGCCGCGCACATCATTTTCCTGATCGACGGAAGGACCGAGATCACGGGCGCCGATCGCGACCTGGGGAAATTGCTGCGAAAGCTGGGCAAGCCCGTGGCGCTGGCTGTGAACAAGATCGACACGACGGCGCGCGAGGATCTGGCGCACGAGTTTCATTCGCTCGGTTTTGAGGATCTGTTCCCGATCTCAGCAGAGCATCGGATCGGGTTTGATGAGTTGCTCGATCACGTGACGGCGGGTTTCCCGGTAGAGGCGGATAAAGTGGGTGAGGCGGGCGAGGCCCCGGAAATCGAGACGCGCCCGATCAAGGTCGCGATCATTGGCCGGCCGAACGTCGGTAAATCCACGCTGCTGAATCGGCTGGTGGGCGAGGAGCGGTCGATTGTGTCGCCGGTGGCCGGGACCACGCGCGATGCGGTGGATCAAAGCCTGGTTCAGGACGGCGTCGAATACGTATTCGTCGATACCGCGGGTATCCGGCGCAAGGGCAAGACCAAGCTCATGGCTGAGAAGCTGAGCGTCGTGATGGCACGCCGTCACATCCGCATGGCAAATGTGGTCTTAGTAGTGATCGACGGGACGGAAAAAGTGGCGGCGCTCGATGCCACCATCGCGGGTTACGCGCATGAAGAGGGCCGCGCGGTGATTCTGTGCGTCAACAAGTGGGACGCCGTCGGCGAAAAAGGCAAGCGCAAATATACCGAGGAAATCCGCGACGAGCTGAAGTTCCTGGACTACGCGCAGATCGCGTTTGTGTCGGCCAAGACGGGCGCGGGCGTCAAACGGCTGTTCGGGATGATTCGCGGGGCCTACCAGGCGGCCTCGAAACGAGTGACTACGGGCGAACTGAATCGGTTTATCGAGATGTTGAAGTTCAGCCGCGACATGAAGGTTTACTACATGACGCAGGCCTCGGTGCGGCCGCCGACGTTCGTGGCATTTACCGATAAGGCCAAGGATCTGCACTTTTCGAGCGAACGATTCCTGATCAACCAGCTTCGGAAGCGGTTCGGGTTTGAAGGAACACCGATCCGGATTGTGGCGAAGCGAAGATAGAAACCGCACGCAGGAGTGCGTGCGCCACAATGTTTAGAACGCGTGGACGGAGTCGATACCGTTGGCTTGCAGGACCACTTGCATTTTCTCGAGCGCCGATTTGTGGATCTGCGAGACGCGGCTTTCGTTGATGCCTAGGATGCCGCCGATTTCCTTCATGGTCATTTCGTTGGTGTAGTACAGGAACACGACCTTCTGGTAACGCTCGGGCAGCGTCTTCATAGCGACGCCCAGGACCGAGCGCATCTGCTCGCGGGAGCACATATTGTCGGGCTGAGTTTCGGGCTTGCTCGGGAAATCGGGAGCGGGCAGATCGTCGTGCTCGGCGGTGCGAGAGGAGGCCGAGATCAGGCCGACGCTGCGAAGGTCCACCATCATCTGACGCCAGCGCTCGACGTCGACTCCCAGCTTCTGCGCGATTTCGGACTCGGTGGGGGTGCGCTGCAAGGCGGCTGCCAGCTCGCGCGTGGCGGCCTCTACTTGCTTGTGGCGGCGGCGAAGGTCGCGCGAGGCCCAATCCAGCTGACGCAGGCTATCGAGAATGGCGCCCTTGATGCGATGCTTGGCGTAACTGGAAAAGGCAACCTGTTTTTCAGGATTGAATTTGCTGGCCGCATCGAACAACCCCAGCACGCCGGCATGGACCAGATCGTCCAGGTCCACGTGCACCGGTAGGTTTTCATGCACCCGGACCGCAATGGCTTTCACTAATGGAAGGTGTTCGAGCACGATCCGATCGCGGCGGGCGATTCTTGCGGCTTGACTGATCGGAGATGTCCTTGTTTTGATCACGGTGGTCTTCACCACCGCGTTCCTTGTTACGGAGGTCTTGGTCACACTGTTCCCGAGCAGGGGCGTCTTCACTGCGAGCGTCTTCATTAGGTGTCCTTTTGCCTTAGTTTTTGGAGTCTGGCTTGTCATGGCTGACGCTTCTCTAGGTGCAAGCCTGTCGCCACAGGAGGACTAAGGGGAAATTGTTCTGTTCTGTAGAGGAGTCGTCTGTATTCTGTGCCGTCTAAGTCCCGAGGCTCAACAACATGCGATCCCACCGGGGCGGTCCACCGGAGCGGGATGAGTCGCGGGTACTAAGGGCCCTGTGCCAATCGCCATTTCGTTCTGGAACGTACTGGCACTGCGCGAATGCCGAAACGGTACGCGCGTTCCAAAATGAAACTAGAACGACTTCCTGCTTTTGAGATTCTCATCGGCGGGTTTCTGGATATCTTCAGTACTGTCGTTAAGGGATGACTAGAGCGATTTCGTTAGGGTCGTTTCAGAGTCTCCAGGCAGGTCCTGAATGCCAGCCAACCCATGAAGATCCACACTACCCATCGAAACTTTCCGTCCAAAGTAAAGGTAGCGAGGGCCGCGATGGCGGCATAGCAGGCCAGCGCTAAGTAGAACTTTCGTCCTCGCGTGGGCCGGGAGTCTGGATCCAAATCCAATTCTTACCGCTGTGCGGATGGAGCCGGCGCCGAACGCTCCGTCAGCTCGATGCGCGTCCCCCAGGGATCGGTCAGGAAAGCCACGGCAAAGCCCATCCGCGGAACCTTACGATACGGCGTATCCAGCTTCACCCCGTTCGCCTCCAGGGTTTTGCAGAAACTTTCCAGGTCCTTCACTTCGAAACCGATATGATCGAGCGCACGACCCTTGGTCCCGGTGACCGGCGTATCGGTGGGGCTGAAGATCAGGGCTACGCCGGGAAGGTTGGCCAGCCTGGCTTTGCCAAGACTCTGCGGTGCGGCGCCGAAATTGGCGACGTACCATTTCTGCATGGCATCGACATCGGGCGTGAAGAAATGGACCTGGTGGTTCTCCGACACGGTTGTTAAATTGGGGCCGGCCAGCAATTCGATGCGAATATCGTCCGGGCCGAGGAAAAATGCCTGGGTGGGGTTGTCTTTATTCGGATTCGTGACTTGAATGGTAAAGTGCTGGGCGGCGACCTTGTCCAGGATATCCTTCATGTCGCGCACCCGGAAACCGACGTGATTAACGATGGAGCCCTCGGTGCCGGCCGTCGGATTGCCTTTATCGACGATCACCAGAACCTTGGGCAGCGTGTAGCCATCGCGATCGGGACCCATCTTCGCGGCGGTGGCGCCCATCACGTCCACCCAGAAGTGCCGCTGCACCTCGGGATCTTTGGTGAAAAGGTGGATATGGCTGTTGGAGACGCGGCCGTCTGTTGGGGCGGGAGCAGCAGCCGTGGGAGCGCCGGTTTGCGCCAACGCGAAACCCGTTAATACCAGCATCCCGGTTGCGATGTAAAAGGTTTTCACTATTTCCTCCTGCCGGGGGCTCTCACAGCATACCTCAAAAGGTATAATCTTCAGAAACCCAGATTCGTAACGGAGGTGCCTGTGGAAGAACAGAAGCTAGTCCAAGAGCCGAAGCTCGGCGTCGGCGACGGCATCGTGGGGATGCTGAACATCTTTGTAGACCCCAAGGGGACAGCCAAACGGATTCCGGCGCCGCTCTCGTGGCTTTGGCCTCTCATTACGGCGTGCGCCGTTTATGTAGTGTTCGGCTACCTTATGCTCCCGTATACGATGGCGCTGATCGATCTCAGACTGAACCAACAAAACACGCCTCCCGAGCAGGCCGAACGTGCCAGGAACCTGGTCCACACGATTTACCAGTTCCTGCCGGTAGTCACGCCCATTTTCGTCGTCTTGATTCTGCTGCTGATAGCGTGGTTGGTGACCGCCATGGGGTCGGTGGCAGGACTGCGAACCAAGTTCCGCGATATATTCTCGCTGATGGCGGCCTGCCAGCTCATTACCTCGCTCCAGGTAATTGCCACTTACATCGTGGTGCATGCCAAAGGCGACGAGATCACTTCGCAGGAGCAGCTCACTCCTCCGTTTGGGCTCGACATCTTCCTGCAAAACATCCACGGCGCGTTGTTTGCGCTGGTCAACTTCTTCTCCATTTTCCAGATCTGGTATCTGGTGGTGCTGACGTTCGGTGTGGCTTACCTGGCCAAAGTATCGAAGGGCAAAGCGTTTTTTGCGATCACGCCGGCGTGGTTGCTGGCGCTGATTTTGCGCATGGTTCAGGGGATGCTGCAGCCTAACTGAGGCCGCGATCGATCCGTTTCCTGTCCCGGCGTCTCTTGTCATTCCTAGCGGCCGCTTGTGCATGGGCTACTTGCCTTTGCCCTCTGCGGTACCGCACGGTACACTTAGCCAAATCGCCCGCGTCGGCGCAGATCCACAATACGGAGATTCCCCTATGAAAACGACTTTACTCGCAGCGGCGCTGGCCGTCTGCGTTTCCACGCTGTGGGCCCAACAGCCCGCGCAACCTCCCGCCGTGATCCTAGTTGGCCGCGAAGCTATCAAACAGGGTAAAAGTGCACTTCACCGCAAAACGGAGCAGGAATTTGTCAGTGCTTTTCGCAAGGCCAAGTTTCCATACTACTATCTAGGCCTGACCACCGAATCCGGCCCCAGCGAGGTCTGGTTCCTTTCAGGATTCCCATCGTTCGCCGCCATGGAAGAGAACGACAAACTAAGCGAGAAAGCGCCTCTGAAGACGGAACTCGAAATGGCCGATGCTCACGATGGAGAACTGCGGTCGGATGCCCATTCCATGACGGCGGTGTTTCGCAAGGATCTAAGTTACCTTCCGGCGAATGGCACGCCTTTGGGAAAGACACACTACATGTCCATTGACATGTACCGGGCGCGCTTGGGCCACGGCCAGGACGTGACGGAAGGTGGAAAACAAATTCTCGCAGCGTATGAGAAGGCCAAGCTGAATACGACGATCCTCGGTTATGAGGTGATCGCGGGCGCCCCCAACGGCACCTATCTTTTCCTCGTTCCTATGGAGTCGCTGAAGCAGATGGACGACGCGATGAACAATGATAAGGCGCTGGCGCAGGCCATGGGGGCCGACAACCTGCAGCGCATGGAAAAGGGCGAAGGCGACGTGTTCCAAACGATGGAGACGTTCCTGTTTTCGGTTAGTCCCGAGATGAGCTACTTGCCGAAAGAAGTGGAGGATTTGGATCCCACGTTCTGGCGGCCGAAAGCGGCGATTACTTCGGCCAAGCCTGCGCAGAAGAGCGACAAGACCGACAAGACCGCCAAAGCGACGCAATAGGCTTCTATTTATAGGTCTTCGCTTTGTTCGAGCGGTTCCTTGTGCTTGGGCTTTTTGCGCTGCTTTTTGGGCACGATCAGTTTGGGCGAAGGAACCGCACCCACACGTTCGCGCGCCAGCCGCCGGATTTCGGTGGGGATATCGTAAGGCTTGGGCTTCTTTTTCGGCACTTCGCTGACCGACCCTACTATCGTATACCGTTGTACTCGCTTGACTTCGCTGCTTGCAGTTCGATAGCCTGACGATTCTGACATGTCCTCAGTCGATGTTCCCCTACAGCGTGGCGGATTTGGAAAAACCGCCCGCCGCGACGCCTGGTGGGTTTACCCTCTCCTAACTTTTCTCGGGCTCGGCGCGTTTCTTGTTTATGCCAATTGGGCCGCTTGGCAAGGCAACCATTATTTATATGGTCCCTACCTTTCGCCCATGTACTCACCGCTGATTTTTGGCCGTCCAGGCGAGGCCTCGATTTTCGGCACGATGCCCAAATGGATGCCAAGCTTCGTCACGGTGGCTTTGCTGGTTCTGTGGGCGCCGGGCGGCTTCCGCATCACATGCTATTACTATCGAGGCGCGTATTACAAGGCGTTTTGGGCCGATCCGCCCAATTGCACGGTGGGCGAGCCGCGCAAGAAATATTTGGGCGAGCGCTACTTCCCGCTGATCATTCAAAACATCCACCGCTACTTTCTCTACATCGCGCTTCTCTTTCTGATTGGTCTAGGGCACGACGTTTGGAAAGCGATGTGGTTCAACGGAACATTCGGCATCGGCGTGGGCACGCTGGTGCTGTTGATCAATCTGATCCTTCTTGGCAGCTATACGTTTAGCTGCCATTCGTTGCGGCATTTAACCGGTGGAATGTTCGACGTGCTCTCGCGCCGGCCGATCCGCAAGAAAGTTTACGACTGCGTTAGTTGCTTGAATCGCCGCCACATGCTGTTTGCGTGGATGAGCCTGTTCTGGGTCGCCTTCTCCGATCTGTACGTAAGGATGTGCTCGCTGGGCATCTGGACGGATTGGAGAATTCTCTGATGGCAACGGAATACCAGACGTTCGAACATGATGTGTTGGTGATCGGCGCAGGCGGCGCGGGGTTGCGCGCGGCCATTGAAGCGTCGGCCGGCGGCGTGAAGGTCGGAGTAGTTACCAAGTCGCTGCTGGGCAAAGCGCACACCGTAATGGCCGAAG
>JBKQHJ010000232.1:0-22027 GCA_052148835.1 Bryobacteraceae bacterium
ATGTACGTTCCGCCTTCCTGCGTCTTGGCGGGGACTGCGAGCTGCAAGATATGGTTCAAAGCCGCGATCTCGCCTGGCACGCTGCCGCCGCGTTCGACGTCGATGAAAGGATACGCGTCGGGCGTGAAGATATCTCCAGTGCTGATTACGTCCGAGCCGCGAAACAGGACCAGGCTGTCGCCATCGGTGTGGGCGTTGGGCTCGTGAGAGATGATGATGGCCTCACCGTTGAAGTGGAGATTCTTGGTGGGAGTTCCGTATTCGTCGATTGGGAGGCCCGCCTCCGGGAAAGGCGGCTGGCCGGGGGACGGGGCCGTCAACCGATTCAGAACATTTTCGTGCGCGATGATTTTGAGCGGCAGCGCCGGATCGGAGCCTGCCAGTTTTGCGATCGCGGCATTTCCGCCCACGTGATCCGGATGCATGTGCGTGTTGATGATGTAGCGAATGGGCCCGGGCGATAGTTTGCGAATCTCGGCCATGAGTTTGGGCGCCAAGGGAGCAAACTGCGTGTCGACAATCAATACGCCTTCGCTGCCCACCTGCACAGTGGTGTTGCCGCCGGCGCCTACCATCAGGTAAATGTTGTGCTGCACCGGCTCGACATGAACCTGGACGTTTTCCAGATTCTGCTGCTGGCTGCTTGCCGGAACCGCACACGCGGCCGGTAGTAAGGCGCACAGAAAAACTCGGGTCGCCATGATGTGAGTCATGGGCGTTTCCCGGGTGGAGCGGCCGTAGGACTCAGACAAACCTGGCCTTCGGCGCCGCACGAACAATAGCGCTCGCAGTGATCGCGCGGGTGCTCGGGTTTGCCCATTTTCTTGCGGTACTCGGGATAAAGCGTTTCGGCGCCGCCGCGCGTAGCCTCGTACGGCAATCCGTACCAATCGGCGACTTCATGCAGAAACGGATTCGTTCCAGGCAGGTGGTTGGGCACGTAATCGGCCGCCTTGGGAACTTCGGCAACCGTTTCGCAGATATCTCGGGCGATCGCTTGGCCGGGATCCAGTACCCAGGTTTGAGTCCGCACTAGCGGTTCCGTCATAAACACAGGATCTGTGACCACCGTCGCAACGGTCAAATAATTTCCATGCCGCACCCAGTGCTCGGTGAAAGTAGCTTTGTCGCTGCGCGGGACGCCGTTGCGTTTCAGGTAGCTTTCCTTTAGATGCGTGGTGTAGATGTCCAGCATGTTCTCGTTCCACGCGCCTGTGGAAAAGCCTTGCCAGGTGTGAGGCGCATATTCGGAGGGGTGCGGCCGGCCATCCAGCCAGATGGTCCGCTCCATCTCCTGAAACGTAATGCGTGTGTGGAACGCGATGAGGCGCTGCGTGACGGGATCGCGAATGGGATCCACGCGCATGTTGGCGAGGCCGCGCATAGAGTAGTCGGCCGAATGTGGCCGGCATTGATACTCGGGAACGACGGAGATGCGATCGGCATCGTAGCTGTCTGCGCGCAAGCGCGCGGCGTCGTTGAGCGGGAGTCCTAAGTAGTCGCCCAGTTCGGGACCAGGGATGCGATCGGGCAGATCCTCGTGATATAGGGGCGCCCAGCTTCCCGAGAAATCCACTTGCGCGAATACAGGTGCCGTAAGAACGAGCGTGACTGCGAGAGGCAGAACATGAATCGTGAGCATCGGGGCTTTCCGCGAGTGAGTTTATATATAAACCAATGCTGGGGTGAAGTCAAGGGATTACGGGGACCACGTCAAATTCGCCGATGATACCGTCACTCGCGGGTGTGGGACGGACAGTGTAATGTGGCGGAGGAAGAGGGATTCGAACCCCCGAGCGAGTTACCCCGCTAACGGTTTTCAAGACCGCCGGTTTCAACCACTCACCCATTCCTCCAATCTCAGTCTATCCAAATTGAACGCCGGACTGCGTGAATCCATTGAATGCCATTCTTGGAGCGCCAATCTTATGAGTGCCAAGCTGGGAAACAATCACTGCGTGCTACCCTTGGGAAGATCTCCTGCAATGACCCCGTTTCTCGACCTCGGCGCGGAGTACCGCGAGCTAAAAACAGAAATCGATTCGGCCGTCGCCCGCGTGCTCGCGAGCGGCCAATACGTTGGCGGCGCCGAAATTACCGCGCTTGAAGAGGAGTTCGCCGGCTATTGCGGCACGCGCCACGCAGTGGCTGTCAACTCCGGAACCAGCGCGCTCCATCTGGCGTTGCTTGCGGCCGGCATCGGGCCGGGCGACGAAGTGATCACCGTTCCTTTTACGTTTTACGCGACGGTGGCAGCCATAGGGTATGTGGGCGCGACGCCGGTTTACGTCGACATCGACCCGGCGACTTTCAATATCAATACGGCCAAAATCGAAGCCTCGATCACCCCTCGCACGCGCGCCATCTTGCCCGTGCATCTCTACGGGCAGTGCGCTGACATGGATCCGATTCTCGACCTTGCGCGGAGCCACAAACTCATCGTGATCGAGGACGCAGCCCAGGCCCATGGGGCCGAATATCGCGGCCGGCGCGCGGGTGGCATCGCGGATATCGGATGCTTCAGCTTCTATCCGACCAAGAACCTCGGCGCGGCGGGCGAAGGCGGCATGTTGACTACCAACAATCCCGAGTTCGCTCGAACGGCGGCGCTCCTGCGTAGTTGGGGCGAAGAGCAGCGCTATCGTCCCCGGCTGAAGGGGTTCAATTACCGCCTGCCATCCATTCAGGCCGCCATTTTGCGCGTGAAGCTGCAGCGTTTAGAAACGTGGATCGCAGCGCGTCGGGCGTGGGCGGCGGAATACGATCGATTGCTCGAACACTCCGGCGTAACGCGGCCGCAATCGACAGCGGATTCGCGTCACGCATATGGTCTGTATACGATTCGCGCGGTGGATCGCGACGGGTTGCAACGGGGCTTGGAAGCGGGAGGGATCCAGACGGCGATTCACTATCCCCTGCCGATTCATCTTATGCCCGCTTATGCCGACTCGCGATATAAAGCCGGCGATTTTCCGGTCGCTGAGGCTTGCGCGAAGACCGTGCTCAGCTTACCGCTGCACCCTCACCTGAGCGGAATACAGGTTGCAGAAGTGGCCGAGAAGGTGTGTCAACTAGCTCCGCGGAGAATTCAAGAAACCATCCTTTCCTGACGATACCGAGAGCAGTATGGCAGATAGGTCGGCTCCAACGGCATCTAGCTATTCCAGCCTGTAATTCGGCGCTTCCTTAGTGATGATCACGTCGTGTACGTGGCCTTCCCGCAGAGCCGCCGAAGTGACGCGTAGGAACTTGGCATTCTCCTGGAGGTCGCGAATGTTCTTGCAACCGCAATAACCCATCCCGGCCTTGAGGCCGCCCACCAGTTGATACACCAGCTCCGACAATGGACCTTTATAAGGAACCCGACCCTCGATGCCTTCGGGCACCAGTTTTCCGCTGGTGTCCTGCGGATAGCGGTCCGATCCCGCCGTCATCGCGCCCATGGAACCCATGCCGCGATAGCTCTTGAATGTTCGCCCTTGATAGAGAATCGTCTCGCCGGGGCTTTCTTCGGTGCCGGCCAACAGGCTGCCGATCATCACCGCATCGGCGCCGGCTGCGATGGCCTTGCTGATGTCGCCCGAGAACTTGATGCCGCCGTCGGAAATCAGCGGCACGCCCGAGCCGCGTGTAGCTCGTGAGCATTCCGCGATCGCGGTGATTTGGGGCACGCCCGCGCCGCTCACCACACGCGTGGTGCAAATAGAGCCTGGCCCGATGCCCACCTTGATCCCGTCGGCGCCGAGATTAATTAAATCCCGTGCCCCTTCGAACGTCGCGACGTTGCCCGCGATCAAGTCCAAGTCCGGGAACATGTGTTTGATGGTGCGCACCGCTTCCATCACGCGCTCGCTGTGCCCGTGGGCTGAATCCACCACCAGAACATCCACTTTTCTGGCCACCAATTCCTGGGCGCGCTCCAGAAAGTCGGCGCCGGATCCCACGGCCGCACCCACCCGCAAGCGCCCCTGTTGATCCTTCGCCGCGTTGGGATATTTCAGCTTCTTCTGAATATCCTTCACCGTGATCAGGCCTTTGAGCGCGTACTGATCGTCCACCACCAGAAGCTTCTCCACACGGTGCTGGTGCAGAATCTTCTCCGCCTCTTCGAGCGTGGTGCCCACCGGCACGGTGATGAGATTTTCCTTGGTCATCACGTCGGAGATCGGAAGATCGTGACGGGTTTCGAATCGCAAATCGCGATTGGTCAGGATTCCGACCAGCCGTCCGTTCTTGGTCACCGGCACGCCGGAGATGCGGTAGCGCTTCATCAACGCGAGTGCGTCAAAAATCTTGAGCTCCGGCTCAATGGTGATGGGATCCACGATCATGCCGCTTTCGCTGCGCTTTACGCGATCCACTTCTTCGGCTTGACGATCCACCGGCATGTTGCGATGTACGATTCCGATGCCGCCCTGCTGCGCCAATGCAATCGCCAGGTGCGACTCGGTTACCGTGTCCATCGCCGAGCTGACGATCGGAATATTCATCGCGATGTGCCGGGTTAGGCACGTGCGCGTATCGGTTTCGGCCGGCACCACATTGCTGCGAGCCGGCTGGAGGAGTATATCGTCGAAGGTGAGACCTTCCAGAATCGTTTCTTGGATCATGAAGGGGTACCTCCATTATGACGCGAACCGATAGGATGAGGTAGAAGGAGCACGCGACAGGAGCGATATGGCGACTCTGGGACTGATCGAATACAACGATGCCAGCGCGGAAGTACGCGCCGTCTACGACGACATCATGGCCACTCGCAAGACGGACTGGATCAATAATTTTTGGAAGGCGTTGGCGCACGATCCGGCAACGCTGCGGCGCACCTGGCACAGCGTCAAGGAGATCATGGCGCCCGGCGCGCTGGATGCGTTGACCAAGGAAATGATCTACGTCGCAGTGAGCGCCACCAATCAATGCGGCTATTGCATCGCGTCGCACACCGCCGCGGCTCGCAAGGCCGGGATGACGGATGCCATGCTGGCCGAAGTGATGGCAGTGGTCGGCATGGCGAATGAGAGCAATCGCCTGGCCAGCGGCTATCAGGTGGAGATCGACGAGCGGTTCTTCAATCCACCCGGCAAGTAAGAATTAAGAATACGGTCACGGTTACACGAAAAAATTGCTGCTGCGCGATCCGTTACGGGGTGTAGAATTCGGACCAGGAAGGCCCCTGGCACGGAGCTTTCTTAAGTCAAGCAGCTTCTCAAAGTCAAGCATCGATAAGAGGTGAACCAATGACAAGTACTTTCCTGGCCGGTGATGCTCGGCAGACGTTGGATCATTTCCGGCGTTCCGTCGATCAGCTCTTCGAGAACTTCTACGGACTCCCAGCCGAATCAGGGCGATCGCTGCAAGGTGCCAGCCAATGGACCTTCAGCCCCGTATTAGAGACCGCGTGGGGTGACTCCAACTTAAATCTGCGGGCGATTCTTCCTGGAGTTGCGCAACAAGACCTCAAGGTCAGCGTGCAGAACAATCAACTGATCCTGGAAGGCGAACGGAAGCCGCCTGAAACCTTCAAGAATCATGCGAACACGCAGCTTGCCTACGGCAAGTTTTACGCTGCTGTTACGTTGCCAAGTGGGCTGAATGTCGACAAGCTGAGTTGCCGGCTACAGGACGGCGTTCTGGACATCCAGATTCCGGTTTCCGAACAAATGAAGCCGCGCCAGATCCAGATTCAGTCGGGCGAAAATCGAAAGAGCATTTCAGCCTAATTCAAAGCTACGTTTACTTGGAGTGGGAGAGCGATCTCCCACTCGTTTCGCCATGCACTGGCGGCCAACCAATCCCGAATCTTTGGAGCTGTTGCGCCGAGTCAGGCGCGAAATTGCCGAGCGCGGCGACAGCCGTCTGGCGCTGTTGCTGGCGGGCGTGGAACTGTACGCGGTTCTGGGACGCGAATTCGATCTGCTCGAGATCATGCGCTCGTTCGCGCATGACATGCACCACGCGGTGGAGGGGACGCCTACCGTTCGGGAACTGGAGCAGTTGTTTGAGCGCGATCCGCCGTCTTAGCTTTCGGCAACCACTGGGTTGCGCAGCTCCCCGATGCCTTCGATGGCGACCACCACTTCATCGCCCGGCCGCAGATAGCGCGGCGGTTTGCGCGCGAATCCTACTCCGGCGGGAGTCCCGGTGGCCACCACGTCGCCCGGTTCGAGCGTCACCACGCTCGACAAGTATGCGACTAGATCTGGAATCTTGAAGATCAATTCGCGCGTGTTGGGATGCTGCAGCACCTCGCCGCCAATCCGCAGGCTGATGTCGAGGGCGTGCGGATCGGGGATTTCGTCCGCGCTCACGAGCCACGGTCCCATCGGTGCGAATGTGTCGAACGTCTTGCCGATCATCCACTGCGAAGTAACGGATTGAAAATCGCGCGCGCTCACGTCGTTGAAGACGGTGTACCCGAAAACGTGGCGCTGCCAGTCCTCAGCGGCGATGTGCCGCCCGCCGGCGCCGATGACGAACATAAACTCCGCCTCGTAGTCCGGCTTGCGAGAGTTCTTGGGTAGAACGATCGCCTCTCCCGGCCCGATAACGGTGTTGGAAAACTTCGAGAAAATGGTCGGCACCTTCGGAATCTCGTTGTGTCCTTCAGCGGCATGATCGCGATAATTGAGTCCGATGCAAATGACCTTGGGTGGACGGGGAATCGGCGCGAGAATGCGGACCGAGGTTAACGGAGAAATCGAATCGGCCCGGGGATTTTTGACAAAGTTCTCGATTTTCGCGCGGCCTTCCGCGCCGCTGGCCAGTACCGAAATCATGTCGGCGAAGCCCGCGGCCGCGAGCGTAACCACGCCATCTTGAGCCAGAACGCCCGCTTGAGGGCGAGAGCCACCCTCTTGAAAGGTCACCAACTTCATCGGGTATGGTTCGTTAACGGAAGAGTTTACGCGGTTGCAGATTTTTGAACTTTGCCGGCCTTTTGAACCTTGCCACTACGGATACAGGAGGTGCAAACGCGAATGCGCTTTTGAACGCCCTGCACCACCGCGTGCACGGATTGCAGATTCAAATTCCAACGGCGTTTGGTTACGTTGTGGGCGTGGCTGATCCGGTTGCCGAACTGCGGCCCGCGTCCGCACACTTCACATACTTTCGCCATAATCGTCGCTCCTTGGGGTTAAATCCAAGTCTATCAAGTTCCGGATTGGCTCCGCAACCGATCTGATATTCTGACAAAGTATCTTAAGGCATTGAGGCCAGAGGGCCATGCAGGCCAGAGGGGTTTCCGTTTTGACCGATTTCAACCATATTCACTCGCGCGACGGCGAGGACTGGGTTTGTGGGCGCAGCATGTCGATCCGCGAAGAGCAGATGCTGCATTGCGAGGGGCGCGATCCGGACGAAATCGAAGCCTGCCGTCTTTGCGCTGAGCGCATCATCGGGTACTTCGGCGACCCCATGCACGTGCACTAGCCTGGCCCGCGAACCCTCTCGCCGCGAACCCTATCATGGATAGCGGCCACTTCGTTGGAAGATAACGTGTGGTCCGAGGCTCCAACAGTCAGACGAAATGTCACGCTCTTGCGCCCCGCTGGAATTGGGTCGCCGGTGTATTCGCGCACGAACTCGATCTCGACCAGGTCGCTGCCGGCGGCCGCGGCCAATCGCTTTTTTATTTCGTCCGCCGGATCGCGGAGCGGCGCCACTACCGAAACATCGAAGGTGCTCACCGGGAATCGGCGCAGCGGCTGATAGCGCCGCTCCCGTTTCCCCAGGTTCATTCTCTGAAGGTCGAGATCGAGAATTGCAGCGCGGCCCTTCGGCACGACCTCCGGGTGAAGCTCGAAAAGCCGCCCAATCTCTTCGCCTTGCCACGCGATGATCGCGGCACGCTCGGGATGTTCAAACGCGCGCGCTTCGGACAGGCGAGCCTCGCAGCCCTCCATCAAGCACTCGGCCAAACGCTTCAGCTCGAATAACGCCGCGCTGCCGTCGCCTTCGCGATCGTAAATTGCCGCCACGAAATGCGGGACCTCTTCCGGGAGATCGGCTTTACGCGAGTGAATCTCCCGGCCAACCTCAAACAATCGGAAGTTCTGCAAGTGACGGCTGTTGTCCAAAATGTTTTTGGCGATAGCCGGTAGCAAGCTCGCTCTCAATAGCGTTTGATCCGAGGCAATCGGATTTGTGACGCCAACATGCCCGGCGACATCCATGTCAAACGCGCGCACCATTTCTTCGGTGACGAAAGAATAGTTGAAGACTTCGGTGAATCCCTGGGCGGCGGCCATGCTTCTCACGCCGCGCAAGAATAGGCGGAACGGGCTTTCCGGCGGCACAACGGATTCGATCAGCGGCGCCCGTGGCGTGATGGACTCGTAGCCCACCATGCGCCCCACTTCTTCGAGCAAATCGTCTTTGATCGAGATATCTTTGGTGGCGCGCCAGCTCGGCACCGCGACCAGGAAATGGCCCGGCGCAGTTTCTTCCACGCCGAATTCCAGCGATTCGAGAATCGATCGCACCTCGCGCGCGTCCAGATCGCGGCCCAGCTTGGCTTTCAACCAATCGACGGTCAACTCGATGGGAGCAGGGGCTTTCAATCCACCGTGCAAATCCGCCAACCCTCCCACCAGCCGGATGCCGGGCGAAACTTCCCGGAGCAATTCCAAAGCCCGCGCCAGACCTCGCACCGTGTTCCGCGGATCCTGCGACTTTTCGAATCGCATCGACGCGTCGGTTCGCAGCTTCAGCGCTACCGATGTTTTGCGGACACTCGCTGCTTGGAAATTCGCGCTCTCCAGTACGATGCGCTTGGTATCCGGCCCAATCGCGCTATGCAATCCGCCGATCACACCGGCCAGCGCAATCGGACCTTGGGCATCGGCGATCACTAGATTCGACGGGCTCAAAGAGTAGCTCTCGTCGTTCAACGCGACGATTTGCTCACCCGCCCGCGCATTGCGAACGAAGATCGCTGGACCATTCAATTTATCGGCGTCGAACGCGTGCATCGGCTGCGCCAACTCGGCCATGACGTAATTGGTCACGTCGACGATGTTGTTGATCGCGTTCAGCCCGATCGCTTCCAGCCGATACTGCAGCCACAACGGCGATGGCCGTACGGTGACGTTATCGAAAACCAGAGCGCTGTATCGGGGGCATAGCACCAGATCCTCGATTTTGATCTCGACCGGGGCCTTGCCCTTGGGCAGCAAGTCGATCCTGACCGGATCGCGCAACATCCTGTGCGTAATCGCCGCAACTTCGCGCGCCATTCCGTGATGTCCCCATAAATCCGGACGATGCGTAAGCGACTTATTGTCCACTTCAATGATGGTGTCGGGCGCGAGCAGAGCCTCGCTCGCGAGTTCGACGATTCCTGTGTGATCGCTGCCGATGCCCAGCTCCAGGGCACTCGCGAGCATCCCATCGCTTTCCACGCCTTCGATCACCATCGGCGCGAGCGGCAGATACGCCGTCAACATTCCCGGCTTGCAATTCGGCGCGCCGCACACCACTCGCCTGGTTCCGTAACGCGCGGTCTCGACAACCACAATCTGGTTGTGGCTTCCGGCCATCCATTCGACATCCTTCACACGCGCCACTGAAGCCTCGTCGAGCTTTGCGCCCACGTGCTCCAGCCCTTCACATTCGGCCGTTTTCATCGTGATCAGGCGCATCAGCTCCTCGGGCGCGGTGTCCAGGCCCGGAACCAGCTCACGAATCCAGTGATAGGAAAATTTCATGGCTTCTGCTATTTAAGGCGCCGTTAGAACTGGCGCAAGAACCTCAAATCGCCACTCGCAAACAGGCGGATATCGTCGATTCCGTAGCGCATCATCGCCAGCCGTGTCAGCCCCAGCCCGAACGCGAATCCGCCCCATTTATCCGGATCGATGCCGCTCATCCGTAACACGTTGGGATGCACCAGCCCGCACGGCAGTAGCTCCACCCAACCGCTCTGCTTGCAAACCGGGCAGCCGGGGCCGCCGCAAATCAGGCAGCGGATATCGAGTTCGAAACCAGGTTCGACGAACGGAAAATATCCGGGACGCAGGCGCACCACCGCCTCGCGATGAAAAATCGCACTGAGCAGCGTCTTCATGAAGTAAATCAGGTGGGCCACCGACACGTTGCGGTCCACCATCATGCCCTCCAGCTGATAAAACGTGTGCTCGTGCGATGCGTCCACTTCCTCGTTGCGGAATACGCGGCCGGGCGCGATCATGCGCAGCGGCGGCCCCAGCTTCTCCATTCCGCGCACCTGCACCGGCGATGTATGGGTGCGCAACAAGTGTCCATTTGAGAGCCAGAACGTGTCTTGCATGTCGCGCGCGGGATGCTCCGGCGGGATATTGAGCGCGTCGAAGTTGTGATACTCGGTTTCCACTTCCGGCCCGTCCAGCACGGCGAATCCGAGCGAGGTGAAAAGATCTTCGATTTCGTTTTGAATGATGGTGACCGGATGCAAGCTGCCTGGCCGGGGAGGCGGCGCCGGCAGCGTCAGGTCCAGCCATTCGTTTTTCAAACGCGTATTCAGAGCCGCCGCGGCAAACGCCTGTTCCCGTGTTTGAAACGCGCTCTCGAGGGATTGTTTCGCCGCATTCAAGGCTTTGCCGGCAACTTTGCGCTCCTCCGGCGCCAGCTTGCCCACATTGATCTGCGCCAGCAAACCCTTGCGGCCGAGCACATCCACGCGAACTTGTTCCAACGCGTCTTGATCCGGCGCCGCTTCGATGCGCGCCAGCGTGGCCGCCTGCAGATGTTGGATTTCTTCTTCGATCACTTCCCGTACTCGTCCAGCAGCTCGACCACCGCCTGATGTCCTTTTGTCAACGCCAGATCCATCGCATTCTGCTGATTGTCCGCGCGAAGCTGAACGTCCGCGCCACCGGCGATGAGCAGCCGCATCATCTCCACGTCCCCATTTTGCGACGCGGCGTGCAACGCCGTCCACCCGCCATGCTGGCGCGCATTGACATCGGCGCCGTGTTCCAGCAGGGCCCGCACCGCATCCTTGTTTCGTCCCGCCGCGGCGGCGTGAAGGGGCGCGTTCTGCAAGGGATTACGCGACTGAGCGCGCACGTCCGCTCCTCGCGCGATCAAAGCTTCGGCGATGTCCGATTGCGCGAAGAAGCAGGCCAGGTGTAACGGAGTCCAGCCATCGGGGCTATAGGCGCGAACCAACTCGGGATTCTCATCCGTCAATGCCAGCACCCGGTTCTTCGCGCCTGCCATGCACGCGGCGAAGATATCCAACTCCACGCCCTTCGCGATCAGCAGCGCCGCGATATCGTTCCGGCCTGAGTATTTTGCAGTCGCGTACGCGCCCAGTCCATTGGGGTCCTTGGCAGCCAGTAAACTGGCGTCGGCTGTAAGCAACGCGTCTACTTGGCCGCGATCGCCCGTGCGAATCGCATCGAATAATTGTTGGCTCATCGGATCAGGCCGGAACTTGGAAAACCTCTTCGCTTTTGGCCAGCTCCCAAGCCAGGTGGTTGATATAAAACAGCAGCACCGGGGCTGGATAGGCGCCTTTGAATTTCTCGTACGTCCGCTGCTGCCAGCCGTCGGTTAGGTATTTCGCTCCGTCGATGTCTTTCTCGAAGAATCCGTCCTGATTGGGAATTCCCAAATCGTCGATCACGGCCTTGATCATGTCCAGATGCGAAACCAGAATGGCCTGAGAAAGATCGGTCGCGAACTCCTCGTCTTTTTCGTTGATTCGCGCCCAAAATCGAGGCGTAGCCTTCCGCATGTTCTCTGCGTTGAGCTTGGCTAGATGGAAGCGGACCTTCATGCGGTCGTAGAGCTGATACGTCTTCAGCTTGCCGATGGAGATGGCGCGCACCAGTTCAGCGAACGCCTGCTCGCCCTGGCCCAGAAAAATTTCGGACAACTGCATAAACAGCCAGCGTAGCACTGAGAGCCGATTGCGCGCCGGGCGCAAGTTATATACTGAATACTTAGATATTTGGATCAGAGGAGGCCCCCGATGGCTGTCACCTTCACCCTGAATGGGAAGTCCCAAACAGTAGACGTTTCGCCGCAAATGCCCCTGCTGTGGGTCTTGCGCGATGCACTCGGCATGACCGGCACCAAGTTCGGCTGCGGCATGGCGCTCTGTGGCTGCTGCACCGTTCACCTCAACGGCCAGCCCATCCGCTCGTGCGTGACGCCGGTTTCGAATGTCGCCGGCAAGAGCGTTACCACGGTGGAAGGCCTGTCGCCCGATAACAGCCACCCGGTGCAGCGTGCCTGGCTGGAGGTGGACGTGCCGCAGTGCGGTTATTGCCAGTCCGGCCAGATCATGACCGCCGCTGGCCTTTTGAAGAAGACCGCGCACCCCACCGACGCTGACATCGACGAGGCTATGCACGGCAACATCTGCCGCTGCGGAACCTACCAGGCGATCCGAAAAGCTGTCCATTTGGCGGCGCAGTATCAGGCCGCGGCGAATCATAACGGGACCGTCGCAAGCAATACTCACGCAGTAGAAGGAGGTGCGGAATGAGTACAGTCGTGTCCGATCAAAAGCGCAAGCTCAATCGCCGGAGTTTCTTGAAAGCCGGCGCCGCCACCGCGGGCGGCCTGTTCATCGGATTTCACCTGCCCGAAAGCGAAAAGCTGCAAGCCGCTCCAACCAACGCGACGAAGCTGAACGCGTACATCCACATCGGCAGCGACGACATCGTCACCTTCTCGATCGCCAAGTCCGAAATGGGACAGGGCCCGATGACTTCGCTTTCGCAATTGCTAGCCGAAGAGCTGGACTGCGATTGGAAGCAGGTCCGCACCGAATTCGCGCCCGTCGATCCCGCCTATGGTCCGCTGCAAGGCACCTTCGGCAGCATGAGTATCCGCACTTCCTGGGACCCGCTGCGCAAAGCCGGCGCCTCCGCCCGCGACATGCTGCTGGGTGCCGCCGCGCAGAAGTGGGGTGTCGCAAAATCGCAGCTTCGCACCGAAAATGGGCAAGTGATCAACACCGCCAACAACGCGCGTTTGAGTTACGGCAGTCTCGCCGACGCCGCGGGCAAGCTGCCCGTGCCCGCCAAGGTAGCGCTCAAGGACCCGAAGGACTTCCGCTTGATCGGTACGTCGCCCAAACGGCTGGACACTCCCAGCAAGGTGAATGGCAGCGCCGAATTTGGTATTGATGCACGGCGTCCGGGAATGGTTTACGCGGTGGTGGCGCGTTGTCCGGTGTTCGGCGGTAAAGTGGCCAGTTTCGACGCTACGAAAGCCAAGGCCGTTCCTGGAGTGAAAGACGCCGTTCAAATTTCTAGCGGCGTGGCGATAATCGCCGACAGCACGTGGTCCGCCATGGAAGGCCGGCGCGCGCTGCAGGTCCAGTTTGACGAAGGCAAGAACGCCAATCTCAGTAGCGCGAGTATTCGCGAGTTGTTTGTAAATCTCGCCGCAAAGCCCGGCGCGGTGGCCCGCAACGACGGCGATGTCACCACCGCGTTAGCTAACGCGAAAAAGCTCGAAGCTGTTTACGAAGCGCCGTATCTGTCTCACGCTCCCATGGAGCCGATGAACTGCACCGCCGAGGTGCGCGCGGACAGCGCTGAAGTTTGGGTTTCCACGCAGATCCAAACCGCCGCCATGGGTACCACGGCAAAGATCACCGGCCTGCATCCCGACAAAATTCAGATCCACACCATGTTTCTGGGTGGTGGATTCGGACGCCGCGGCGGTGACGATTTCGTCGGTGAAGCGGTCGAAATTTCGAAGGCCATCGGGAAACCGGTGAAGCTCACCTGGTCGCGCGAGGACGATATGCAGCACGATCTATATCGCCCCGCGGCATACGCTAAATTCGAGGGTGCCATCGACAAAGATGGCTGGCCGGTGGCGTGGAACACGCGCGTGGTGTGCCCGTCGTTCGGCGGATTGCGCAACGGCGTGGATCGCACCAGCGTGGAGGGCATCATCGATCTCGAGTACGCTATCCCTAATTTCCATGTCGATTATCATCCGCCCGATGTCGACATCCCCGTCACCTACTGGCGCTCGGTTGGGTTCTCGCAGAATACGTTCTTCTCTGAGAGTTTCCTGGACGAACTCGCGGCGGCGACTGGCAAGGATCCGCTCGAGTTCCGGCGCCGCTTGCTCGCGAAATCTCCGCGCTTGCTGGGCGTGCTGGAATTGGCCGCTGAGAAAGCTGGTTGGGGCAAGCCGCTGCCCGCTGGTCACGGCCGCGGCATCGCGGTAGTCAACAACATTGGGAGTTATAACGCGCAAGTGGCCGAAGTCTCGGTGCAACAAGGCAAGCTGCGAGTGCATCGCGTGGTGTGCGCTGTCGATTGCGGGCACGTCATCAATCCGGCCGGAGTGGAGCAGCAGATCCAGAGCGGCATTGTCTACGGATTGAGCGCCGCGTTGAAAGGCGCCATCACCATTGAGCACGGGCGTGTGCAGCAAGGGAACTTCAATCACTACGATGTTCTGCGCATCGACGAAATGCCGGTAGTGGAAGTGCATATCGTGCCGAGCCAAGCCGCGCCCGGCGGAATTGGCGAAGCGAGCACTCCGTCTATTGTTCCCGCAGTCGCCAACGCCGTGTACGCCGTCACAGGCAAGCGGCTTCGCAAGCTACCGATTCGGACTGAGGATTTGGCATAAGTTCAGCACGTGAACAGCTTTTGTTGCTGCCGGGATTGATCTGCGATCAAACGGTCTGGCAGCGGCAAATCGACGCGCTCGGCGATGTCGCTGATTGCTTTGTTGCCGACTACGGTTCCCTCGATTCGCTTCCAGCCATGGCGCAGGCGGTGTTGCGCACCGCGCCCGAGCGATTTTCGGTAGCAGGGCACTCGATGGGCGGGCGCGTCGCGCTCGAAATTTATCGGCTGGCGCCGCAGCGTGTCGCACGAATCGCCCTCCTGAACACGGGCTATTTGCCGCTCGCGCCAGGCGCGGCTGGTGAAGAAGAAACCCGCAAGCGGTGGGACTTGGTGACACTGGCGCAATCGCAAGGCATGCCCGCGATGCTTCGTCAATGGCTGCCGCCCATGATCGACTCGCGCCGGATCAATGACACTGTTCTAGTGAACTCGATTATCGAAATGATGTCGCGCAAGACCCCCGAGATTTTTGCCGCGCAGGTGCGGGCACTGCTGGCTCGGCCGGATGTGAGCGCGGTCCTGGAACAAATCCGCTGTCCCGCGTTGCTGCTCACCGGCCGCGAGGATGGCTGGAGCGCGCCCGTCCAGCACGCGGCAATGTTTGCGAAGATCGGGTCTGCCAAAATCGCCGGCAGCCAACTCGTGATTGTCTCCGACTGCGGCCATATGTCGATGATGGAACGCCCGACGGAAGTGAGCGCCGCGCTGCGGACGTGGCTCTTTTGATATCCTGGCCCCACCATGCAACAAACCCGTCGTGCCAACCTGTTCAGCCTCGCGACGCTAGCCGTTTCCCCAGCACTTGCTCAGACGGCCGAAGAGCTCTTCCGCCGCAACATCGGCTCTCCTGAACAGTTCAATAAGGCGTTTCCTCCGCACAAAGTGATCGGGAACATTTATTACGTCGGCTCCGAATCCCTGGCTTCGTTTCTTTTCGTCACCCCGCAGGGAAACATCCTGCTGAACAGTTGTTTCGAAGCCACCGTCCCGGTGATTCGCGCCTCGGTGGAGAAGCTGGGTTTCAAATTCACCGACATCAAAATCCTGCTCGGCAGCCACGCCCACGCCGACCACATGGAGGGCGATGCCTTGGTGAAGGAGCTTACCGGGGCGAAGGTCATGGCGATGGAGCAGGACGTTCCAGCGTTAATGAAAATCAGGCCGCGCGACCAGCCCCATCCGCTCGACAAAACGCTGCACGATGGCGATGAGGTGAAACTCGGCGGCACAACGCTAACGGCTCATCTCACCGCCGGCCACACGCGGGGCTGCACCACCTGGACCACTAAGGCGACGGAAGATGGCAAGACGTACGACGTGGTGATCATCGGAAGCGTCGGCGTGAATCCGGGCTACATACTGGTGAACAACAAAGACATTCCCGGCATCGCGGGCGAGTACCAGCGCAGCTTCAAACTGCTGCGATCGCTACCGTGCGATGTTCCGCTCGGCTCCCATCCATCCATGTACAATCTGGCGGAAAAATATCCCAAGCTCGGCAAAGGCCCGAATCCATTCATCGATCCGGAAGGCTACAAACACGAGCTGGATATTCAAGAGCACGCGTTTCTGGAAGTGCTGGATAAACAGAAGAAAGCCGCCGGACTCAGTTAGCAGCCTCGGCCGCGGCTTGCCGCACGTTCACCGTCAAAAGCACCAGCAGACCAGCGGCGAAAAATATAACCAGCGACAGGATCGAAAGGCGGTAGCTTCCCGTGAATTGCAGCGCTAGCCCGAACAGCAGCGGGCAAATCCAACTGGTCCCTCGGTCGCTGATTTCGTAAATCCCGAAGTATTCAGCCTCGCGGCCTTTTGGGATCATCAACGAGAATAAGGACCGGCTCAGCGCTTGCGTCCCGCCCAGCACCATCGCGACAACCGCGGCCACGATAAAGAACTGCGTTTCGGTGCGGACTGAAACATACATGGATATCAGCACTCCGGTCCAGATCAGCAGGCTAGCGATCACGGCCGGCTTCGCACCGATCGCCTTGGCGATCCAATCGAACAAGAACGATCCGAAGAAGGCCAGGAACTGGACCATCAGGATCACCTCGGTCAGGTCCGTCATCGATATTTTCAGCTCATCGCTGCCGAATTGCGCCGACAGCGCGATCACGGCCTGCACGGCATCGCTATAGAGCAAGAAAGCGATCAGAAATCGGAGGGTCTGCGGATAACGGCGCATCTCGCGCAAAGTAACTAAGAATTCGCGGAAGCTGTCCGCAAGCCCTTCGCCCTCGCCGCGCTTTCTCCCTGCCGGACGCTTGCGAATCGCCGCCAGCGGAATCAGAGCGAATAGCGCCCACCAGACGCCGGCGGACCCGAGATTGATCCGCACCGCCATGGATTCCGAGAGACCGAGCGCCTTGGCTTTCGTAAACAGCACCAGGTTCAGCGCCAGCAATAAGCCGCCGCTCAGATATCCGATTCCCCAGCCGGTGGAGGACACAGCGTCGCGCCGCTCCGGAGGAGCGATGTCAGGCAAAAACGAGTTGTAGACCACCACGGCGGCTCCGAAGGCGAGATTCGCGATCAGGAACAATACGCCGCCCCACAGGTAGTGGTCGCCGTGGAGAAAGAACATGGCCGCGGTGGACAGCGCGCCGGTGTAGGCGAAGAGGAACATCAGCCGCTTCTTATTTGGGCTGAAATCGGCAATGGTTCCCGCAGCGGGCAGCGCGAAGATCTGCGTGAGGACGGAAATCGAAATCAAGTAGCCCCACCACGACCGTGGATCCACTGGTATGCCCAATGGGTGCACGCGACCGTCCGGACCGGCGGCAGCCTTGGCCAGCGCCGTAAGGTAGGGACCGAGGAAAAGAGTAACAACGGTGCTGTGAAACACCGAGTGAGCCCAGTCGTACATATACCAGCCGCGCTGCTCGTGCTTGCTGTAGGGCAGTGCCGGGCTGGTCACGATATCTCCCGGATCTTGCGCGGCTTTCGGGTTCATGGCGCGCGGTATTCCCCGCGAAGCCATTAGAGCACAAGGTACAATAAGAAGGTTTTGGCTCCTCACATGGGAAACATCGTCGTACTGGGTGCGCAATGGGGTGACGAGGGCAAGGGGAAAGTAGTCGACCTGTTCTCGGACAAATTTTCAGTAGTGGCCCGCTACCAGGGCGGCCACAACGCTGGGCATACCGTTTTTATTGGCCCGAAGAAGTTCGTGCTCAAGCTGATTCCGAGCGGCATCTTGCGGCCGGGAATACAGGCGGTGATCGGCAACGGAGTGGTCATCGATCCGGCGGCCCTGATTGAGGAGATGGAAAAGCTCCAGGATGCGGGTATCGACGTTCCGAAACAACTCGCTATCAGCGATCGCGCCCATGTCATTTTCCCGTTTCATCGCATCGTCGAGAAGATGTCCGAGAGCCGCCAGGATCGCGTGCCCATCGGAACCACCTCACGCGGAATCGGCCCATGTTATGAAGACAAGATCGGGCGGCGCGGCATCCGTATCGCCGACCTCTATGAGCATGACAGTTTCTGCGCGATGTACACGGCGTTGGCCGAGGACAAACAATTATTAGCCCAAACGTTCCACATCCAGGAGACCATCGATTACGAGCTGATTCGCGATCAATACCTGGAGTTCGCCGAACGAATCCGGCCGTTGGTGTGCGATACCGCCCAGCTTCTGAACGACGCCATTTGCGCGGGCAAGCGTGTTCTGTTCGAAGGCGCCCAGGGAACCATGCTGGATGTCGATCATGGGACCTATCCGTTTGTGACGTCGTCCAGCGCGACGGCCGGCGGAGCCTGTACCGGCGCCGGCGTTCCGCCAACTGCGATTCACGGGGTTGTAGGAGTTTCCAAGGCATACACCACGCGCGTGGGAAGCGGCCCATTCCCGACCGAGCTGCTCGGTGAAGATGGCGAACGGATTCGCAAAGCCGGCAACGAGTTCGGCGCTGTCACCGGCCGTCCGCGCCGTTGCGGTTGGTTCGATGTGCCGCTGCTGCGCTACACCGCCATGATCAACGGCTTCAGCAGCCTGGTGATCACCAAGCTCGATGTACTCGATCAATTCGACGAGATCCTGGTCTGCACGGAATATAAGAACGTCAAAGCTATGCCCGCGACGTTTAGGGGACTAGAAGCCGTGGAACCGGTCTACCAGAAGCTGCCTGGATGGAAGTCCGAAACCAGGGGCCTCTCGCGAGAGCGCGACCTTCCGCCTCGAGCGCGTGATTACCTCCGTTTTCTGAGCGATCGCATCGGCGTCGAAGTCGGTTGCATTTCCACTGGGCCAGAGCGCGATGAGACCATCCTGATCGAGGGCTCCCGCCTGTCCGAATTGTTGTAATCGCTAGTTTCCAATGACTGTGATCGACCTCTAGCAGGATGCTGAAAAAGGCATTTCGGGACCGACTCCCTCACGGTCGCGGCTCAGTAAACATTTGCAAACAATCAGTGGCAATTCTGAGCCGTGCACGTGAGCAAGCGGATTTTGGCCTTTTTCAGCATCCTGCTAGGCCTGATTTCCAGCCGTATCGATGGCATAGGAGAGCCTTCGTCTCGGTTTATTCACGATAGTTCCATCGGAAGTGTCCTGAGAGTTTTCCATCGGGCGGACACACTACTCCTTTCAGGAGTAATCGTGGTTAGCTTTCATCGACTCGTTCTGCTCTCGCTATTCGGCTTGGCTTGCATATTCGCCGCCGACACAACACCGGCTTCTTACACCATTCAAACCGTCGCCGGCAGCGACGACTCCGGTGATGGAGGGAGCGCTCTCTCCGCTGCATTGAGCCAGCCGGAAGGAATCGCGGTCGATCGCTCCGGCAACGTCTATGTCGCCGATGCCGCGAACCAGCGCATTCGCAAGATTGCCACCGATGGTTCCATTCATACTGTCGCTGGCACCGGTGTGGCCGGATTTGCCGGTGATGGCGGACCGGCCAGCGCCGCGCAGCTCAATCAGCCATACGGCCTGGCGGTCGATTCAGCGGGCAACCTCTACATCGCCGACCTGGGGAACGCGCGCGTCCGCGAAGTCACGGTCAATGGCATGATTCAGACGGTGGCTGGCGGAGGCGCGTTAGCAGCCGCAAGTGCCGGACAAGGCGGCTCGGCGACCATCGCGCAATTGGCGTATCCGCGTAACGTGGCGATCGATAACCAAGGTTCGCTCTATATTTCCGATTTTGGCGCCAACCAGGTTTATCGAGTGGCCACCAACGGCACGTTGTCACTGGTGGCAGGGACGGGCACCGCGGGATTCTCGGGCGACGGTACGTCTGCTTTGATGGCGCAACTGAACGCACCCGCGGGCCTGGCAGTGGATGTCACCGGCGCCGTGTACATCGCCGATAGCGGCAACAATCGAGTTCGCAAAGTTTACAACGGCGTCATCATCGACGTATTCGATACTCCCGCTCCCACCGGCGTGGCTGTCGATTCCAGCGGCATGCTGTACGTCGCAGCGGGCGGTTATCTTGGCTCCGTCATCCAGCAGATTCCCGGCGTTACATCTGCTAGAGATGTCACGGTGGATTCCTCGGGCAACATCTACTCCACTTCCGGCGGATTTGTTTTGGAGATCCCAGCCAGCAGCGGAACGGTAACCACCATTGCGGGGAGCGGAAATTCACCGTACTTCGGCGGCGACGGCGGACCGGCCACGTCTGCACAGATGTATTCGCCCTCCGGTATCGTGGTGGACTCCAGCGGCAATTGGTACATCGCCGATACTTCCAACAATCGGATTCGCATGGTGACAAGCGCAGGCGTCATCAGCACCATCGCCGGCACGGGCGCCGCAGGGTCGAGCGGAGATAGTGGTCCCGCCGCGGCGGCCGAACTGAACTCGCCGCATGGCATCGCTATCGATAGTTCCAACAATCTGTATATTGCCGACAGCGGCAACAATGAGGTGCGCAAAATCACGCCCGCCGGAACCATCACTACCATCGCCGGCCAACTCAACAATCCCGTGTCTGTCGCGGTCGACGCCCAAGGGTCGATCTACATTGCCGATTCCGGCAATAACCGAATCGCGCAGGTGATGTCGAGCGGAACGGCGAGCACTTTCGCAAAAATCAGCGGCGTGCTGGCGGTTGCGGTAGATGCCTCCGGCAATGTCGTGGCCGCTGACGCAAGCCAAGTGTGGAGCGTTTCAGAAAATGGTTCAGCTACTTCACTGATCACTGGGCTAACATCGGCAAGCGGCCTGGCCTTCGCATCGGACGGCACGCTGATCATCGCGGACACCGGCGCCAACATCATTCGCCAGCTCAGTACATCTGGAGTGTTAACAGCAATCGCGGGTACTGGCGCCGCCGGATTTTTGGGCGATGGCGGCTTGTCGCTCGCCGCGGAGTTGAACGCGCCCGCGGGTATCGCTATTGGCGCGAACGGAATGCTGCTGCTCGCCGACTCGGGCAACAATCGAATCCGCAGCTTGACTCCCGCCACCGCTGCCGCCGACACCCCGACAATCTCCCCAGTGAATGCGGCCAGCCTCGCCGCTGGACCTATGGCGCCCGGGGAAATCATCACGATCTTCGGCACCGGCTTCGACCCGGTTAACACACAACTTTTGTTCGATGGCAAAGCTGCAACGCTGTTCTATACAAGCGCCACGCAAATCAACGCGCTTGCGCCTTCAGGCCTGGCCGCAAGCTCCAATACGGCAATGAGCATCGTGGTGGATGGCGCCACCATCGCCAGCTCTTCGGTACCGGTGGCCGCCGCCGCGCCCGGCATCTTCACTGTTAGCGGAGCAACCGGTCAGGCCGCCGCGAGCAATCAAGATGGTAGCCTCAACTCGGCCTCGAATCCCGCCGCTCGCGGTTCCGTGGTGTCGATCTATGCCACCGGCCAGGGTTCCGGTACGCCGAACATCACACTCAATATCGCCGGCTACAACGCGCCATTGCTCTACGCCGGACCGGCGCCCGGCTTTCCCGGCCTGATGCAGATCAACGCGCAGATCCCCGCCGGCTTCCTGCCTCCCGGCATTCAGGCAGTAGTGCTCTCGGTCGGTGAGGTAAACAGTCAATCCGGAGTGACGCTGGCGATCCATTGACAATGTATGTATAGATGGTGCATACTTATGCATATGAGAAGCACATTAAACATTGATGACAATCTCGTCGAAGAAGCGACCAGGCTGACGGGAATCAAGGAAAAAACCGCGCTGGTACGCGCCGGCCTGGAAGCGTTGATCGCGCGCGAGGTCGCCCGACGGTTGGCGGCTTTAGGCGGGACGCAACCCGATTTTGAAGCTGCTCCGCGGGAACGCGCGCGCAGTGCCGCTCGATGATCCTGGTCGACACATCGGTATGGGTGGATCATCTTCGGCAGAATGATCCACGGTTAAGCAAAGCACTGCTGGACGGGCAGGTATTGATGCACCCGTTCGTACTCGGCGAGATCGCCTGCGGTAATCTGCAATCCAGGTCCAAGGTCCTCGGCGACCTGGAGCG
>JBKQHJ010000233.1:0-15238 GCA_052148835.1 Bryobacteraceae bacterium
CCAGAGCCCACCTCCGCTTCACCAGCCGAGGGCTATTTTGAAGGAGAAGAGGCTGTTTGAGTAGCGAAAATCATTAAATGGCAGGTGTGTCAATCGCGGATTGTCTCAGTGGAGGGGTTCACCCCACCCTTCTGCGCCAAATGTGTCCCGTTATAGGTCGGGATACTCGTCATGCCGCCTGCAAATGCGCCGCCATAGATCCAGACCATCACCGGCAGCTTGTCACCGGCACCTTTTGCTGGCGTCCAAACATTGAGATAGAGGCAATCTTCGCTGAGCGTCGGAGGCGCGCCGAACCGGCCGCTGAAGCTCGCATTCTGCATGCATCCAGGCGCGAAGGAGGCGGCCTGTTTTACACCGGACCACGAGTTCACAAGTTGAGGCGATCTCCACCGAAGACGGCCCACGGGTGGCGCGGCGAAGGGAATGCCCTTGAACGAAACGACGCCATCGGCGGCAACACCAGCTACGCGTCCGCCGGTCACGTTAACTTCGCCGATTTCGGCATTCGCCTGAGAAGCAAAGAGCGCAGTTACCAGCGCCGCGAGGATCGACACTTTCTGCATGGAAAGGACCTCCATTTTAACCGCAGAGCGCATTCCCGCCTGCGGCTTCAATGTTATCTCAAACGACAGAGACAGTAGATATGAGTCTGTTATACTTCATCGCAATCGAGTTATTAGATGAATTCATCCATCGTTGTAATCATCTGCCTGGCCTCGGGGCCGGCTTTCCCTCAGCAGGGCAGCAAAGACTTCCGGAGGCAAGCGAAGGAGCCGATTAAAGAGGAGCCCACGATCTGGCTTTCCGAAGGCGTCCCCGACCTTCAAGGCATTTGGACCAACAAATGGATCGTCGACATGGCCGACGGCCGGTTCGCGGAAAAGACCGTGGAGGTTCCGTTTACCGATTGGGGGCGCAAGCTCTGGGAGGAGCGCACATCCACTCTGCAAGCGCACGATCCGAATTTGCAGTGCAAGCCCAGCGGCCTGCCGCGGGCGGCGGGGACGCCGTATCCGCTTCAGATTATCCAATTGCCGAAAGAAGTGGTGTTTTTGTACGAAGGCGGTCTGCATACGTTCCGCAAAGTTCCCGTCGATGGGCGCACGCACAACAAGGACGCCTGGACTTGGATGGGCGATTCGGTGGGCCGCTATGAAAACGGCGCGCTCATCATCGACGTGACTGGCTTCAATGACGAGCAGTCCTGGCTCGATTCGGCGGGGCATCCGCACAGTGAGCAACTTCACTTGATCGAAATCTACCGGCGGCTGAACCAGGACACAATGCGCTACACCGTGACGATTGATGATCCGAAGGCCTACACGCGCCCATGGACAACCTCATATATCTATCGTATGCGGCCCGGAATGGAGCTCATGGAATATTGGTGCACTGAGAACGAACGCGATGCTCGGCACATGGTTGGGAAATAGCCTCTCGCCGCCTAAACAGCTAGAAAGCGCTATCAATATGCGCATGTCCTGTCGTCGCTACAGCACGGTTTTACGGCAGGAGCAGAAAAGAAAGCGTTTGCACAAGAACCCCTCCCACTGATAGAGCTCGGCGAGCGGGCATGCGGAGTATCGGGGTCGGCAAGAACGCATGCTGCTCGGGGCCGACCTCGCTACGATGCGCGATCGCAGCGAATAGCTTCCAGTCTCCGCGCGGAACCGGTCAGGAACTCGAGGACCCGGGTTTTTGATTTCCTGTACAATGCTTTCGCCGGAGGAACTTGAATGAAGCTCGCGATTGGTTTGATCATGCTGGCGCAATTAGCGCTGGCGCAGGGACCTTCCCCTGTCGCGCGTCCGTGTGATCCGTCTCCGGCGGTGCGTCCAAATGTCGCCAGGCGCGCTCCTGCCACCGTTGTCCCGGCAGCGCCCGAAGACATCGCCGAGATGACCAAACTCCCAGCGCTCCCTGCCTGGTTTCCGGGAGCGGGTGATGGTGATTACTCCATCGGGCCGAACTACGCACCTGCCCCGGAACAAACCAAACGCGCCGGTGTTCCCGAGGGTAAAGTTGTCGAATTCGTCATGGATTCTGCCGAGAGCAAATTCTATCCCGGCGTCAACCAGCCCTTCCAGCGTCACGTCTGCGTTTATGTACCCGCCCAGTATGTTCCCGGCACTGCTGCGCCGGTCATCGTGTCGGCGGATGCTTATGGGATGCACTACAGCCTGCCCACCATTCTTGACAACATGATTGCCGACCACCGGCTGCCGGTGATGGTCGCCGTGATGATTCAAAATGGCGGCGCTGAACGCAGCATGGAATACGACACCGTTTCGGACAAGTACGCCGACTATGTGGAAGCCGAGGTCCTGCCCCGCGCGGAAAAGGAGGCCAACGTCAAGCTGACGAAGGATCCCGAAGGCCGGATGACTTTCGGTGGAAGTTCAGGTGGGGCCGTGTCCTTCACGATGGCATGGTTCAAGCCGGAGCTTTACCATCGCGTCCTGACGTATTCCGGGACATACGTCGATCTGCAGCACGGACCCGACGCTCCTCACGGGGCATGGGAATATCTGGAACATTTCATTCCCGACAGTCCGGCGAAGCCGCTGCGGGTTTGGATGGAGGTCGCCGAGAATGACATCGGCGCCAACACCGCTTCATCGAATCACCGCAACTGGGTCATTGCGAACCAGCGCATGGCTGCGGTGATGAAGGCGAAGGGTTACCAGTATCAGTTTGTTTATGCGAAAAACGCAGGCCACGTCGATGCCAAGGTGATCAATCAGACATTGCCACAGGCACTCGAATTTCTTTGGAAGGGTTATCCCATTCAGAAATAGGTAGCTAAATGCTGTTGTCCCGCGAACTACATCTCGCCAGGATGAGAGCGCTCGCCGCGCTGGGTGCTATCGTCATCGGTCTTCAACCCCCCCGTCCGCTGAATGCCCAGTCCAACAACAACGCCACCTACACGGCGGCGCAGGCGAGCGCGGGCATGGCTGTGTATTCACAAAGCTGTGCGAACTGCCACGGGCCTAATATCGACGATGGCGAATTCGCGCCCCCGCTCAAAGGCGCGGATTTCATCCAGAAGTATACTGGCAAGCCGGTCAGTGAACTGATCGGTTACATGACCAGCAAGATGCCGCCAGCTAACCCGGGCAGCCTCGGCGGGGCGGCTTACACGCAGATCGCCGCGTTCATTCTTCAGCAGAACGGAGTAACGCCGGGCAATGCTGAACTGCCGGCCGATGCTGTGCAGCTCTCGGGCCTGAACTTTCCTGGTAGCGGTGCGTCGCGAGGTCGTGGCCCTGGTGCGGGGCCGGGCGGCGGACTGAGTCCGGGGGTCAAGCTGCCCCCGCCTCCTGCCAAGCAGAACCCGCTGGACAAAATTACGCCAGTATCCGATGCCATGCTTCAGAATCCTCCCGCAGGCGACTGGCTGACGTGGCGGCGCGGGTTCGATTACCAGGGATTCAGTCCCCTGAAGCAGATCACGAAATCAAATGTGAACAACCTGCGCGTGGCCTGGACCTGGACGCTTCCTCCGGGCGCCAATGAAGCCACGCCGCTGGTCCACGACGGAGTCATGTTCGTCCATGGATTCGGCGACAACATTCAGGCCCTGGATGCTGCAACCGGCGATCTGCTCTGGCAGTATTCACGCGAGTTGCCGAAGGGCCTGAACCCGAGCGTAAAACGCAACATAGCAATCTACGGCAACAAGGTTTACGTCGGCACTTCGGATGTTCACGTCGTCGCGCTCGATGCGAAGACCGGCAAGGTTGCGTGGGACCAGGCGCTCACTACCGGCAAAGGCTTCCAACTCACCGGCGGACCGCTGGTCGCCAAAGACAAGGTCATGATCGGCACCGGTGGGCGTGTGGCTGGCGGGAATTACATCGTCACCCTGGATGCGGAAACCGGGAAGGAAGCATGGCGATTCAAAACCATCGCTCAGCCCGGTGAACCGGGCGGTGACACCTGGAATGATCATGCGCTGGCCGACCGCAATGGCGCGTCTGTGTGGGTTGCGGGAAGCTATGACGCGCAGCTTAATCTTACGTTCTGGGGTGTCGCGCAGACCTACGATACCGCTGTGCTGGCGCATCCGAAGCCGGGTGTAAATAACGATGGCCTTTACACCGACTGCACGCTGGCCCTGAATCCCGACACCGGCAAACTGGTCTGGTATTACCAGCATCTGCCGAACGATCAGTGGGACCTCGACTGGGTTTTCGAACGCCAGATCGTGCGCATGCCCGTTAATGGAACCGTGCGTCCGGTGGTCATTACCGCGGGCAAGATGGCAATCTATGACGTGCTCGACGCGGAAACGGGCAAGTGGATTTATTCCAAGGATCTCGGGCTGCAGAACATTGTGACGTCGATTGACCAGAAGACGGGGAAAAAGAATATCGACCCTAATTCCCTACCGGGCGACGGCAAGGATCGCATCATCTGTCCGCATGCAGGCGGGGCAAAGAGCTGGATCCCGGGCTCGTACAACCCGGACACAAAGATCCTCTATGTCCCCCTGGTGGAATCCTGCATGGATCTGAATCCGGTGCGCGATGGCGGCCGAGGCAGCCTCTCGACCGGCGTTCGCTGGTCGCTGCGTCCACGCCCGGATTCAGACGGAAAATACGGACGCGTGCAGGCGATCAATATGCTGACGCGAGAAGTCGTGTGGACCTCCCGGCATCGAGCTCCGGAATCCAGCGGCGCACTCGATGTGGCCGGTGGGGTTGTGTTCAGCGGGTCCATCGATCGATATTTCCGCGCGTATGACGATCAAACCGGCAAAATGCTTTGGGAGACCCGTCTGAATGACGTGCCCAGTAATGCGCCGATCAGCTACTCGGTGAACGGCAGGCAGTACATCGCCATCGGCGTGGGCAACGGCGGGGCGCAGGCGATCACGTTTCCACCGCTCGTGCCGGAGATTCAGAATACGGATCGCGCCGCTGCGATCTGGGTGTTCCAGGCCCCTTAAGCGATCCCCGCTCACGCTGATCGCCACCACCTGATAATACAGGTTCGCGTTCGGCCAACAAGCCATGCTCATTGACACAGAATTCCCCGCGGGGATATATTTCTGTCGGCGTTTCTCAGCCCCGATCCAACAATCTGTAAAGACAGGTTCTTCAATGCAACGATATAGGTTTCTTCTCCTCATCGGCTTTTTGCTCATTGCCGCCACCGTTGAAGGCCAACTGGCGGATGACTTCAATCCGCCGCCTGCGAACTGCTGCCTTCTCAACAGAGCGCGTGGCCTTGCAGACCAGCTCCAAGATTGGAACCAGCTCGGCCGCTATCATCAGGCCAACGAAGACCTGAAGAAGCAGCCGGCAGATCCGAAGCGAGTCGTATTCATGGGGGACTCGATTACGGACTTCTGGAGACTGGACCAGTACTTTCCCGGCGAGCATTATGTGAATCGCGGGATCGGTGGACAGACTACGCCGCAGATGCTGGTTCGCATGTATCCCGATGTTATCGACCTGAGGCCGGCTGCAATGATCCTGCTGGCCGGAACCAACGATATTGCGCGCAATACGGGTCCGATGACGGCTGAACTGATCGAAGACAACATCATGGCAATGACCGAACTGGCGCAGCACCATGGCATCAAGGTGATTCTCTGCTCGGTACTGCCGGTGAGCGATTACCCGTTTCAGCGCCAACAGAACGGCGAGCCACCAAGGGGAAGGGGGCCGGTTCCGCGAATCAAAATGACGGACTCACATCCCGCCGCCGACATCCTTAAGCTCAATGCCTGGATGAGGAACTACGCTGCGCGCGTGAATGCCACATAAGTGGATTACTTCACCCCTCTTGTAGATGAAAAGGGATGGCTGAAGGACGCTGTTTCCGATGACGGACTGCATCCCAATGCGGAGGGATACAAAATTATGGCTCCGATCGCCGCTGCCGCGATCGAGAAGGTGCTTCAGTAATGAGGGAAGGAAGAGCAATGAAATCCGGGAAAAATTCAGGAACTCTGGCTTGTATCCTGTGCTTCGGGCAAGCCTTAATACCAGCGATGTCCGCGCAGGCGGGAACAGATGCCGCGGCTTCCAATCCAGTTGTTTCGATTAGCACCGGCCAGCTGCGCGGCAGCCTGACTGCCGACGGTGTGGCGGTATTCAAGAACATCCCGTTCGCACAACCACCCATCGGTGAACTGCGTTGGCGCGAGCCGCTTCCGGCGAAAGCCTGGACCGGTGTCCGGGATGCGACCGCCTTTGGGCCTATGTGCAATCAGAACGACAACAAGCAGCTGCCGCATAGCGAAGACTGCCTGCAACTGAACATATGGACGCCGACGTGGCCCTTGACGTCGTCCTTCCCCGTAATGGTATGGATTCACGGTGGAGGAAACACTGCGGGATCGGGAGTGGAAGCTCTGTTCAACGGCGAAGTCCTCGCCCGCCACGGCGTGGTGGTGGTGAATATCAACTACAGACTCGGCGTCTTCGGTTTCTTCGCGCATCCCGCGCTCACCAAAGAGTCTCCTCACCACGCCGCGGGAAACTACGGGCTGGCGGATCAGATCATGGCGCTGCACTGGGTGCGGGACAACATCGCCAGGTTCGGTGGCGACCCGGCAAACGTCACAATCTTCGGTGAATCGGCCGGCGCCAGCGATGTGAATGCGCTGATCGCCTCGCCCCTGAGCAAAGGACTGTTCCTTAGAGCAATGGCTCAGAGTGGTCCGGTAGGCGCTCAACCTTCCCTGGCCGAATCGGAGAGCAGAGGTGTAGACCTTGCTGCGAAATTAGGCTTCACCGGCGAGGATTCTTTGGCGAGGCTGCGGTCCGTCCCCGACACCGAACTGATGGCCAAGGCTGCGCAGGGAGGTCCGGGATTGGGAATCAACGTGGACGGCTGGGTGCTCACCGAACCAGCAGCCAAAGTCTACGCCCAAGGCCGCGAGCAAAAGGTGGCCTTGCTGATCGGGAATGATTCCCAGGAGATGCAGCCGCGCGGCGCCACTCGCGATATCCGCGAGCTGATCTCGGAGCGTTACGGCCCCCTTGCGGATCGTGCGTTGGCGGCGTACGGAGTGAATGGCGCGAACGAACCGCGGCCCGATCCCGAGAATGGAACCGTGATGCAGTTCACCACGGACAATTCCTTCCGATGCGGCACGGTTCAGGAACTCATCTGGCACACCGCGGCGGGGAATCCCGGTTACGAGTATCAGTTCTCGCGTACGGTCCACGGGAAGGAAGCACTGGGCGCTCCGCATGCCTCTGAGATTCCATTTATCTTCGGCACGCTGTCCGTCTGGCAGAATATGCGGAAATACAACGACTCGGATCAGCAATACGCCCCCCAGATGCAGGAATACTGGACCAACTTCGCCAAAACGGGCGATCCCAACAGCGGGAAACTCGTAAAATGGCCCCGGTTCGATGCGACCGCGCGTGCATATATGGACTTCACCGATGCCGGGCCGGTGGCCAAAGAAGGCCTGCGACGGCAGGTCTGCGATTTGTTCATGGAGAATCAGAAGCGGCAGGAGCAGTAAGCCTGCTCGCGCTGTGTAGGCGTAGCTTAAAAGTCAGCCCGTCAACTGGTATAAACTTCTTTTTTCACGGAGCTCGTGAGGAGTAGACATGAAGAACACGCTTTTCGTTTTGGTTTGTGCGACCTCCTGCTTACTTGGACAGGAGGGAAACGGCCCATTTCCCGCAGTAATGGAGCAGGACCCGGGCCTGCTGACACACACGATCTATCGGCCCAAAGATATGGCTGCGCTTCACGGGCAGAAGCTTCCGATCATCGCCTGGGGAGAAGGAGGCTGCTCCAATAATGGCGCCTTCTATAAAAACTTCCTCGGCGAGATCGCCTCGTACGGGTTTCTGGTGATCGCGACCGGACCGCCACGACCTGCCGGCAACGCAGGTGCGCGTGGCGCCGAGCAGCCGGGCGGCCAACCTGGCGCGGGGCCAGGCGCGGGCAATCCGGGCAGAGGTCCGGCCACCAAGTCGTCGCAGCTGATCGACGCCATCAACTGGGCCGACGCGGAGAACGCCCGCAAGGACAGCCCCTGTCACGACAGGATCAACACCTCGAAAGTGGCCGTGATGGGTCACTCCTGCGGGGGCATTCAGGCGCTGGCGGTTGCCGCGGATCCCCGCATTAAGCTGGTCGTGAACTGGAGCGGCGGCCTGTTCGTGACTCCTCCGAAAGGCGCGGCAGGCATCATCGAGGACGTGCCGGAGGCGCAGTTGGAGAAACTCCATACTCCGGTGTTCTACATTTCAGGTGATTCTACAGACATCGCGTTTTCCAACAGCAACGACGATTTCGGACGCATCACCAAAGTGCCTGCCTTCCGCGCCTACAAAGATGGCGTCGGGCACGGCGGCACTTATACGCAACCCGACGGCGGGGATTTCGGCAAAGTCGCCGTTGCTCTGCTCGATTGGCAATTGAAAGGCGACAAAGAGGCCGGCAAGATGTTCCTCGGCGCGAATTGCGGCCTTTGCCAGGATCCGAAATGGCACGTTGAGAAGAAAGGAATCAAATAGCCGATCCAACACGCCGCGAAGCCGATCGCACGGCCTCGAAATCGGCGGCCTGCCTGGGTAGCGTGAAAGGCATCAACGGCATGATCCGATGCTTGCGAGGTTCCCTCGCGCAACGCGAGAAGCCCGAGTACAACTACTTCGTGGCAAGCATGAAGTAAAATACTCGTCTTAAGCTAAATGACCACATCTCCAGTACTGATTGCCGGGGCAGGCATCGGCGGCTTGAGCGTTGCACTGACTTTGCATCAAATCGGTGTACCTTGCCTCGTCTTTGAATCGGTCGCCGACATTAAGCCCCTCGGCCTGGGCATCAACATTCAGCCCAACGCCATCCGCGAACTCTATGAGATGGGTTTCGGCCCCGAATCGCTCGATACGATCGGACTGCAAACCAGAGAATGGGCTCTCGTTGGTCTAAATGGGAACGAAGTCTATTGCGAACCCCGGGGACTAAGGGCGGGCTACAAATGGCCGCAGTGTTCTGTGCACCGAGGCGGATTACAGATACTCCTGTATCGCGCTGCTCTGGAACGCCTCGGCGCGGATTCCATTCGCACGGGCCTGAAAGTCACAGGATATTGCAATCACCCGAACGGAAAGCGAGTGACGGCTTTGTTGCGAAGCCGCGACGGTAAGTGTTTCCAGGTGGAAGGATCCCTGCTGATTGCGGCCGATGGTCTGCATTCAGCGGCGCGTCAACAGATGTATCCCGCTCAGCCTCCCATTCAGTGGGGAGGCGCCATCATGTGGCGCGGCGTCACCAAAGGCACGCCGATTCGCACTGGCGCGTCCTTTGTGGGTCTGGGGACGCACCGTCATCGCGTGGTGTTCTACCCTATCTCGGCACCCGACCCGGTTACCGGCCTTGCGGACATCAATTGGATCGCAGAGATCACCGTGGACAATTCCGGTGGCTGGCCGGATGGCGACTGGAACAAACAGGTACGGCATGAGGACTTCATGCATCATTTCGAGCACTGGAATTACGACTGGATCAACATCCCGGCTATGTTGCGTGGTACGGCTGCAGTCTTTGAATACCCGATGATCGATCGTGAACCGGTTTCGACATGGGTTGAGGGCAATGTCGCGCTGTTGGGCGACGCTGCGCACGTGATGTACCCCACAGGTTCCAATGGCGCCAGCCAAGCCATTATCGATGCGCGGGTGCTCGGTGCTGCTATGCTCGAACATGGCGTCAACTCCAGAGCCCTCGAAGCCTACGACGCACTACTTTGCGCGGAAATGTCGCAACTGGTTTTGCGCAATCGGGGAGCCGGCCCCTTTGGCTTACTGAATCTTCTGGATGATCGTTGCGGCGGTGTGTTCGACGATATCGACGATGTCATTCCCAAGGCGGAGCGTGACGAATTCATGCTGCGGTATAAAACTGCCGCGGGCTTTGCGGCTGAGAAACTCAATGCGGCCGCGTCGACGATCCCACCGGGGGCCAGAGTTCGCTAGGCAATTTTCAAAAGGGGAGCCTCAGTGTTGCAGCACTACGTTCTGATCAAATTCAGGAAAGGCACCAGCGACGAACACATCGGAGAGTTCTGCAAAAGAATGCTGGCCCTGCGAACCACCATTTTGAGTATTGAGCATCTGGAGATTGGACGCGATACTCTGCACGATGCCCGCAGCTGGGACCTCATCCTCATCAAGCGCTTTGCTTCCACAGAAGCCCTGCGCAGCTATCAGCAACACCCGGAGCATCTGAGATTGATGGCGTTTAACCAGCCATCCGTTGCGGATGTAGCTTCGGTGGACTTTGAATCGCCGCAAACCATATAATTGCCGACCGTGAAAACATACGCCGCCCGCAGGCTTCACAATCTTCAGGAGTCCGTGATCCGCTCGATCACGCGTTATGCATTTGACAAGGGAGCGATCCTGCTGGCACAGGGGTTCCCGGATTTCGATCCACCGGAAGAAGTTCTCGCCGCGGCCGAGAAGGCCATGCGCAGCGGACGCAATCAGTATGGGATGACCTGGGGACAGCCCAGCCTCCGCAAGGCCATTGCTCAGAAGAGCCGGCGGTTTTACGGACAGGAGGTCGATCCCGACCGGCACGTCACCGTCACCTGCGGAGTTACCGAAGCCGTGATTGCCGCTCTGCTGGGTCTCGTCAATCCGGGAGACAAAGTCGTCGTTTTGGAGCCGGCCCACGAAAACTATCATGCCGGTATAGCGTTCGCCGGAGGCATTCCGATCTGGGTACCTCTGCGCCCGCCCGAATATCGTTTCGATCCCGACGAACTTGCGCGCGCATTCGAACAAAAACCAAAAGCTGTGCTGTTCAACTCGCCGCACAATCCTTCCGGCAGAGTTTTTACCGAACGGGAACTTTCGATCATCCGGGACCTTTGCGTCAGGCACGACGTGGTGGCGATCACTGATGAAATCTACGAACACCTCGTGTTCGACGGCCGTCGGCATATTCCGATTGCCACGTATCCCGGCATGCAGGATCGCACCATCACGATTTGCGGTTTGGGCAAAACCTTCGCCGTGACGGGCTGGCGTGTGGGTTATTGCATTGCGAGCCCGGACTTGACGGACGCGCTGCGGAAGGTCCACGATTTCACCACCGTGTGCGCGCCCACGCCGCTACAGGAAGCGATGGCGGCAGTGATCGGGTTGCCCGATTCGTACTACCAGTGGCTTCAGGCTTTTTACGCTTCCCGCCGTGCCCGCATGCTCGGCATTCTCGACAAGCATGGTTTCAAGTATGCGGTCCCCGAAGGCGCCTACTATGTGATGGCGGACTTCCGGCACCTGGGCCGCGGTGAGGACGACATGGCGTTCGCCTACTGGTTGATTGATGAAATCGGTGTCGCCACAGTGCCTGGGTCCAGTTTCTACGCTTCCTCTCCCGTTCTAGGCCGCGGTCTGGTGCGCTTTGCCTTTCCAAAGAAGGACGAAACGCTCGACGCCGTTGAAGAACGATTCGAGAAATTATCGGCCAGACCGTTGTGAGTGCCGGCCCTTCCGCGGGCCTTACGCCTGCTACGTCGGAGGCTGGCTGGAAGTTGATTCCCCTGACGGCAGGATGATCGAGGCCGAAGCGGCCGATCTCGTGTTCGTTGACTCCGCGCTCAACGGCAGGAACCAGGATTAACGGTCCAGCCGTTCTCAGCGAGCTCGATGCTTTCTCTATGCAGGTGCCCTCGGATGGGAATCGAGCACAGCTTTGACGGCGAGGCGTTCTTCGCGATGAGGATCGTCGAGTGCCTGACAATCCGTGTCGAAGACCATGGTAGCTCGCGGATCCGGCTCAAATGGGCGCCACGTGGGTAGGCCGCTGTGATTCGGATCACCTGTCCGCGCAAAAGCGATCCAAGCTCTGCTGACTTTATCGGCGAGCGCGTGGCGGTCCTGGCCGTTGCCGGTCATCCACTCGACACGATTCACATGATCGAACACGAAAGGCAACTCCATGCCATGCATGCAGCGAATTTTGCCGTCCCGAAGCGGCGAATACCATTTGAAGTAGTACAGGTAGGCTGGCGCTTTGTTTTGCCTCGCCTTGAGTTCCGCGATGGTGTGGGCAGACTGGCGGAGCGAGCCAGCGTCAGAAGCCAGGATCATCGCCAGATCCAGGTTAGAGACTTTGCTGCGCCCTTCACGGTAAATGCCAACAATGCGATCCGTCGTCGCGTCGTCCAGCTGCAAGGTTCGCTTCACATATTGATGCAGCCCGGCGTCGTCCAGATCAGTTGTCGTCCAGTAGGGATCTTTGGGTGCCGCGTAAGGGACAGATTCAGTTTCGACAGAGCCGACCAGCAGGGGGATGTTAGACGAAATCTCCGGTGCAGCAGGATCGAAGGGATTCGCCGGCATAGTTTTGCCGTCGACCACTGGAACAAATCTGGTTGAGATGTCGCGCCGGGTTGCAAAGTCGGACCCAAGCTGACCGGTGGCGGCGTCGCGAGCCGTTTCCGCGCCGCGCCCGGTTCCAGACAGCGCGTCAATCAGTTTGTCCGCCGGGATTGCGGCGAGTTGATCCGCGTCTTTCGGTTTAAGACCCAGGCGGCTCAGGTAGATTTCAGTCCATTGGGCAGCATCATCTTTGGGCATGCCTGTTAAACCAGTGTCGCTGATTGTGCTCTGGATGATCATGCGATGATAGAGGCCGCGGGCGGCGGGCATGCTCTGGAGCGTGGCCACCTTTCCTCCGCCTCCGGATTGCCCGAAGATCGTCACATTCCGGGGATCGCCGCCGAAAGACGCGATGTTGTCCCGAACCCATTCGAGAGCTGCGATCAGATCGAGAGCGCCGGCGTTCGTCGCATTCGCATATCGTGCGGATCCGGTTTGAGCTAGATAGAGAAAGCCGAACACATTGAGCCGGTGATTGACGCTGACGAGCACCACTCCGTGGCGCGACGCCAACTCGGTCCCGTCATAAAGAACAGAGCCCGACCAACCGGTGCGCATTCCGCCTCCGTGAAACCAGACCATTACTGGCTTACGAGAATTTTTGTTCAGGCCGCTGGTCCAGACGTTCAGGGTCAGGCAGTCCTCGCTCATAGGCCCATGTCCTGTCAAAGCATCGCTAATCTCCGGAATCATAACCCTAACCGGCTGGAAAGAGCGTGGGCCGATTTCCGTGACTTCGCGGACGCCCGACCAGGGGGTAGGGTGCGCGGGCGGCAGGAAACGGCCATTACCCACCGGAGACGCGCCATAGGGTATGCCCTTGAAAGAGTGAACCCTGCCGTCGAAGAGGCCCTTGATTTTCCCGTTGGCTGTGGCAACGACTGGACCCGATGTCAGATTACCGGTTGCAGCGAAACTCCGACCAAATCTGCCGGAGAGAAGCAGGCCGCCGGCGGTGGAGCTGAGAAATGCCCGTCTGAGCATAGCTTCCTCCTGACAAGACGCGAAGCCGCCCACCCTGCGATAACTTCAGCGACTCGAGTATCCAGTTTATAACGGGGTCCCAACCGCGACGACTCGCGAGAACTGCCGCGAAATTAACGCCGGTTGGAAAGTCCGGATTGCCTGGGACGCCGTGGGCGTCCGGTATTCTATCCGTTCGATCTGCTTGCCCTGGACGGCGAGGAACTCCGGACGGGCCATAGGGTCGAGCGCAAGCGCATGCTCCGCCCCATCTCCCCCAGTAGTCGTCAGTGCTACTCAAAACCCCTAGTTCCCACGTGCCCAGGCGTCCACATCGAACTGTTCAGGCACGCGCAGAAAAACACTGGCGGCACCTTCTTCGAACGTTTTGTGACCTTTCCCGGTAGTATCTTCAAGGAAGGCCATATCGCCAACGTCCAAATGAGCTCTCGATCCATCGGACGCTTCGACATCAATTTTGCCTGACACCGTGATCGCAAACTGACGCGCTGGAGCGTTGTGGAGCTTCTTCGCATTTGGTCCTGCAGGAGTACCCGAAAAGTTCATCGTGAGGCCAGAGATCATTGCCCGTTTGTTGTTGGCTAGCTTAATCTCCTGAATATGGGTGTCACCGTTCGCATCGGACCAAATATGGAAAAGATGGGGTTGAGTGGGGAGCACCGTGGCGGCTTCCTGTTCGAAGGCACTAAAACAGAAGGCATTAATGCCCATGATTAAGAGCGCGGCTCGCGTTTTCATAAGTAGATGGCTCCTCAAGTAGACATGGATTTGCGTCAAGTGGTCAAGCAACTATGCTGCGCGCCGAGCGCTTGCGGCTTTGCATACACTCCGGCTGAACGTCCATGAATTTCGCGCAGTTGCTCGGACGATCATGAACAATTATCAGGCAGAGTGATGCTCTTGAATATACTTTCCAGGCTGTCTGCTTGTCTTCTCAAGTCCGAGGCATCGAGTTGCGTCATCAGGCTCGCATGATCTAAGATCTTCTTATTGATGCCTGCGCCTCGGACCACATCACGTTCAGCGTTCGGCGTCTCCCTTCTCTTTCTGGCCCTTAGCGGCCCCTCAGAGGCTGGCTCGATTTAACTTCGAGACGGTCCTGACGGGGCGAATCCGATATACCGGCGCTTCGGCGCCTTATCCAGTTCAACTTAGATCATTCCAGTTCAAAAAGGATGTTGTTTATGCAACCTGAGAAGGTATACGTATTCGATACGACGTTGCGCGACGGCGAGCAGGCGGCCGGAACCCGCCTCGGACGCCGCGAGAAGCTGAGCATCGCGAGGCAGCTCTCGCAGCTGAGAGTCGACATTATAGAAGCCGGATATCCTAACTCCTCGCCGGAAGACTTCGCCGCCGTGGAAGATATCGCGCGCGAGATCCAGGATGTTACGATCTGCGCCCTATCCCGCGCGGTGCCCGACGACATTCATTCGTGCGCCAAGGCTTTGGCGCGGGCAAAGCGGCCGCGAATCCATACGGGAATCGGGGCGTCCGATATTCACATCATGGGCAAGTTCCGCGATGACAAATACGGGCGGACTCTCGGCGAGAAGAGAATCGCAATCCTGAAGATGGCGGTTGAGGCGGTGAAACTCGCAAAAAGCTACACCGATGATGTCGAGTTCTACGCGGAGGATGCGGGGCGCTCCGATCAGACATTTCTGTTTGAGATGCTCGAAGCGGCGATCGACGCCGGGGCCACGGTGCTGAATATTCCGGACACGACCGGCTACACGGTTCCGGAGCAGTATGGTGCGCTGATCCGAGATATTCGCGCTAAAGTCCGCCATGCTGACCGCGTGACCATTAGCGTGCATTGCCACGATGACCTCGGGCTCGCGGTGGCGAACGCGCTCGCGGGCCTTCAG
>JBKQHJ010000234.1:0-4800 GCA_052148835.1 Bryobacteraceae bacterium
CAGTCGTTGACAGCAGACTTCGAGTTTCCCTTCCACAGTACGCACGCGTGCTGGATAAAAAATGCGATCGCGTGCCATATGTCTGTTCGCCGCGATCAAGCAGTGCGCATCGGCGGATTTGACGAGAACTTCAAAGGCGCCGCCTATCGGTTCGAGACCGAATTCGCCAAGCGAGTGATTCGCTTCGGGGGGCGTGTTCGCTTTTGTCCGGACGCCAGCATAAATCACCTACGAGTCGCGCGCGGAGGCACGAGAATCCATGGGAACCACCTCGCGTCCGCTAGCCCACATCACGGTGTTGGCGACTATTATTATGCCATGCTCAATGGCTGGAATTCCGAAAGCGTGCGCTACATGTCCCGGAGGGCAGTCCGTGAAGTCGCAACGCGATTTCATCTCCGGCACCCGTGGTACATACCGGTCAAGTTATTGGGAGAAGCTCGAGCATTTTTCTGGGCGCTGGCCTTGAAGAGACAGGGCCAAGCATTGTTCTATCCGCCGAATTCGCCGGCCGACAGCGGTGCCGGCATGAACGGTCGCCAGCCAAGACCTCAGGCAAAGTGATGAGTTACCGCCTTGGCGTCGTGACGACACACCCAATTCAGTATCAGGTGCCTTGGTTTCGTGTGCTGGCGCGACGGCCGGACATCGACCTGACGGTCTTCTACAGCCAGATACCGAGCGCCTGGCAGCAAGGAGGCGGTTTCGGGGTCGCGTTTGAATGGGACGTGTCGCTATTGGACGGCTATCATTACTTGGTGCTCCCCAATGTCGCAAGAACTCCCAGTGTCACCACGTTTCGAGGCTGCGACACGCCAGCACTCTATCGTGAGATCCAGCGTGATCGTTTTGACGCCGTGATTGTCAATGGCTGGGTTGCCAAGAGCTGCCTCCAAGCACTGTGGGCGTGTCGGCGAGCCGGTGTTCCTTGTATTGTTCGTGGAGAGTCAAACACGTTTCGGAAGCGGGCTTGGTGGAAAAGCCTCATTCATCGAGGACTGTTGCGACAGTATTCGGCGTTTCTTGTGATCGGAAACAGCAATGCCGCGTTTTATCGGTCACATGGAATCAGTCCGACCCGGATGTTTCCCGGGCGATATTGCGTTGACAGCGGGCGCTTCTCGGACGCGGCCGATCGGCTGCGTCCTCAGCGAAACGAGCTCCGTACTGTGTGGGGCATCCCTGCGGATGTCCCTGTGTTCCTTTACTGCGGCAAAATGATTCCCAAAAAACATCCACTTACCTTGCTGCGTGCGGCGGGGCTTGCCCGCGCCCAAGGCGCTCGGTTCCACTTGCTCCTGGTTGGCGATGGCGAACTGCGCGTGGAATGCGAGAGATTCGCGAGCGAACAGCAATTGCCAGCGACATTCGCCGGATTCATCAATCAGACCCGCATTCCCGAAGCATATGTTGCGGCGGATTGCCTTGTCTTACCTTCCGACGAAGGTGAAACATGGGGATTAGTCGTCAACGAGGCGATGGCCTGCGGCCTTCCGGCCATCGTGAGCGACCGAGTCGGTTGCGGTCCCGACCTGATCGTCGCCGGAGAAACCGGCCAGGTCTTTCCATTTGGGAACGAACGAGACCTAGCTAGGGCTCTCCTAGATCTGTCCTCCAATCGCATGGTTCTGGAGCGCATGGGGCGATCCGCGCGAAAGCACGTGTCGGCATACTCAGTTGAAGCATTGGCCGAAGGAACGCTCATGGCCTTGCATTATCTTTGCGCTGCAATTGGTCCGACTGAGACCGTCCTGACATGATCGAGTATTCTTTTTACGTGGCCTTAACATTGGCCTTCGCCTGGGCGTTGGTTGACTGGCGACGCGGAGTCTACGCATGCTTGGTTTTTGACGTCGTCCGCGACCCCATTCGAAAACTGTCTGAGGGGCAGTCGGTCACCGTCACGGTCGTAGCGGCGGCCTTATGGTTGTTTGTGTTTTTGGGAGCCACCTTTTCTCTTGGTCCACGGCTATTCACACTCGGGCAACGGTTTTCCTGTTTGCGTAACGTATTCATCCTGGATCTCTTAGAACTCAGTCAAGGGGCTTGCGTATCGCTCGTCACGCTGCCCAGCGGATGGCAAGTGGCCGCGATCGGGTTCGCTTCTTACTTGCTCCCGGTCATGGCGGTTGTGGTTGGTTATCATTTCCTCCTTCAGATCAATACTATGTGGCGAGTGATGCGATTTTACTGCCTGGTCAATGGCTTGGCGTTGTCTGGTTCGCTGTTCGAGTTCTTAAAAATCAAAAGCCAGGCGTTGGGCGGGATCAAAATGATTTGGTTGCGCTATGAACCGGGCTATGTTGTCCAACTGATTTCCGGTTTCTACCGGAGTCCAGATGTGATGGGGTTGCACGCCGCAAACGTGGCAATGTTTGCGACTCTTTTGGCCGTGCAGCGCAAATCGCGTTATCGCTTGCTGTGGATTGGCCTGCTTCTTTGGAGCAGTTGGTGCCTGCTGATTTCCGGTCGGAGAAAAATGATCGGGATGTTGCTTGTATTTGCCGCAACCTATGTTGGCTTACGGTTTCGCCACTCAGGGTTCAGTCGCGGTCTTCTGTTTCTCGTGCTGTTGACGACGGTTAGTGGAGGTTTCTATTATCTGATCGCGCGTGAGGAAGGGCTCCGGGAGTATGTCCAATATGCGGGAACGACGGTGAGTGACAGCGTAGAACGATTCAACACCAACGTCGTTGGTGGCGTTCTTGGCACCCTCGAGCAAGCCGGCGTTTGGGGAAACGGCTTGGGCACGGGCACACAGGGGGCATACTACACGTCGAGCACTCTCCGAGTTCACAACTGGCAGGAAGACGGGGTGAGTCGCATTTTGGCAGAAATGGGACTAATCGGAGCGATCCTCGTGCTAGTAGCTGTCGCAAGAGTTGTTCAGGCATGCATCCAGGCCTTGAAGAACGTCCCCTTTAACAATCCAGTTCAGGATCTGCAGATCGGACTCGCCGCTGTGATCGCAGCCAGCGTCGCCAGTTTCGTCGTCTCGCATCAGGCTTTCAGCGGTGATCCGTGCGCCATTTTGTTCGTATCGTTTTTGCTCGGGGTTTTCTTATCCGGCCCCGCGCAAGTTTCACGCCAACGAATCGCTGCCACCCGAATCCTCACGTCGAATGGCCGGGAAGCGTGGCAGCGTCCCGTGCACGCTTGATATTCCAGTTATGCGAGTGCTTGTTAATGCTTTGTCTGCCACGTCGTGGAGTGGCAGGCATGTCTTGCTCGGACATCTTAGGCAACTTTGCGACTTTGCCGCTGGCCGGCACGAGCTTTGCGTTCTGTTCCACCGGAGTAATTTGTCATTGCGTCGGGATTTGTTTCCCAGCGTTCATTGGGTCGCTGCTCCAGATAACATTCACAACTGGAAACGTCGGACGATCTGGGAGTTCTCTTCATTCGGCAGGCTTCTCCGTGAAATACGCGCTGATTTGGTATTTAGCGTGTCGGGCACAATTGTTCCAGGATGCCGATTGCCCCAGGTATCGCTGGCCCAAAACCCTTGGTGCCTGACGCCTGGTCTTCACGAAGGGCTTGTTGATCGAACAAAGGCGTTCCTTCAACGGCGCGCGTATCGCTACGCGGCCGCTCATGCAGCTCTCATGGCATATAATTCCGAATTCATGCGCGCAGCATATCGGAAGAACGGAGGCGGTGGACTTGAACGGGAGAGTCTGATCGCCTACCAAGGGCTTGATGACGAAACCCACGAGGCGGCTATCGAATTGAGAAAGCGCGTCGTCAAAATCAGTCACCGCATCTTGGCAGTCTCAGTTATGGCTCGCTGGAAGAACATTGAAACGCTCGTCGAATCGCTGGGTTTGTTGCGGCGACGCAATGTTCCAGCAACGCTGTATCTCGTGGGACCGTGGGCCGACGCGGACTATGAGCGCGCGATCCGCAGGCAAATCGACGACGCCGGACTAACTCCCCACGTAACCATCACCGGTGGAGTGCCGCGGGAGGAGTTATATCGCCAATACGCCGAGGCGACCGTATTCTGCCTCCTGAGTCGTTGCGAGTCTTTTGGAATTCCCGCGCTGGAAGCGGAATTGTTCGGCACACCAGCGGTGATCAGCGACGGATGTGCGATGCCGGAAGTCTGTGGTGCGGGAGCACTCAGCATCCCGGCGGACGACTCAGGCGCGGCGGCTGACGCTCTGGCCGTAGTATTGGAAGACTCGCGCCGGCGCCGGGACCTGGCGGCGGCCGCCGTCGAAAACGCTTCACGTTTTCGTTGGAGCGAGTGTTCCCGTCCGTTGTTCCGCATCTTTGATCTATCTTTGGAACGAGTCAACTGATCCCGTGTCGAGATCGGTTCAAATCCCTTCGATTGGATGCGATCCATTGGAAAAGATCGAGAAAGTCCGTGTCGGCCCGCGAGAATGCCCGAGCCCCCATTCTGCCCTCAACAAGGTCGGTCGTCTGGTCTGGGGGATCTGCTGGCTTTGCCTCTTCCGAACGTCTCCGTGGTTTTGCCACGGCTGGAGGAGGGTCGTTCTAAGGGCCTTCGGAGCGCAAGTTGGTCGAGGCGCGAAGGTATTTCCGTCCACCCGGATCTGGGCCCCCTGGAACCTGAAACTCGGCGATTATGCGTCTCTCTCGCACGATGTCGATTGCTATTGCGTTGCGCCCGTCGAGATTGGAGCTCATGCGACGGTGTCCCAATACAGCTGTTTGCTAGTCGCGGTGTCGGCGGCCGGCGCAGGCACGGCGCGTGCGGAGTGGACGTCCAGCGGTCCGTTCGGCGGAGCCGCTGAAATCGTGCGCGTAGTGCCGCTCCAACCGGGCCTGGTG
>JBKQHJ010000235.1:0-17287 GCA_052148835.1 Bryobacteraceae bacterium
ATACGGGATCGACCAAATCGTCTCGCGTGATCAGGCGGCGTCTTTCCGGCGAGCGCGACGACTGGCAGGCCAGGTGGGTGCGTCCGCAGTGGCGGCAGCGAGGGCGCAGATTCGGGGGCATATCAACAACGTGCGGCGGCGCTGAGCAACACGCGGAAAGCGGCGGCGGAGAAGCTCGCGAAAAAAGTGGAGACCGAGCTCGATTCGCTTGCGCTCGAAAACGCTGTGTTTCGCATCGAAGTACGGGAGGCGAACTGGTCGGAGAATGGCGCGGACCGCGTGGAGTTTTTGATTTCAGCTAATGCTGGCGAGGAGCCGAGAGCGCTCGACAAAGTAGCGTCGGGCGGCGAGCTTTCGCGCATCGCGCTGGCGTTGAAGACGTCGCTGGGGCAGGTCACGAGCACGCGCGGGAACGCGGTGCAGCGTACTCTGGTTTTCGATGAGATCGATACCGGCATTGGCGGCGGCGTTGCCGAAGCGGTGGGCCGAAGGCTGAAGAAGCTGTCGGCTTCGAATCAGGTACTCTGCGTGACGCATTTAGCGCAAGTGGCCGGCTTCGCCGATCATCACTATTCAGTGGAGAAACGCGAAGTAAAAGGCCGGACGGTGGCGGAAATCGGGGAGCTAATCGGCGACGCCCGGACTGGTGAAATCGGGCGCATGCTTTCGGGACAGAAAGTAACTCCCGAAGCCCTGAAGCATGCCGAGCAGTTGATCCGGTTGGGCGCGGCTCGCAGATGAAGCTGCGTTCAGCCGAGTGGCTGCTGGTGATTTACTTCGGCTACGTGGCTGCGATCGCGCCGCGCTTTCCGCTGCAGCAACAAATGATCTGGCGGCCCTTGCTGGTGGAAGTGCTGGTCTGCGCTTTATTTCTCGCTCTAGCCTATGGCGAGTTGCACGAGCACGCGAACCTGTTCAGCATCATGAGGGACTGGGTTTCGGTGGCGCTCATCCTGCTCGCGTATCGCGAGATGGATTGGTTTTCGACGCTCGCGCGCAACTTTTCGTTCGAGCTGCGGTGGGAGGAATGGGATCGGGCGATTCTCCATCAGGACGGATTGCAGCGTACGGTAGAGGCGCTGGGCGCGCTGGGGCCGGGCTATCTCGAACTTTGCTACTTGCTGGTATACGCCGTCGCACCGTTCGTCGTGGCGGTTTTGTATTTCGAACGACGCTTCGCGCGCGTCAACAGCGCAGTGTTTTTGTATCTACTGGGAACGCTGCTGGCCTACGCGCTGTTCCCCTATTTCCCGAGCGATCCGCCGCGCATCGCATTTGGCGGCACCGACATGCCGAACGTTTATACAGCGACCCGCGAACTGAATTTGTGGCTGGTGGGAAACCTGGGCATTCACACCAGCGTGTTCCCGAGCGCGCACGTATCGTCGGCGTTCTCGGCGGCTTGGGCGCTTTTCGCTTTTTTACCCGAACGCAGGCGATACGGCTGGGGAACGTTGATTTATGCGGTGAGCGTCGCGGTAGCGACCGTTTATGGACGCTACCACTATGCAGCGGACGCCGCGGCGGGATTCGCGCTCAGCCTGATCCCAGGCCTTATGATTCTTCTTGCTCGTCCCCTTCGTGTTCGCGGCCTTCTTGGACTGCCTTGAGGCGCTCTTCGCGGCGCTTGGCGCGTTCGGCGGCGCGTTTGACCAGTTCCGTGCCGACCAGTTCGAGCTTGGCGAGTTCGGCGCCATCGCCCTTGCGCCACCCCAGTCGCACGATGCGGGTATAGCCACCGTTGCGCTGGCCGAACTTGGTGCCGAGTTTATCGAACAGCTTCTTCACCGAATCCGGCGTCCGAAGAAACGCAGCGGCCTGGCGGCGGGAATGCAGCGTATCGTCCTTGGCGAGGGTGATCATCTTGTCGACCAATGGCCGCGCGGCTTTCGCTTTAGGGACGGTGGTGATGACGAAATCGGTCTCAATGACGCTAGTGACAAGGCCGCGCAGCAGCGAATTGCGCGAGGCGATGTTGCGCTTAAGCTTATATCCGGATACGCCGTGACGCATGGCTACTCCTGCGCCTCATCCAAATCCGTCAGTTCATCCGCGCCACCGAAATGGGGCAGCGACGGCGGCGGCGCAACCAAGCGGCCTTGTGCATCGAACTTCATGCCGAAGCTCAGGCCCAGGTTGGAGAGGATTTCCTTGATTTCGTTGAGCGATTTGCGACCGAAGTTCTTGGTGCGAAGCATTTCGGCTTCGGTTTTCTGCACCAGATCGCCGATGGTTTGGATGTTGGCGTTCTTCAGGCAATTGTACGAGCGAACGCTCAGCTCCAGCTCTTCGACGGAACGGTTGAGCACTTCGTTCATCTGGCTGGCGCCGCGCTCGGCTGGCTCTTCGGCGGTCTCAGGCAATTCTTCGAAGTTGATGAAGATCGCCATGTGATCCTTGAGCAGCTTGGCGGCCTGGCCGATGGCGTCCTGCGGGGAGATTGCCCCGTTGGTCCAGACTTCGAGAGTCAGCTTGTCGTAATCGGTCATTTGACCCAAACGGGCGGCTTCGACGGCGAAGTTCACTTTGCGGACCGGCGAATGGACCGAGTCGATCGGGATGTAGCCCAAAGCCAGGTCCTCGTCGTAGTTGCGATCGGCAGCCACATAACCGCGGCCAGTTTTGAGGCGCATTTCGATGTTGAGCTTGCCGCCTTCGCCAACCGTGGCGATGGGCAGGTTGCGATCCAGCACTTCGACGTCGGCGTCGGTCTCGATCTGTCCGCTCAAAACGTGGCCGGGACGGTCGACGCGGAGCCGCGCGATGCGCGTTCCCTCGCTGGTCATCTTGAATGGCACTTGCTTCAAGTTGAGAATGATGTCGGTGGCATCTTCCACCACGCCTGGAATCGGGCTGAATTCGTGGGCCACGCCTTCGATGCGGATGGAGGTGATGGCCGCGCCTTCAATGGAGCTGAGCAGCACGCGGCGGAGGCCGGTGCCGATGGTGGCGCCGAAGCCGCGCTCGAACGGCTGGGCGGTGAACATACCGTAGCGCTCGGTGAGCGTCTCGGTGTTGGCGATCAATCTTTTCGGCTTTTGAAAACCTTTAAACATAATTCAGTTTCCTCAATTCTTTTCTCTTACTTGGAGTACAACTCGACTATTTCGAGTACAACTCCACGATCAATTGCTCGTTGAGCTGGATCTGGACGAGTTCTTCTCTTTTAGGCTGGGCGATCATCCGGCCCTTCAGATTATCGCGGTCCACTTCAAGCCAATTGGGCGAGGGCGCGTGCGCGGTGGCATCCCGGGCAGCCAGAATGGTGGGATTATTTTTGCTCTTCTCGCGAACCTCAATCACGTCGTTGACGCGAACTTCGAACGAAGGGATGTTGACCTTGTGCCCGTTCACCAGCAGATGACCATGGCGGACGAGCTGCCGAGCCTGGCTGCGGCTGGTTCCGAGGCCCATGCGATAGATCACGTTGTCGAGCCGCCGCTCGAGCGCGTTCAACATGTGTTCGCCGGTGACGCCCTTGGTGCGGAAAGCGCGTTCAAACAGGTTGCGGAATTGGCCTTCCAGAATGCCGTAGTAACGGCGAGCCTTCTGCTTTTCGCGCAACTGGAGACCATAGCCCACCAGCTTCGGTTTGCGATCCTTGCCGTGCTGACCGGGAGCGAAATTGCGCTTCTCGATGGCGCACTTTTCGGTGTGGCAGCGTTCCCCTTTTAGAAATAACTTCATGCCCTCGCGCCGGCACAACCGGCAAACGGGGCCATTGTATCTTGCCATTCGTTCTTTACCTTTCCACTTTCTAAAGGTGCAGTTTACGGCCAGAGCCTTCTTCCTGCTTAACTTCACCATGCGTCGCCAACAGTGGCAACGCGGCACGCACGAGTGCGTGCGCCACAAAAACAATCAAACTCTTCGGCGCTTGGGGGGACGGCAGCCGTTGTGCGGGATCGGCGTCCGGTCCTTAATCGATTTCACTTCAATTCCTACTGTCGCGAGCGCGCGCACCGCCGATTCGCGGCCGGCGCCCGGTCCACTGACTCGCACTTCCACCGAACGCAGCCCGTATTCCTTGGCCTTGTTGGCGGCCGTCAGCGACGCCTGCTGGGCGGCGAACGGCGTGCCCTTGCGCGAGCCACGAAATCCGAGCGAACCCGAGCTGGACCAAGCCAGAACATTTCCCACCAGGTCTGTAAACGTCACGATGGTGTTGTTGAACGAAGCCTGGACATGCACCAAGCCGTTGGACACCACCTTCTTTTCCTTCTTCTTGAAGGTCTTTTTCTTCGCGGTTTTTGCGGGAGCTTTGGCCATGATTGTCCTTAGGTCTTAGCGGATGCTTTCTTCTTGTTGGCGATGGTGCCGCGCCGAGGCCCTTTGCGCGTGCGCGCATTGGTGTGGGTGCGCTGTCCGCGTACCGGCAGGCCGCGGCGATGCCGCAATCCGCGATAGGAGCCCATCTCGATGAGGCGCTTGATGTTCATCGAAAGTTCCTTGCGGAGATCGCCTTCCACGGACCCTTCGTTCTCGATCAGGGTGCGAACGCGGTTGACTTCGTCTTCGGTGAGGTCGGCGACCTTCTTGCCCGCATCCACGTTGGCCCGATGGAGCAGCGACTGCGCACGAGTGCGCCCGATCCCGTAAATATACGTCAGGCCGATCTCGGCCCGCTTCTTGGCTGGTAAATCGACACCTGCAATACGCGCCATAGCTTTTCCTTTATCCCTGCCGCTGCTTATGCTTCGGATTGGTGCAGATCACCCGGACCACGCCTTCGCGGTGGATCACTTTGCACTTGTCGCACATTTTTTTTACTGATGCCCGAACTTTCATATTCACTCCCTTGCATCGCCAAGAGTGGCGACGCGGCACGCTAAAGCGTGCGCTACTTTATCAACCTGACTATCCGGCCGCGGCCGGGATCGTGCGGCGATAACTCCACCTGCACTTTGTCGCCAGGCCTGACTCTCAAAAAATTCGTCTTCGCCGCGCCGGCCGCATGCGCCAGTACCACGGCTGCATTTTCCAACTTCACCTTCACGATCGCGCGCGGCAGCAACTCGACCACAATGGCCTCCACTGCCACGGCTGGCTTCGTCACGGCCGCGTCAATACCCACGGTCCGTTGGACGTTACCGCCACGCAATGCTCAAAATGCGCCGACAGCGAATGATCCTTAGTGACGGCCGTCCACTTGTCGGACAAAACGCGCATGTCCGGGGCGCCGGCATTCACCATCGGCTCAATCGCCAGCACCATGCCTTCTTTCAACCTCGGATTTTCGTTTCGCCGATCCACGTAATTGGGCACTTGCGGCTCCTCGTGCAGCTTGGTGCCGATGCCGTGCCCCACCATCTCGCGAACCACCGAAAATCCGTTCTCCACCACGTGCTGCTCCACCGTTCCGCAAATGTCGAACAGACGGTTGCCAGCCCGCACTTTGTCGATCGCCAGCTCGAGCGACTCCTTGGTCACCGCCAGAAGCCTCTTCGCCGACTCGTTAATTTCGCCCACCGGCACCGTGATGGCCGAATCCCCGAAATAACCGTTCAACTGGACGCCGGTGTCGATGGAAACGATGTCGCCCTTCTTCAATTTCGTCTTTGCCGACGGCATGCCATGCACGATCTGGTCGTTCACCGACGTGCACAGCACGAAGGGATACTTGCTGCCGGCCGCCGGCGTGTAATAACCCTTGAAGGCCGGCTTTGCGCCCGCGTCCTTCATCATCTTCTCCGCCGCAACTTCCAGATCCTGCGTGGTGACGCCCTCGTCGACCATTTTTGAAAGGTCCTGCAAGATCTGCCAGACCAGGATGCCGCTCTTGCGCATCTGGTCCAATTCGTTGCGGTTCTTCCGGATAATCATCTCCAACGATCTATAACTTAGTGACCGGCTACCCTGGCCCTGGGCGCACACGCACCCTCTGGACGGGATTGGCTGATAAATTTATTATACTGCAAAATCATCGGTTTAGGACACACTGCTGCGGCGGCCTCGAATACGGCCGGAACGAGGGGTAAAACCCTCGTAGTGCCGCATGATCAACTGAGCTTCCACCTGATTGACCGTATCCATCGCTACGCCCACCACGATCAGCAGCGAGGTGCCGCCGAAGAAGAAGTTCACGTTCAGCCCATCCAGCAGCCAGCGTGGGAAATAGTTGTCGACAAAGTTGCCCACCAGCGGCAGGCGTTGCAGCTTGATGCCCGCGATCATGATCTGCGGAATCAACGACAGCACCGAGAGATAAAGGCCGCCCACCACGGTGATCTTGGTTAGAATCTTGTTCATGTATTCGGCGGTGTTCTTGCCGGGCCGAATGCCGGGGATGAATCCGCCGTACTTGCGCATGTTGTCCGCCGCTTCATTGGGATTGAAAATGATGGATACATAGAAGAAGCAGAAGAAAATGATCAGGACACAAAACAGCAGATAGTACAGCGGCTGGTTACCGCCGATGGAATCGAGCATCCCGCTCAAAAACGGGCTGTTCTTCACGATCTGCCAGTTGGTCAGCGTCTGAGGGAAGGCCAGTAGGGAGGATGCGAAAATGACGGGGATCACGCCGCCCGCATTCACCTTAAGTGGCAGATGCGTGGATTGACCGCCCATCATCTTGCGCCCTTGGATGCGCTTGGCATACTGGACCGGAATGCGGCGCTCACCCCGCTCCACCAACACGATGAAGGCAACCACGGCCAGCATGACAGCCAAAATGATAATCAGATGGATGGGCGTCCAATCGCGCACCCGGAACACGTGATCGTAGATGTTGTCAATGGCGCGCGGGAGCCCAACCACGATGCCGGTGAAGATCAGCAACGACATGCCATTCCCGATGCCGCGCTCGGTGATCTGCTCGCCCAGCCACATGATGAACGTGGTTCCGGCGGTGAGCGTCAGGACGGTCATCGCTAAGAAGCCGATGCCGGGATTCAGCACGAACCCGCCGCCCGACTTTTCGAGCGTCAAAGCGATACCGAAGGATTGCACCACCGCCAGGATGATGGTCAGGTAGCGGGTCCACTGGGTGATCTTGCGGCGGCCCAGTTCGCCTTCCTTCTGGAGCTTTTCGAGCGTCGGCACCACCACCTGCAGCAATTGCAGAATGATGGACGCCGTGATGTAGGGCATGATGCCCAGGGCGAAGATCGTCAGGCGCCGGAACATGCCGCCGCTGAACAGGTCGATAAACCCGAACAGCGAACCGGAGTTTTGCTGGAAGAACTCCGCCAGGCGGTTGGCATCGATCCCGGGCGTGGGAATATGGCCGCCAAAACGGTAGACGGCCAATAAGCCCAGCGTGAAGAGGATGCGCTTCCGCAGGTCCGGAATCCGGAACATGTTGGCGATGGTGTCGAACAGCTTCATCTTGGCCTACCTCTAGGGTCTCGCTCGCATCTTAACTCTTATGACTGGATGACTACTCGCTTTCGATGACGTTACCGCTGCCGCCGGCGTTCTGGATCTTCTCCAGAGCCGATTTCGAAAACACGTGCGCCCGGACTTCAATCTTCCGCGTCACGTCGCCCGAGCCGAGAACTTTTAAACCCGCGCCCAGCTTCTTAATGACGCCGAGTTCCAGCAGCCGTCCCGGGTCGAAGGCGCTGCCTTCCAACTGCTCCAGCCGACCTACATTCACGATGGCATACTCTTTCTTGAAAATGTTCGTGAACCCGCGCTTGGGCAGGCGGCGATGGAGCGGCATCTGGCCGCCTTCGAAACCGCGCATCATGCTGTAGCCGGAAATGGATCGCGCGCCTTTCGCGCCGCGGCCGGAATATTTGCCTCGTCCAGTTCCCATGCCCTGTCCGATGCGCTGCTTTTTTTGTTTTTGCCCTTTGGGGGGGCGAAGATCGCTGAGATTCATGATTTAGTCCTTGGTCATTCCTGGACGATGGCCAGCAGGTGCGGGATCTTCTTGACCATACCGCGGAACGCCGCGGTATCCGGCCGCACCACAATGCGGTTCATTTTCTTCAAGCCGAGCGACCGCACGATCACTTTGTGCTTTTCGGGGCAGCAGATCGGGCTGCCAATCAATTTAATACGGATGGTGCCTTCGGCCATAACTAGCTCACCTTTTCCTGCGCGAGTCCTCGCATCTCCGACGTCTGCGCACGGTCGCGCAACTGCTCTAGTGCATTGATGGTGGCTTTGACGACGTTATGCGGATTGCGCGAGCCAAGGGATTTCGTGAGTACGTTCAAAATGCCGACCGCCTGAATCACCGCGCGCACCGGACCGCCCGCGATGACACCCGTTCCTTCCGGAGCGGGCTTCAAAAGCACCAGACCGCTGCCGAACCGCCCGAGCACCATGTGCAGAATGGTGGTGTCCTGCACATTCACCTTGCGGAGATTCTTCTTCGCCGCTTCAATGCCCTTCTTGATCGCCGCCGGAACTTCCTTGGCCTTGCCGGTGCCGAATCCGACGATCTTGGCGCCGGGATCGCCGATTACGACGAGGGCCGAAAAACTCAGGTTCTTGCCGCCCTTGACCACTTTCGTGACGCGATTGATCGAGACCACCTGCTCTTTGAGGTTGAGGCTGTTAGCATCGATCCGCTTTGCCGTAGGGGTTGCCGCCATGGTTAGAACTCCAATCCTGCTTCTCGAGCGGCGTCGGCCAGGGCCTTGACGCGCCCGTGATAAAGATAGCCGCCGCGATCGAATACAACTTTGCTGATGCCCTTGGTCTTGGCGCGCTCGGCGATCAGCTTGCCCACTTGCTTGGCGCCCGCCAGGTTGCCGCCGCTGCCGACGCTTGAATTCTTTTCCCCTGATGACGCGGCCGCGAGCGTGGCGCCGTGGCGATCGTCGATCACCTGCGCGTAGATATGCTTCAGGCTCCGGAACACCGCCAGACGCGGGCGCTCCTGGCTGCCCTTTAGCTTGAGCCGGGTGCGCTTATGAATGCGGACGCGAACGTCGTTCTTGGAAGATTTCGCCATTTACTTCGCTCCTGCTCCCGCCGTCTTGCCGGCCTTTTTGCGGAGCAATTCGCCCGTGTATCGGACGCCTTTGTTCTTGTACGGATCGGGCGGACGCAGCGCGCGGATATTCGCGGCCACCTGTCCCACCATCTGCTTGTCGTAGCCGCTGAGGACCAGATGCGTCTGCTTGTCGATCTTCAGTTCCACGCCATCGGGCAACAGCAACTCGATGGGATGCGAGTAGCCGAGCGTGAACGTCGCGATCTTGCCTTTGACGTCGGCGCGATAGCCGGTGCCGGTGATGTCGAGTTCGCGCGTGAAGCCGGTGGACACGCCTTGTACGGCGGCGGCGGCCAGAGCGCGGGTGAGCCCGTGCAGAGCGGCGTACTGATCGGAAGAGCGCAGAAATTCCAGATGCCCGTCGGCCTGACGCCCCTCAATACCTTCAGGCACAGGCACACTGAGCTTGCCCTTGGGGCCTTCCACCAGCAGCTGCGCGCCCAGGGTGATCTTGACGCCCTTGGGGAGTGGAATTGGTTTTTTACCTACTCGCGACATAGTTTACCTCCGCTACCACAACTGGCAGAGAACCTCTCCGCCGACGCGTTCCTTGCGCGCCGTATGGCCGGTCATCACGCCGCGCGCCGTGGTCAAAATATTGATGCCGAGCCCCCCCAGCACCTTGGGAACTTCCTGGCTGCCGACATAGACGCGGCACCCGGGCCGCGAAACACGCTCGATCCGCGAGATCACCGGCACGTTGCCCGGCGTGTATTTCAGATAGATGCGGATACTGCGCTTGGCGCCCTCGTCGGCCAGCTTGAAGTTGACGATGAAACCTTCTTCCTTCAAGATGCGCGCGATCTCCATTTTGAGCTTGGAGGCAGGGACGTCCACTTTGGGGTGGCGCGCCAGCTGCGCGTTGCGTATACGCGTCAGCATGTCGGCGATCGGATCGGTTGTGGCCATGTTCTACTCCGGGGCTCCTTTCCTTACCAGCTCGCTTTGATCACGCCGGGGACCTCGCCCGCGAGGGCGAGTTGACGGAAACAGATCCGGCACAAATTGAATTTGCGAATGTACCCGCGCGGACGCCCGCAGCGGAAACAGCGGTTGCGCAGCCGGATCTTCACCCGCATGGGCGTGTTCTTGTCGGCCGCGATCCGGGCCCTGGTCATGTCTTCTTTCGCGATCTTTGCTGTTGTCGCCATGTATTCCCTGTATTCCTTGTCTTCCTCAAATTCTGAATTCTGACTTCTGAATTCTGAATTCCTCTCTTACTGCCTAAACGGCATCCCCATGTGCCGCAGCAGCGCCAGGCCTTCGGCGTCGGACTTAGCACTGGTGGTGATCGAAATATTCATGCCCTTGACCTTCTCCACCTTGTTGTAGTCGATCTCGGGAAAAATCAATTGATCGCGCACGCCCAGGGTGTAATTGCCGCGGCCGTCGAACGATTTCGACGACACCCCGCGAAAATCGCGGACGCGCGGCAGTGCGACGTTCATCAGCCGGTCCAGGAACTCGTACATCCGGTCGCCGCGCAGGGTCACCATGGCGCCGATCGACATCCCTTCGCGCAGTTTGAAAGCCGCGATGGATTTCTTGGCCTTGGTCACTACCGGCTTTTGGCCGGCAATCTGGCCCAATTCGTTCACCGCGCCATCCATCAGCTTGGCGTTCTGGGTGGCTTCGCCCAAACCGATGTTGACCGACACCTTCTGGATTTTCGGCACGGCCATCACGTTCTTGTAGCCGAACTCTTTCACCAGTGCCGGAACCACGCTCTTTTGATAATGTGCCCTGAGTCTTGCTGCCATTTCGATCCTCTTGCTCTAACCTTTTGTGTCGAGCGTCTCGCCGCTTTTCTTGGCAATGCGGGTGCGCCGCGTCACCGTACCGGCGGGCTCAACTTTATAACCCACGCGCGTGGGAACGCCGCCCGACGTAAGAACCATTACGTTCGAAATCGCGATGGAGCTTTCTTTCTCCGCGATACCGCCCTTGATCTGCTGCTGGGGATTGGGGCGCGTATGGCGCTTGATCATCGATACGCCTTCGACCAGCACCTTGCCATGCCAGCGATCCACCGAAATCACCTTGCCGGTTTTGCCTTTGTCGCGCCCGGCGATCACCTTCACCTGGTCGTTCTTCTTGATTCTGGTTTTACCGAATACCTTGGGCTCTGGCCGCTTGGGCATCAGATCACCTCCGGCGCGAGCGAAACAATCTTCATGAAGCGCTTGTCGCGCAGCTCGCGAGCCACCGGACCGAACACGCGCGTCCCCACCGGCTCGCCCACTTCGTTGATCAGCACCGCGGCGTTGGAATCGAACCGAATGTAGGTGCCGTCCTTGCGCCGCGACTCTTTGCGCATCCGCACGATCACGCAGCGCACCACCTTGCCCTTCTTGATGGGCGATTCAGGCGTGGCTTCCTTGACGCTCGCGGTAATCACGTCGCCCAAACCGGCGCGCAATCCCAAGTCGCCTCCGCGCGGCAAAATGCACTGCAACTTTCGGGCGCCGCTGTTGTCGGCCACCTCGAGAATAGTGCGCATTCCGATCATGACTTCCTCCCAGTGCCCTTGGTCCGGGACAGCTTGGCGCGCGGCGATTTCGAACCCGAAGTCGGTTGCGTCAAATCCAGATCCACCACGCTCGGTTCCACGGCCACTTGTACCGCCTTGCGCAGCACTTCACCCAGCCGCCAGCGCTTCAGCTTGCTCATCGGACGGCACTCGATGATGCGCACCGTGTCGCCGAGCTTCGCGGCCTGCTGCTCGTCGTGCGCGTAGAACTTGCTGCGCTTATTGATAATTCGCTTGTAGACGGGATGCGGAACGCGCCGCGTCACTTCCACCACGATGGTCTTGGTCATCTTGGCCGAAACCACCTGACCCACCTTCTCGTTCTTGTTGCCTATTTTCGGCCTGCTGTTTGCCGGTGTCGCGCTGTCGGCCATGGCTTACTTCCCCTTCTTCTTTTTCTTGGTCGTAGGCTCGGGCGCGGTCTCCGGATGCAGCTCGCGATCGCGCAGGATGGTGAGAATTCGTGCCCGGTCCTTGCGGATGTTCCTAACTTTCTTGAGGCCGTCGGCCTGGCCCATGCTCATCTGGAACCGCAGGCGGAAGTTCTGCTCCACCATGTCCGCTATCTGCCTGCGCAGCTCGTCGCTATCGAGTTCCCGTATTTTGTCTGCTCTCATCGTCTGTGCCTTGTTTGCTGTGCCCTGTATGCCGTGCTCTGTATCCGCTTCCTAGGGTCGCGGCTGGTTTAAACTCCGGTGTTGTCCTCGCGGCTCACCACCTTGGTCGGTAACGGCAGCTTGCCGGCAGCCAGCCGAAACGCTTCTTCCGCGGTGGCCTTCGGAACGCCTTCCATCTCAAACAGAATCTTGCCCGGCCGGATCACCGCCACCCACTGCTCGGGCGCGCCCTTGCCCTTGCCCATACGAGTTTCAGCGGGTTTCTTGGTGATCGGCTTGTCGGGAAACAGGCGGATCCAAACCTTGCCGCCGCGCTTGATGAAGCGCGTCATGGCAATGCGAGCCGCCTCAATCTGCCGGTCTGTGATCCATCCGCAGCGCATGGCTTTCAGCCCGAAGTCGCCGAACGCGAGCGAGGAGCCGCGCCAGGCTTTGCCGGTCATTCGACCGCGCTGCTGTTTCCTGTATTTGACCTTCTTGGGCATTAACATGGCGATGTGTCTCCGCTATCCTTCTTTGGTCGGCTCCGAACCCGGTCCGCTGGCGGGAGCCCCGTTCGATTCGGTGACCGTACTCTTTGTTTCTTGTTTCCAACTCGGTTGCGGCGGGGCCAGCGGGGGCAGGATCGGCGCGACGCGCGGCGTGGAGCCGGTGTCGGGAGGCGGCTGCACCACCGGACCGGTGGCTTCGGGCGTGGGAGGAGCAAAAGCCGTGCCAGGACGCCTCTCGCGGCGATCGCGCAACGGCTGGCGCCGTGGTTCGGGTTCGTTCCGCAGTGAATCCCGGCGGCCGCTGTCCAGAATCTCGCCTTTGTATGTCCAGCACTTGACCCCGATGACGCCGTAGGTGGTGTAGGCCTGCGCGAAACCGTAATCCAGATCGGCGCGCAAAGTGTGGAGGGGAAGCTGGCCTTGCAGATACCATTCGCTGCGCGCGATTTCGGCGCCGTTCAGCCGGCCCGATACGCGTACCTTGATGCCCTTGCAGCCAAAACGAAGCGCCGAATCGACAGCTTTGCGCATGGCCCTTCGAAAAGCCACGCGCTTCTCGAGTTGCAGCGCGATCGACTCGGCCACCAGCTGCGCATCCAATTCCGGCTTGTGAACTTCCTGAATATCGATGAAAACTTCGCGTTTGGTCTTCTTGGCCAGATCGCCCTTGAGCTTTTCGATCTCGGCGCCCTTGCGTCCGATGATGATGCCGGGCCGCGAGGTGCGAATGGTCACGCGCAGCTTGTTGCCTGGCCGGTCCACTTCAATGGAGCTGACGCCGGCGGACTTCAGCCGCTCGCGCAGCGCGCCCTTCAACTCCAGGTCCTCGCGCAGAAGCCGGGCATAATCCTGCTTGGCGAACCAGCGCGATCGCCAGGTCTTGGTGACGCCCAGACGAAAGCCGTACGGATGTACTTTCTGTCCCACTATGCGTTCTCCTCGGGAGTCTCGACGACTTCCGCGTTCTTGTCGCTGACTTGCACCACGATATGCGACGTTCTCCGCTGATAGCGATACGCCCGGCCCATGGGCGCGGGCCGGATGCGCTTTTGGCGCGGCCCCTCGTTGACGTAAGCCTCGCTCACCACCAGTTCATCCACGTCCACGTCGTTGTTGCGATTTTCAGCATTGGCGATGGCCGAATCCAGTACCTTCAGCACGGTGGGCGCCATGCGTTTATTGGTCTGGCGCAAAATAATGCGGGCTTCGTTGGCCGACCGGCCGCGGATCAAGTCCACCACCAGCCGCGCCTTCTGCGGCGACGATCGAATATATCGGGCTTCTGCTCTGGCTTGCATGCTCTGTTCCTCTTAGGACGGTTTCGCGCTTTTCTCCGTCGTTGGGGCGGCCGCGGCTTTCACCGAGTGGCCCTTGAACTGGCGGGTAGGGGAAAACTCGCCCAGTTTATGGCCCACCATGTTTTCGGTGACGTAGACCGGAATAAATTTCTTGCCATTATGAACACCCAGAGTGTGGCCGATAAAATCCGGGATGATGGTGGAACGCCGCGACCAGGTCCGCACCACTTTCTTTTCGTTCTTCGAGTTCATGTCGGCGACCTTCTTTGCCAAGTGGTCATCCGTAAACGGCCCTTTTTTTAATGATCGACTCATCCTCTAGTCCCTTACCGCCATTGGCTTTTGGCTCTTGGCCAAGTGCTAACCGCCAATTGCCAACGGCCAATAGCTATCCCCTCTTCTTCGCTTTCCGGCTCACAATCCACTTATCCGTCCGCTTGTTATTCCGCGTCTTGAATCCACGCGTCGGCTGGCCCCAGGGGGTCACCGGATGCCGGCCGCCGGACGACTTGCCTTCGCCGCCACCATGCGGGTGATCCACCGGATTCATCGACACACCGCGATTGTGCGGCCGCTTGCCGAGCCAGCGCGTCTTACCGGCCTTGCCGTGGGATTCGTTCTCATGCTCGACGTTGCCCACTTGGCCAATGGTCGCCATGCATTCCACTTGCACGCGGCGTACTTCGCCCGATGGCAGCTTCAGCAGTGCGATCCCACCTTCGCGCGAAACCAGTTGCGCCTGCGCGCCCGCGGACCTCGCCATTTGCGCGCCCTTGCCCGGCCTCAATTCGATATTGTGCACCACCGTGCCGGCCGGAATATTCTTGAGCGGCAGCGCGTTTCCGATCAGAATGTCGGCCGTGGCGCCCGAACTCACGGTGCGCCCTACCTCCAAGCCCACCGGACAAATGATGTAGCGCTTCTCGCCGTCGGCGTAATTGAGCAGCGCGATACGCGCCGTCCGGTTCGGATCGTACTCGATGGCCGCAACCTTGGCCGGAATGCCGAACTTGTCGCGCTTGAAATCGATAGCCCGATAGGCCTGCTTCGCTCCGCCGCCGCGAAAACGCGACGACACCAGCCCCTCGCTATTTCGCCCGCCGGTCCGCTTCTTACCAACCACCAGCGACTTCTCGGGAGTCTGCTTGGTGATCTCGTCGCGAGACACCACGCTCATGAAGCGCCGGGACGGCGTCGTCGGGTTGTAGCTCTTCATCGCCATGACGTTTAACTCTCCAGTGCCACTCGCTCCGCTCGCTTACGCTCGCGGTGCGGAATCCTTATATCTCCGCGTACTCGGGAACCTTCTGCCCCGGCTTCAACCGCACGTACGCCTTCTTCCAGTCCGAACGGTAGCCGGAAAATCTCCCGCGTCGCCGGAGCTTTCCGACATTGTTGATGGTGCGCACGTCGGCCACCTTTACCTTGAAAAGCTGCTCCACCGCGGCCTTCACCAACGTCTTGTTGGCGCCGGCTGCAACCTCAAAACATAGCGTGCTCTCGCTGTCCTTTTTAGCGACGCCCTTTTCGGTCACGATGGGGCGCTTGATCACTTCATGAATGGTCATTTCGCGAGCGCCTCCGACAGTTTCTGCGCCGCCGCTTGCGACAGCAGCACTCCGGCATGGGCCAGCAGAGCGTATACGTCCACCTCTTTGGTGGAAATCAACGTGACGCCTTCCAGGTTGCGCGCGCCCAGCGCCAGGTTCCGATTCTCGCCGTTATCGACCACCAGCACGGTCTTCGGCGCGCCGAGCACGTCCAGCACCGCGCGCATGCCTTTCGTCTTGTGATCGGCGAGGGCAAATTCACTCACCACACGCAACTCACCGTCCCGCAGTTTGGCCGACAGCGCCGACCGGAGCGCACCGAGTTGCATCTTGCGCGGCAGTTTGTAACTGTAATCGCGCGGTTGCGGACCGTGTGTCGTTCCGCCGTGCCGCCACAAAGGCGACCGTATGGAGCCCATGCGCGCGCGGCCCGTGCCCTTTTGCCGCCACAGCTTCTTGCCCGAACCCGACACCTCGTGCCGCGTCTTGGTCTTGGCGTTTCCGCCACGGCGCGCGGCTTGCGAGTGCCGCACCGCCTCATAAAGCAGGTCTTGGTTGACCGGCGCGCCGAACACTTCGTCCGACAACTCCAGTGAGCCGACCACCGCGTTATTCAAATCAACCACGTCTACACTCGGCATACCTACCTCTTGGCCCTTCTGACCAGCACATAGCCGCCGTTGGGACCGGGAACCGCGCCCTTGATCACCAGCACGTTGTCCTCGGCCACCACCTCCACCACTTCCAGGTTCCGGATGGTCACCTGCTGGTCGCCCATGTGGCCGGCCATGCGAGTCCCCGGAAAGACGCGCGAAGGAAAGCTCGAAGCCCCGATGGAGCCGGGCGCGCGGTTGAACATCGATCCATGGCTGCCGGGGCCGCCACGGAAATGATGGCGCTTAATTATGCTCGCGAAACCGCGTCCTTTACTGACGCCAATCACGTCCACCTTGTCGGCCGGCTTGAACTGGTCCACCAGCACGCGATCGCCTTGTTTCAGGTCGTCGTCGCCGGGCCGCATGCGAACCTCGCGCAGAAACCTGACGCCGTCGGCGCTGGCTTTCTTCAGGTGGCCAGCCATGGGTTTGGTGGTGCGCGACGCTTTCACGAACTCAACCAGACCCAACTGCACCGCGTCGTAGCCATCGGTGGTCGGGGTCTTGCGCTGCACCACCACGCACGGTCCGGCCTTCAACAACGTCACAGGAACCACCTGTCCGTCGGCGCGGAACACCTGGCTCATCCCGATCTTCTTGCCTAATATCCCTGGACTCATGAATACCTCTTGGAATTCAGAATTCTGAATTCAGAATTCCTCGAATTCTACTTCCCTCTCCCAAACGCCTTAATTTCCACATCCACACCCGCTGGCAAATCCAGCTTCATCAAAGCATCCACAGTGTCCTGGGTCGGCTCGAGAATGTCGAGCAGCCGCTTGTGCGTCCGGATTTCGAACTGCTCGCGCGACTTCTTGTCCACGTGCGGCGACCGCAGCACGGTATAGCGATTCTTGATGGTCGGCAGCGGAATCGGTCCCGCCACCCTCGCCCCGGTTCGCTTGGCCGTGTCGGCAATCTCGGTGGTGGATTGGTCCAGGATGCGGTGATCGTACGCCTTGAGGCGGATGAGAATGCGTTCTTGTAAAGCCATTATTTGATCGCTTCTTTCAGTCGCGAAGAAGGTAGCTCAAGGAACAAGGGAGACCAGGAATTCAAACCATTCCCCGTATTCCCTGTCTTCCTCGTATTCCCGCTTCTATTCCAATATCTCCGTCACCGTTCCCGCTCCCACCGTCCGGCCGCCTTCACGGATCGCAAACCGCAACCCCTTGTCCATGGCCACCGGCGT
>JBKQHJ010000236.1:0-3184 GCA_052148835.1 Bryobacteraceae bacterium
GTGCACGCGGCGGTTTTTCCGTAGGACACCGTCGTGCCGTATTCGAATTCGCATTTCGTGACTCAGCTCGAACAAATGGTTTTGATGGGTCTTCTGAGATTCGTCCACGACCAAGTGCCGGGTTTCCGCCGGTACGATGTCACCGATGCGCATTCCGATGATGTCGATCAGTCATTCCGATCTGATGTCGATCAGAACGGAGCGAAGCGACGCAGGACTCTTTCAGTGTGAAATAGTGATCGACATCCGTCAAGAGTTTTCCTGTTCTTCTTTGTCTTGATCGATCGGGAGTACCCCTGTTTCGGGTTTCCGTGTTTTGGCGCGCTGACGGAAGGAGCCCGTAGGGCGACTGGAGTTAGCGCGCCAAAACACATCGCCGCTCGCTCTACTCAGCCTTTTTGCCACCACGGCCGCCTTTCAGTTTGCGGATCGAATCTCCCTGTAGCTCGATGCGGTGAGCACAATGCACCAGCCGGTCCAAGATGCTATCCGCCACCGTGGGATCGCCGATCTGCGCGTGCCACTTCGCCACCGGCAGTTGGCTGGTCAACAGTGTCGACCTGGTCAGGTAGCGTTCATCGCAGATTTCCAGGAAAGCACGGCGTTCCGCTTCCGCCATCGGCGCCATCGCCCAGTCGTCGACGATCAGCACATCTACCTGCCCCAAGGCCCGCAACTTCTTGGTATAGCTGCCGTCGGCCCGACCGAGCTCGAGTTCCCGAAACAGTTGCGCCGCGGTGGCAAAGTACGCCGTGAAACCATCGCGGCAGGCCTTCTGTCCGAAGGCCCGGGCCAAGAATGTTTTCCCGATCCCGGTCGGGCCGATCAGGAAAATGTGTTGGTGGCGCCGTACCCAGTCGGAGTCCTGAATCAGCGGCCGGATCACCTGCTTGTCCAGACCACGTGCCGCGCGGAAATCGATATCTTCGACACAGGCTGGGCCTTGCAGCCGTCCCTCTCTGAGCCGTCGTTCCAAAGCCCGGTTTTGCCGCCAGTTCCACTGCCGGTCCACCAGCAGCGCGAACCGTTCCTCGAAACTGAGTTGCGTGGATTGCGGATCTTCCTGTTGTTGGGTAAAAGCCTCGGCCATGCCGCGCATGCGCATGGCGTATAACTTCTCTGTCGTTTGTTGGTTGAGCATGCTTCTCCTTGTGGTCTACGGAATCACCGGAGGATCGGTCTCCGGCGGGGAATCAAAGTAATCGGCGCCGCGGATGTTGTCGTGTTCCACCGCGGCCTGGGCGGGCGCTTCGCCAGGCAGAGGCAACCGGTCGAGCTGGTTCTTGAGAATCGAGTCCATGCTCTGGCAGTTGTAGGCGCGCGCCCGCAGGCATCGTCGGGCAGCCGCTTCCATGCGCTCGGTGGGATATGTTTTCGCCAACCGCAGAATCCCCAGACACGACCGAAAGCCCTGCTCCGGATGGCGCTTGACGCCCAGGATCGCTTCCACCAGTTGACCGGTCGAGGGACCGACCTGCTGGGCATCATCGATCAGCCGCGAGGGCGTGCGCCCCAAATACTTCTGGTGCGACTTGGGCCGGTGTTCGGCCAGCGTAGTGGCTTTGCCAGGCTCCTGGGAGCGCACATGGGAAGCCACTCGCACCCCGCGGTGTAGAACCTCCACCGTGTCGGCCGTCAGGTGCACGTCCATTTCCTGATGCACCAGCGCGTACGGCACGCTGTAGAAGTGCCGCTCCACTTCAATGTGATAGTCGATGTTGACGCGCGCCGTTTTCCATTCCCCGAACTGATAACGCGTGGCCGGCAGCGGCTTCAGGGCCGGCCGGTCCAGGTGCGCGAACAGCGTGGCGCGGTTGCCCGGGCGCTTGCGGAACGGCCGCTCGTTCAACCGCACCAGCAACTCGCCAATCGCCTGGTTGACTTCCGCGAGGGAGAAGAACTTGCGTTTGCGTAAGGCGGCCACGATCCACCGCTGCACGACTTGCACGCCCACCTCCGCCTTGGCCTTGTCCCTGGCCCGATACGGCCGCGCGGGAATGATCGCCACGCCGTAGTGCTCCCCCAGGTCCCGATAGGTAGGATTCAAGTCCGGCTCGTAATAGCTGGGATGCGTAACCGCGCTCTTCAGGTTATCCGGCACCACCACCTCGACCGTGCCGCCGAAAAACTCGAAGGCTCGCTGATGCGAACCGATCCAGCTCCGCAGATCCTGGCCGGTGGTGGCTTCCGCGAAGGTATAGCTGCTGGAGCCCAGCACGGCCACGAAGACGGCGGCGGCGTGCACTTCGCCAGTCTCCGGGTCGTGAACCGGGATCGTGGCTCCGGCGTAATCCACGAACATCTTCTCGCCGGCGCGGTGTTCCTGCCGCAGCACCAGGTCGAGCTTTTTCAGCCATCGCCGGTAGAGGTCGCAGAACCGGCTATAGCCATAGCCTTCCGGGGTGTTCTCGCGGCCTTCCTGCCACACCAGTTGTAGCGTCAGGTCCTTGTGGGTCTGCAACTCTTCGTGGATCTTGGCCCAATCCGGCTCCGCATGTTTCCGCCAGACAGCAGGCGCAGGCCGCTGCGGAAACAGCGCCTGCTCGGTCTGCTGGTCGTCCCAGCCCTCGGGCAACGGCCACTTCACGCCGGCCGCTTGCGCGGCGGACACGTATTCATGGACGGTGCTTTGGGAAATGGAACAGCTACGGGCGATCTGATGCTGGCTCAGTCCCAGGGAATGGAGCCGCAGAACTTCCTTCAACTTGCGCATGGTCAGCCTCTTCTGTGGCAACGGGGAGTCTCCACCTCAAAGTAGATTTCGGGGGAGAAACCTACTTTAAGTGGGGTCCAGCCGCCACGGCTGCCCTACGCCGCCATTCCAATCCGATGCCGATCACCGTTCCGAACTACAACCGTAAAACCGATCGGCATCAGTTCGGAAAACTGATCGGCATCACTTCGGAATCGTGATCGACATCAGTTCGGAACGCTGATCGACATCCCTCGGAATCCGCACGCTGAGGTGTGTAGAGTGCCAGGTTTCTCTGCGGCTCCGCGGGTGCTGTGAAAAGGTCTTTTGGCGGGGGGGAGAAAACAAGATTCACCGCAGAGACGCTGAGTCGCTGAGGAAAACAAGGAGAAAGGCAAAACAAGAGAGGTTGTCACCCTGGAGGGACCGCTCAGAACTCAAGGTAGCAAGAGCGAAGAGCCAACCGCGAACAGCTATTTCTGAGCAATCCGC
>JBKQHJ010000237.1:0-2504 GCA_052148835.1 Bryobacteraceae bacterium
CGCCGATCTGACGTGGCCCAACACTCATGGCGATCCTACGTTCCAGTGGTTCGACCGGCAAGTGGTCCAGGGCGATCTCGGCAAGCCGTCGGACAACCGCTATTGCGTCACGGTGCAGCGTGTGTCATCGCTTCCGCGGGTCCGCAATCAGGGCACGCCGAACACGGCCCTCTCTCAACCGCGGCTCCAGATCAATATCGTCGGCTACAACGCGGAGACTCTGCGGAGCATCGGCAACGACATCGTGGCATTCATGAATTCGATCTCTCTGGCATGGGACGGCTACTATCAGTCTCCGGTGACCGGCCCAAGCCAGAACCCGTGCTTCCTGCTCAACGAACGGGGAGGCATGCTGCCACAGCTCCAACCGCCTGCTTATGTGTGGACGCAGGATTGGCGCGTTTACAACCGGGAGGATTTTCCCGACTGACCTGTCTTTGTATTTGACTCTGCCTTTGAAAGGAAAAAACGAATGAGCATCGAAAATATCACTCTTTCCGGTGGTCCCGGCATCCCGGCGGTAGGATCAGTCCTATCCGTCGCGACTCCCGGCTCACCGATCACCTACCGACCGTTGGGCAACGCGGGGAACCAGAAATGGACATTGAAGCGTAAAACGGCGGATGTCACCAACCAGGGCACACCGTGGACGCAGATCATCGGAACGCTGCTCGACGGCGGGACGTTCACCTGCGATCTGCACTTCATTCCGGGGTCGATTGCGCTCGATTCGTCGGGAGCCTTCGGCCACGGCTTCGCGTCCGGTTTGGGCGCGCTGTTCACGCAATTTCTCAATGCGCTTTACTCGTGGCAGTTGACGTTCCCGAACGGAGACATCATCTACTTCACCGGCGCGATCACGGACTACACGATGGATATGAGCCTTGAAAAGGATCTGCTCGTCAATCTGAGCATCATGGTTTCGGGAGAACCGCAATTCATCTCTGCGTGACACCATGGCTACACAGAACGTGATACCTCAGCCCGTGGCGTATCCGAGCGTCACGGTGGGCGGCAAGCCCTATCAGCTCCGCTTCGCGCACTCAGCATGGTTCCAGCTTCAGCAATGGGGCTACCGGATCGGAGATCCCGACAGACCGATACCGATAGCGGCGCTCGCGGCGGCATCGGCGGGCGAAGTCGATGCTTCCGGTAAGTGGAGATCATGCGGCTTCGCCCGCGTGGTCGATTTCACGGACCTGATGCAGGACGGCGAAACGCTGTCATCGCTCGACGCGCCAGTGCTCGAAGCATTGGGAAAAGCAGCGCCGAAGGCTACTCTGGCCGTGGTGCAGCCTCCGGCGGAAGACAAGCCACAACCGAACTGACCGAACAGGACTGGCTCGAAATGCTGGCCTTCGCCGAATCCCCGCATGGGCTCGGGATCGCGGCAGAGGATTTCTGGCGCTCGACGCCGCGCGAGTTGGCGGCCAAACGCAAAGTGTTTGACCAGTCCCGCGAGTTCTTCCAATCGCTGCACGCGAGCATTCAGGCCACGCTGCACAACGCGCACTGGCTGACGGAGAAGGGACAGAAGCCGTTCACGCCGCAAATGTTCATGCCGGGATATGTGAGCGAGCGCGGAGCGAAACCGGACTGGCATAAGGATCTCGAAGGTTTCAAGAGCCAGTTCGCACCGGCGAAACCAGATCCCGGCATGCTTCAGGTTTCGCGGGAGATCGAAGGGCGGATGAAGAAAGCGGCGGCGGCGAGAGCGCAGGGAGCGACAAGCGAGCAACTGCGGAACATCATGAACGGAGTGCTCTAGATGGCTGAAAATGTCGGCTCGGTAAGCGTTCTCATCACAGGCGATGCCTCGCAATTACAGGCTGAGTTCGGCGCGACAACAGACGCGGCCAAACAAGCCGGAGCGAAAATATCCGAGTCGTTCAATCAGGCTTCCGAGAGCGCTAAACACGCCAGCGACGAAGGCGCGGAATCGCTTGGCGAACTGGGCCACAAACTGCTTGAAGTCGCAGAACAGGCTGGTGTCATCACTTCGGCGTTCGAACTTTTTAAAGAATCGTTCACTATTTACGCTGAAATTCAGAAAACGACGATAGCGCTGACGGCTCTGACCGGCAGCGCATCGGCGGCGAACGAAGTCATCGAGCAGATGGAGGCGCTCTCTAAATCGAACGCCATTGCTTTCCCGGAACTGCTTCCGGCGGCGCAGCGTATGGTGGCGATGGGAATCGCGACCGACCAGTTAGCCCCATTCATGAAGGCTGCGGGAAACGCAGGATGGGCGCTCGGCGAATCCATAGACGACGTTTCGACAAAAATGGCGTCGATGGTGCTCTCCGGCATGGCGATGCCGCGTCAACTTCGTTCCATCGGCCTTGCATCCGAGGATTTGGCAAAAGTCCTCGGGATCACAGCGCAGGAGCTGCAGGGAGTCTTTAAGGCGATCCCGGAGGAAGATCGTGCAGCGGCCATAACGGCTGCACTGGACAAATTCAAAGACGCGGCCAGGCTTCCGAATGGACTCTCGGGAGCATGGA
>JBKQHJ010000238.1:0-34905 GCA_052148835.1 Bryobacteraceae bacterium
TCGTCACGGACCGTCTGCGTTAGGCTATCTACCTGTTGAACCAAGTAACGATCAGTCGCACGGGGTTTAGGGTCGCTGTCGGATGACGGCGCACTCGGAAGTTATCGCACTTTGACGGGTAACGGCCTAGGCGCCGCGATGCGCTTCTTCCACGAAGCCCTGGACTTCCAGGTCTCCCAGCACGTCCTTCTTAGTGAACATGCGAATGTCCGAGTAACGGCCGGCCGCAACCTTGTGAACCCAATCCGGGTCGCCGATGAGGCCGCGGCCGACAGACACCAGGTCGAACTCCTGATTCTCGAATCGGCGCAGTAGCTCCTGAAATCCTGCTTCACCGGTCGACTGGGCTTCCTTGCCAAAGAAGTTCTCCATGACGTCGGTGTCCAGGCCCACGCTTCCCACCGCGATCACGGGGGCGTCTGTGAGCGACTTGGTCCAGCCAGCGATTCCGAGGTCGGAATCGGGCCACTCGGGAATCCAGAAGCGGCGCGCCGAAGCGTGGAACACGTCGACTCCGCTGGCACGCAACACCGACAGCATGATCTCCAGATCGCGCGGCGTGGGTGCGATCCTGGCGTCGTAGTCCACTTCTTTCCACTGCGAGAAGCGGAAGGAAATGACAAAATCCGGGCCTACTGCCTTACGTACCGCGGCGACAATTTCCGCTGGAAATCGCACCCGTTCGAGAATGTCATCGCCGCCGTAGCCGTCTTTTCGTCGATTCGTTGCTGCCCAGAGGAACAGATCGAGCAAGTAGCCGTGACAGGCGTGGATTTCGACACCGTCCGCGCCGATTTGCTGTGCCGCTAGAGCGCCGCGTACAAACGCGTCCCGAATGTCTGCTAGATCCTCCGCCGTCGCTGCTCGGCCATTCGACTTCCCGGGGCTAATCAGGCCGGAAGGGCTCAGCGACGGATACTGGGCATAAGGTCCGTCACCGCCTTCCTTCCGGATTGCTCCTTCGTGCCAAAGCTGCATGAGCATGTGGCCGCCGGCATCTTTCACCGCTTGGAAGCAATGCGCCCAGGCGTCCACAGTGGCATCGGTGATGCGCGCAAACATAGGCGTCTGCGTGGAGGAAGGATGGTCCACCGCACAGGATTCCGTGATGATGAGCCCGACGCCGCCCTCGGCACGGCGCCGATAGTATTCCCCCAAGCGCGGTAGCGGCCTCCCGTTGTCGCACCACTGGCGCTGCATTCCCGGCATCACAAAGCGATTCGGCAGCCTGAGCCCGCGGATGGAGAAGGGTGCGAGTAACGGTGAAAGGTCGACGCGGGTAGACACAGGTGACATTCTAGCTGGTTCTCACAACAGGAGATTTCAGGCGCAACATACGAGGGCGCAGCACGCGGTTCCACCACATAATTGCACCGGTCACAAACATCACTGCGGGGGTGAATCCGAACAGCGCCCAAATTGCCTTGGTCGTCTGGTCGCAGAGCCCGGGGCCGCGACATGGAATGCCTATGCCGCCGATACGGCCGAAATGCAAATAGGCGAGCCAATAAATAATCTGGTCGACCAGGGGTACCCGGCCAATAGTAGCGCCCGTGACGGGCTCCAGCCGGTCGGCCACGTCCTGAAACCACTCTGGAAAACAGAGATAAATCCCGCTGAGCCCGAAGACCAACACAAATCCAAAGCTCCAGAATCCGACCATGCTGTGCAAGTGCCAAGTCAGGCGCTTCCATCCCACTCCGCGATGCAGCGTCAGGCTGCGACGCCATGTCTTGCTGCCTGGCCACCAGATCACTAGCCCCGTGACAGCCACCGCGAGCACGGCGAAGGCCCCGACGCCGTTGACGATTCGACCGGTCTGTCCCGCCAGCAGATTGTCGTGCAGATCCAGTATGAATGCCACCAACCGCATGCCGATTGACACTGCGTCGCCCAGATCGGCGCCACTCCGCGCATCGAACAGCCGGTGCTTCAGCCGGTTGCCGCGCTGCAAGCTGATTCCTACCGCCTGATCGGGATTCCGCGCGTGGCTGATTTTGATGACCCGATAGCCTGGATACAAGTGCTGGGCGGCGGCGGTAAGCTGATCGTCAGTCCAGCGGGGTCCGGAGGCTTTCGAGATCACTGGTTCGGGAGTCACGGCTCGGTAGAGCTCGTTCCAATAGACGAGAATGCTGCCGGTGACGCTGATCATCAAGATGTACAGCCCGACCGCGATGCCGCTCCATAAATGGACTTGAAAAAACGCCCTTCGTAGCCAGATTTTCTGTGGTTTTTGAACCCAGCGTTGCCACGCGGTCAGCTGATGGTGCCCGCCCACTAGAGTCTATTTGCCGACCATGTGGCCCGGCGCTTTGTTGTTCTCTTCGCAGATGTATTCCTGGACATCGTCTACCGGCAGCAGGTGAATTTTACCGGAGACGGTCCACGGTTTGGCGTACGCTTTGGGATCGTCGATAGTGAACTGAACGTCCATGTGTCCCACGTCACGACGCGTAAAGCGCTCGGTCAGATGCATCGCCTCGGTCTCGGGATGGCCGGCCATATCGAGCCACTCCTTGCCATTGAAGCCCGCAGTTTCCACCACCAGCGTGTCGCCGTCCCAATGCCCAACGGAGTAACCTTGCCAGGTGGGATTTGGATCCTTAGGCAGCGGCCGGCCGTCCATGAATATCTGGCGATAGATGGTGCGCGATTCATACAGGAACACGATCAGGTCGGGCGTCTGCACAATCTTGTAGGGAGCGGGAACCACGTCTTTTTCGGGCATTCCGGATGGCAGGCACTGCGCGCCCGGATGATCTTTACCGTTACTGGCCAGGCGCTGCTTGTAGAGAGCTTCAGCCCAGGGAAGCATCTGGACTTCGCCCGGCTTCAGGTCCGCCGCAAGGTTGATGAGCAGCTTGGGAGGACCAGGGTCCCCTTCGGCGTACATTTCCCAAACTCCGGATAGGTCGGGCGTGCCTTCGCGAGTACGCGGGGCGGGAGCGTTCAAGTCGACCTTGCCGTCGGCGGTGCGCGGCAGTTTCTTTGATGCGACGCGAGGCCACTGCGCCGGGGAAAGCGCGGCGAACGCGAACAGAGCGAATGCGAGCAGCGATATGCGAGGCGACATATAGGACTCTCCGTCCTCGCCAGTATACATCGCTTGGCCTTTGTGATCTTTTAGATGGGAGGAGATCGATATGGCGAAAAAGTTGGTGTTCAGCGTGGGAGCTGTGATGGCGGTAACGCTCCTTGGGTTGCAGGCTGGCGCGGCGGAGAATGAAACGGAGCGTGAAACGCGAGATCGCACTCAAATCGAAAATTAATGTGGCAATACATTCGCGCGCTCGACACAGGGAATGCCGATGCTTATGCCGCCGCGTTCACTCCGGATGGGCAGTTCGGCAGCGGCGCCAATGCCGTCAAGGGACGGGAGGCACTTAAGAAGATGATCACGGACTTTCGGCAGCGGACCGCGGAAAATCAAGCCAAAACCGGCGAGAAGCGGCCACCCATGTACCACGTGATCGCGAACAGCTACCTGGAGTTTGTCGACAAGGATCACGCGCGCATGGAGGCCTACTGGATGACCGTCGTCGCCGCCGGAGGCCCGAACGTTCCTTCGCGCGTGGCGGGCGCCGGACGAGAAGTGGACGAACTGGTTCGCGTAAACGGGCAGTGGCTGATCAAGACGCGCGACGTCGCGCCTCAGGACTAAGTCACTTGGTCAGCGTGCATCCGCGCGGGTCACCATAGGCGCAGCTTTGCACGTGAAATTCGCAGCGTCATCCGTGCTTCCCGTTCCGTTATACACGGCCGTTTGAGGAAAGGGGCACAGAAGATGCGTCCGCACTACCTTCCCAGCTTCGGCCCGCGACGCGACGATTGTATCCGGCGGCTTTCCGCTCTTCACCCACTGTTCGAGCGCGCCGAGCTTATCGAATGTGTCGGCGCCTTCACCGCCTCCGCAGTGGCCCATTCCGGGCACCATAAACAGCCGGTAGGATCGCTCTACCAACTTGGCGTCGCCCACCGTGTTTAGAACGCTCTGGTAATACTTCGGGCTGGTGGCGGCCGACATTTGCTGATCGGACCAGCCGTGATACTGGAGAATTTTTCCGCCCCGCCGGAAGAACGCTTTCAGATCGGGATTCGTCGCGTTGATGGTGCCGTGGTCTTCTTTTTCAGCAAGTGCGATGTCGCCGGCGAAGTTGAGCGTCTTGTAATCCCAATCGGGATTTTTGAACACGATGTACTGAAAGTAATCGGTAGCCGCACCGAACGGCCGCGCCCCGGCCTGCGTACCCCATCCGAGTTCGCTGCCCGGCATGAGCCCTGGAAACACGGCTTCTTGGGTTGTCGAATTGATAACGCCGGAATATATTTTTCTCGCGGCCTCCGCTTCGGGAGCCGTAAGGCAGCCGCTGGTGGCCCCAGCTTTGCATGCGACGGTTGCCGGATCGAAGTGGCAAAGTGCCGGATTCTCGATCACGCCATCCTTTACACCGTCCATGGCGTCGCAAGCCTCCAGGACAGCTTTGTGAAGAACGGAATATTTTTCGGGTGTCAGCAAGCTTGCTTCGTCATGATGAACCGCCTGCGCCATCCATACTCCGCCGAGCGACCGGCCGACAAAATCGGCGATAGGGTCGCCCGCCACGACGCCATCGTAGTCTTCAGGAAACATTTGCGCTTCCTTCAGCCCTTCTCTGCCGCCGGCCGAACAGCCGTTCCATAACGACAGCTTGGGAGCTTGGCCATAGAAGGCTGCGATGATGGCCTTCGATTTCACGGTCATTTCATGAACGGCGCGATAGCCGAAGTCGATTATCTTTTCCGGATGGCCCAGGGCGAAGCTGGCGCTGCCGCCTTCGTGTCCGGTGTCCGTCATACCCGCAGCAAAACCCTTGAGCAGCGCGGCGCCCATGTATTTGTAATTGATGGTTCCCGTCCAACCGCCGTTTCCGTCTGCCTCGAATTCGTTGTTCCAGGTTGAAGCCGATCCCGACACTGGCAACCAAATCTCCATCTTTATGTTGGAATCCGGTACAGGCCGAATGGTAGCCGCGACTCGGCAGAAAGCGGGTAGTTGCTTCCAGTCGACTGGTGCGCCAAGATCCCGCGCCGAGGCGGCCGGTGGCATGAAATCGCCGGGTGCTACGGTTTGAGCCAGGGTAATGGTGGTGTTCGGCAGCGCCAGCGATGCCAGACTCTCGCAGGAGGCCGCTGCCAAGGGCGCCGCGCAGCTGAACGCGACAAATAGAACTGCGGCGATACCAGTTGGACCCGACAAGCAGATTTCCTTTCTAGCCTACAAATGGTTTCCATTATATGCTGTCAACAGTGACCCGGGTTCTAGCAGGTTCTACGCTCTTGCTGGCGATGTATTTGCCTCTTGCCGCCCAGTGGCTGCGCTATCCCTCAACGGGCGTTCCCCGAACTGCTGACGGCAAGCCAAACCTCACCGCGCCCGCGGCGCGCACAAGCGACGGCAAGCCGGATTTCTCGGGCGTATGGATGACTGGTAATCCCGTTCCATGCGATCCGGTGAAAGGCGCCGATCTGTTGGACTGCGACGCCGAACTTCCGATCGCCTGGGAGGCCGTGGACATTGCGCACAGTCTTCCCGGTGGTTTGCCCTATCAACCGTGGGCCGCCGCGCTGGTGAAGCAGCGGATGCAGAACGAAGGCAAAGACGATCCACATGTGCGCTGTCTGCCTCTAACTGTTCCGCGGAACTACGGGCTTCCTCATCTTTCGAAGATCGTGCAAACCCCTGGGCTCTTGCTGATTCTTACTGAGTGGAACGCCGGCTACCGTCAGATCTTCACGGATGCACGTCCACTGCCGGTGGATCCGCAGCCGTCCTGGAACGGTTATTCTTCGGGCAAATGGGAGGGGGACACATTAGTGGTCCAAACCATCGGATTGCGGGACGACCTGTGGCTGGATTTGAAGGGCGACCCATTGACCGAGGCGGCCAAATTGACCGAGCGATTCCGGCGCCCCACTTACGGAAGACTCGAAATCGAATTCACCGTCGACGACCCGAAAGCGTACACGAAACCCTGGACGATAACATTCAAGCAAGCCATTGTGCCCGACGCTGAACTGCTGGACGAAATCTGTTTGGAGAACGAAAAGAGCTTTCAACACTTACCGGGGAAATAGTGCCCGGCCAGTTGTAAAATCACGACCGCGGAACCGGTCCCCGGAACGGGATCAGCGCTCGAAGGCGCGGGTCGCGCAGGTAGATTCCCGCCCAGGCAATCACGCTTGTCGACAGCGGGACCAGTACCGGATAAGCCTCGCCGATGCGGACATAGCTGGCGATGGCGCCGCCCAGGTAGCCGGTGAGCAAGATCGCGCCCAGAACCGCCGTCCGCGGAATGAGGTATAAGACGATGCAGCCAAGTTGCAGGCAGGCGAGGAGCGTCAAGGCGCTGGCCGGCCAACCAATTCTCGCGAACTCCCCGACGTACCACGGGTTTCGGGTCAGCTTCCAGGTAGCGCTCGAACACACAACAAAAACCGGCCAGAGCGATAGAACTCGGCCGGCCCACAGCATCCAAAGCTTCGCTTTGGTTTCACGTACTGGAACGTCGACGGCATTCATACATTCCCCCTTTTGACCCGCTGCGGGCCGCCAGCAGGGATAGTATATGCGAATTGGATGGTAGGTATTTTCACTTGTTACTTACCTGCGGAAAAGTGAGAGACAGGGTCGCCCTCCTATCTTGGAATCGAAGTTCTGAGTCTCCCATTCGATAGCTCTTGTTCCCGGTGTTTTTGCGGTTCAAAGTCATTTCGATGGACGCCGACCTCCGTTCGCCGGGCTGTATCGGTAATATGGTCAACGTAAATTCAGGTCCGTCTGCAACAATGTTTTGACCCTCGTCGCGAATTGCATATCCGTAAGCCCGAAAATTCCGGATTAGGGTGTCGCGCTCGGCTGTTCCGACAGTCACCGTACAAGCGACAATTTCGTGAAGGAATCGGTCCCGCCGATAGGGCGGCGATCGGTAAATCCGGCTCGCAGCGGATCGCACAATGCCGTCGGGGTAGAGACCAAAACAAAACTGTTTACACCCTCTGTTTGCGCGGGGTCATCTCCAATGTAGTCGTACGCTGGCCGATTTTGTGCATCTCTCATGGTTGCCATCTCGACCATCGGAAACCGTTCATGTATCGCTGGCAGTTGAGTTCGGTGATCGATCCACATTCCAAAGAAAACTCGCCCTGGCGGCTCGACTTTGTGCGAAAGGTCGCTAAACCCAGTTGCAAAGATCTCCAAATATGTGTTCATTCCAATTAAGTACAGGCCGGTGTAGGTGATCGAGCCACCTTGGGCGTGGATCGTAGCCTCACGAGATTGACTAAACTGATTGCGAATCAGCGGAGACGCTTTCAGCGCGCCGTATGTTTCCGCGGAAACATAAATCACCACGTGGTTGAGATACACAGGCGGAACAGAATTCTGAGCTACGGCACAAATCCCAATGGTGCCCGTGACCGCCAGGAGGCGAACCGCGTTTGAGAAGGCTTTGATCCCGCGATCATATCAATTTCATTTGTATTTGTTCCAGTGGGCCGTGATTTCCTGGACCACGGTGTTACCGACGCGCCAGGCGGATTCGAGCGCCGGAAGGTAGCCGACGTATTTTCGCGCAGTGTTGCGGGCCAGGTTTTCCGCGGCGGTCATGCCGGGCGGGGGTTGATCGAAGTCGCTGGCGGTACGCAAAACCAGGATACGATTCCAATCCACGCGGCCGGCTTTCGCTAGCATCTCAAGCGAGGAGAGAGTGCCGGTGTCCTCCATCCCGGTGGTGACGTAGTTACCTTTGCCTCCGGTGTGATACTTGACCCACTGGTTGGCCCATTCGCTCAGCTTGACCCCGGTGAAAAAGGTGCTGGAGGAGATGGTATCGCCTTTCAGCACGAAGGGAGGACGGCGGGCGTTGGCAAAAGCGTACGCGGCGCGGTCCTTCTGCATTTCGGGAGTGTCGCCGAGGTCCACATGCTCGGTCAGATGGAACGCCCAATCGACGAGCGTGGCATTCAGATGATAGGCTTCACCCCGGTCTTCACTGCCCGTGTTGGTGCGTGGGAGTTCATAAGGCTTGGACTTGCCAAGCGGCACGAAGCCGGTGGGCCAATCGGCGGGGATCTCGCGACCGTCGATTTCATAAGCCAGATCGCCGTCAACCACCCATTCGGCCCACGCCGCCGATCCGAGCGACGCATCCGCGGGATCGACGCCAGCGATGCCCGCCACGATCCAGTAGGCCTTGCGCAGATCGAAGCGCGGGTCGAGTCCGAGGGCCATGATGCTGCCGGCGGCCTTGGCTGTCCCCATGCCGGTGAGCACAGCAAGCACTCCGTCGCGATTCATGCGCAGGCCGTGATAGGCCTGGGGAAACGGAAGGATGTTGTCGAGATGATTCCGCTCTACCCAATACTGCAGCTCGCCAGGGCGGTCACCCATATCGGCGCCGGCTTCGAACATGGTCACGATGACGACTTTGATCGGGATCGGCGGGGGCTGGGCTGAACCGGCGGCCCGGCTCGACGCGGGTGCGCCAAGGGCACCGAGGACGGCGAAGAACAGGGTGACTGCCGCTGAGCTACTTCGCATGAGCCATGATAACTAGGTGGGGACGTGAGGCGCCAAACGCCCCAATTATCCGCTTGCTCATGCGCGCGGTTCAGAATTGTTTACTGAGCCGCGACCGTTAGGGAGTCGGTCCCGAAAGGACTTAACGGGCTACGCGTCGCCGGATTCGCTCTCACTCGCCGCCATTGTTCTCAGCTTCATCCGGTCGATCTTGTTGGTACCCGTACGCGGCAAGGCATCGACGAAATGAACTTCGACGGGTCGCTTGTACTTGACGAGGTTCTCCTTACAGTAGGCAAGAATTTTTTCCTCGTCGAGTTCGGCGCCGCTTTTCACGGCAACAAAGGCTACCACGACCTCGCCTAGCCGATCGTCGCGTTTGCCAACCGTTGCCGCCTCGTGAATCGCCGGGTGGTTGAACAGCACCTCGTCGACCTCGCGCGGATAGACGTTGTAGCCGCCGACGATAACCATGTCCTTCTTGCGATCGACAAGAAACAGGAACCCATCCCGGTCCACATAACCGATATCACCGGTATACATGTAGCCGTTGCGAAGCGCATACGCCGTTTCTTCGGGCTTATTGTGATACCCGGTCATCATCTGTGGCCCACGTACCCGCACCTCGCCTGTCTCACCCATCGGCAACACACGTGTTCCGGTTTCAAGATCCACCACTTCAACTTCGGTTTCAGGCACCGGATTACCGACCGACAGGAGCTTGCGCTCGCCGTCGTAACGATTGAGGCAGAACGGAGCCCCTTCGGACATTCCCCAGCCCTCCAGCAGCGGGCAGCCCGTGCGCTTGAGCCATTCCCGATGCAGGTCCTCAGGACACGGCGCGCCGCCGGAGAGGCAGTATTTCAATGCCGAAAGATCGACCTGATCAAACAGCGGGCTTCGCAGCAGACCAATATAAATAGGAGCGGGCCCACCGGCAAAGACACTCACACGATGCTCAGCCAGCCCTTTCACAACTTCATCGGGATCGTACTTCGGGATCATGACCAGGGTTCCGGCGGTAAAGATCGGCACCCAGGTGGCATAGGTCAGACCCCAGATATGAAACATGGGCGCGACATTTAGAAAAACGCCGGTTCCGAACGGAATCGGCCAGACGCTGAGGTGCTGAATCAGACCCCACATCAGCCCGCGATGCGTGTGGTTGACGCCCTTAGGAACGCCGGTGGAACCACCGGTAAAAATCGACAACGCCAGGTCATCGGCGCGCGGCATTTTCGCCGGAGGCGAGTCGAGGCGGGGATCGGTAGTCCATTGAGCCAAGGTCTCATAGCCGACGGTGATGACATGGGCGAGCCCCATTTTTTCAGCGATTGCATGCGCTTTGTCGGACGTGCTCGGATGGCAGACAATGGCCTTCGGGTCGAAGCCGTCGAGCACCTTCGAGATTTCGGCGACGTGAAAAAACGGGTTGACGGGAGCAACCTGTGCGCCTGCGCTCATCACCGCCATCAGCGCTACGTCCATCTCAATTGAGTTGGGCATCAGGACGACGATCGGGCCGGGCTCCAGCCGGAGCGAATCAAGCAGCGCCGCCAGCCCGTTAGTCGCGCGACCGAAATCGCGATACGTGATCGACCGGTCCTGATAAATCACCGCCACAGTGTCGGGCTTGCGCTCGACCGCATGCCGGAACATGTGCACCAGGCTCTCGTGGAAAGGCAGATTGCGATCGACCGGGATCTTCGGGCCGATTCTCGACAACGGGATTGTTTCGTTAGACTGATCTGTCATTTTGATAGCGACTGGCTAAGGCCAACCGCGAACGCGAGTGGCACAGGTTACCATAACCGACTATACGTCAACTCGAGTTTGTCCAAGGAGATCAGCGAGAATCCATGCGGATCCGGCAATCGCGAACGTCTCGGCGGCTTCGCTCCAGTTCGTATGACTGCGGGGATTGGAAACGAGTAACGGGATCCACACGAGTATCCCAAAGGCCAGGAGCATGATCGTCAGCAGGCGAGTCGCCAGAAGCGCCATTCGATTCGTAAGCAGAGCAACGGCCGCGAGTACGAAGGGGACCGTCGTTGCTATCGCCCAAAACTTCTGACTTGGCGGGAGCCACTTCGGAACAAGACTAATGGTGGCGTTAAGATAAATTGCCTGCTCGATGGCGAAGGAAAGGGAACAAAGGCCCAAAGAAATGCGGCCAATCCGATTCAGCGTTTCCAGCGCCCATAGCGACGACAGGCGCGCATAAATCAGAGCCGCTCCGGTCGCAAGAGAGAACTGCTCGAAGAAATTGCCCCACCGATCGTAAATCTGCGGCGCTGTGACGATGCGCGGCACGCATAGTAAGGCGAAGACGAGATAAACCGCACCCACGACCACTGCTCCGGTCTTCGCGGACCGGCCGAACAGAATTGCAACGCCGCCGACGATCTGGGCTGCAGCTACGGCGTAGAGAAAAACCGGGCCATCGAAAGCGTTCAGAATGTAACGCAGTTGATCCCAATCGTTGTAGTTGTGCCAAGCCAGCGTGATGAGTCCGAAGGCCAAAGCCGCCGCTCCAAACACATCACGGCCGAGGTTCGAACTGCGGGTTAATGCGGCCATTCGCTTTCAGTTTCGCTAACGCAGTCGCTCGAAGCCGAAGTTACTTCACCATGTGGGCGCGATCCTTCTCGTTTTGCGTGCAGAACATCTCAAAGATGTCGTTGTTCGGAATTAGATCGTATTCAATTTTCACCGCGAACGCCCGAGTGTACATCTGAGGATCGTCGAACGTCAGCTCGGTGTCCAGATGTCCGAAATCGCGCCGGTGGTAACGCTCCGTCACATGCATTGCTTCGCTGCGCGGATGCCCCATGCCGTCCACTGGCGTGCGGTCGTTGAATCCGCGTGTCTCGACGACGAAAGTGTCGCCCTCCCATCGGCCGATGGAATATCCGAGATAGGCCGGAAATTCCCATTCGGCGGGAAATTCGCGTCCATCGACGAAAATCTGGCGGTGGAGGCCATCCACTTCGTACAGAATCATCGTCTCTTTGGGAGCTTGAACGATTTTGAATGGCTCGGCCAGCAGCCCTGCCACAGGCCAGCCGTACTCGCCATGGCAGACATTGTCCACGCGCTGCTCGGCGGCCCGCCGCTTCATCGCCGCTTCTCCCGCGGGCGTCAGAATGGACTCCCCGGGCTTCATGTCCCAGAACATGTTGAGCCCGTATTTATTCACGACCTCGAGCTCCATCCCGAGCAGCGCGGATCGCGATTCCCGCTCGTACGCGGGGCCGAGAAGGCGTTTCCACTCGGCGGCGGAAGTTTTCTCATGCGTCCAGACGCCCGTCAGATCCGGCTTGCCGTCCGCGCCGCGTGGCGCAGGAGCCGAGAGATTGGGCTTTCCGTCGCCCAGCCGAGGCGTGCCCGCTGGCGTGTAATTGAGCCATTGCGCATGCGCGCCAATCGGCAGGAGAGCGGCCACTAGCAGCAGCGGCCGGCAAATCATTTTTAGATATTCCAAGACTCGATTCTATGTAACTGCCAGATACCCTGCAACTCGGCTTCACGCATGGCCGGCAGCTGTGTCGCGAGGCCGCCTCCTCGGAGGTGAGTTGCCCTGCTACTTACGCTGACATCGCCGGCCGCCGATTCCCCGCCCCCCGCCCATCGGGCTGAAACGTTTCCCAGGCAGTATTCACTACAGACTGAAGCCTTGCGGAACCAGATGGCGAAGCCCGCTAGAGCAGACATTTTCATGAAACCGAAACAATCGAGCGGTTCCAGATGCGGCAAAACGCGTGCAATTTCCGGTGATCCGCACCCGATTGTATTGAGGCCCCAGCGTTTTTTTAGTACCCTAGCTTTGACTGGAGCCTCATTGGATTACGCGGCCTTCGATGCCGACTACCTGGCACGTCTGAAGCGCGGGGATCCTGAGACCGAACAGCACTTCATCTCTTATTTCAGCAATGCCATTTGGTTGAAGCTCAGAAATCGGGTACGCGCGCGGCATTTGATTGATGAGATTCGGCAGGAGACGTTCGCCCGCGTCCTGAAATATTTGCAGTCCGGTAAAACCATTCAATATCCTGAACGTTTTGGCGGTTTCGTCCAAGGGGTCTGCAATAACGTGATGCTGGAAGTGTTACGCTCCGAATTCACGCATCGGCACACGGGCGATGGGCCGGTTGACCCGCCGGATCATCGCGTGAAGTTCGCCTCCGACATGGTGACAGAAGAGCGGAAAAGCGCAGTGCGGGAGATCCTTTCCGAGATGCCCGAAAAGGACAGTACCGTGTTGAGAATGGTGTTCCTCGAGGAAGGCGAGCGCTCTGAAATTTGCAAGCGGCTGAAAGTGGACGGTGATTATCTGCGGGTTTTGTTACATCGTGCCAAAGAGCGGTTTCGGGAGGCCGTCCGGAGAAGGGGCCTGGACGCGATGCTGCAATGAGCGGGCAATTGCGGGGGAAATCCAGCCGAAGGGGGCGATGAGGAATGAATCATACAGAGGCGGTTAGCATGGGCGCCGTTGAGCGCTACCTACTGGGCCAGCTATCGGCTTCGGAGTCTGAGGAATTCGAGCAGCACTTCTTCGATTGTTTGGAGTGTGGACGCGATCTTCGGGCCAGCGCTATTTTTGAAGACAATGCGAGAGCGGTTTTTCTCGAGGAACGTGAGACGGGCGAAACGGCTCCTGAGGGAAAACGTAGGCCAGTGAAGGTATCACTCGGGGCATGGTTCTGGCTGCGCCCTTGGAGTGTCGCGACGCCTGCACTGGCCGCCCTCGTGCTGGCGATCGTGACCGTATACCAGGGATCGGTGGTGATTCCCGGCTTGCGCACTCAGTTACACGACGCACTATTGCCGCAACCGGTGGCGAGTTACGTTTTGCCTCCCATTTCGCGCGGCGATGCCCGTACATTGGAGGTTCCCGCAAGCGGCCGCTTCTATGCCATCTACATGGACCCAACCTGGGAGGGCTCCTTCGCGGCTTACCAATGTTCGGTGCAGGATGAGTCTGGATCCACCAGGTTCAGCGTAAGCCTGCCGGCCCCGCCGCCGGGCAAGCCTATCCAAATCTTAATGGCACGATCGCTGCTTCCTTCTGGACGATACACTGTAGTGATTCGCAACGCCGCCGAAAGCGGCAAGCCGGAAGCTGAACTTGCTCGATACGCACTTATTCTCAAACTCGATTAGATAGGAGCTTCCGTGCCAAAGCAGAGCAACTCCAGGCGGTATCTTTTTCAGGCGGACGCCACCGGCGTCGCGGGCCGAATCGTTCACCCTTTCGAAGATGATATTCCCGTCCAAGCGGCCTCGGCGCTGACTGTCGACGGTGGTTCTGGTTCGTCTAGCGTCGGTAGGTTTGAATACAAAAATATTCTATCGTTCGATTCGGCGCAGACAGAAGTTTGGGGCAAAGAGGTTGACGACGGTGTTTATGAGACCATTGCGCAGTCGGTGGTGTTGAATTTCAAACTGCTCGATTTCGTCCGGTGCGACCGCATTGTGGGGCGGCTGACCGGGACACATCCAGTGCCGGGCGAAAACTCGATTGTGCCGACTGGCAGCGTATTCGAAGGGCTGCGCATTGGTCATAGAGTCTTTGACAAATTGGAGGTGACGCCGGAGTTCTTTATCGCGCGGGAGCACTCCACTTGGAGCGGGCTGGTTAGCGCCGTGGAGAACGACCACGAACGAAGGCTGCTGGAGTCCCTGCTGCTGCCGGTGCCGAATAGCGATCCAGTCTCATTACTGATTCGGGGACAAAGAAAAAATCTGTTAGGATTTTCTATCGCTGTTGGCGTTCCGCCGAGTTTCACGGTGCCGGATTTTGGTACCGTGCATCTGGGGGAGTTTTTCTGCGATCCAAGCTCACGCCGTTTGATCATGCTGCGGGCCGAGTTGGACGGCGCCGTGCAGGGTCAGGTTGTGGTGGGCGACCCGATTATCATTGGCCAACCCTATCCGCCGGATTGATGAATCTCTTTCTCCTGCTGTGTTTGCTGGCAGGGTGCCGCACTTCGAGGACGGAATCGCTGGATGCTGAATATAAGACAGCCCAGCAGCTACTGAGAGAAGGAGACTTTAAGCAAGCGTTGTCGCTGGCCGATTCGGCGCTACGCAGATGCGGTTCTTCAGCGGAAAGGTGCTGGACATTCCGGATTCTGAAGGCGCAGACTCTGATAGCAAGCCAGCAGGCGGAAGCCGCTCTTATGCTATTGGATGGGCGGGATTCTCCACCAAATTCCGATCTTCAGGCTCGCCGCAGAATGCATCAAGGCCGCGCGTGGTTGCTACTCTCGGATTACGTGCGAGCGGAGAAGTTTCTGAACGAAGCCCATGCGCTTGCTGAAACGAGCGCGTCTCCGACCCTGGTGGCTGAAGTGGAACTGCGCCAGAGCCCGCTGCTGGTGAGAGCCCGCCGCTTCGACGATGCGGAAGCGAAGTTGCGCCATGCTTTAGAAATCGCTTCCCACCAGGGCGATTCCTATCTAGAAGCAAACCTGATGGGACAGCTCGGCTACTTATTCTTTACGAGGTTCCGATTCGAAGAGGCCATTTATTGGTTGCAGCCCGCCTATAATTTGTTCGCCCGCTCGGGCGCCGGCAATGCGGCTGCCCAGACCATCGGGAATCTGGGTGTCTGCTACGCCGGGTTGGGCGACACCGAACGAGCGCTCGCCGCTTTTGAAGACGCGACGGCGCGATACGCGAAGGCAGGTGATTTGGCGAAAGAGCAGCGCTGGTTGGGCGACAGCGGCTCAGTACTGCTGGACGCCGAGGATTTTCCAGCGGCAATCAACCGCTACCAGCGCGCGCTTGCCATCGCACGAGAAAGCAAAGACCGGGAGGGAAGCGCTGCGTGGCTGAGTAGCCTGGCGCTGGCCAGTGTCCGGGTTGGGCAGCTCGACTCGGCGGAGCACTATAACAACGATTCGCTCGCCATTAACCGCGATCTCAAAGACCGGGTGAATGAGCTTTACAACCAACTGAACGCCGCCGAAATTGCCGCCGGGCGAAAACAGTTCGGGCGAGCGGAGGAGCTCTTTCTTTCAGTATTGAATGCCACGTCCGAAGATCCGACTCCGGCGCTGCAGGCGCAGGAGGATCTCGCCAAACTCTACATCGAAACCGGAGAGCCGCGGAAGGCGGAAGCCCAATTCCGATCGGCCATCGCGGCCATCGAAGGGCGCCAAGCCGGCCTCACGAAAGAGGACTACAAGATCTCGTACCTTTCGAGCCTGGTCCGATTTTATAGGAGCTACGTCGATTTCCTGGTGCAGCGAGGGGAGATTGGCCGGGCGCTCGAAGTGGTTGAATCCAGCCGGGCGCGGATACTCAAGGAGCGCGTCTCCAACGCCACGGCGCAAGGGACCTTCAGCGCCTCGCAGTTCCAAGGGCTGGCTCGATCCTCACATCGGATTCTCCTTTCCTATTGGCTCGGGCCGAAACAGTCTTATGTTTGGGCCGTCACGGCGGGCAACATTCAGATGTTCACGCTGCCGCCGGAGAAAGAGATTCGCGGGTTGGTGGAAGGCTACCGAACCGTTATCGAAGACCTCAAAGATCCGGTTGAATCGCAGAATCCGTCCGGCGCCAGATTGTCCCAGGTTTTATTAGACCCCATCAGCAAGCTCGCGCGGCCAGGATCCCACATCGTGGTTGTTCCCGATGGCGCGCTGCATTCACTGAATTTTGCTACGCTGCGTTCGCCAGCCGATCCGGCGAAATATTGGCTCGAGGATGTCACGCTTTCGGTGGCGCCATCGCTCGGACTAGCGTTGAATCTCCGGGCCGCAAAAAAGCCAGGGCGAGCGAACCTGCTGGCGATCGGCGATCCCCAGTCGCCCGGTGAAGAATTTCCCCGTTTGCCGAATGCCCGAAAAGAAGTGGACACCATCGCGGCGCTGTTTTCAAGTGCGAATAAGACCATTTACGAAGGTGCGGAATCGCAGCCATCGATTTATCTCAAGTCCGACCCGGCGCATTTTTCATTCATTCATTTTGCCGCCCATGCCACCGCCAATCGCGCCAGTCCGCTCGACTCCGCGCTCATTCTTTCACGCGAAGGCAACCGGTACGCTCTTACCGCTCGCGAAATAATGAAAATTCCCCTCGACGCCAGCCTGGTGACTCTTTCTTCTTGCCGCAGCGCTGGAGCGCGCGCTTACTCGGGCGAGGGCTTGGTCGGACTCACTTGGGCCTTCCTGCAGGCAGGCGCGCGCAATGTGATCGCCGGCCTGTGGGACGTCGATGACGAATCCACTTCGCGGCTGATGTCCCGAATGTATGGCGCCTTGACGCGCGGCGTACCTCCAGAAGACGCTTTGCGAAGCGCACAACTCAGCCTGCTGCATGGCGGCTATCCATATAGAAAGCCCTACTACTGGGGGCCGTTTCAAGTCTATTCACGAACTCGGCAGTCTTAGCGCTCCTTCTTCCAAAGACTCTGAGATTTCTTCGTTGGGTTCGAAACGTTTCGCTCTTCACCGTCACATCTCAGCGTACATCCGGGCGGCATCGTTCCAACCGTGGGTTCTCGTCTTGGTCCCCAGCGCGGGACGATCCGCCGATCCGGGTGTACCCTATTTGTGCACGGCGGTTGCATCGGTTTGTAAAACGAAACCCGCGCCGTGATAATCCTCACTCGAAGATTTTCGGCGCGGGCAGACGAGCTAGTAGTCGGGTCTGTTACTTAATCAATTGGTCGGCGGTGTAGAGATTGGACCTTCCGCTGCCATCCGTGAATTCGGTGAAAGTCTCCACCTCGAGGTACTTTCCATTCAGGTGGCCAACCACGATCACCTGGGCAAAACTGAATTTATATTGAGCGCTGAACGCTACCGCCGGGATGGAGCTCACGGTCTCGGCGTAACTGATGGCCGGCACTTTACCCCAGACGCAGGGAGTGGGAACGCAGGCTCCGAAGACGTCCACTGAGATGCCCGTGCCGGACGCGGCGATGACAATCTTCACGATGTCATTGGTGGTTTTATCGGTGTTGGTCCAGATTCCGATCAGCGGCGACGGTGATATCAGGGCCGCGATGGCTGCCGTGCCGGCCGTGTGCGAGGGAGCCTTGAACTCGAGCTGCTGTTGCGTAGTCATCAATCCTCCTATGTGCCCTCGTTAACGAGAGACACAATGATAGTGAGATTGGGAGGGTGCCCGTTTCAACCTCTATCAGCAGCTGTACTATTGACGATTCTTCCTGGAGAACTTCCGGCTCACATCCGGCCAGAATTCCTTCAGGACATTGGATGCCATATCGACGCCGATCTGCAAGCCGAGCTTCGATGCCGAATTGGCGGCGCTGCGGTTGTCCTGGTAATATGCGTTTGAAATCGCGACTGCGGTGGAATTGCCTAGAATCTCGGAATAATTGAGCTGAGTCCGATCCGAGTCGGTGTGGGTCCAAAAGATTTGACCGACCGAATACCCCAGGCGAGACCACGCGCTCCCAATTCCACGCCGAAAATACCGGGGATCTTGATGCAGGATGGTCGGGAATATCGCCTCGGACATGTAATTGCCAATGACAAAGTCCGCGTAAGATGCGCCAAAATAGCGGGCGTATCCTCTCCCGCCTTGCCCGAACGCTGGATTAGCGTTGGTGAGCTGAGCGTCAGCGGCGAACGCCGCGGCCAGGATCACGGTGCCACGGTCGAACGAGTCCTGACGGGCAATCTCGAACTTTTCCCGTGTTGAAAGAGGCTTGTAGTCTTTCAGGCTCGGCCAGGTGCGATTGTTCGGAATGATGCCAAAAATACGCTTGCTTTCGAGTGGCGCCGGTTGAAGCGGCGGTTGAGGAGTCACGCTTTCCACTTCAGTCAAATCTTCAAAAGAAGCGGACTGCCCGAACGATAACGACGGCGTGCACGCCGAAGCGAAGAGGATAAGGGAAGCGATGATGCCGTTCGTCATGTAAGTCCTGAAACTACCGATCACGCGAGCTGGCGACCGGATACGGTCTGCCAACCATATAGGGTCGCCCGCTGCGTGGAGTCTGCGCCTGCTAGTCGCGATGGGCCGAATCCCGATCCAGAGCGTGTTCAAATTTCCCCGCGCCCGCCGGAGTTTTAAAGTCGCCGGTCAGAATTTCACGGTTGGTTGTGTCGTGGCCGTAGAGTTCCCGGTTGGTATCCCCATCCGGCCGAAGGGTCGCGCCTGTCAGCGAGATACCTGCGAATAGCCCGTGTGAACGGGAATACGACAGCATTTCCGCCTGCAGCTCCGCGTCGGTGCGAGCGCTCGCGTCGCGGCCAATCGGGCCTGCCGCCACGGATGCATCTCCGCCGAGCGAGAATTTATCGGATAACAGATGCCTCATTCCGCCATCGTTCATTACGAGCAACACAACATCGGTGTCCGAAGCGCCAATCTGAAAACCGAAACTGCCACCTTCCGAGCGCATCGCGGCCGGAGCGCTCCAGCCCACGCCATCGTGCCGGCGGCACACCGCGAACCCGCGGCCATACTCCGCGCCGAAGATGAATCCGGCTTTCTTCATACCAGGCAGCACGACGACGCAATGCGCCTTATCGATCAGATCTTGCGGGATACCATTGTCGGAAGCCCGCATCATGTCGGCTAGCGCATCGGCTGAAGCGTCCAGCCTGTCGTCAACCTTGATTTCTCTATCGGCCGCGAACGCGGCGGTAGTCATGGATCCGGCAATTGCCAGAGCCCAAACATAGTGTTGTAGATTCGTTCTCATAAGAGTTATTCCTTTTTCGTCTTTCGTCTTGTAGCCAGGATTTTCTTTTCCCTGGCCATGTCAACCGATGTTGATTGAAATATACACGCCGGGATGGAGGGGATCACACAGGAAATAGCCCCCGTTCAAATAATCGACGTAAACGTCGTCCGTGTAGAGCCAGCCTACCGGCCACGGGTCAACCACGTTGAACCAATATCCGCCGTATTGAAAACGTCCCGCCCCGTTGGCGAAATCGCCGCGGTCCACATGAAACCGGTGGCCACTGCCAAAGCTAGAACGGAACTTAGCTTCGGGAATGCTTCCATGGCCCCCGGACTGGGCTCCCCGGCTAGCCTGTTGCTGTTCCTGGCCGCGCTGCGGTTGCTGCGCCGGCTTAGTCTGGTGCTGACGCGCCGCGCGTTGCGGTTGCTGCGCCGGCTTCGCCTGTTGCTGGCGCTGAGCCTGTTGCGGTTGCTTGGCCGGTTTCGCCTGTTGCTGGTGCTGAGCCTGTTGCGGTTGCTGCGCCGGTTTTGCCCGTTGCTGGTGCTGAGCCTGTTGTGATTGCTTCGCCGGCTTTGCCTGTTGCTGGCGCTGTGCGGGCTTGGCTTGTTGCTGCTTCTGCTCTGGTTGCTTCTCTTGCGCGTGTTCCTGCGGGTAGGCGGAAACAATGGCTCCGGGAAGCAGGAACAGAACGGCCGTGCTTGCAACTGCACTTACTTTCATGGTGTTGCCTCGATTCGATTTCAATGTGAAGATTGGCAATTCGAAGGCCGCTCTGGATGGCCTATCGAATCCTGTTGCAGAGTGCCCGATCGTTTTCAGCCAACCGACCTCATTTGGTCAAATGACCGCTTGTGGTCTCGAAACTGGCGCGAAAGCATCGATTGCCGCTCCAGTTTCGAAACTGCAGACCCCACTGACCCGGATTTCGAGCTTAGTGGAAAACGCCCAGCATGTAGCAGACGAGTAGAACGACCAATATGGTGCCGACTCCGATGCCCGCTCCTCCGCCGTATCCCCAGCGACTATGGCCATAATACCCGCCGCCTCCCGCCAAAACCAACAATAAAATGATCAGCAGTATCAACATTGTGAACTCTTCCTTTCGTCTGAACATTAGCTCGCCGCCCGTTTGGGCGGCACTTGCAGGATGCACCGCCTGGAACCCGGCTCTTTATTTCTCCAAAACCGCTTCAACCTGGCCGATTTTCTTTTGGATTTTTCCGCCGAGTTTTTCGTTTTGGCCGTCGGCTGTTAAGCGGGGATTGTTCGTGAGCTGTCCTGCTTGCTGTTTCGTCTTGCCCTTCAATTCATGCAGCGTGCCCTTAATTTGATCGTTCGTGCTCGGTTTCATTTGTTTTCTCCTGTTTTCTTCTTGAATGCGAGACGGAATTCGTCAGTCGCGTCTTTCACATCAGAACTAGGCAATCTGTCGCCCGATCCGCAGGCTGGTTCCGGAATCAGTGAGCGGAAGCGCGGGATCGCAAATCTTCCGCCGCATGGAACCAGTCTTCTTGCGGTGATCCATTCGGACAGCCTCTTAGCTGCCAGTGTTCATAGGCGAGCGCCGCGATCTCAGCATGTCCGAATGCGGGGATGGCATGTCCAACCGTACTAGTCTCCTGACCAGGCTGATCGGCCTCCGGTGAGTGCTCCAGAGCGTGCCGTGAATGCTCGTGTCCGGTCAGGTGATCCTGTTTTCCCTGCTGCTCGCCGCCCCGATGGGCGTGCGCCGCCCCATCGTGTAATTCAGCGGCTTGTTGGTGGTTCTCGTAATGTGATCCGTTGTTATATCGAGTGGACATAATTAAATACTCAGTATCCGCGCCGACTTGTTGTGGGCTTCTTTTGCAAGTTTGTAAGCATGATCGGAGTACTCAAGCGCTCTTTCGGCATGCCATCTTCCCGCATCGTCGTCACCTTTTTCGTTGTGTTCGGCGGCAGTGCGATGAGCGCGCGCCGCAAGTTCGTGCTGCTCGGCGGCTTTCAAGTGTGCGTCGTGCATGGTTGTCACCGCTGCGCCGCGGCCGTGGCCACTGGCAGGTCCGCGCTGGCTTCGCCGGACGAGGCAATATCTTGAGCGCCGGTGTGCTTTAGCAGATCCTTCGCGCGAGCAACCTTCTCGGATGAATCGCAGTGAACGGAAAGCAAAACTCCGCCCGCTTTGATGTGTCCTTCATATCGCTTCGCTTCGTACTCAGGGATCCCCATCCCGACCAGGGCGCCAATAACGCCGCCGACAGCGCCGCCAGCTCCCAGTCCCGCCAGCGCCGCGACGATCGGACCGGCCGCAATCAACGGACCGACTCCGGGAATTGCAAGAACGCCAATTCCGGCCAGCAATCCGAGAGTTCCACCGATCACTCCGCCGGTTGTGACTCCAGCGGCCGTTCCTTCCGGCGCTTTTGTACTCTTGTCGTGAGCAAAGTCTTTCGTGCCTCGATTGTCCGGCAGCAAAACCGAGATGTCGTCGTTCGAGAATCCGGCGGCCATCAGGTCGTCAACGGTCCGTTCGGCTTGCTTTTCGTTTTGGTAAATACCAAACACTGCTGTCTTTTTTCCTGGCATGATCCTGTCTCCTTGTGAATGTCGATTACCACCCGGATTGTGACTGTGCATGTGGGCGCCCAGTCCGCGCCTGGAAGCGGACGCGGAGGTTGCACCAAAGCAACTCGGCTTGCAGTGACCAAACCCGGTCAATCGACCATATATCGTTACTGGGCCTTAGAATCTCCCGAACTGGCCTTAGAATCTCACCGAACGCGCCGTGGCCGTTCGCCGCGTTCGAATATCCGATCGAGCACGTTCGGCCCCTCTCCTGCTGTGATCGAGGTCGGATCAAGGAGAAATATGAAAATCTACAAATCGTGCTGGTCGTTGCTGGCCGTGGCTGCCATTGGAATTCTGGCGGGTTGTTCGGCATCGACCACCAGGTCCGCCGATGTTTCCGGCGGTATCCGCACATCGTTGGATCAGGCTGGCCTCAAAGGCGTCTCGGTGACTCAGGATCACGACAAAGGTGTCGTAACTCTGGGCGGACACGTGGCGGCGGACGCCGAAAAGTCACAAGCCGAGTCCATCGCAACATCCCAGGCTGGCGCGCAGGTTGTGTCGAATCAGATTGAAGTGGTTCCGCCGGGCGCCGAGCATGACACCAAGAAGATCGACTCGGACTTGGACAAGGGTATCGAAGGGAACTTGGATGCGGCATTGATCCAGGGCGGGCTTCACACCAACGTAAACTACGCTGTGAAGAATCAAGTCGTCACCATGACTGGTGAGGTCGACTCGCAGTCCAAAGCGCGTTCAGGCCCAAGACATCGTGGCTGCCGTTCCCAACGTGTTGCAGGTAGTGAACGAGCTGCAAGTAAAGGAGCAGAAGGCCACTTCGTCGAATTAACAGCCTCGGTGCAAGCGCCGAGAAGGGTGAGCACTTTTGAACATACATGATGAGTTCAAGAATGCGTTAATACTTAAAGCGGTGCCTTTGAGTGTTGCAAGTCAACTAACTCAACGGTTACTTAGGTGTTACATCTTCCCAAAGCCGGGGCTGCCGGAGAGCAGCTTACCTGGTTGCCTCCGGTCCCGGCGACCTTATCCGCCGAGCTTCCCTAACGGAGTCGAATTGGGGACTAGGGGAGCGGTTCAAGCTGACTTGTGAACCGTGAACGATCAGGAGACCATCATGGCAACCTGTTACCGATGCGGCGCTCCCACGCAAACGCACACTGTAGAGCTTTCGATATGCCTCGCGTGCTTGGATGCCTTGGATACAAAACCCAAGCCAATTCCCAATGACGTGCAACTAGGTCTTCCGCACGATTGAATAGCAGGCCTGCCCCCAGTGATGAATTGGGTTTACTAATTGGCGGGCGCGTAGCCCTTGAGCGAATGATCGTGTGCGGCATAGTAGTCGCCGGCTGCGTTTAGCTCTGGCTTGCCCGCAGTCCCGTGGCAGTAAGCGCAGGCTTTCCCCTCTGTTCAGCCCTCTATCTACAGGCATGTCGCCAGACTGACCAAGCTTCTGTTCTTCGAAGGGGGCTTTGCGACCATGCGCGGTCACCTGACCATATGAGGTTACCGACCTTAACTGTAGAAGCCGCTGCAATGTTCAACCTGGCGATTGCTTTGTGAGTGACATACGTAATGCACTGCCTCCGAGATCGACATTTCGCCGTGAATTTCGCCCGCTCCGTGGGGTCGGTGGGGGAAGTGCTCTAACGGCTCCGAGGTGAATTTATGCGTGGACTTACATTTTTCGTGTTAGCTGCTGTGGCCGGAATCGGCTTCACCACTACCACCCCAAAAGCAGAGGCTCAAGTCAGCGTCGACATTGGAGTAGCTCCTGAATGTCCTTATGGTTACTACGACGTCGCTCCTTATAATTGCGCCCCAACAGGCTACTACGGTCCGGAATGGTTTAACGGGGACGCCTTCATTGGCGCTGGCCCGTGGTTTCATGGCGCCAGTGACTTCCAGGGCCATGTGAATAACCGTTTCCATCCGGAACACGGCTACAAGGGCCGACTGCCAGAACGTGGCGAGAGGGCCGAGCCTTCAAAACGCGTCAGCAGTGCGCATTTCAAGGGAAACGAAATGCGGGATGGACGGGGTCACGTAGCTGAGGGTAAACGCTAACCGTCGAATATGCGTTAGCCGGTATAATCGCAGCCATGGCTTAGCGCCGGATTGTCGGGATCTGGCAGTATCCCTCCGGGCCATCGAGCCTACTCCGAATATGCGGAGCGGTAGGGCGCTCGGCCAAGCTGCGATAAAATCTTATATGGACCTCCAACACGGTTGTCGATCCGAATATGGGCCTCTGGAATTGCGGATTCAGACCACCTCTGTGGAGAACGGCTTCATCGTCTACATCGAGGATCATCGCCTGGAGCACCCTGCGGTGCATGAACATCAAGAGCTGAGTACGCTTGAGTCCGCCAAAGCCTCCGCGGTGCTACAGGCAGACGATTACTTAAGAAGTCTTGGCGAAACCCACGAACATTCAGCGAAATGGAGATGCTCGTGAGAGCGCTTCGGCTCGACGGTGCTGCGCGTGCAAGACCATCCGTGAGAGGGAAATCATGAAAATATCTTCAACCATTACGATCATCGGACCCGTCTTGACTCTGCTGTTCGCCGCCACCGCATTCGCGCACCAGCACACCGCCTTGAACGGCACCTGGACTCTGGTGCCCGCCCAGAGTGATTTTGCCGGCCAGCCCGTCATTCAAACCGGCACTGTGACAATCTACGAGCGGGATGGTGACATCACGGTCTCCCGCAGTTTCAGGTATGAAGGCGCCAGCGACATTTACTTCTACCGCGACATCACCGACAGCGAGAATAGTGCCACGATTCACACAGGCGACCTGAAGACGAAGACCAAGTGGGATCACGACGTCCTGAAAGTGACGAACACGAATAAGCAATCCGGCGCGGTTACGCTCGAAACGTATACTCTCGCCCCAGATGGCACCATGCTGGTCAGCGTCCTTAGGCCGGAGCACAAGCCGATCAGCCTCGTCTTTCAACGCAGATAGAACAACTGGGAGCGCAAATAGAGCAACTGGCCGCGGCGCCGTTCATTTGCTTCCAGTACGCGCCGAAAAACTCCGGTCAAGTAGCGATATATGGTCACTTGGTCCGCGTATGGTCACTGGCGCGAGGCCACGGTCGAATGGCGCCACGATTATTCTGGGGTTTTGTTATGGCCCACCTCGTGCATTGTATGAGCCTCGGGCCGTTACGGCCAAAATGATGACCATGAAGACGGGACACAACGAGATGAACGGGTTCCAAGAGATTCTGAACGAAAAGAAGCCGATCTGGTTCACATATTGCGGAGGCGGGACGGCATCGTAATTGAAAAGAGCGCGGACCAGATGGATGAGATTCAGTATGCGACGGAGCGAGACCTGGCGATTCGAAACGTAGACCGTGAGTCCAACCTGTTGCGTGACGTGAAAGACGCGTTGCGCCGGATACAGGAGGGCAGCTTCGGAACGTGTCTGGAGTGCGAATTGGCGATCGGCCCCAAGCGCCTCGCAGTGGTGCCATGGGCAGCACTCTGCATCAAGTGTCAGGAGGCTGCCGAGCAGGGGCGCGAGAATGGTACCGAATCCCTCCCTGCGGCTCTCCTGAGTGCCGCGTAAGGATTTGCATAGGAAAGGTGAATTGTAATGGCTAATATTGAGCAGAAGAAATGCGCGCATCCGGCCTGCCGGTGCACCGTCACGGACAACAAATATTGCAGTCAGCGCTGCGAAGATGCCAAAGGCGAGGTAGAGATCTCGTGCGACTGCGCGCATCCGGGTTGCTCGCTGTCCTAGTGGAAATCGATCTCGGAAGAGACTAGCGTTAGGCAATCCCGAGGCGTTTGAACACCGGGACTTTGGCAAAGTCCGCGATGAACGCGAAAACCACGGCTGCGACGAGCATTCCTCCTACCAGGAGTATCGGCAGACGGGTCATGGCGATTCCAGAAGTCGCGAGCGTTGAGGCAATCAGCAGATCGACCACCGACGATGCAATCAGCCACCGGCTCGGACGAGTGGATCCCAGGCGGGGCCGGTCACGATTGGTATAAGTGGCGGCTTGATTGCCAAACACGATCGCCACGAAGGCCAGAGTTTGCAACGCTTCGATTCCAAGACCCAGGCGGAATTTGGCGAACGCGAGGGCACCCGTGCAAAAGAGCAACTCGCAGATTCCCATGAAGACGCCAGCGATCGTCAACGTGCCGATTCGCCAGGCGTTGGGAGTTGGAGATGGGCGCACGTTGTCGGTGGTCAGCGACATACCCAGGAGATCGCCCGTGAGCATGATTATGACCATCAACATCGGAGTCAGGATCGCGTGTCCGGTCATCACCAGACCCACCGCCAGGGACAACACCTGCACAACTTTCTTGGTAACTGAGTTGAGCGTGTAAGTGAGGATGCGCTGGAACGTTACGCGGCCTTCTTTTATTGAAGCAACGATCCCTCCGAGTCCAGGCTTAATCAACACGATGCCGGCCGCCGACTTAGCAACGTCGGTTGCTGTCGACACCGCGATTCCCATCTGGGCTTGACGTAGCGCCGGCGCGTCGTTGGCGCCGTCACCGCACATCCCAACGATGTGGCCGCTCTTCTGGAACGCCTTGACGAGATCGTATTTTCCTTCCGGAAGAACGCCGGCGAAAACGGCAAACTCCTCGGGGCGCACGTCTACTGGAATTGGCCCCGGTGGACAGACCTTTCCGTCCAGACCGACGGCATGGGCGACGATGGCGGCTGTCGCAGGAGCGTCACCTGTCACCATGACCGCGCGCACTCCCAGCGTCTGCAGTTCTGTAATCAACGCGGCGGAGTCCGGCCGGGGCGGATCGCTGAGAGCGATGACTCCGGCAAGTTTCAGCGCCGAAGGTGGACCAATCGCAACGGCCAGAACGCGGAAGCCCTGCGCCTCAAGGTCATTCGCCGTCTTTGCTGCGTCAGGCGATGGTTGCGTTAGGCCGGCAACCGCCGCAAAGGCGCCCTTCACGGCATGCACTGTAGCGCCGCCCGTATCGGTAGCAGTCGCTTCCGACATTTTCGTCGCAGGATCGAACGGAATAAATTTGATCAGTTTCGGCAGATCGGATGCGGCTTTTTTCGCAGCCGCGGCCCGTATCGCCCCATCCACCGGATCATCACCGCCGTCTGAACTCGCCAAAGCAGCCACTCCCAAGACGTGCGATTCGTCAAAACCCGACATGGCATGGATGGCGGTTACGGTGAGCGCGTTCTGCGTCAGCGTGCCGGTCTTATCCGAGCAGAGCACGTCGATGCTGGCCGCTTCATCCACCGCTGAGAGCCGGGTTGGAAGAACATCGAGCTTTGCCAGAGCCCTCGCGCCGAGCGCCGAAGCGAGTGTGAAAGTAGCCGGCAGAGCTACCGGAATCGATGCCAGAATACCCGTAAGCACCAGGGGAATGATCTCGCTAACCGGCATTTTGAGAACGTACGCATACCCCACCAATAGGGCGATGATGACGCCGTTGACCATCGCCAGATTCCGCACCACGCGCAGAACTGCCTTCTGCTGGGAACTTTCGACATGCGCGGTGCGAACCAGCTCGGCGGTACGTCCAAACTTTGTGCGCGCTCCGGTGGCCGTGACCTCGGCGACCGCTTCGCCGCGCCGCACCAGTGCTCCCGCATAAGTCTCGAAGCCGGCGCCAGCTTCGATGGGAACGGATTCACCAGTGAGCATGGACTGATCCAGCAGCACCGAGCCATCGGTCAGGCGCACGTCGGAGGCGACCACGCCACCCAGCGACAATTTCACTATGTCTCCAACCACCAATTGGGCGGCCGGCACTGTAGTCCAGGCATTATCGCGCTTAGCTGAAGCATTCAACGCGAGCCGCGACTTCAGTGCGGCCAGAGTCGCCTGAGCGCGCCCTTCCTGAATGAATCCGAGACCGGCGTTAAAGGCCAGAAGAACCGCGATGATGCCAGCCTCGACATACTTTCCCAAGACAATTTCGAGCACGATCGCAGCCTCGAGCATCCATGGAACCGGCTCCCAGAACTTGGCAAGCGCTCTGCGCAGCGGATGCAGAGCCGTGTCGGGCATCGCGTTTGGCCCGGACTTCTCCAGCCGGCTCCGGGCTTCACTGCTGGTGAGACCGGCTGGAACAGGGAGGCTCTTAACAGGGACGGGGGTTTGTAGAGCCATTGATTCCTCTAGTGGGCAAGAATTCCGGCACGTCCAATCGCGCTACGCCGATCCTGTTGTCCGCCATCCCATAATAAACGTCGAAGCGATCCGGCAGACCGAGATCGTCGCGGCGATCAATGCCTGTGGGAAACACCATGTTCGCTACGATGCCGTCGCGTTCCTGAGGGAGTGACGGCGTTAACACTGGTTCCGCTGAACGATAGAGGATGATGCGCGGATGCTCATTCGAAAGGATCATCACCCCAGCCGAGTAACACAACGGGTGTTCGCTGTTGCCCGGCGCCTCCATTTCGCTGACGCCGTGGTAAATGATCAGCCAGCCATGCCTGGTCAATACAGGCGGAGTTCCGCCACCGATTTTGAGGCGCTCCCAGGGTGACACCAGAGCCGCCAGCCGGTGATGACAGCTAAACGGGCCGAGGCAACATGGTTCATGGCCTTCCAAGGCCATCGAGCAGCATGAAATCCAGATACTTTCCCGATCGAGATCCACGTCGCGGGACTCCGGACAGCACGCGATTTCTTCCGGACGAGTGCCAGGGAAAAGTGGCCGGTGGAGCATGGCCAGCTCCGGTTTCCCGGATGGATTCGGAATGGCGACCGGGAAGAGACTGGCATCTTTGTCATCCACGTCGCCGATTTCGAGTCCCTGGTAGAAACCAAAGGTAGCGAGCCCTACACGCTTCCAGTGGAAGAGATCCTTCGACAGCGCAATGCCGATGCGCGGGCCTTGGGCCGAAAAAGCCGTGTAAGTCATCACGTGGCTCTGAAGCGGTTCCACGAACGTGATCCGAGGATCCTCGCAGCCGCCACCGCCGTTGGGCCGCAGCTCATAGCCGGCTTCCGGCTCCAGCGCGATACCAAGCCGCTCCACGCCTGTCGGGTCCCCGGCTGCATTGAACCGCACTCGTGCAATGCCGATACGCGAGTAGTTCCCCTTCGCCACCAGCCGCGGGAACAGGTAGAGTTCACCATCGGGTCCGCGAATGGCCGCGGGATTCAAGACGCCTTCGATCTCATCAGGATTACCCGGTTCCGGTTCCATGATTAGTCCCAGACGCTTCAGAATCACAGACTCAACACTTCCTGGCCGTGATCCGATAGGCAAGCGATCATTGTCTCGATAACCCGCTTCGTCTCATGCGGCCCACCAACGGGAATTGAAATAACGCCCGCCTGTTCGGCCGGATAGTCGTTCCCGCCCGGAAACAACGCGTCGCCGACGAAAATCATTTCCTTTAAAGAGATGCCGAGTACGTCTCTCAGCTTCCCGATTCCGTAGGCTTTGTCGATGCCAGGCTTGGTGACATCGATGGAGGTAGCACCACCCATTCGCACCGAAAACCCGGGAATCAGATCGAGAATCGCCTTGATCTTCTTTCGCTTGGTAAAGTCGGGGTCCCATTTCTTTTTTTCTTCTAAAGGGGCTCCTGGCCTAGCGCGGAAAATGTGACCTGGCTTCCGCGGTTTCGTCCGGCGTGAAATCCTCTGAGTAGAGGTTTTTCCAATCCCCCGCGTAGCGGAAAAACTTTTTTCCACAGGTCGGTAGCAGAGACAGATTCACTAAGCCGTTGTCGTGCGAAAGGTGGGCGAGCACCTGTTCTTCAAACTGTGGCCAATCGCCTCCGGAAATCACGGCGACTGGGACGATGCCAAGCAGGTCATCCAACAGACGCGACATTTCGGCATCCAGAGGCGCTTTGCTTTCGGCGAGCGTACCATCCAGATCGAACACGATCAGCTTTTTCATTCCGGTATCCCGACCTCGAGGACAGTCACCGCGCCTCGCGGCTGAAACGTACACTCGCCGAGAACCGCGGGCAACAAAACAACATCTCCCTTTCCGACAGAAACAATGGCTCGGCCGTACTCCACCTGCCCGGCGCCCTCGATGCATACCAGGACGCGCGGCACATTCGCCGCGCCAACTGCAAAGGGCGATTGTCCCCGCACGCGCCATAGCCAGAAATATTCACATTGAAAAATTCGATTGCGACGCACCTGCTTCGGCGCATCCAGCGCGGGAGTCACTGGAACGGACGGGCCCTCCGCAAAGTCGATGCATGCCAGTGCCTGTTCCACTTCAAGAGCCCGCGGTTGGCCCGTCTGTGGGTCCACACGGTCCCAGTCGTACAGGCGAAACGTCACGTCGCTGTTCTGCTGAACCTCGAACACTACGACGCCACCGCCAAGAGAGTGTACTGTCCCAGCCGGGAGGAAGATTGCGTCGGCGGCCTTCGGAGCGAAACATGCCAGCTGGTCCGCCACATTCCCGTTTGCGAGCGACCGCCGCAATTCGTCCTTGGTGGTGCCTGGCTTCAGACCTGCATAGATCCGGCTCTTTGCGCCTGCTTCCAGCACCACCCACGCTTCGGTCTTCCCTGCTTCGCCGCCGGGATGCACCTGGACCGAGAGCATCTCGCGCGCATCGAGGAACTTTAGCAGCAGTGGGAATCGGGCGAATCGCCCCGCGAATTTTCCCATCAGTTGTTCCGGAAACTGCTCCTGCACTTCACCGATGGTCTGACCTTTGAGCGATCCGTTGCCAACACGGCTGGGATGGTCTTCGCGGTCGCTCAGGACCCACGCTTCACCGATTGGCCCGTCGCCCGGCAGTGGTGCTGTCAGCAAATTGGCCAAACGCCGTCCACCCCACAGCCGATACTGATAGATTGGTTCGAATCGCAACGGGTACAACCGCGTTTGGCTCATGATCGGCCATCTGCTACTGGAGGTGCGGCAGCCACGCCAAATCTTCGCTCAGTATATAGATCGTTATCGCCGCAAGCATGAGTACCAGACCCACCCACATTCGCCAGTCATGATGCATGCGCCTCCAGTAAGCAGGCGAAACCCCTTGCCGGGCAGCTTGCTCGTCCGCCTGCCGCGCATTCTCAGGAACAATGTGGGGGGGGTTGTCGTGTTCCGGCCCTTCGTTTCCGTGCTGGCCGTAGTTCGTTTCGCTCATTGCGATTCCGCCTTCCATTTCCAGTTACGAATTGCCGGCAAGTCTTCGCCGTGCTTGTCGACGGCGAAAATCATGGGCATCCGTTTGGCCGGATGCCCACGCCCGAACTTTACACGCCGCTCAGGGAATAAGAAGTGTCGTGTTGGGCTTCGTGCGCCCAATATGGCGGCCAGCCGTAGTAAGAGTGAAGTTGTTTTTCGTACTCTCGAGTGATCATCTTGGATTCGACGTACTCTGGTGCGTCCTTGATGGCTTCTCGCGTAAGGCTGACGTAGACTTTAGAATCTTCCCAACTCACCCGTTCCGCCCACCGCGGTGAAACGAGCACCTTTTTGCCCGGCCACCAATTCCGCGTTGCCACCTCGATGTAGCGGATAGCCCAGGCTTCATCGTCCACGATAAACCCGTCCACATTGCCGATTTCACCGTCGGTGGCCTCTAGGTAGTAATTCGCGACTTCTTGGGAGCTGCGCAGATGTGAATCCTGCGAATCTCTCGCCGTGCCGGCCGCCACCTCTTCGGAGGAAACAGGTATCGGAATCGCCAGACCCGCCGGGTTGGGCCCAGCTCCCCAGAGATCGGATCCGCCCCAATAAAAGGGATATCCGTAATAACCGAAGTATGCGATCTCGTGTTGCCGCGAGACTGGCTGATGCGTATTGATGTCGGGGCTATTCTCCACCTGCTTTTTTGTCAGAGCCACATCCAATCGCTTGGCTTGCCAATCCGGCACGCCAACAATGGAGATCGGTGAGATCAGCACTTGCCTGCCGCCAAGCCAGCCGCCGGTGTCAACCGTCAGATAGCGGATGGCCCAGGTCTCATCCTCGAAATAGAATTGAACCACCTTCCCAATCTCGCCGTCCGTGGCCCGAATCGTAAGTCCGTGCAGATCTTTCGCGTTTCTCAACATGTTCTCCGCCTTTCTTTGATCCCGGAAGGCTATCTTGCGCTCGCGCCGACTGCTTCGTGCGCATGCAGGGTCACGTTGATGGGCCGGGTGGTTGCGATAACGCTCCTCGCTTTTTCGACTTCCGGGGCTGTGCCATGCACCATCAGCAAGAACTTGTCCGTCTTGAGCGCCATTTCGTACTGAACGACACTATCCTTGGGAATTCCAATGCCGATGAGCCCCGCACCGATGGCGCTAACCCCTCCAACCACTGCGGCTCCCTCGAGCGCTCCCACGATCCAGGCCACCAGAGGCCCTGCCACAAGAATGGGACCGAGGCCGGGAATGGCAAAGAATGCCGATCCGAACAGCAATCCCCAGAAGCCTCCCCAAAAAGCGCCCACTTTGCCCCAGTACTTCATCCGGTCGCCGGTGTTGTAGTAACCCACCACGTGTTCATCGGTGTGAGAATCCTTGCCGACGATGGACAAGGTGCGCATATCTACTCCGGCGCGCTGAAGCTCCTTCACCGCTGCTTCTGCTTCAACGTGACTGGCATAAACAGCCACCACTGCGTTCTGTTCCGACATTTTCGTATCTCCTTTGGCGTTCAGTTCGCCCGGTACGAATGCACGCCCAGCGCCACCTCTCACCCGGCAAACCTATTTCATGAGGGATTCAGGACGCTGGATTTGCGCAGAGCGATGGCCGGATGAACGCAATTAGAGTCCTTAGAGCAATGACCATGAACGGTCACTCGACCTAGCATGGTCAACGAAACGCTAGGCCCAGTTTCGATCCTCTGTCGGTTGAAGAATCGAATCGCTCGCTGTGCCATATTCTGAACCCTCACCTGATAAGGAAATGGCGGAGTCACTCCGGGACGGCACAAATCGAAGAAATCGATGTCGCATCCCCACAAGGATGCAATATCCGGAAAACCCGGCTGCTGTTATTGGGAGCTAATGAGAGTTTTTGTGCGCTCACAAATCCGTGCAACTTATTGATTTGGTTGGTTCGGAGGCCTGTTTTGAAGCCATTCCTAACGCCCTTGCAGCCTGGCTTGTGAGGCGTCGGCTTTTGACCAAGAATGCCCCGCGTCGGCCAGTTTGCCCGGTGACAGACTCCCGTTCGGATTCGACGAACTCTGGAGTACCCATAATGCGCGGTCGAGTTGCGGCCGATTCTTTTGTTGAGGTTACATACGCATCGGTCGGATGGCTCATGACGATCCGAATATTCGACGCACCCCTGCATGGCGAGCGGACCGCTGCCGGCGGAATTTCGCTGGACGCGGGCCCGGCAACACTACGGGATTTGATCCGTGGCCGCCTCCAGCAGGAGGTGGAACGCTACAACCAAGCGCTTCCGGAGACTTTCCAGGGCTTGGTGCAGCCGGAAGAATCAGAGCAGATTCTGAACGGATTCCGGATGAAGACCAAGCGGCCTCTGGACTGGGAAGTGCAGTGCCGCCGCGCCTACTCCAGTTTCGAGAAGAACGGTTTTCTAGTGCTCGTCGATGGAAAGCAAGTGACGGAACTGGACTCGCGGTTCGATCTCCACGAGGATTCCGAGATCGAATTCATCAAGCTGGTCCCTCTCGTCGGAGGATGAAATGCTGGTTGACCATGAGGCGCTACAGCGGGCAATGCGGGCCCAGTTTCCGGCGCCGGAACTCGCTCCCGAAGCCAGTGATTGGATGCGCGAGATTGTCGCCGCCGTGGGGTCCAATCCGTTTATCCACCGGGAGCGTGATGTACTCAGGTTCGTCGAAGCACCCCTGAACAGACTGAAAAGCGAGCCGCCGGAGGTCCGGCTGGCTTTCGTCTTCGAGGCGCTCAACGAGATTGTGAAAAGCAGATCGTTTCACTTCAAGCTCATGTTGAAGAGCGTGGTTGCCTCCCTGCTGCGGAGCGGCGTGACGCTTAGCGCCGTCGAGACGGTGAGGTTGGTGGAGTTGGTGTCGCAACCGCAGTTGCCGTTTCCGTTTAAAGCGGTTCTCGCGGCGATCGACGGCGCTCCCAGGACGCCCGCGCTTTTCACAGCGCTGCACCAGTTGCGCGGCAGCGTCACGCGTTATCACGGCTTGGCCGAGATGAAAGAGATCCACGAGCGAATCGACGTTCTCATCGGCGGCCCCCAGGAAAAACCTCTCGCACCCGCCGGCGTATGGAGTCAAACCGTTTTCCGGGAAGTCTCCGCCTCCGGAAAGGAGTTTGAATGGCGCGCTCTTCTGCTTCACGCGCGATCGCTCGCGCAGAGCACTGCGTCGAAGAAGTGGCAGACCGAAGCAGTGAACGTGACGGCGCGAATCGGGCAGGCTGAGGTTCTGGACGCAGCCCGGCGTTGGCTGGCGATGGGTCCGACCCCCGGTGAAACGATGATCCAGGCGCCGGAAGAGGAGGCGAGCTACCAAAAGGGGTTCGTATGGGTGCTGGGCGCACTCGGCGATGCTTCCATCGCGCCGGATATCGCGAACTTCGCATTCGGGTGTTTCCGGAAGATCCCCATGATCGGCGCGGTTTCGCATCGGGTGGGTAATGCGTGTGTGAACGCATTGGCCGCGATGCCCGGACTCGATGGTGTGGCGCAGTTGAGCCGCCTGGCGGGGAGGGTCAAGTACGACGTGGCCCGCAGGCTGATCGAAAAGGCGATGAACGAGGCGGCCGAACGCAATCAGGTATCCCGCGACGATCTGGAAGCGATGGCCGTGCCGACGTTCGGCCTGGACGCGGCCGGCATCCGGATGGAGCGGGTCGGGGATTGCGAGTCCAGCCTCAAGATTGGCCGCGAAGGGGCGTCGCTTATTTGGAGCCGCCAGGGTAAAGCCTTGAAGAGCGCTCCTGCCAACGTCAAAGAAGAACACGCGGAACTCCTCCAGGATCTGAACCGCAGTGTGAAAGAGCTGAGCGGCCAAATCGCGGCGCAGCGGTCCCGGCTGGAGCGCCATTTGATGTCGGAAGGGACTTGTTCCTTCGAGCGGTGGAAACCTTGGTATCTCGATCATCCGCTGGTCTCTCATTTCGCGACCCGTCTCATCTGGGAGTTTGAGGAAGGCGGCGAAACGCGGACAGCCATCACCTGGCAAGGCAACCTGGTGGATTGGG